>NZ_CP116766.1:1376666-2065000 GCF_028463985.1 Neisseria lisongii | reverse complement strand
GAATGGCTGCGGCATTCCGCACATTACAGCAAATGAACTGAAACCGCAGCGGCATTGCGCCACATTGTTCTGATTTCATTTCATCCGCCCTACTATATAGATAATCGGCACGGAAATACCGGATAAGATTGAGGCGATTATACCGATTTTTATCCACAACCGCACGATTATTTTTTATCCACAAGCACTCGGTTTTCAGACGGCAAACTGTCGCAAAATTCCCCACCCCGATACCGCATTATCGGGCAAAGCGTTTATATTGATTGACAAAAGCCAAAAATTAGAGTGTAATTCAGGGTTTAATTTCTACCGAATTTTAGGAAAAACCATGAAACGCACTTATCAACCTTCTGTAACCAAACGCAAACGTACCCACGGTTTCTTGGTACGCTCTAAAACCCGCGGCGGCCGTGCCGTTTTGGCTGCACGCCGTGCCAAAGGCCGCAAACGCCTGGCTGTTTGATTTTGAACTACGGCTTTGCAAAGCAGTATCGCTTATTAAAAACGGATGATTTTTCATCCGTTTTTGCATTCAGGAAACGGCAAAACAGCGAATGGCTGCAATTAATCCAATCCCCCGACAACGGCCTCGGCTATCCGAGGCTGGGTTTGGTGGTGAGCAAAAAAACCGCCAAACGTGCCAATGCCCGCAATTATATGAAGCGGGTCATTCGGGAATGGTTCCGCATTCATAAAAACGCCTTACCGCCGAGAGATTATGTGGTTCGGGTATTGAAACCGTTCGACAAAAGCCGCTCGGCGCAGGCACGCTGCCAGTTGGCGCAACTGTTGAAAGTCAAACCGTGAACCGCCTTGCCGCCGCCCTGCTGCTGGGCTGTATCCGCTTTTACCAATATGCCGTCAGCCCGCTGATTCCGCCCCGCTGCCGCTATGTGCCGACCTGTTCGCAATACGCCGTGGAAGCGGTGAAAAAATACGGCGCTTTCAAAGGCGGCTGGCTGGCGGCCAAACGCATCGCCCGCTGCCACCCTTGGGGCGGACACGGCCACGACCCCGTGCCGTAACAAGGCCGTCTGAAAACCGTAGGTTTCAGCGAAGCTAAAACGAATGAAATGAGTTTATGCGAAGCTAAAACTGTAAGTTTCAGCAACGCTAAAACAAGCAAAGCAAATTTCAACAAAGCCCAGGCCCCGCTCGATACTTCAGACCCGGCAAGTCCATATTTTTCATTTGAATTTAAGTGTATAGCGGGTTCACTTTAAAAGAGGACACAGCGGCATCCAACGCCATACTTTTTAAAGTGAATTCACTATAAATATGATAAACTCTCAGTCTTTCAATACAGACCCTGCCATTTCAGGAATTTCTTATGGATTTTAAAAGACTCACCATCTTCTTTGCCCTTGCCCTCGCCATCCTGATGGGCTGGGAGCAGCTGTTTCCTTCGCCGAAACCGAATCCGGCGCAACAGCCTGCGGTGCAGCAACAGGCCGCTGCAGCCAAAACCGAAGCCGCACTAACCCCCGCATCACCGATTACGGTTACCACCGATACCGTGAAAGCCGTTATTGACGAGAAAAGCGGCGATTTGCGCCAACTGACCTTGCTCAAATACGAAGCAACCGGCGATGCCGCCAAGCAGTTTGTTCTGTTTAACGACAGCAAAGACTATACCTACGTCGCCCAATCCGAACTGCTGGATGCCCAAGGCAACAATATTCTGAAAGATATTGCCTTTACTGCACCGCAGAAACAGTACACCTTAAACGGCGATATGCTGGAAGTCCGCCTCAGCGCCACAGCCGCAAACGGCCTGCAAGTGGATAAAGTCTATACTTTCCACAAAGACAGCTATGTGATTGACGTGCGCTTCGATGTTGCCAACAACAGCAGTGCCGCCGCCAACCTGAGCGCCGCCTACAGCGTTGTCCGCGACAAAAGCGAACCTGAAGGCCAAGCCTACTTCACTCATTCCTATGTCGGCCCGGTGGTGTACACCCCTGAAAACAAATTCCAAAAAGTCAGCTTCTCTGATTTGGACGACGATGCCAAAAGCGGCAAAAACGAAGCCGAATACGGCCGCACCGCCAAAACCGGCTGGCTGGGCATGATCGAACACCACTTTATGGCAACTTGGATTCTGCAGCCTAAAGACGGCCAAACCGTCTGCAGCCAAGGCGATTGCCGTATCGATCTCAAACGCCGCAACGACAACTTATACAGCGCAGGTGTCAGCGTACCGATGGCACCCGTGGCCGCAGGCGGCAAAACTTCGATCGACATGAAACTGTATGCCGGCCCGCAAACCACCCGTGTGATTGCCAATGTTGCCGATAATCTGCAACTGGCAAAAGACTACGGCAAAGTACACTGGTTCGCCTCGCCGCTGTTCTGGCTGCTCAACGTGTTGCACGGCTTTATCGGCAACTGGGGCTGGGCGATTATCGCACTGACCATTATCGTCAAAGCCGTTCTCTATCCGCTGACCAACGCCTCTTACCGCTCGATGGCGAAAATGCGTGCCGTTGCGCCGAAACTGCAGGCCATCAAAGAGAAATACGGCGAAGACCGCATGGCGCAGCAACAAGCCATGATGCAGCTTTACAAAGACGAAAAAATCAACCCGCTGGGCGGCTGCTTACCGATGTTGCTGCAGATTCCGGTATTTATCGGCCTCTACTGGGCGCTGTTTGCCTCGGTCGAACTGCGTCAAGCACCTTGGCTGGGCTGGATTACCGACCTGAGCCGTGCCGACCCTTACTACATTTTGCCGCTGATTATGGCCGCAACCATGTTCGTCCAAACCTACCTGAATCCGCCGCCGACCGACCCTGTGCAGGCGAAAATGATGAAGATTATGCCGCTGATTTTCTCGGTAATGTTCTTCTTCTTCCCGTCAGGTTTGGTGCTGTACTGGATCATCAACAACCTCTTGACCATCGCCCAACAATGGTATATCAACAAATCCATTGAAAAACAGCGCAGCCAAGGCGAAGTCGTTTCCTAAGCCGCAGCCGTAAACCAACAAGCCGTCTGAAAATCAGATTTTCAGACGGCTTGTTTTGTATGATGGAACAACCTCAAAGTTCTATAGCGGATTTAATTAATTTTCGATACAAGGCAGCAAGCCGAAGACAGTACAAGTAGTACGGCTAGGCGCAGCAACGCCGTAGCGAAAGTTAAGTTAATCCGCTATACGGTATTGGCTGCAGCTTGTTTTACTTTGGGATCATTCCGCCATATCTTTAGCATCATCCGACATGAAGCACAAAAATCGTCGGACGCTTTCTCAAATCCGGCCGCTCACCGCTTTTTCGCCAATCGGCAACCGTTTTGCTGACAATCACCTGCTCCGGCGAAGTCAGTTCGCAGGCCACGCACAGGCGGGTTGCCTCGTGCAGACAAGACAAGGCATCGGCCAACAGCGCCTCGTTGCGGTACGGCGTTTCGATAAAAATCTGCGTTTCATTTTGGCTGCGGCTGCGTTTTTCCAGATTTTTCAAAGCCTCAATCCGGCTGTTTTTTTCAGACGGCAGATAGCCCTTAAACGCAAAATTCTGACCGTTCGCCCCCGAAGCCATCAACGCCAGCAATACGCTGGACGGCCCGACCAGCGGCCGCACTTCAAAACCCTGACGGTGCGCCAGCGCCACCAAATCCGCCCCCGGATCGGCAATCGCCGGACAGCCCGCCTCGCTGACAATCCCCATGCTGCGCCCTTCCTGCAACGGTTTCAGCAACTCGGGAAGCGTTTTCGGATCGGTATGCTCGTTCAGCGTTTGCAGATTCAACTCACGAATCGGCGCAGTTACGCCCAAATGCTTCAGATGGCTGCGGGCGGTTTTTTCCGCCTCAACCACAAAATCCGTCAGCCCCACAATCTGCGCCTGCTCATGCGGCAGCAGACAAGGCGTATCATGCGCCGCCAGCGGCGTGGGAATCAAATATAAAACCGGTTTCATTATTTTTCCTGTCTGATGTATGATTTTATTTATTCATATTCGCACAAAGCCCTGTTTTCAGACGGCCTCACACCACCGCCCAACCTTCTTCCGCCAAAAACTCAACCAGCTTAAACAAAGGCAGCCCGATTAAGGCATTGGGGTCGCTGCTGTCTATCCGTTCCAACAGCGCCGCACCCAAACCCTCGCTCTTGGCAGCACCGGCGCAATATACCGCATCGGGTTCCCGTTCGAGATAACGGCAGATTTGTTCGCTGCTCAAAGAGCGCATTTTCACAACAGTTTTGTCCACATGGCAGCAAATCCGACCCGTAACCGTATTCAAAAGCACGATTGCGCTGTAAAATTCAATTTCCTGACCACTGAGTTCATGCAGCATCTGTTGTGCCTTCGCCACGCTCATCGGCTTGCCCAGCTGGCGGTTTTGACACCACGCCACCTGGTCGGCACCGATAATCAGCGCTTGGGGAAAAGCGGCAGCCAGCGAACGGGCTTTGCCCTCCGCCAGCCGCAACGCCGTATCTGCTGCGGTTTCGCCCGCAAGCGGCGTTTCATCGAAATCGGGCGAAGCCGTCTGAAAAACGACACCCAAACGCTCGAGCTGCGCACGGCGGAAAACCGAACTCGATCCTAAAACCAAAGGCAGTTTCATACTCATTTGCTTAAAAAACATTGACGATAACCTGCTGAAATTATATCATACTCGGTTTATGTTAGACCCTAATTTGATTGAACCCGAAACGTTTGCCGCCGAAAAGCAGATTCTGCAAGGCAGTTTCATGCTTTCCGAGCTGGACGAACGTGTTTGGTCGCACGAATTTCCGGCCGATAAAAACAGCACCGTTTCTTTCACCCTCAAGGGCGGAAGGGATAATCTGCAGCGGCTGTTTTTGGATTTGGAACTCACCGGCGAGATGCCTTTGACTTGCCAAAGGTGTATTCAGCCGATGCCGTTTTCGCTCAATGAAGCCGGCCGCATTGTATTGTTCGACAATGAGGAAAAGCTCGACGAAGCCATGCTCTCCGATGAGGAATTGGAAGGCATGGTGATTGAGAAAACGCTGGACGTGCGCCAACTGATCGAAGACCAAATCCTGATGGCCTTGCCGTTTTCTCCACGCCACGAAGACTGCGGCAACCGGGCGCTGAATGAGGTCAATCGGGACAAACCCAACCCCTTCGCTGTTTTGGCAGGTTTGAAAAGCAGCGGAAATTAGGACACCGTATTTTTATTTAGGAGCTTGAAATGGCCGTTCAACAAAACAAAAAATCCCCTTCAAAACGCGGTATGCACCGTTCACACGATGCCCTGACTGCGCCTTCTCTGTCTATCGACAGCACCACCGGCGAAGTACACCGCCCGCACCACATTTCGCCTAACGGTATGTACCGCGGCCGCAAAGTGGTGAAAGCCAAAGGCGAATAATTTTATTCGACCGACTGAAAAGCCAGAATATTGCCGGAGCAATGCTGGCTTTTTTGTATAGCGTCGGGCGCATTTGTTACACCGCAAACCGATGCGGAACAATGCCCCAGCGCCGATACATTTCAAACCTGCAAACGGTACGCCGCATACCTTTGCCCGTACCGCATTTTTCATCATTCAGACATTGCGTCCCGCATTTTCCCCAGCAAAGCGGAAACGGATAAACCATTATGAAGAAAAAAATCTGGTACACCTACGACGAAATCCACCGTGTCATTAAAGGCCTTGCCGAAAAAATCCAACAATCGGGCGTAAAATACGATGCCATGATTGCCATCGGCGGCGGCGGATTCATTCCCGCACGCATGTTGCGCTGCTTTCTGGAAATCCCGATTTATGCCGTAACCACCGCTTATTACGACAGCGACAATGAAGGTCAGGTTACCGAGGAAGTCAAAAAAGTCCAATGGCTCGACCCGTTGCCCGAAGCCCTGAAAGGCAAAAACGTATTGGTCGTCGATGAAGTGGACGACAGCCGGGTAACCATGGAATTTTGCCTGACCGAATTGATGAAAGAAGATTTCGGCACCATCGGCGTAGCCGTTCTGCATGAAAAAATCAAAGCCAAAGCCGGTAAAATTCCCGAAAATATCCCCTACTTCAGCGGCATTACCGTAGAAGACTGGTGGATCAACTACCCTTGGGACGCTTTGGACATCGACGAACACAACCAACTGTCGCAAAAACACGACTGATACGCTGTTTGACGCAGCCGCAATGATGTTCCATGCAGGGCATACCGCAACACGCAGCCGCCCCGCATGGAAATCATGCGTTTGTACCGATTCAAAACACAGCCAAACACCATACCCCGTTTTCAGACGGCCTCTACTCGAACACAGGCCGTCTGAAAACAGCAACGGGACAGACGGGCGGATGGTGCAGCCGCTTTTCAGCAGCCGCACCATCCGCAAGCCCGCCAAACACCCGACGGAGAAAAACATGATTACACTGGCCGTAGATGCCATGGGCGGCGATGCCGGACTGGCCGTTACCATTCCCGGCTGCGTTGCCTTTGTGCAACGACAACCAAACGCCCATCTGATTCTGGTCGGCGACGAAACCGCCATTCATCAGGCACTCAAAAATGCCGACGCACCGAGCGGCCGCATCAGCGTACGCCACGCCGCACAAGTGGTCGAAATGGACGAAGCACCGCAACTGGCGCTGAAAAACAAAAAAGACTCCTCCATGCGGGTAGCCATCAATCTGGTAAAAGAAGGCGAAGCCCAAGCCGCCGTCTCCGCCGGCAACACCGGCGCTCTGATGGCCACCGCCCGTTTCGTCTTAAAAACCATTCCCGGCATCGAACGTCCGGCGATTGCCAAATTCCTCCCCGCCGCCGACGGCAGCGTTACCCTGATTTTGGACTTAGGTGCCAACGTCGATTGCACACCGCAGCAACTGACCCAGTTTGCCATCATCGGCAGCGAACTGTTTCAGGCACTCCACAGCCGCACGCCCCGTGTCGGCCTGCTCAACATCGGTTCGGAAGACATCAAAGGCTCGGATACCGTCAAACAGACATTTGCCCTGCTGAAAAACAGCAAACTGAATTTCATCGGCAATGTCGAAGGCAACGACATTTTCACCGGCAAAGTCGATGTCGTGGTCGCCGACGGCTTTGTCGGCAACATCACCCTGAAAACCATCGAAGGCGCAGTCAAATTTATCGGCAGCACCATCAAACAGGAATTTCAGGCCAACCTACTGACCAAACTCGGCGCACTCGCCGCCCTACCGGCGCTCAAACGCTTCAAAAACCGGCTCGACCCCCGCAAATTCAACGGCGCCATCTTCCTCGGCCTGCGCGGCGTGGTCGTGAAAAGCCACGGCGGCACCGACGAAACCGGTTTCGCCTTTGCACTGGAAGAAGCCTACCACGAAGCCAAAGCCGACAGTCTGGCCAAAATCGAACAAGGCGTTGCCGAACAACTCGCCGCCCTCCCCTCCGCCGACAGCGACAACGCAGCAGCCTGATACCGACACAAGTATGCCGTCTGAAAATGAATATTTCCATTTTCAGACGGCATTGGTTACTCAAATTGCACCGATAAAGATTAGAATATAAAAAGTAAAGTAAAATTAATTTTTCCAATGAAATCAATGATACTGATAAAATCATCTCCAACGCTACGCCCGTGTTCTAGAAATTATCAGTACTTTTATAACAATCTTATCCGAACCATTTACAACAGTGCCAAACTGATATTCCAAGCCAGACGAAGCAATTCACATCCCCAACCTGATTGAAAAGCGTTTGAAGGCGCAGAATTGGCTCGGAAAGTAAATCATGTTGGAATTCTTAAATCGGCAAAGGAAATAACTTAAATGAAAAAAATCTTCACAACAGTATTTTTATTAATAGCAACTTCAGGCTGCTCATTTGCTCAAAATCTCACAGATAAAATATCAGAAAAACAGCATAATAAGCCGTTACCTACTGCTACAGTAGAAAACGGTAAGGTAGATTTTACCGAGATTGTGGCTTGTTCTATCTTAAAGATCGCAGATTGCGGGAAAAAATATTCACACAGGCTGAGTTTAATGAAAGGTTGGACGGATGAGCAACGGAGAAGTATAGTAAATATAATGAAAATAGGAGATGAGGAACGATTTTATAATGATGATGATATAGTTGATGATAGTAAACATTATGCTACTAAAGTAGAATTAAAAGATGCGGTGGCTTTTGGCTATCCCATCAGCTCACTTTATTCCAGTGGATACTATGAAGGAAGTGCTTTTGGAGTAGAATTCACAACTTTCTATGGGCTATCCCAAATAAGTAAAATGTTCTCTATTGAAGATATCCATACTGCACAAAATGAAATGGGTTATATTTGGGCAATAGACGATCGACAAAACACATATAATCAATCTCTTTACGATAAAAAAGGAAGGAAATTACCAAAATTATCTGATTCTGATGGTGGCTGTGGTGCATGGGTAACGTTTATACCTGACAGCAAAACGATTGAAAATGGCAGCGGCTGTTAAGTCTTTTAAGACAGCATAACACCCACTGCATACCGCAAGCAGCCAGTGCTGCAAGCCGAAAATGACAAGGGCAGTACAGGAAAGCAGCACCAACTATTTACACTGATTTCAATTTAATCCACTAATAAACGGCATTTTCGCTTACAATTAAGCCGTCCAAGCAACGATTTCAAAAAGGTTCTCTTATGCAATATGCCAAAATCCTCGGCACCGGCAGCTACCTTCCCGCCAACCGTGTCAGCAACGACGACTTGGCCCGAAAAGTGGACACTTCCGACGAATGGATTACCACCCGCACCGGTATCAAATTCCGCCATATTGCAGACGATGGCGAAAAAACCAGCGATCTGGCTGTTGAAGCCGCCCGCCGTGCGCTGGCCGATGCCGCCACCGATGCCGACGAAATCGACCTGATTATCGTTGCCACCGCCACGCCCGATATGCAGTTTCCTTCCACCGCCACCATCGTCCAACAAAAACTGGGCATCGCCAACGGTTGCCCTGCTTTCGACGTACAGGCCGTCTGTGCCGGATTTATGTATGCACTGAACACCGCCGATGCCTACATCAAAAGCGGCATGGCGGAAAAAGTGCTGGTGATCGGCGCAGAAACCTTCAGCCGCATTGTCGATTGGAACGACCGCACCACCTGCGTATTATTCGGCGACGGTGCCGGCGCTGTCGTCTTGGGCGCATCGGAAGAAACCGGCATTATCCACGGCAAACTCAAAGCCGACGGCAACTATCTCGGTCTGCTCAACACCCCCGGCCAAATCGCCAACGGCCAAATCTGCGGCTCACCGTATTTGACGATGGACGGCCCCGGCGTATTCAAATTCGCCGTGAAAATGCTGGCAAAAGTCGCCGAAGAAGTCATCAGCGAAGCCGGTTTCACCGCCGAACAAATCGACTGGCTCGTGCCGCACCAAGCCAACCGCCGCATTATCGAATCCACCGCCAAACATTTGGGCTTGCCGCTGGAAAAAGTAATCCTCACCGTGCAAGACCACGGCAACACCTCCGCCGCCTCCATTCCGCTGGCGCTGGATAGCGGCATTAAAAACGGCCAAATCCGACGCGGCCAGCACCTGCTGCTCGAAGGCATCGGTGGCGGCTTCGCTTGGGGCGCTGTTCTGCTGCGTTATTAAACCGTCGGGTTTCACACTTTCCCGAACAAACACCGCATTCGGTTTTCAGACGGCCTAGGCCGTCTGAAAACCCATCTTTCCCGCCAATCCGCATGAAATCCGCCGCACTTCTCGGCAGCGCCGCCTATCTTGCCGCCGTCTGTCATCTCAACAGCCCGCTCGGTTGCCTGTATCTCATCCTGAGCGCCGTCGGCCTGCTGCTCTACGGTTTCGACAAACACCAAGCCCGCCGCAACGGCAGACGCATTCCCGAAAAATACCTGCACCTGACCGCCCTCTTCGGCGGCTGGTCAGGCGCATGGCTCGGCAGGCACTTCTTCCGCCACAAAACCGCCAAAACCCGTTTTACCGCCGTTTTCCGGCTCACCGTCGCCGTAAATATTGCCATAACCATTGCGCTGCTGATATATTCATCAGAATTTCTCCCCATACCAAAGGATTGATATGTCTTTCGCATTCTTTTTCCCCGGCCAAGGCTCGCAAAGCCTCGGCATGATGAACGGCTTTGCCGGAAAAAACACCGTAAAAGCCACGTTTGACGAAGCCTCCGCTGTATTAAACCAAGACTTGTGGGCCATGATTAACGGCGATGATGCCGACCTGATCGGCCAAACCGTCAATACCCAGCCGATTATGCTGGCCGCCGGCATCGCCACCTACCGTGCCTACCTCGAAGCAGGCGGTGCAGCGCCCGCCGCCGTTGCCGGACACAGCTTGGGCGAATACACCGCTTTAGTTGCCGCCGAAGCGCTGGACTTTGCCGATGCCGTCCGCCTCGTACGCCTGCGTGCCGAACTCATGCAGTCCGCCGTACCTCAAGGCGTGGGCGCAATGGCCGCCATCTTAGGCTTGGAAGACGAACAAGTGAAAGCCATCTGCGCCGCAGCCGCCGGTAACGAAGTCGTCGAAGCCGTCAATTTCAACTCACCCGGCCAAATCGTGATTGCCGGCAACACCGCCGCCGTCGAACGTGCCATGGCCGCCGCCAAAGAAGCCGGTGCCAAACGTGCCTTGCCGTTGCCGGTATCCGTCCCCTCGCACTGCAGCCTGATGAAACCCGCCGCCGAACAGTTGGCGCAGGCACTCGCCGACACCGAAATCCGCACCCCGAAAATCCGTGTGATCCACAACGCCGATGTCGCCGCCCACAACGACCCCGCCCAAATCAAAGATGCCCTCGTCCGCCAGCTCTACAGCCCCGTCCGTTGGACCGAAACCGTTAATCTGCTGGTTTCAGACGGCCTCACCGAGTCCGCCGAATGCGGCCCCGGCAAAGTATTGGCAGGCTTGGCCAAACGCATCAACAAAGCCGCCGTATGCAGCGCCCTGACCGGCAGCGAAGCCATCGCCGCCTTTATCAAAACCCACGCCTGATCCGCTTTTCAGACGGCCTGACTGTCAGACATCTTATGGTGAAATCACCCAAAGCACTACAATACGGCAAGATAAAGCCAACGCTGTCTTGCTTTGAGCTTATTTCACCATAACAGGCCGTCTGAAAATACCCTGTCCGCCATTGGCAGAAACCCCGTTATGCAAAACAAACAGACCATTATTTTCGGTATGCCGACCGTATTCGACCTGTCGGATTTAATCGAAGAAGCCTTGGCAGCAGAAGGCTTCACAGTTGCCAGCCTGTCCGAACTGTACCGACAGGCGGGCTATCCGTCGTTTGGCGCATGGCTGTACGCCAAATACCGCAAAATCGTCCATAAAGACAAAGAAACCGCCAAAAACCTCAAAAGTCTGGCTGCATTAAATCAACTGAAACAAAGCGGGCAGCCGCCCCACGCCGATTATGCTCTGCTTATCAGCGGCGATGTTTTCGGAAAAGAATTGATTGCATACCTCAACCAAACCGTTACCCACGGCTGTGTGAATTATCAATTTGACGGATTAAAACGCTTTCCCGCCATTTACCGGCTGATTTCCCTATTCAAACGCTTTTATGTCTTTGATCCGGCGGATTTAACCTCCGATCCCAAACATCTATTGCCCGCCACCAATTTTTATTTCAACCATACCGTCGAACCATCGACAACAATCAGCAGCGATTTCTATTACGCAGGCACCCACCACCCTTCCCGCCAAAAAATCATTACTGCATTTTTAGATTATGTGGCACAAAAACCCTACCGGCTTGATTTCAATCTGCTGGCAGGAAAACTCAAAACACCCCGCTCCGTTTACCCCTACCCGAATATCAACATACTCCGGCAAGGCATCGGTTTTAAAGAAAACCTGCACCGAGCGCAACGCAGCAACGTTCTGCTTGATTTTGTCATTGACGAACATTCGGGCTTATCGTTCAGAGTATTTGAAGCACTCGGCTACCGGAAAAAACTGATTACCACCAACCCGACTGTCCGAGAATACGATTTTTACCACCCCGACAACATCTTAATCTGCAACAGTTGCGACTTTTCCGCCGTCGATGATTTCCTGCAACGCCCTTATCATGAGCTGGATTCACAAATTTACCGGAAATACAGTTTCAGCAACTGGCTAAAATACGTTTTAGAAATACCGCCCTACTTACCGATTGAATTACCGGCTGACCACAAAGCCACTCAGCCGCATATCGAATAACAGCCCCCAACCCGCTTTTCAGACGGCCTGAAATTAGATTAAAACCTGTATTTATGCTATAAAGGCCGTCTGAAAACTTCGATTTTTAGTTAAAAGGAAACAAAATGAGTGTTCAAGATTTAAGCGGCAAGATTGCTTTGGTAACCGGCGCTTCGCGCGGTATCGGTGCGGCAGTGGCGGATACACTGGCGGCGACGGGGGCGAAAGTTATCGGCACCGCCACTTCCGAAAGCGGTGCGGCAGCCATCGGCGAGCGTTTGGCGCAATGGGGCGGCGAAGGCCGTGCGCTGAATGCGGCCGAGCCGGACAGCATTGAAAATCTGATTGCCGAAATTGAAAAAACGTTCGGCAAACTGGATATTTTGATCAATAATGCCGGTATCACCCGCGACAATTTGCTGATGCGCATGAAAGAGGAAGAGTGGGACGAGATTATGCAGGTCAATCTGAAATCGGTGTTCCGTGCGTCCAAAGCGGTGCTGCGGGGCATGATGAAACAGCGTGCCGGCCGCATTATCAACATTACTTCCGTGGTCGGTGTGATGGGCAATGCGGGTCAGACCAACTATGCAGCGGCGAAAGCGGGGCTGATCGGTTTTGCCAAATCGATGGCACGGGAAGTCGGCAGCCGCGGGATTACGGTAAACTGCGTAGCGCCGGGCTTTATCGATACGGATATGACCCGTGCGTTGCCGGAAGAAACCCGCAAAATGTTTGAAGCCCAAACCTCGCTCGGCCGCTTCGGCGAAGCGCAGGATATTGCCGATGCGGTGCTGTTTCTGGCTTCGGATCAGGCGAAATATATTACGGGTCAGACGCTGCATGTCAATGGCGGTATGCTGATGCCGTAATGGTTTGATTTCATTCAAAACAAGGCCGTCTGAAAATGGGATTGCGTATTTTCAGACGGCCTTGGTTTTTGGTTTGGCAAGCAGTTATGGAGAAAATTTACAATCATTGTTGCAGAAAACGCATGTTTGCCTGCGCTCTCTGTTCAAAAACCTGCTGAAACAGTACAATAAGCCTTTTATCGATTATTCCGAACAAGCCATGCTGACTTTTCAACAAATTATCTTCAAACTGCAAACTTTCTGGGCCGACAAAGGCTGCACCGTTCTCCAACCGTTCGACATGGAAGTCGGCGCAGGTACGTCCCATCCGGCAACATGCCTGCGTGCGCTCGGCCCCGAGCCTTGGTTTGCCGCCTATGTGCAACCGAGCCGCCGCCCGAAAGACGGCCGCTACGGCGACAATCCCAACCGCCTGCAACACTATTATCAGTTCCAAGTGGCGCTGAAACCTGCGCCTGCCGATATTCAGGATTTGTATCTGGATTCGCTGCGTGAATTGGGCATTGATCCGAAAATACACGATATCCGCTTTGTTGAAGACGACTGGGAAAACCCAACGCTGGGCGCATGGGGTTTGGGCTGGGAAGTGTGGCTCAACGGCATGGAAGTTACCCAGTTCACCTATTTCCAACAAGTCGGCGGCATCGACTGTTCTCCGGTTTTGGGCGAAATCACCTACGGTATCGAGCGGCTGGCAATGTATCTGCAAGGCGTGGAAAATGTGTATGATTTGGTGTGGACCAAAACATTGGACGGCCAAACGGTAACCTACGGCGATGTCTATCATCAAAACGAAGTCGAACAGTCCACCTACAATTTTGAATACAGCGACGCTGCATGGCTGCTGGAACAGTTCAACCACTACGAAGCGCAGGCCAAACGCCTTTTGGAAACCGAAGATGCCGCCCTCGCCCTGCCCGCTTATGAATTGGTACTCAAAGCCGGCCACACGTTCAACCTTTTGGACGCACGGGGCGCAATTTCCGTAACCGAACGGGCAACCTATATCGGCCGTATCCGCACCCTTTCCCGCAGCGTGGCGCAAAAATACCTTGCCAGCCGCGAAGCCCTCGGCTTCCCGCTGATTAAAAACCAAGCGGCATAGTTGCCAAATACCTGCTTACCCGTTTTCAGACGGCCTAAGGCTGCGGTTCACGCCCAAGCCGTCTGAAAACGGGTACGGGCTTAAAAATATCCCCAACAGAATACCCATATGATAGAAAAACTGACCTTTGGTTTATTTTCCAAAGTAGATACCCGTAATTTTATGCGGCTGATGATTTATATCAAGCCGTATAAGTTGCGGATTTTCGGCGCTTTATTGGCCATTTTCGGCGTAGCGCTTACCGAAAGCTATCTGGCTGCCTTTATCGCACCTTTGGTAAACCACGGTTTTGAAGCGCCGCAGGCCCTGCCCGAACTCTCTGCCGCAGGGGGGCTGATTGCCACCCTGCAAAACTGGAAAACGCAGTTTACCTATATGATTTGGGGAACGGCGGATAAAGTGTGGATTGTGCCGCTGTTTTTTATCTCGCTGATTCTGATTCGGGGTATCTGCCGTTTTGCCAGCACCTATCTGATGACATGGGTATCGGTGATGGCCATCAGCCATATCCGCCGGGATATGTTCAGCAAAATGCTGCTGCTCTCCTCTGATTTCCACCAAAAAACCCCGTCCGGCACGGTTTTAATGAACATGGTGCAGATGACTGAAGTTTCCATCAGCAATGCCAGCAACGTATTCATTACTCTGACCCGAGATACTCTGATTGTATTCGGATTAGTATGCGTATTGCTTTATCTCAACTGGCAACTCAGCCTGATTGTCGCCCTGATGTTCCCGCTGCTCTCGTTGCTCTCCCGCTACTACCGAAACCGCCTGAAAAACATCATTGCCAGCTCTCAACAAAGCATCGGCACGATGAATAATGTCATCAGTGAAATCCACCAAGGCCACCGTGTCGTCAAAATGTTCGGCGGACAGGAACGTGCCGCACAACGTTTTTCCGTCATCAACAACACCATCGTCCGACTGGGCAAGAAAATTACCCAAGCCACCGCCGCCCGTTCTCCGTTCAGCGAATTAATCGCCTCCGTTGCCCTTGCCGTGGTTATCTTTATCGCCCTGTGGCAAAGTCAGGCGGGTTACACCACCATCGGCGAATTTATGGCCTTTATCGTTGCCATGCTGCAAATGCTTTCCCCGATTAAAAACCTTGCCAACATCAGCATTCCCATGCAGAGCATGTTTCTGGCGGCCGATGGCGTATGCGGTTTTTTAGACGAACAACCCGAAAAAGACAGCGGCACACAAACCCTAAGCCAAGTCAGAGGCCGTCTGAAATTCGACCAAGTCGATGTTCAATATCACGAACACGGCAAAAAGGCCCTCGACAACTTCAACCTCGATATCCGCCCTGGAGAACGGGTTGCCCTAGTTGGTCGGTCCGGTAGCGGCAAAACCACCGTTGTCAATCTTCTACCCCGCTTCGTTACCGCCACTTCAGGCAGCGTATCCATTGATGGCATCAACATCAACGATGTCAAACTAACCAACCTGCGTACCAAATTCGCTCTTGTTTCGCAAGATGTCTTCCTGTTTGACGACACACTTTACAACAACGTTGCCTACAGCCGCCCCGAAGCAAGCGAAGCTGAAGTAACGGCCGCCATTCAAGCCGCCAACCTGCAAGACGTAATCAACAACAATCCGCAAGGCATACACCAGCCCATCGGTGCCAACGGCAGCCAACTCTCCGGCGGCCAACGCCAACGGGTTTCCATCGCCCGCGCCATCTTAAAAGATGCCCCGATTTTGCTGCTCGACGAAGCCACCAGCGCCCTCGACAACGAATCCGAACGCCTCGTCCAACAAGCCCTCGAACGCCTAATGACCGGCCGCACCAGTATTATCGTCGCCCACCGTTTGAGCACCATCGAACAATCCGATAGAATCATCGTGATGGACGAAGGTAAAATTATCGAAGAAGGCAGCCATCAGGAATTGATGGATAAAAACGGCTATTATGCAGCTTTGCAGAAAATGCCGAAGCTATCGTGAATTCACTTTAAAACAGTACAGTATCGGCTTATCTTGCTTTTTTAAAGTATCCACATAAGTTAATCCATTTAAATCAAATTTGATGTACTGATAAATAATGAAACCTACCCCCAAATTACCGTTCCATTTTCTTGTAAAACCATTCATTAAAACCAAATCTATTTTCAGTACAGTCAATCAATACTGTAAACAGTTTGGAAATCTGGCTCAAGAAAAAGGTAGTATTGGCAAAGCCTACCAAACTTGCCGACAAGTTTATAAAACTTCCGGACCTTACGCTGTTAAGGCACTATTATGCCCTCGTCCTCAGCCACAAAACGGTTTCATTATCCTGACAGCCAAACATACACACTATATCGCTAAACTATTTACCCACTCATTAAAAAAAGTCGGTATAGAATCCTCCATTATTTTTGACGTTCCACAAAACGGATACGAAAACGACAAATGGCATATTGTCATTTGTCCACAAATGTTTGAAACCATGCCGGCTCATTACATAGCCTTTCAAATGGAACAATCAGTCTCAAGCAGATGGTTTACCGATGCCTATTTCCAAAAACTGCATCGAGCCGCCCATGTATTTGACTACTCACTGACAAATATTGCCTTTTTACAGGAACGCCAACTCCCGTTCAAACAGCTGCATTATCTACCTATCGGCATTGAAACCTCTCAGGCAACACAAACAAATCAGGATTTTGAATATGATGTTGCATTTTATGGCGACCCGAACAGCGAACGCAGAAAGTTATTTCTGAAAAAATTAAGTGAGCAATTTTCAGTTAAAGTAATTTCCGAAGTATTCGGTGAAAAATCACACGATTTGTTGAAAAAAGCCAAAATCGTTGTCAATATCCACGATTATGAAAATGCCTTATTGGAAACCGCCCGAATCTACGAATGCCTGTCGCTCAACAAACTGATTGTTTCAGAACAAGGAAGCGACCAGCCAGAACATACCGATTTAAATAATATTGTTGATTTTGTCGATATCGGAAATATAGATACAATGATCAAACAAATTGATTATTGGCTTAATCACAAGGAAGCGTTTTCAACCCGTTTGCAGGAAATTTCCGATTTCCGCCAACAGCCGGATAAATTCCAATTTTATTTATACCGTTTCCTACTCTCGCAAGACATAATTGATTTCGAAACGTTCTATAATTTGTGTAACGATTACATCAAACCCAAAGGCGATTTCTGGTGCTTGAGCTTGCCTGAATCCGTTTTGCGAAGCCGTGATTTTGACCAAGACAACCATTACGGTATTTGGAAATTTCCCGGATTGCGTCATAATACCGGCTGGATTGGCTGCGGATTAAGTTATAAATTTATGATGCGCATCGCCGAAAAATCAGGTATGCCTCATGTCAGCATCTGCGAAGACGATGTGTTTTTTAATCAAGAATTTGCTCAACGTTATGCAGAAATCAAGCAAACATTAAACCATGCCGAAACAGATTGGGATATTTATTCCGGACTGATTGCCGACTTATCTGAAGAAACCGAAATTACCGCCTCACCGATACAGGGAGGAAATGAATCATTCTACCAAATCAATCGATTGGTCAGCATGGTATTCAATATTTATCATCAACGTGCCTATTCGAAGATTTACACATGGAATGAACAAAACCGACATACCCAAAATACCATCGACCGTTATATCGAACAACATGGCGGTATCTGCGGGCTGATTACTTCGCCGTTTTTAGTCGGCCACAAAGAAGAACAGTTTTCTACTTTGTGGGGCAAGCAAAACACCATTTATAAAGATATGATTGCCCGCAGCCAAGCCTTATTGGATAAAAAAATATCCGAATTAGAAAACCAAACATGACTTTTTTATCAGACGGCCCAAAAATAGGCCGTCTGAAAACTGAATAAAAAAACAATTATTTTTTAAGAAAGCAAAAACATGACAACCCAAACTTTACTTATCGAACTCCTCACCGAAGAACTCCCGCCGAAAGCCCTGAATAATCTCGGCAATCATTTTGCCGCTTCCGTTGCCGAGGGATTGGAAAAAGCCCATCTGATTGACGGCGAAGTAAAATTTACTGCCTATGCCTCGCCCCGCCGTTTGGCCGTGCAGGTGGAAAACGTGAAGCCCGTGCAGGCGGATCAGCAGATTGTGAAAAAAGGGCCGGCGGTTGCCAACGCCATGAAAGACGGTGTACCGACCAAAGCACTGGAAGGTTTTGCCCGTGGAGCGGGGGCGAAGATTGAAGATTTGAAAGTGATTCATGACGGCAAACAAGATGTCTATGCCTATGAATACACGCAGACCGGCAAGCCTTTGGGCGGGTTGCTGGAAGACATTATCAATCAGGCGGTGAAAAAACTGCCGATTCCGAAAGTGATGCGCTGGGGCAGCAGCACCTTTACTTTTGTGCGTCCGGTACACAGCCTGATTGTGCTGCACGGCGATGAAATCGTGAATGTGAGCGTGTTGGGCCTGCAAAGCAGCAATAAAACTTTGGGACACCGTTTCCTGAGCAGCGGTGAAATCGTTATCGCCAATGCCGACAGCTATGCCGCCCAATTAAAAAACGAGGGTAAAGTTGTCGCTTCGTTTGCTGAACGCAAAACCGAAATTCAGACGGCCTTAAACCAGCAGGCAGGCCGTCTGAAAGCAACGGTTGCCGCCGATGATGCCCTGCTGGACGAGGTAACGGCATTGGTGGAATGGCCGGTAGTTTTGGAGGCCGGTTTTGAAGAAGATTTTCTCAATGTGCCGCAAGAATGCCTGATTCTGACCATGCAGCAAAACCAGAAATACTTCCCGCTGCTCGATCAAAACGGCAAGCTGATGAACCGCTTCCTGCTGGTTTCCAATCTGCAAACCGATGATCCGTCGCACATTATCCAAGGTAACGAGCGAGTGTTGCGCGCCCGCTTGAGCGATGCCGAATTTTTCTACAAACAAGACCAAAAAGCGACTTTGGAAAGCCGCCTGCCCAAGCTGGCGAACGTGGTGTACCACAACAAAATCGGTTCGCAGGCCGACCGCATCGAACGCCTGCAAACCCTTGCCGCCCACATCGCCAAAGCCTTGGGATCGGATGCTGCCGCCGCCGAACGTGCCGCACGTTTGGCCAAAGCCGATTTGGTAACCGAAATGGTGGGCGAATTCCCCGAGCTGCAAGGCACGATGGGCAAATACTATGCCCGTTTGGACGGTGAAACCGAAGAAATCGCCGCCGCCATCGAGCAGCACTACCAACCCCGCTTTGCCGGCGACAGCCTGCCCGAAGGCAAAACCGCCACCGCCGTCGCCCTTGCCGATAAGCTGGAAACCTTGGTCGGCATTTGGGGCATCGGTCTGATTCCGACCGGCGACAAAGACCCCTACGCCCTGCGCCGCTCGGCATTGGGCATTCTGCGTATGCTGATGCAGTATGATTTGGACGCCGCCGAACTGGTGCAAACCGCTTTCGCCGCCTTCCCGCAAGGCCTGCTCAACGAAAAAACCCCGGCGGAAGTCGCCGAATTTATGCAGGCACGTTTGGCCGTATTGCTGCAAAACGACTATCCGCAGGACATCGTCGCCGCCGTACTCGCCAAACAGCCGAGCCGCCTGCACAACCTTGCCGACAAACTCAACGCCGTCGCCGCTTTCAAAGCCCTACCCGAAGCCGCTGCCCTTGCCGCCGCCAACAAACGGGTGCAGAACCTGCTCAAAAAAGCCGATGCCGGATTGGGCAAAGTCGCTGAAAACCTGTTGCAGCAAGACGAAGAACAGGCCCTGTTTGCCGCCTCGCAAGCCCTGCAGCCGAAAATCGAAGCGGCCTTGGCAAACAACGATTTTCAGACGGCCTTGTCCGAACTCGCCGCCATCAAGCCTCAGGTCGATGCCTTCTTCGACGGCGTAATGGTGATGGCGGAAGACCCTGCCGTCAAACAAAACCGCCTCAACCTGCTCAACCAACTGGCGCAGCAGATGAATGCGGTAGCAGATATTGCGTTGTTGGGCGAATAATCGACTAGTTTTAAATAATCAAGCCGTCTGAAAATGCTCGATGCGTTTTCAGACGGCTTTTATTATTCAATCGATACAAGATGTAATATTGATTATCTTTGAAGCATATACAGTAAATACCATTTAAAAGTAGGACAAGGCGGCAAGCCGAAGACAGTACAGGTAGTACGGCTAGGCGAGCCAACGCCGTAATATTTTTAAATAAAGTGAATGCACGATATATTAAAAGACATGTGCATGCTCTGGCATGCACACTACGCTGAATTGATGTAGCGTGTGTGCCGCAGCACGCACGGGTTTGGTAAATTTCACATTATGCTGAGCCTCGCCCAGCCCACGCCTTGTTCTCTTTTTTAGTGAATTTGCTATAAACGGAAAATATCCTCTTCAAATTAACCTAAACAAAATCCCCCCACAAAGTCTGCATTGCCGCTATTGCGGCGAGCGAGGCGGTTTCGGTTCGCAAGACCCGTTTGCCCAAGGTAACGGCTTGGAAACCTGCGGCGGCGGCCTGTTGTTCCTCGGCTTCGCTCCAGCCGCCTTCGGGGCCGACCATAAAGATGATGCCGTCTGAAAATGGGGTGATTTGGTTCAGTTTGCAGGCGTGGTTCAGGCCCAGCAGCAGTTTGGTTTGGTTGTCGGGTAGTTGCTGCAATGCCTGTGAATAGCTGATTAGGGGCAATACGGGGGGAACGGTGTTTCTGCCGCTTTGTTCGCAGGCGGAAATGACGATTTCCTGCCAGCGTGCGACCCGTTTGTCGGCACGCTCGCCGCTCAGGCGGACGACGCAGCGTTCGCTGATAACGGGTTGGATGGCGCTGACACCGAGTTCGACGCTTTTTTGCAGGGTGAAATCCATACGTTCGCCGCTGGAAACTGCCTGTATCAGGGTGATGTTCAGCGGTGATTCGTTGTCGGTGGTGTGTTCGCTGAGGATTTCGGCGGCGGCACGGCGTTTTTCTACGGCACTCAGGCGGGCGGGATAGGCTTTGCCATTACCATTGAATAAAATCAGGCTGTCGTTTTGTTTCAGACGCAATACGTTGATATGGCGGATGATATTGTCGGGCAATTCTAATGTTTGTCCGGCGTGTAAATCGGTGTTCAGATAAAATCGGGGCATGGTGTTCAGAATCGTTAAAACGTATATAATGTGCAGCAGACGGAAAATCTGCCTATAGTCAGTTCTCTTTAAATGTGAATATTGGCGGTTTTATGCCGAAATAGCAAGCAGCCGTGCTGTTTTCCTCCGACTTTCCTGCCGAGTGCCAACTGTGTTATACCAACTGCAAAATATTGTGCGGCATATTGCCCAAACCGAGGTGATGCCCCGTTTTTTGAATACGCCCGCCTACCGCAAGGCGGACGGGTCGGTTTTGAGCGATGCCGATTTGGCGGCGCAAACGGCTTTTGCCGCTGCGCTGCCGCTGATTATCGACTGCCCGATGCTGGGTGAGGAAATGCCGCCGGCGCTTCAGTCGGCGTTGTGGGAGCAACATGCGTTTTCAGACGGCCTGTGGGTGGTCGATCCGATCGACGGCACCAATAATTTTGTCAATGGTCTGCCGCATTTTGCCGTTTCCGTTGCCTATATTGAAAACGGGCGTGCCAAACTCGGCGTGATTTACAATCCGGTCAGCGGTGAATGTTTTGCTGCCGAACGCAGCAAGGGGGCATTTTTAAACGGTACGCCGCTGCCGCTCAGGCTGGCGGAAAAAAAGTTGAACGAAGCCATCGCCGGTGTAGAAATCAAGTATCTGCGTTCGGGCAAACTCTCCAGCCGCATGAGTACTCTCGCTCCGTTCGGTACGCTGCGCAGCATGGGTAGCAGCACGCTGGATTGGTGTTATCTGGCCAGCGGCCGCTATGATGTGTATGTCCACGGCGGACAAAAATTGTGGGATTATGCTGCCGGTGCGCTGATTTTTGAAGAAGCGGGCGGCTGTTTGGCGACATTGGAAGGCGATGAATTTTGGAGCGGAAAACATATTTTCAAACGCTCGGTCGTTGCCGCCCTTGAGCCGAAACTGTTTGAACGCTGGCTCAAATGGATACGGGACAATCAGTAAACCGCCGTTACTATATAGTGGAATAACCCCGAAGCAATACAAGGCGGCAAGCCGCAGACAGTATGAGTAATACGACAAGGCGAAGCCAACGCTGTAGTGCTTTGGGGTTATTTCACTATAATTTACGCAGCCGCCGGTGTTTTCATTGCACTTCTTAACCGCACTTAATACTCATCGGCGTAGAATCTGCCCTGTCGCTGCCGTTCTTTTATCCCTTTGGGGCGGTGGCGGCTCATACAGCCGGTTGGTCTCATCAAGCATTCGGCTGTAAGACATTTTCCCGCAATGTATTGGCCATTCATGCTTTCTCCCTTAGCATGAATGGTTTTTTTATGCGAAGACACAATTATAGTGAAATAACCTCCGATTATCCCAGCAAACCGCCGCAGCAGGCCTTGAATTTTTTGCCCGAACCGCAGATACACGGCTGCTTCATGGTCGGTAGCGGCACGGTCGGATCGATAAAATACCAACGCCCGTCCGCCTGCACAAACGCCGACAATTCGTGATGTTCGCACACCTCGCCGCCCTCGGCAAAACGGGCGCAAAACTCAACCTGCGCATGATGTTTGCCGATTTTCGGAATATGCCGCAACACTTCCAACCCCAGCCAGCGGGTTTCCCTGCTCCATGCCGCCAAGTCTGCCCGATTCAATAAATGCTGCTGCGCCGGAACAGTGGTTTCTACAATATAATCAATCTTCTGCAATACATAAGCGCTGTATCTCGAACGCATTAAGGCTTCCGCCGTTTCCGGCAAACGCTCGGATTGGTGCAGCGGCCGACAGCAGTCATCATATTTTTTACCGCTGCCGCACGGGCAATTTTCAGCCGACATAAGTTTCTCCACAATAAAATGCCGCCATTCTACACAGCGCCATGCCGTCTGAAAATCGATATGCTGTTTTCAGACGGCATAAATTGGGGTAATGCTGTAGATTTGCTTGCAAAAAAGCAGCAAAAGAGATATTGTATATACAAGATTTCACCGCATTATTAAGGTTTTTATGCTTAAAATTTCGGATAGTGTTTATTTTAAATTAAAAACTAAACACGGATTATGCGAACCGGAAAATGATATTATTGAAGCATTTTCCAATATGACGGGTGGTACATTAATCGATATAAGAGAAGAGCATCAAAGTGATCCACCGACAGAATGGTTTGTTGCAGAAACCAATAAAGGGCTAAAATTAAAAGTTTGTTTTATAAATAAAAATGGAGAAATTCATATTAGAACAGCTTACCCTGCGAATGAAGACGAAATTCGTATTTATGAAAAATACAAATAGGAGTACCGTTATGGCTAACTTAGATGAACAATGGGAAAATGGCGAACTTGGTAGAGATGAAAGATTTGTACAAAAATCCAATGCAACGAGCCAAAGTGCCATTGATGAGATGTTGGCATTGCAAGCGATTTCAATCCGTTTACCTAAAGGACTATTGCAAGATTTGAAAAATATAGCCGAATTGAATGGTATCGGTTACCAGCCATTAATCAAACAAATTTTAAATCGATTTATTGATGGCGAAAAGAAAATGATGGCGAATGAAAAAATTCAGGAAGAATTAGCCAAAATGAAAAAAATCGCTTAATTGCGGCAAATCGCTGTAATTAAAAAACTCAGAAAAAATTGACCGCTCTTTTTAGAGCGGTCAATTTTTTATACGCTGCTCATCAAAATATTTCCCGCCAAGACAAACGCCGCAAAACGCATATCCGCTGTTTGCCTCCGTTGGTTTGGGCGGTGTTTTGTTTGCGGGCAACGCCTGCCAACACGCAACGCTTGTCTGTCGGCTGTTCCGGCTGTGGCCTCTCGGTTGCCGATGCGGGCAAAATATCCGCATTCGGATTTTCAGACGGCCTGTTTTCCGCTGCAACGGCACAGACAACAAGCAGCGGCAACAGGGCTGCCAGATGGTTCGGTTTCATGCGTCCTCCCTTATATCGTGGATTCACTTTATAATATATTTGATTGCTCTTTAATTCCGACTATTTTATGGCAAACACTCCAAGCGGCAAAATCCGTTCCGCCACAGAAAAACCGTTTCCCCCTTGAATGCCGCCGCTGTTTCGATTAAAATACATTGCTTCTACGGCAGAATAAATTGCCGCAAAGCACGTCATACCATGATTTTTGCATGGTGCGTGTTTTTTTTTACCCGTATTCCGGCAGGCCGTCTGAAGCATACCCGTTTTCAGACGGCCTCATTATAGTGAAATAAAATAAGAAAGATACCAAACGCAGTAGTTTTTTATTTTAGTCCACTATATCAAGCGCTGCCGAAAATCCGGTGGCCTTCGCTACTATATAAATCAATCAAAACAGGAAATTACCATGACCCCAGCACTTCTGGTTCTCGCAGACGGCAGCGTTTTCCACGGCACATCTATCGGTTATAACGGCTCGACTTCCGGCGAAGTCGTGTTCAATACCTCCATGACCGGCTATCAGGAAATTCTGACCGACCCGTCTTACTGCAAACAAATCGTTACCCTCACCTATCCGCACATCGGCAACACCGGCACCAATCCCGAAGACACTGAAAGCCACAGCGTATTCGCCGCCGGCCTAATCATCCGCGACCTGCCGCTTTTGCACAGCAATTTCCGTGCCACCGAAAGCCTGCAGGAATATTTGGTACGCAACCAAACCGTTGCCATCGCGGACATCGACACCCGCCGCCTGACCCGCATTCTGCGGGATAAAGGCGCACAAGCCGGTGCAATCCTGACCGGCGCAGATGCCACCGTTGAAAAAGCACAAGAATTAATCGCCGCCTTCGGCAGCATGGTCGGCAAAGACTTGGCAAAAGAAGTCAGCTGCACAGAAGACCACGAATGGACAGAAGGCACATGGAAACTCGGTCAAGGCCACACCACGCCTGAAAATCAGCCGTATCACGTGGTCGCCTACGACTTCGGCGTAAAAACCAATATCCTGCGTATGCTCGCCGAACGGGGTTGCCGCCTGACCGTCGTACCCGCCCAAACGCCCGCCAAAGACGTATTGGCACTGAATCCCGACGGCGTTTTCCTCTCCAACGGCCCCGGCGACCCTGAGCCTTGCGACTACGCCATCGCCGCCGTTAAAGAGCTGCTCGCCAGCAAAAAACCGCTGTTCGGCATCTGCTTGGGCCACCAATTATTGGGTTTGGCCATCGGCGCAAAAACCCGCAAAATGCCGTTCGGCCACCACGGTGCCAACCACCCCGTACAAGACTTGGCAAGCGGCAAAGTCATGATTACCAGCCAAAACCACGGCTTTGAAGTGGACGCAGACACCCTACCCGCCAACGCCAAAGTAACCCACCGCTCCCTGTTTGACGGCTCGCTGCAAGGCATCGAACTGACCGACCAAGCGGCATTCAGCTTCCAAGGCCACCCTGAAGCCAGCCCCGGCCCGCACGATGTGGATTATCTGTTCGACAAATTTATCGACAGCATCAAAGCGGCAAAACAGTAAGCAAAGTCGGTTTTCAGACGGCCTGTTGAACAGGAAAGGCCGTCTGAAAACCAAGTTTCTGCATTGCAAGCACGACCATAAACACGGCATAAAAAAATTACAAACACAGCATGACGAAAAAACTGCTCGCCAACAACAACCCTGTATTGCAGCAATATGCCAAAAATCTGCGATGCAATATGAGTGAAGCAGAACAGAAGCTATGGCAGCATCTGCGGGCAAACCGTTTAGACGGCTATAAATTCAGACGGCAACAACCGATCGGACACTATATCGCCGACTTTATGTGCCTCAGCCCCAAACTGATTATCGAAGCTGACGGCGGGCAACATAATGAACAGCAAACTTACGACCGGGAACGCAGCGAATATTTAACCAACTTGGGTTTTACCATATTAAGATTTTGGAATCACGAAATTTTGCAGCAAACCGATAACGTATTAGCAGAAATTTTGAACACATTGCAGAATTTAGAACAGACTGAAAAATAAGGTTTTGATTAACAGATTGCAACAATACGCCCGATTATCCAACGGATTACCGAATATTTGAATGCACACCAACCATCTACAATATTCAGCAGACCCGCTCCCTCCCCTGCGGGGGAGGGTTGGGGAGAGGGCAAAACCTTTTTTCTTCTCGAATTTAAACCACTGCAACAGACAAAAGCCCTCTCCCTAACCCTCTCCCACGGGAGAGGGAACAGGTTACAGGAAAATTAACAGATTACAGTTCATTCACTATGCCTGTGAAAATGGACTTAACACTTAATGAAACCATCTTTAATCAGCAAGAGACCACCATGCCTAAACGTACCGACCTAAAATCCATTTTAATTATCGGCGCCGGTCCGATTGTGATCGGCCAAGCCTGTGAGTTTGACTATTCCGGGGCGCAAGCGTGTAAAGCGTTGCGTGAGGAAGGCTATAAAGTCATTCTCGTCAATTCCAACCCCGCCACGATTATGACCGACCCTGAAATGGCCGATGTTACCTATATCGAGCCGATTATGTGGCAGACGGTTGAAAAGATTATTGCCAAAGAACGTCCTGATGCGGTGTTGCCGACCATGGGCGGGCAGACGGCGTTGAACTGTGCCTTGGATTTGGCACGCAACGGCGTGTTGGCGAAATACAATGTCGAGCTGATCGGTGCAACCGAAGACGCCATCGACAAAGCCGAAGACCGTGGCCGCTTTAAAGAGGCGATGGAAAAAATCGGGCTGTCCTGTCCGAAATCGTTTGTTTGCCATACCATGAACGAGGCTTTGGCGGCGCAGGAGCAGGTCGGCTTTCCGACGCTGATCCGTCCGTCTTTCACCATGGGCGGTTCGGGCGGCGGCATTGCCTACAACCGTGATGAATTTTTGGCGATTTGCGAACGGGGCTTTGATGCTTCGCCAACCCATGAGCTGCTGATCGAGCAGTCGGTTTTGGGTTGGAAGGAATACGAGATGGAAGTGGTGCGGGATAAAAACGACAACTGCATCATCATCTGTTCGATTGAAAACTTCGACCCGATGGGCGTGCATACCGGCGACTCGATTACGGTTGCGCCGGCGCAAACGCTCACCGACAAAGAATATCAAATCATGCGCAACGCTTCGTTGGCGGTATTGCGTGAAATCGGCGTGGATACCGGCGGCTCAAACGTACAGTTCGCCGTCAATCCCGCCAACGGCGAAATGATTGTGATTGAGATGAACCCCCGTGTGTCCCGCTCGTCTGCGCTGGCTTCCAAAGCCACCGGCTTCCCGATTGCGAAAGTGGCGGCGAAACTGGCGGTGGGCTTTACTTTGGACGAGCTGCAAAACGACATCACCGGCGGCCGCACGCCAGCTTCGTTCGAGCCCTCGATCGACTATGTGATTACCAAAATTCCACGCTTTGCCTTTGAAAAATTCCCGGCGGCAGACGACCGCCTGACCACACAGATGAAATCGGTGGGCGAAGTGATGGCAATGGGACGTACTATTCAAGAATCCTTCCAAAAAGCACTGCGGGGATTGGAAACCGGTTTGTGCGGCTTCAATCCGCGCACGCTCGACAAAGCCGAAATCCGCCGTGAACTGGCGAACCCCGGCCCCGAGCGTATGCTGTTTGTCGCCGATGCCTTCCGTGCCGGTTTCAGCTTGGCGGAAATCCACGAAATCTGCGCCATCGACCCTTGGTTCCTGGCGCAAATCGAAGACTTGATGAAAGAAGAAGCCGCCGTTGCCGCAGGCAGCCTGAACGATTTGGACTACGCCGCCTTACGTCGTCTGAAACGCAAAGGCTTCTCCGACAAGCGTTTGGCGCAATTATTAAACGTTTCCGAAAAAGAAGTGCGGGAACACCGCTACGCCCTCAAGCTGCACCCTGTTTACAAACGGGTGGATACTTGTGCGGCGGAATTTGCCACTGACACCGCCTACCTCTATTCGACTTACGAAGAAGAATGCGAAGCGCGTCCTTCAGACCGTAAAAAAGTCATGATTCTCGGCGGCGGCCCAAACCGTATCGGACAAGGCATCGAGTTTGACTACTGCTGCGTCCACGCCGCCCTTGCCCTGCGTGAAAGCGGTTTTGAAACCATCATGGTGAACTGCAACCCCGAAACCGTTTCCACCGACTTCGACACTTCCGACCGCCTCTATTTCGAGCCGCTGACTCTGGAAGACGTGTTGGAAATCGTGAAAAAAGAAAACCCGTGGGGCGTGATTGTGCATTACGGCGGACAAACCCCGCTGAAACTTGCCAATGCCTTAGTGGAAAACGGCGTGAACATCATCGGCACCTCCGCCGACAGCATCGATGCCGCCGAAGACCGTGAACGCTTCCAAAAAGTATTGAACGATTTGGGCTTGCGCCAACCGCCGAACCGCACCGCCCGCAATGAAGAAGAAGCCCTTGTTTTAGCAGAAGAAATCGGCTATCCGCTGGTAGTCCGTCCGTCTTACGTTTTGGGCGGCCGTGCCATGCAGGTGGTTCACAGCAAAGAACAGCTGCAAACCTATATGCGTGAAGCGGTGCAGGTTTCCGAAGACAGCCCCGTATTGCTCGACTTCTTCCTGAACAACGCCATCGAAGTCGATGTGGACTGCGTTTCAGACGGCAAAGATGTCGTTATCGGCGGTATTATGCAGCACGTCGAACAGGCAGGTATCCACTCCGGCGACTCCGGCTGCTCGTTGCCGCCGTATTCCTTGAGTCAGGAAATCCAAGACGAAATCCGCCGCCAAACCAAAGCCATGGCGTATGCACTGGGCGTGGTCGGTCTGATGAACGTGCAGTTTGCCGTACAGGACGGCGTGGTATTCGTATTGGAAGTGAACCCCCGTGCCTCCCGCACCGTACCGTTTGTGTCCAAAGCCACTTCCGTGCCGCTGGCAAAAGTCGGCGCACGGGCAATGGCAGGCATTTCGCTGAAAGAGCAAGGCATTGAAAAAGAAGTGATTCCGGATTTCTATGCCGTGAAAGAAGCCGTGTTCCCGTTTATCAAATTCCCCGGCGTGGACACCATTCTCGGCCCCGAAATGCGTTCCACCGGCGAAGTGATGGGCGTGGGCGCAAGTTTCGGTGAAGCCTACTACAAAGCCCAACTGGGCGCAGGCGAACGTTTACCCGCCACCGGCAAAGTGTTTATCGCCGTACGGGACGAAGACAAACCGCTGATTCTCAAAACAGCGAAAAACTTCCAAGCCTTGGGCTACGGCCTGTGTGCCACCCGCGGCACGGCGGCTTATCTGGCGGAACAGGGCATCACCGTCCAAACCGTCAATAAAGTATTGGAAGGCCGTCCACATATCGTCGATGCCCTCAAAAACGGCGAAATCTCGCTGGTAGTCAATACCGTTGCCAACGACAGCCAAGCAATCGCCGACAGCCACAGTATCCGCCGCACCTCGCTGACCCAACGTGTGCCGCAATACACCACCGTTGCCGGCGGCGAAGCCATGAGCGAAGGCGCAAAAAGCCGAGACCACTTGGGCGTGTACAGCGTTCAAGAGCTACATGGACGTTTGAAAAAATAAGACCGATTAAACCGTCTTAAAGTGCAAGGCCGTCTGAAAATCCGATTTTCAGACGGCCTTGTGTTTTAAACCTGTTTTAAGAAGAGTTTTTTAAAACCCAAACAGTTTACACGGGTTGGTACTTAAAATTTGCCTGCGTTCATTTTCATCTTGCACAATTTCATGAAGCAGTTGCCAATTTTGGGAATAATCGGTTTCATGTTCATGCTGAGTATGCGGCCAATCACTGCCCCACACGATACGTGAAAGCATTCCTTGCGCTTTAAGCATTTCATAGATCTGCCTGCCGCACTCAACGGCATTATCGGCACAGGCCAAACGGTATAAGCCCGATAATTTAATCCAATGGTATTTCGGGTCAAGCAAAGAGATAAACTGTTGGAACACTTCGCCGTCTAAATCTTGGCCGTATGCCGGTCTGCCCAAATGATCGATAACAATATCGACGCCATGACGTTTAAATGCCGGCAAAAGTACCAACAGATAACCCGGCGGGCAATGTAATTCGATATGCCAACCGAGCGTTTTCAAGATCTGGGTCAGCTTTTCCCATTGCGGTGTATCCACATCAGGTATGGGTTGCCCGAACAAATTCAGCCTAATTCCGCAAACACCCTGTTGACAGTATTGCTGCAATTCTTGGGCGGAAATATCAGGATCAACGACAATCACTGCTTTTAACCGCCCTTTCGCTTCGGCAACGGCTTGAAGCATTGCACTGTTGTCCGTACCGTAGAAGCTCGGTTGAATTAAAACGCCGTAATGCAATTGATGAGTATCGAGCCGGTCTAAAAACTCTGCCACCGAAGCCGTATAAGACGGCGTATAGCGGGCATGTTCGATAAAATCATCATGTTGATTAAAAATATGGGCATGGGTATCAACGGTGTACATCTTTTTTCCTTTATCACATTACGGATTGAGCCAAAACCACGGCAATCAGTGCAGCCGCCATGCCGATCGGAATGGCACGGAACAACAGGCTGTTGAACAATGTATTCTTATTAATCCCCTCCGGTGCAGAGCCTAAAATCAGGCTGCCTCCCGAAGAGAATGGTGAAATGGCTGTCGCTTGGGCGCCAACCACAACCGCAGTAAATAACAAAGCAGGTTCCAAACCCGAATGAACCGCGATCGCAGGAATAATCGGGAACAAAGTCGGGGCAACAACGCCAAGTGTACTGGAAAAAACCGACATAACCGCACTAATGCAGCACAATACCACCGGAATAAGCCAAAAAGCCACATTACCTGAAACCCAGCCTGAGAATGCCTCAATAACGCCTGCTTTGACACCGATTCCGATCAGCATACCCATGCCGCAAATCATCACTAAGGTATTCCAAGGCACCAACGCAATCACTTTTTTCTCGTCCGCCAGTTTCATTACCATACTGATTAATGTAAAAACGATGGCCAAAAAACCGATGTCCATCTTCTGATTTATCGAGGCAATCCATTCATTCTGCGGTAACAGCAAATGTAAAATCGGAAACAGTAATACAATCGTCATCAAAAGAATAATCAGATAAATCGACTGCTTTTGTTTCAAATCAAACGGTTCCGGCTTCTCGGCGTGAATATGAACCGCAGATGACCGGTGGCTCCACAGGGAATATGTACCCAACACCGCAATGGGAACCAAGAACGTTACAACAAAAATAGAGCTTGCATAATTAAATGCAGTTTCTTTAGGAATGCCTGCGTTTTCCAACAAACCTCTGAAAATAATACCGCTTTGCGAAGTCATAAAATTGGCGCCGGCCAATGCACCGTAGTTCACAGCCATACTGCCGACAACCAAATTCATTTTGGTTTTCTGACAAAGTAGCAGTGTCAGCGGCGCCATAAATGCCAGCACGGTATAAAATCCTGCACCCAGCCCTGCAATGATTGTTGCCGCCGCAAATATGACTAACGGCAAAATATTGGGAAAATTACGGCACTGATAAAGCAAATGGCCGGCTAATTTTTCCAATGCGCCATTGGCCAATGCCACGTTATAAAACAAGCTGACCGACAAAATCACAAAAAAGATTTTTACCGGCCACATTTTCATCAAATCACCCGGCGATAAATCCATAACAAAACAGGCGATGACATAGGTTGCGGCAATTGCATAAAAGCCTATATTGATTTTCGTGATGTAACCTGCGGCGATAACGAACGCAATCACCAGTAAAATAAGTCCAATCATCTTAAACTGCTCCTTTATCTGACGCTTTGTATTTTTGAATATTCATCTAGTCATATATATGACTAGATGAATTGAATATTGTCAATTTGTGCTATATTTGTCAATCTATTTTATTTAAAGCAGAAAAATGGAACTGAATCAGAACCGGCTCGGCAAACTGCCCCGCTACGAACAAGTACGTCACCTCATCCAAAAACAATTAGCCGAACAAAAATGGCAAATTGGCGAACCGATTCCAAGCGAACATATTTTGGCTGAAACCTACCAAGTATCAATTGGCACCATACGCAAAGCCATCGAACAATTGGTTCGAGACGGACTACTGACCAAAATTCAAGGCAAAGGTACATTTGTCAAATACCCCGACTTTAACAGCTCCCTCATCCGCTTTTTCCGCCACCGCAGCAAAGCCGGAGAACCGGTTATTCCCACTGGTTACATCGAAAATATCACTGCTATCGATGGAAAGGCGGAAATTAATGCCTATCTGCAACGCAAATCAAATGCGCCGCTCATTTACATCGAACGCACGCGCCATTTGGATGGAATCGTGATGGTCAGCGAAAAAATATGGCTGCCCTTTGAACCATTCCAAGCCCTACTCAATCTTGTACCCGAACAATTTGAAAATTTGCTGTATCCGCTGTATATCAACGTTTGCGGACAACTGATTCTTTCCGCCCGAGAACAACTGACTTTTTTAGCACACTATTCCGATCCTTATCTGCAAACTCAAGCAGACGAACCTGTTATCAAAATCCGCCGCTTTGCCCAAGGCATCGACGGCACCGTATTGGAATACCGGGAATCATACGGAAGAGCGCAAGATTTTTTCTATGAAACGGTAATTTCTTAAAACGGGTAAATGTCAAGATAGTGAATCCACTATCTATCTGCTATTCCCAATGATGAACGGCGCAACTTTTGTCGTGCCTAAAATTTAGGGAACACTTCAAAACGTATTTTCAGACGGCCTTATGTTTAAACAGTACCCGCCTCCCAAGCGGCTGCTTTTTTGGTAGAATAAGCAGTTAAATTTAAAGTTGAAACGGTTCGACTTTTTATCAAAACCCTCAAGGAAATCCCCACTATGCCAGCATTTTCAGCCCTATGGCAGGCTTTGGACGAACATTACCGCAACACCGTTTCCATTCACATGCGCGACCAGTTTGCCGCCGACCCGCAGCGTTTTGACCGGATGCACGAAACGCTGCACGGGCTGCTGTTTGATTACAGTAAAAACCGTGTCGATGAAACGGCGCTGACCCTGCTTTGCCGTTTGGCCGAAGCCGCCGGGCTGCCACAGCAGATGGCCGCCATGCGCTGCGGCGAAAAAATCAACACCAGCGAAAACCGTGCCGTGCTGCACACTGCGCTGCGTCTGCCCGAAAATGCAGAAGCAGTGTATGTGGACGGTGAAAACATCGTGCCGAAAGTCCATCATGAATTGAAACGGGCGCTGGCCTTTGCCCGCAGCATTCTCGATGGCAGCCACACCGGTGTCAGCGGCAAGCGGATTACCGATTTTGTCCATATCGGTATCGGCGGTTCGGATTTGGGGCCGAAAGTCTGCACGCAGGCGCTGAAAAATTATCAGCAGCAGGTGCGGGTACATTTTGTCGGCAATTCCGATGATGCCGAAATGACCAACAAACTGGTCGGACTCAACCCCGAAACCACCGTATTCAGCATTGCCAGCAAATCGTTCGGCACACCGGAAACGCTGCTCAATGCACAGGCCGCCCGTGAATGGTACCGCAGCGCCGGTCTGCCCGAAGCCGGTATCGGACGGCATTTCTGCGCCATTTCCAGCAACACCGAAGCCGCCCGCCGTTTCGGTATCGAAGCCGAACGGGTGTTTGCCATGTTCGATTGGGTCGGCGGCCGCTATTCGGTGTGGTCGGCCATCGGCCTGCCGGTGATGGTCGCCTTGGGCGAAGCGCATTTCCGTGCCTTGCTGCAAGGTGCGCACGCTATGGATGAGCATTTTTTCCATACCGGATTTAGGCACAATATTCCGGTTTTAATGGCGCTGCTGCACGTTTGGTACAACAATTTTTATCAGGCGGACGGGCATACCGTCGTGCCGTACAGCCACAACCTGCGCCGTTTTCCAAGCTGGCTCAACCAGCTCGATATGGAAAGCTGCGGCAAAAGCCGCACCATCGACGGCAGCGAAGCCGAACTGAAAACCGGCGGCATCATGTTCGGCGAAGAAGGCGTAAACTGCCAACACGCCTATTTCCAACTGCTGCACCAAGGCACCCGCCTGATTCCGTGCGATTTTATCGTACCGATGACCACGCCGCACAACATCGGCCGCCAACACCGTTTCACCGTTGCCAACGCCTTCGCCCAAGCCGAAGCGCTGATGAAAGGCAAAACCTACGAAGAAGCCCTTGCCGAGCTGGCGCACCTGCCCGAAGCCAAACGCCTCGCACTCGCCCCGCACAAAGTCTTCCCCGGCAACCGCCCGAGCAACAGCCTGCTCATCGACAGCCTCAACCCGTTCAACCTCGGTATGCTGCTGGCCGCCTACGAACACCGAACCTTCGCCGAAGGCGTGATTTGGGGCATCAACCCATTCGACCAATGGGGCGTGGAATACGGCAAAGTGCTGGCAAAAGCCATCGAACCCGAATTGGACAACGGCACGCCCGAACACGACAGCTCCACCAACGGCCTGATTACGTTTTACCGGCAATGTCAGCAGGCCGTCTGAAAACGAGGGTAACGAGTTTCTGCGCAGCTAAAAATCGGTCGTCGGGTGCGGGTAACCGCACCGCTTTACTTCATCATTGAAACTGCAATCTTTATTCACCATACTTATCCCCAACCACACAAAAAAACCTGCAAAGCAACGTTTTGCAGGTTTTCATTCAAACAACTGATTTTCAGACGGCCTTACATCATACCGCCCATGCCACCCATGCCGCCCATATCAGGCATGGCCGGCTTGTCTTCCGGGATTTCGGCAATCATGCAGTCGGTGGTCAGCATCAGACCGGCGATAGATGCGGCGTGTTGCAGTGCGGAACGGGTTACTTTTGCCGGATCGAGTACGCCCATTTCGATCATGTCGCCGTATTCGCCGCTGCCTGCGTTGTAGCCGAAGTTGCCTTTGCCTTCCAACACTTTGTTCACCACCACGCTCGGTTCGCCGCCGGCGTTGGCAACGATTTGGCGCAGCGGTGATTCGATGGCACGCAATACGATTTGTACGCCTGCATCTTGGTCGGAATTGCCGGTGTGCAGGTTTTCCAAAGCAGAACGGGCGCGCAGCAGGGCTACGCCGCCGCCGGCAACCACGCCTTCTTCAACGGCGGCACGGGTTGCGTGCAATGCGTCTTCGACACGGTCTTTCTTCTCTTTCATTTCCACTTCGGTGGCTGCGCCGACTTTAATCACTGCCACGCCGCCGGCGAGTTTTGCCACACGTTCCTGCAGTTTTTCTTTGTCGTAGTCGCTGGTTGCCACTTCGATTTGCTGGCGGATTTCGGCCACACGGGCTTCGATTTGGGCGGCATCGCCGAAACCGTCGATGATGGTGGTGTTTTCTTTACCGATTTCAATGCGTTTGGCCTGACCCAAGTCTTCCAGAGTGGCTTTTTCCAACGACAGGCCGACTTCTTCGGAAATCACGGTGCCGCCGGTGAGGATGGCGATGTCTTGCAGCATGGCTTTGCGGCGGTCGCCGAAGCCCGGTGCTTTCACGGCTACGGTTTTCAGAATGCCTCGGATATTGTTCACCACCAAAGTTGCCAAGGCTTCGCCTTCAACGTCTTCGGCAATAATCAAGAGCGGACGGCTGGTTTTGGCGATTTGTTCCAAAACAGGGAGCAAATCACGGATGTTGCTGATTTTTTTGTCGAACAGCAAGACAAAAGGATTGTCCAGTGCAGCGATTTGTTTTTCGGCATCGTTGATGAAATATGGCGACAGGTAACCTCGGTCGAACTGCATACCTTCTACCACGTCCAACTCGTTTTCCAGCGATTTGCCGTCTTCTACGGTAATCACGCCTTCTTTGCCCACTTTTTCCATTGCTTGGGCGATGATGGCACCGACTTGTTCGTCAGAGTTGGCGGAAATCGAACCCACTTGGGCGATTTCTTTGGAAGTGTCGCAAGGTTTGGCGATGTTGCGCAATTCTTCCACCAAAGCGGCAACGGCTTTGTCGATACCCCGTTTCAGGTCGGTCGGGTTCATACCGGCGGTAACGTATTTCATGCCTTCGGTAACAATCGCCTGCGCCAATACGGTAGCGGTTGTCGTACCGTCGCCCGCTACATCATTGGTTTTAGAGGCAACCTCTTTCACCATTTGCGCACCCATATTCTCGAATTTGTCTTTCAATTCGATTTCTTTGGCTACGGACACACCGTCTTTGGTGATGTGCGGGCCGCCGAACGCACGGTCCAGCACCACATTGCGGCCTTTCGGGCCCAAGGTTACACGCACGGCGTTTGCCAACACATTCACGCCGTTTACCATTTTTTGGCGGACTTCATTACCAAATTGAACTTCTTTAGCTGCCATTTAAATTCTCCAAAAATCACTAAAAATCTGATTGAGGCCGTCTGAAAAACCGTTTTTCAGACGGCCTGAAATTAAGGTTAAGCCACACCTTCCAACAAGATGGCACGGCCCTCGGTTGCGCCCAAGCGAACAGCTTTAAACTGCTCATATTCAGCACTTGTGTACCACGCACGGGCGGAAGCCATATCGGGGAAACGCAAAACGACCGAACCGTCGAAATCCGCACCTTCAAAGGCCTCATGCGCACCATTGACCGCCAAGATTTCCCCGCCGAAGGGCGCAAGCGTCGGCACGGCTGCCTGCAGGTAGCCGTCATAAGCCGCTTGGTCTTTCATCTTGTCCCGGATAAAAACAACATAAGCTGTCATCACTATTTTCCTTCACAATAGCAGGATAGGCTTTACCGCTTGTTCAATTATTCCACGATACCGAAGATATCTTCTTCGCGCATCACCAGCAATTCTTCGCCGTCGGCTTTAACGGTTTGGCCGCTGTATTTGCCGAAAATCACCTTGTCGCCGACTTTCACGTCCAGCGCACGGCGGTTGCCGTCTTCGCCGACTTTACCGGCACCCACGGCAATCACTTCGCCCATATCAGGCTTTTCCGCAGCCGCACCCGGCAACACAATACCCGAAGCCGTTTTCTCTTCGGCTTCCAAACGTTTAACCACTACACGGTCATGTAAAGGACGGATGGTCATATCTCTCTCCCGATATTCAAATAGATTGTCAATAAAACTGACCCGGCCGCAACAGCCGAGCAATGTCCGCAACATGGAGTCGGCGGCGGCAAATTCAAGAGCAGCGGCAAAAAATTTTTCCCTTTCATCAGCGGCACAAACCGCCATCAGCTGACAAAAGTCCGCCACCCCGCCCCGCCGTGTTCCATCATCAGCCCAACCGTACACCGCCGCCCAAACAGTGTTGCAAATAAACAACAATTATCAAATAAAAACCTGATTTACACTTTCTTTACACAAAAAATTCCATACGAAAATACCGTCAATCTCGCCAAAACCACAATAATATTCTATTTAAATCACATAAAATTACCAAACATTCCAAAATAATATTTCATTTATTTTCATTCAAATATCAAACTATTCAACCAACCAGTTTGCATATGCCGCCCTAAAAACCAAATCGGCAACCCATTTACTTGCCCACCATTTCTAACTGATTTTGAATTTTATTAGCACTTCACATTTCTTAAGCAATGAAACATAATATTTAACGTAATGAGAATTGATATTAGTATCTTTTGGTATTGATATCCGACAACCCTTAATCTTTCCCACAAGGATTTACGCATGAAAGCCACTCCGTTTTTCCGTCTCAGCCTGTTGTCGCTGATGATCGGCGCCGGTTTTGCCCACGCCGAAGAAACCCATACTTTGAATACGGTTGAAGTAAAAGGCGACCGCCAAGGTAGCAAAATCCGCACCAATGTCGTTACCCTTCAACAAAAAGACGAAAGCACCGCCACCGATTTGCGGGAATTGCTGAAAAACGAACCTGCCATCGACTTCGGCGGCGGCAACGGTACTTCCCAATTTCTGACTTTGCGCGGCATGGGTCAAAACTCGGTTGATATCAAAGTCGATAACGCCTATTCCGACAGCCAGATTCTGTATCATCAAGGCCGTTTCATCATCGACCCTGCCCTGATTAAAATCGTATCCGTACAAAAAGGTGCGGGTTCGGCTTCTGCCGGTATCGGTGCAACCAACGGCGCAATCATTGCCAAAACCGTTGATGCCCAAGACTTGCTCAAAGGTTTGGATAAAGACTGGGGCGTACGCCTGAACAGCGGCTACGCCAGCAACGACGGCGTAAACTACGGTGCCAGCGTGTTCGGCAAAGCAGGCAACTTCGACGGCTTGTTCTCTTTCAGCCGCAACGATGAAAAAGACTACGAGCCGGGCAAAGACTACCGCAACAGCAACGGCGGTAAAACCGTACCGTACAGTGCATTGGATAAACGCAACTACTTGGCGAAAATCGGTGCCAATTTCGGCGACCACCGCCTTGTATTGAGCCATATGCAGGACCAACACCGTGGTTTGCGTACTGTGCGTGAAGAATTTACTGCCTTCGGTGCCGACAACCCGCGTCTGACCTTAGACCGCCAAGCCCCAGCCTATCGTGAAACCACCCAATCCAACACCAATTTGGAATGGACGGCAAAAAATCTGGGCTTTATCGACAAATTAAACGCCAACGCCTACCTGATGAAAAACGAGCGTTATTCGGCTGACGACAGAGGCAACGGCTATGCAGGTGGTATTGCCGGTCCGACCACAACCACCATCACCACCAAAGGCGCAAACCTTAATTTGGACAGCAATTTCGGTGAGAAGACCGTGGTGAAATACGGTGTCAATTACCGCCATCAGGAAATCGAACCGCATAAATTCCTGAACAAAGACTACACAATCAGATCAAGAACGAAACAAGTTAATGGTCAAACTGTACCGAAAACACCTGCCGAGCTGGCAAACGACAGACGTACAGAAAACATCGTACGCAGCTACAACCTGACCAATCCGACCAAACAGGATACCGGCGTTTATGTTGAAGCCATTCACGACATCGGCGACTTCACTCTGACCGGCGGTTTGCGTTACGACCACTTCGATCTCGAAACCCACGACGGCAAATCAGTTTCCGATGGTTCAGTGAACCCGAGCTTCGGCGTGATTTACCAACCGCACGAACACTGGAGCTTCAGCGCCAGCCACAACTATGCCACCCGCAGCCCTCGTTTGTATGACGCTCTGCGTACCCACGGCAACGGCACCATCATTTCGATTGCCGACGGCACCAAAGCCGAGCGCGCACGCAATACCGAAATCGGTTTCAACTACAACAACGGCAGCTTCGCCGCCAACGGTAGTTACTTCTGGCAAACCATCAAAGATGCCGTAGCCGGTCCGCAACGCCGCCATGATGAAGCGGGCAATCCTATTCCGGGCGTTCAGGAAATTACCAATGCAGGCTACATCAAAAACCGCGGTTACGAATTGGGTGCGTCTTACCGCAACGGCGGTCTGCTGGCAAAAGTCGGCGTAAGCCACAGCAAACCCCGCATTTACGACACCCACAAAGACAACCTGTTGAGCAGCAATCCTGAGTTTGCCGTACAAACCGGCCGCACGTGGACGACTTCGCTCTCTTACCGCTTCGATAATCCGAATCTGGAAATCGGCTGGCGGGGCCGCTACTTAGAAAATGCGTCCGGCTCAGTATTAGTGAGAGGCGAAGTAGATCAACGAGGCAATCCAGTTGAGGTGAAACGCAAAGGCTTCGGCGTGAACGATGTGTTCGCCAACTGGAAACCGCTGGGTAAAGACACCCTGAATGTGAACCTGTCCGTAAACAATGTGTTCAACAAGTTCTACTATCCGCACAGCCAACGCAGCACAACCCTGCCGGGTGTCGGCCGTGATGTCCGCTTGGGCGTAAACTACCGCTTCTAATCTAAGGCTTTTGCCGATAAACCATGCCGTCTGAAAATGCGTTTTTCAGACGGCATCTCCCCTATCAGGAAAGGAAAGATGATGATGTTACGTTTGAGTTCGCTGGCACTTTGCTGCGCTTTGGCGCTGGGGGCATGTTCGCCGCAGAATCATACGCAGTCCGAACCGGCGGCTTCGGCGGCCGTGCAGTCGCTGACGGTAAACACGACTCGAGGCGAGGCGACGGTGCCGCAAAATCCGCAACGGATTGCGGTTTATGATTTGGGTATGCTGGATACGTTAAACAAATTGGGTGTGCCGACAGGGATGTCGGTCAATCAAAACCGTCTGCCTTATTTGGCGGAATATCTGAAAAACGCCCAGCCTGCGGGGACGCTGTTTGAGCCGGATTATGAAGCGCTCAATGCCTACAAGCCGCAGCTGATTATTATCGGAAGCCGTGCCGCCAAGGCGTTTGACCAGTTGAATGCGATTGCGCCGACAATTGAGATGACGGCCGACACCGCCGATTTGAAAAACAGTGCCAAAGAGCGGATTGATGCTTTGGCGCAGATTTTCGGCAAACAGGCCGAAGCGGAACAGGTGAAAGCGGAAATCGATGCGGCGTTTGAGGCGGCGAAACAGGCGGCCGAGGGCAAGGGCAAAGGTTTGGTGGTGTTGGTCAACGGCGGCAAAATGTCGGCATTCGGCGCCCAATCCCGCTTGGGCGGCTGGCTGCACCGGGACATCGGCGTGCCTGCGGCAGACGAGTCGATTAAGGAAGGTAGCCACGGCCAACCGGTAACGTTTGAATATATTAAGGAAAAAAATCCGGACTGGCTGTTTGTTTTGGACCGCTCCGCCGCCATCGGTGAAGACGGCACGGCGGCGAAAGATGTGCTGGATAATCCGCTGGTCGCCGAAACCACGGCATGGAAAAAAGGCCACGTGGTGTATCTGGTGCCGGAAACCTATCTGGCGGCCGGCGGCGCTCAGGAATTGCTGAATGCGGCGAAACAGGTTACCGATGCGTTTCAAGCGGCGAAGTAGGTTTTTTCCTGATTGAAATGGGAAGTTGGTTTTCAGACGGCATTGAGGCCGTCTGAAAATCAGCGAAGAGGTTTTTTGAGAAGCTAAAACTACTGTAGTGGATTCACTTTAAAAGTAGTACAAGGCGGCGAGCCGCAGACAGTACAGGTAGTACGGGACAGGTTTTGTCCGGATTGTTGTTTAATCCGGTTACAAAAACCGTTCTCTTTGAGCCGGGCGAGCCAACGCTGTAATACTTTTAAAGTAAATTCACGATATCAGGCAACGTGCCACCCTTCCCCTAACCCCTTCCCGCCAGCGGGACGGGGGACAGGTTGGTGGATTGAGTTAAGTTGCTGGTTGGATTTAGAAAAGATAACTTTGCCAAGTGGTTTTCAAAACTGTTCGGCAACTACACTTTTTCTCCCTCTCCCGTTGAGGGCTTTTCTGCCATGCGGTTTGCTTGTTGCTGAAGCTGTTAAGATTTTACCCTCTCCCTAGCCCTCTCCCACAGGAGAGGGAACAAGGTTGCCGGACATTGATGGTTTGACGGTTTTATCATTAAAAACTGAATATCGTGAAATATATAGTAAATACACTGAATCATTCATACGGTTTTTAAACAGGGTGTAGGTTGGGTCTAGACCCAACACGATTGAAAACACCTTGAAACATAAGATTTTGTTGAGTTACGCTCGTGCCTCGCTAACCTCAACCTACGCCTGCTTTTGTATGGAAAATTCGGTGTTTTAACTATAGTGGATTAACCGAAAAAATATCACACTTTACCAACCCCGAAGATTTCCCCCCAATCACCACGGATACCCGTCTGTTATGATGTTTACCAAGCGACTTTTGTCTTTGAATCTGGCTGCTGTGGCGGCGCTGGCGGTGTTGTCTGCCGTCAGTCTGTCGGTCGGGGTGGCGGATTTTCAGTGGCGCAAGCTGTTGGAATTTTCTGATGATTTGCAGCTGATGTGGGTCAGCCGTCTGCCTCGGACACTGGCGGTTGTGCTGACCGGTGCGTCGATGGCGGTGGCGGGGATGATTATGCAGATTTTGATGCGCAACCGTTTCGTTGAGCCTTCGATGGTGGGGGCGAGCCAGAGTGCGGCTTTGGGGCTGCTGCTGATGGCGTTGTTTGTGCCGTCAGCGGCGCTGATGGTGAAGATGTCGGTGTCGGCATTGGCGGCGCTGGCGGGGATGTTGGTGTTTATGGCGTTAATCCGCCGCCTGCCGCCTTCGGCGCAGTTGATGGTGCCGCTGGTGGGGATTATTTTCGGTGGGATTATTGAGTCGGCAACGCTGTTTCTGGCGTATGAAAACGATATGCTGCAAATGCTTTCGGTGTGGCAACAGGGCGATTTTTCGGGGGTGTTGCTCGGGCGTTATGAATTGTTGTGGCTGACGGGGATTCTGGCGCTGGCGGCGTATTTGATTGCCGATCAGCTGACGATTCTCGGTTTGGGCGAAACGGTGAGTGTGAATCTGGGTTTGAATTACCGCACGGTATTGTGGGCGGGTTTGGTGATTGTGGCGCTGATTACGTCGCTGGTGGTGGTTACGGTGGGCAATATTCCGTTTATCGGTCTGGTTGTCCCCAATATTATCAGCCGTCTGATGGGCGACCGGCTGCGCCAAAGCCTGCCGGCGGTGGCTTTGACGGGGGCGGCGTTGGTGTTGCTGTGCGATATTGCCGGCCGTTTGATTGTGTATCCGTTTGAAATTCCGGTATCGACTGTGTTCGGGGTATTGGGAACGGTGTTGTTTTTGTGGTTGTTGTTAAGGAAGCCTGCCCATGCCGTCTGAAAATCGTTCTGAATGGCTCGGCGGTGGTGCCAAGCCGCTGTGGGCGGCGTTTGCGCTGCTGGTGGTTTGTTGTGTTCTGTTTCTGACGCTCAATGTCCGCGGCGACTGGCAATTTGTGCTGACGCTGCGGCTGACCAAGCTGGCGGCGCTGCTGCTGGCGGCGTATGCGGTGAGCGTGTCCACGGTTTTGTTTCAAACGCTGACCAATAATCCGATTCTTACGCCGTCGATTCTCGGTTTTGACAGTCTGTATATTTTTCTGCAGACATTGATGGTATTTGCGCTCGGCGGCATCGGCTATACGGCGCTGCCGCCTCTGGGTAAATTCGGTTTTGAAGTATTGATGATGCTCGGCGGTTCGCTGCTGCTGTTTTATACGCTGATGAAACAGGGCGGGCGGGATTTGACCCGCATGATTTTAATCGGGGTGGTGTTCGGCATTTTCTTCCGCAGCATTTCCGCTCTGCTGCAACGCATGATTGATCCTGAAGAATTTATCGCCGCCCAAGCCAATATGTTTGCTTCGTTCAATACCTTAAACACGGATTTGGTGGGCATCGGTTTGGCGGTGGCGGCATTGAGCGCCGTTGCCCTCGCCCGCGAACGCCACCGGCTTGATGTGTTGCTGCTCGGCCGCAGTCAGGCGGTGAATCTGGGGATTGCCTACTCCCGCCTCAGCCTGCGTCTGCTGCTGTGGGTGGCGGTGTTGGTTGCCGTTTCCACCGCCGTGGTCGGGCCGGTGAGCTTTTTCGGGCTGCTCACTGCGGCGCTTGCCAATTATTTTTCGCCGACCGTCAGACACGCTGTCCGCCTGCCGACGGCATTCTGTATCGGCGGCATTCTGCTGATTGGCGGCCAGACGCTGTTTGAACATCTACTCGGTATGCAGGGCGTGTTGAGTGCAGTGGTCGAATTTGCCGGCGGCTTTGTGTTCCTTTATCTGATTTTCCGGAAAAAACGCTGAAACCATGATTACGATTAAAAACGTCAGCCATACCATCGGCGGCAACCGCATTCTCGACAATGTCAGCCTCGATATTCCCCAAGGCGGCATCACCGCCCTTATCGGCCCCAACGGTGCCGGCAAATCCACCCTGCTCTCGTTTATGGCACGCCTGCAGCCGCTGACCCAAGGCAGCATTTGCTACGGCGGACGCAATATCAGCGACACGCCGACTGCAGAATTGGCAAAAGTGTTGTCGATTCTGACGCAGGAAAACAGCATTATGAGCCGAATTTCCGTGCGTGATTTGCTGATGTTCGGCCGTTATCCGCACCACCAAGGCAGGCCGTCTGAAAACGACCGCCGCATTGTTGCCGCTGCACTCGAAGAGTTCCAACTACAATCGTTTGCCGGACGTTATCTGACCGAGCTTTCCGGCGGCCAGCGCCAGCGTGCCATGATTGCGATGGTGTTTTGCCAGCAGACCGATTATGTACTGCTTGACGAGCCGCTCAACAATCTCGATATGTATTACGCCCGCTCGCTGATGCAGCAACTGAGTCGCCTGACCAAAGAATACCGGCGCACCACCGTTGTCGTTCTGCACGACATCAATCAGGCCGCCGCCTACGCCGATCACATCGTCGCCATGAAAAACGGCAAAGTCGCCCTCACCGGCACGCCCGAAGCCGTGTTCACCGCCGAAAACATCAAACATCTGTTTGATATGGAAGTCGATGTGTTGGACTACCAAGGCAAAAAACTGATTGTGCATCATATTTGAACAAGCAGGCCGTCTGAAAACGAATGAAGCGGGTTTCAGCAAAAGCGAAAACCGCTATTGCGGCAATGTGGATTTACAATGTGTGCCAAAAATTCAACAAATCTACTATAAAACCCTCTTTTTTTGTCTGATTTCACAATTTTTTGACAAAACTTACCGCTTCGCCTAATATCTGCACACAATTCTCACCGATCAACTCTTGTTAGGAAAAAACGATTATGGAATGGGAAGTTAATAGTTATTACACGCTGATTGCCGCAACGCTGGTATTGCTGTTGGGCAAATTTTTGGTGCAGAAAATCCGTTTTCTGCGTGATTTCAATATTCCTGAGCCGGTGGCCGGCGGTTTGATTGCAGCAATTATTCTGTTTGTGCTGTATCAAACCCACGGTGTCAGCTTCAAATTTGAAAAACCGCTGCAAGACGCATTTATGCTGATTTTCTTCTCGTCCATCGGTTTGAGTGCCGACTTTTCCCGCCTGAAAGCGGGCGGCTTGCCGCTGGTGATTTTCACTGTGGTTGTGGGTGCATTCATTATCGTCCAAGACGTGATCGGTGTCGGCTTGGCTTCTGTGTTGGGCTTGGATCCACTGATTGGTCTGATTACCGGATCAATTACGCTGACCGGCGGCCACGGTACGGCCGGTGCTTGGGGTCCTGCGTTTGAAAAAGACTACGGCCTGACCGGTGCCACTGCTTTGGGCATGGCTTCGGCAACATTCGGCTTGGTATTCGGCGGCCTGATCGGCGGCCCGGTGGCACGCCGTCTGATTAACCGCCAAGGCCGCAAACCGGTGGAAAATGCGGTAAAAGTGGACGACCAAGCCTCTGCCAGCACCGACAATGTGTTTGAAAAAGCTCAACAAACCCGCCTGATTACCGCCGATTCTGCGGTAGAAACGCTGGCTTTGTTTGCCGCCTGTCTGGTGTTCGGCCAAATCATGGACAGCGTGGATGCCGAATATTTCCCTGCGTTCCTAAATCTGCCTAAATTCGTATGGTGTCTGTTCGGCGGCGTGATTTTGCGCAATATTCTGACTGCCGTGTTCAAAATGGATATGTTCGACCGTGCGGTTGACGTATTCGGCAATGCTGCCTTGTCGCTGTTCCTCGCTATGGCGCTGCTGAACCTGAAACTGTGGGAACTGACCGGTTTGGCCGGCCCGGTAACCGTGATTTTGGCGGTGCAAACTGTGGTGATGATTATCTACGCTACGTTTGTTACCTATGTGATTATGGGTCGCGACTACGACGCTGCCGTTGTTTCCGCCGGCCATTGCGGCTTCGGCTTGGGCGCAACGCCGACTGCGGTTGCCAATATGCAGTCGGTTACCCAAACTTTCGGCCCGTCGCACAAGGCATTTTTGATTGTACCGATGGTGGGCGCGTTCTTCGTGGACATCATCAATGCGCTGATTCTTTCCGGCTTTGTGAATTTCCTGAAATAACCGGCGAGCGTTAATAAACGCAAAAACCTAAAAAAGCACTTGTAGCGGCTTAACTGTTACAAGTGCTTTTGTTATGATAGCCGTCTGAAAATCCACTAAATTAAATTTAATTTGAAAGTATGACAGCGTTGGCTCGCCTTGCCGTATTATTTATACTGCCTGCGGCTCGCCGCCTTATCTTACTTTCAAATTAAATTCACTATATTCTGCAAGGAGCTGCCATGTCCCGCAAACTCATCTTCCTGCCCCTGATTACACTGGCACTCGCCGCCTGCAGCGACGACAAACCGCAACCGGCCGCCCTTTCCTGCGACAGCCCCGCCGTGATTCAAAGCATACGCGACCAGCTTCAGGAAACCGTCCGCCGCGAAGCCCGTGCCTTTATGCGCAACGACAGCCGCCAGTTTGTCGATGCCGACAAAATCATCGCCGCCGCCACCCAGCTCGACATCAGTCTGAACAATGCCCAAACCATACAGGACGGCAACCGCAGCCTGTGCAGCGCCGAATTGAGCGTCGGCATTCCCAACGACATCGCCGACACCGCCGCCGCCAACAGCCCGCTGATTTACGGTAGCAGCACCATCGCCGACATCATCGGCCAAAAAATCCTCGGAAGCCGTTTCAATTATAGCGGCAACCGCTTCAGCGTTCCCCTGCAATATCTGCCCGAAGGCGACAGCGTACGCTTTGAAGACAACACCGTCGCCCAGCTTGCCCAAAACGCTTCCGCCGCCCTGCTGCCCTACGGCGTGAAAAGCCTGCTGATGATAGACGGCAAAGCCGTCAGCAAAGAAGAAGCCCTGCGCATGAGCCGCAGCGAGCCGTTCACCGAGCCGCCCGAAGCCGACCCGCAGGATATTTTGGACAACAACGCCGCCGGTTTGGAAATGGAAGACGAACCCCTGCCCGACAGCGAAATGGACGAAAACACCGAAATCCTCAGCCCCGACGATGCCAAACCGAAAGTTCCCGCCCTCAATGCCGACGACTTGAGCGATGCCCGTGAGCAAAACCGTCAGGCCGAAGGCGAAATCAACCACGTTTGGAACGGTATGGAGCGGGAAGTGCAAAAAACGCTGGTGGAAGAACAGCGCAACTGGATTAAGCAGAAAAGCCGCAACTGCACCCAAAGCGCCGCCGGTGCCGACAGCCAGCCCCAAGCCGAATACCTGCGCCTGCAATGCGACACCCGCATGACCCGTGAGCGTATCCAATATCTGAAAGGCTACACCATCAACTGATTTGCCTGAAACCAAGCCGTCTGAAAATCATGTTTTCAGACGGCTTGGTTTTTTGCTTGGCGGCAAGCGGATTGATGGCTGGAATATCTGATTTTTATCTGGGGAATTGACCGCATTTCTGGCACACGCCAAATTCCCCCTAACGCTGCAAAAAGGCCGTCTGAAAAATACGTTTTATAGAAAACGGCATTTTCAGACGGCCTGATTTTATCGTAATCGGTTCAAACGCTTAGACTACGATATTTACCAGTCGGCCGGGGACGACAATGATTTTTTTCGGTGCTTTGCCTTCCATGAATTTCACTGCGCCTTCGTGGGCGAGTGCGGCGGCTTCGACGGTTTCTTTGGAAGCGTCGGCGGCGAGGGTGAGTTTGCCGCGCAGTTTGCCGTTTACCTGCACCATGATTTCGATTTCGGATTTCACCAGTGCGGCTTGATCCGCCTGCGGCCAGCCGGCTTCCCACAGTTTGCCGCTGTTGATTTCGCTCCACAGGGTTTCGCTGATGTGCGGGGCAATCGGCCACAGCAGGCGGGTTACGGCTTCCAGCACTTCTTGGGCAACGGCTCTGCCGGTTTCGCCCGAAGTATCGGTTTTGTCGTATTGGTTCAACAGTTCCATCACGGCGGCGATGGCGGTGTTGAACTGTTGGCGGCGGCCGTAGTCGTCGCTGACTTTGACGATGGTGCTGTGCAGTTTGTGGCGCAATTCTTTGAGTTCTTTGCTCAAACCGTCCTGATTGCCGCTGAATGCAGCCGCTGCTTTGCCCTGTTTCAGGTATTCGAACACGGTGCGCCACAGGCGGCGCAGGAAGCGGTGCGCACCTTCTACGCCGCTGTCGCTCCATTCGAGAGACTGTTCGGGCGGGGCGGCGAACATCATAAACAGACGGGCGGTGTCTGCGCCGTAAGCATTAATCAGCTCTTGCGGATCAACGCCGTTGTTTTTGGATTTGGACATTTTTTCCACTCCGCTGATAATCACGGGTTTGCCGTCGGCTTTCAGCGTGGCGGAAACGGGGCGGCCTTTGTCGTCGGTCTGTACTTCGACATCGGCGGGGTTAATCCAGTCTTTGCCGCCTTTTTCGTTTTCACGGTAATAGGTTTCGCAAACGACCATGCCCTGCGTGAGCAGGCGTTCGAACGGTTCGTCCACTTTGACCAAGCCTTCGTCGCGCATCAGTTTGGTGAAGAAGCGGGCGTAGAGCAAATGCAGAATGGCGTGTTCGATACCGCCGATATATTGATCGACCGAACCCCAGTAATCGGCGGCGGCAGGCTCAACCATGCCGTCTGAAAACTCGGGCGACATATAGCGGAAGAAATACCAGCTCGATTCCATAAAGGTATCCATGGTATCGGTTTCACGCTTGGCGGGTTTGCCGCAGCACGGGCATTGGGTTTCGTAAAATTCGGGCATTTTTGCCAACGGCGAACCCATGCCGTCCGGCACGACGTTTTCCGGCAGCACCACCGGCAAATCTTTTTCGGGAACCGGCACGTCGCCGCAGTCGTCGCAATGGATAATCGGAATCGGGCAACCCCAGTAACGTTGGCGGGAAATACCCCAGTCGCGCAGGCGGTATTGCGTTTTCGGTTCGCCCGCACCGCTGCTTTGCAGTTTGGCGGCAATCGCTTCAAATGCCGTCTGAAAATTCATGCCGTCAAATTCGCCGCTGTTGACCAACACGCCGTTTTCTTTGTCGGCATACCATTCTTGCCATTGGTTTACGTCAAAGGCATTGTCGCCGACGGCAATCACTTGTTTTTTCGGCAGATTGTATTTTCCGGCAAACTCGAAATCACGTTCGTCATGCGCCGGAACCGCCATCACTGCGCCGTCGCCGTAACCCCACAAGACATAGTTGGTAATCCACACTTCCAGCTTGTCGCCGTTGAGCGGATTAATCACGAAGCGGCCGGTCGGCACACCTTTTTTCTCCATCGTCGCCATATCCGCTTCGGCAACCGAACCGGCTTTGCATTCGGCGATAAACGCCTGCAATTCGAGTTTGTCCGCAGCGGCGGCGGTTGCCAGCGGATGTTCGGCGGCAACGGCAACATAAGTTGCGCCCATCAGCGTGTCGGGACGGGTGGTATAGACTTGCAGGAATTGTGCGTAATCGCCGTCCAAACCCTGTTTGCTGTCGTCTGAAACGGCAAAACGCACGGTCATGCCCCGTGATTTGCCGATCCAGTTGCGCTGCATGGTTTTGACCTGTTCGGGCCAGTGTTCCAGCTTGTCCAAATCGTTAAGCAATTCTTCGGCGTAATCGGTGATTTTGAAGTAATACATCGGGATTTCGCGTTTTTCGATTAATGCGCCCGAACGCCAGCCCCGACCGTCAATCACCTGCTCGTTCGCCAATACGGTTTGATCGACGGGATCCCAGTTTACCGTACCGTTTTTGCGGTATACCACGCCTTTTTCAAACAGTTTGGTAAACAGCCATTGTTCCCAACGGTAATATTCCGGCTTGCAGGTCGCCACTTCCCGATTCCAGTCGATGGCGAAACCCAAACTTTTAAGCTGGTTTTTCATGTATTCGATGTTGTCATACGTCCACGCCGCCGGCGCAACGTTGTTTTTCATCGCCGCATTTTCCGCCGGCATACCGAAAGCGTCCCAACCCATAGGCTGCAACACATTGAAACCGTTTAACAGTTTGAAACGGCTCAACACATCGCCGATGGTGTAGTTGCGCACATGCCCCATATGCAGCTTGCCGCTGGGATAGGGGAACATAGACAAACAGTAGTATTTCGGTTTGGACGTATCTTCGGATACATTGAACAAACGGGCTGCTTCCCATTTTTGCTGCGCCGCCGGTTCGATGGCGGACGGTTGGTATTGTTCTTGCATGATGTTTCTGCTTTATCGCTGATATTAAGAGAAAATTTAAGGGGGAATTATAGCAGCTAAATTTCAAAAATAGTGGACGATTTATCCGGCAAAATCCCCCGATAACACCCGATGAAGCCGTCTGAAAACCAATTTTCAGACGGCCTTGCCCACCGCCCACCCTCTTTTCACCAAGCACAACACAGATACCCCCTTGAGTTTTCCCCACTTTGCCCATATCTGCACCTCAGTTTTAACGACATCTGTATAACGAATAACATGAGCAACCAAGACTATTACGAAACCCTCGGCGTGGCCCGCAGCGCCGGCGAGGACGAAATCAAAAAAGCCTACCGCAAACTGGCGATGAAATACCACCCCGACCGCAACCCCGGCGACAAAGCAGCGGAAGAAAAATTCAAAGAAATCCAAAAAGCCTACGACACCCTTTCCGACAAAGAAAAACGCACCATGTACGACCAATACGGCCACGCCGCCTTCGAACAGGCAGGCGGCGGACAGGGCGGCTTCGGCGGAGGGTTCGGCGGCGGCTTTGGCGGCTTCGGCAACGCCCAAGGCTTCGACTTCGGCGACATCTTCAGCCAAATGTTCGGCGGCGGCGGACAAGGCGGCAGACAGCCCAACTACCAAGGTGCAGACTTGGAAGTCGGCATAGAAATCACCCTCGAAGAAGCCGCCAAAGGCCTCAAAAAACGCATCAACATTCCGACCTACGAAGAATGCGATGTCTGCCACGGCAGCGGCGCCAAACCCGGCACATCCGCCACCACCTGCTCCACCTGCCACGGCAGCGGCACGGTTCACGTCCGCCAAGCCATTTTCCAAATGCAGCAGACCTGTCCGACCTGTCACGGCACCGGCAAAGAAATCAAAGACCCGTGCATCAAATGCCGTGGCGAAGGCCGCACCAAAACCAGCAAAACCGTCGAAGTCAACATTCCCGCCGGCATCGACGACGGCCAGCGTATCCGCTTGAGCGGCGAAGGCGAACCGGGCCAGCACGGCGCACCGGCAGGCGATTTATACGTCAATGTCCGTGTCAAAGCCCACAAAATCTTCGAACGCAACGGCTTAGATTTACACTGCGAACTCCCGATCAGCTTCGCCGTAGCCGCCCTCGGCGGCGAAGTCGAAGTGCCGACCTTAGACGGCAAAGTCAAACTCAACATTCCGCAGGAAACCCAAACCGGCCGCCGTATGCGGGTCAAAGGCAAAGGCATCAAATCCCTGCGCTCCAGCGCCATGGGCGACCTCTATTGCCACATCGTCGTCGAAACGCCGGTCAATCTGACCGACCGCCAGAAAGAGCTGCTGGAAGAATTTGAAAAAATCTCCACCGGCCTCGAACGCAGCCAAACGCCACGCAAGAAAACGTTTTTGGATAAATTAAGCGAATTGTTTGATTGAAATTAAAACATTTGCCAGTGTTTGAAACAAAACCAAGCCGTCTGAAAAATCGATTTTCAGACGGCTTGGTTTTTCTGCAACTACTTTCTCAACTTGGCAAAAGCGTCCGCCATGGCGGTGTTGCCGATTTGCTGCTGCCGCTGCTGGCGGGGTTTTCCGCCCTTGTCGGCACGGCGGTTTTCAGACGGCCTGTTTTTGGGCGAGCCGCTTCCGGTTTCGTCGTCCAGCCGCATGGTCAGGGCAATGCGTTTGCGGGCGGCATCGACTTCAATCACTTTGACTTTGACCACATCGCCGGCTTTGACAACCTCCCTCGGGTCTTGAACAAAGCGGTTGGCAAGGGCGGAAATATGCACCAAGCCGTCTTGGTGTACGCCGATATCGACAAATGCGCCGAAGTTGGCAACGTTGCTCACGACACCTTCCAAAACCATGCCGACTTCTAAATCACTGATTTCATTAATTCCTTCGGCAAACGAGGCCGTCTGAAATTCGCCCCTCGGGTCGCGGCCGGGTTTTTCGAGTTCGTTGAGAATGTCGATGATGGTCGGCAGGCCGAAGCGTTCGTCAATAAAGTCGGCGGCACGGATATGTCGGATTTTGTCCCGATTGCCGATTAATTCGGCGGCGGTAATCCCCTGTTTTTCCAACATTTTGGCAACGATCGGATAGGCTTCGGGGTGGACGGCGGAAGCGTCCAAAGGTTCGCTACCGCCGTTAATCCGCAGAAAGCCCGCCGCCTGCTCGAAGGTTTTTTCGCCGAGACGGGGAACTTTGAGCAGTTGTTTGCGGCTGGCAAATGCGCCGTTTTCGTTGCGGTAGGCAACGATATTTTGGGCAAGGGTTTGGTTCAGACCGGAAATGCGTGCCAGCAACGGGGCGGAAGCGGTATTGACATCTACGCCGACGGCATTAACACAGTCCTCAACCACGGCATCGAGCGATTTGGCAAGCTGCGATTGATTGACATCGTGTTGGTATTGGCCGACACCGATGGATTTCGGGTCGATTTTCACCAATTCCGCCAACGGGTCCTGCAGGCGGCGGGCGATGGAAACCGCGCCCCGCAGCGAAACGTCCAATTCGGGGAACTCTTTTGCCGCCAGCTCAGAGGCGGAATAAATAGATGCGCCGGCTTCGGAAACGACAATTTTGTGCAATCCCATTTCCGGCAGGCTTTTCACCAGCTCGGCGGCGATTTTGTCGGTTTCACGGCTGGCCGTGCCGTTGCCGATGGCAATCAGTTTGACTTGATGCCGCCGAATCATGGCAGACAGGGCGGCGAACATATTGTTTTCTTGGTGCAGATACACAATCGCCGTATCCAACAGTTTGCCGGTGTCGTCCACCACGGCACATTTCACGCCGTTGCGGTAGCCGGGGTCGAGGCCGAGCGTGGTCAAGCGTCCGGCGGGGGCAGCCAGCAGCAAGTCTTTGAGATTTCGGGCGAATACGGTGATGGCATCGCTGTCGGCCTGCTCTTTCAGGCGGTTGAGTGCATCCAATTCCAGCGAGAGAAAGATTTTGGCACGCCAAGTCAGGCGCACGGTGTCTTTGAGCCATTTGTGGCCGTCTGAAATCCGGAATTGGCGGGCGATGATTTGTTCGTATTCGCTTTGTTCGGTAATCGGCGTTTCATCAGGCTGGTATTTCAGGGAAACGGTCAGCACGCCTTCGTTGCGCCCGCGCAAAACCGCCAAGGCACGGTGGCTGGGCATGGTGCAGACGGCTTCTCTGTGGTCGAAATAGTCGCCGAATTTTTCGCCCGCCTGCTCTTGTCCGGCAATCACTTGGGCATGAATTCCGGCTTCCCGCCACAATTTTTCACGCAAACCGCCAATCAGGGCGGCATCTTCGGCAAACTGTTCCATCAAAATCGCCCGTGCGCCGTCAAGGGCGGCCTTGGTATCGGGAACATTGTCGCCGATATAGGCTTGGGCGGCGGCTTCGGTATCCTGCGGCTGCTCGTTCAGCAGCAAATCCGCCAAAGGCTGCAAACCGTTTTCACGGGCAATTTGGGCTTTGGTTCGGCGTTTGGGCTTGTAGGGCAGATACAGGTCTTCCAAAGCGGTTTTGTTGTCGCACGCCGCCACCGCCGCCGCCAACTCGGGCGTCAGTTTTTGTTGTTCTTCAATGCTTTTCAACACCGTCTGCTTGCGCTCTTCCAGTTCCCGCAAATATTGCAGACGCTCGGACAAAGTGCGCAGTTGGGTATCGTCCAAACCGCCGGTGGCCTCTTTGCGGTAGCGGGCAATAAAAGGAACCGTCGCCCCGTCATCCATCAGTTCGACAGCAGCGGTAATCTGGGCGGCAGTAGCGGAAAGCTCTTGGGCAAGTATTTGGATAATATTCATATTTTCGGATATTTTTGGGAAAGCAAACGGGCATTATAGCCGAAACGGGGGGATTTTCCATAACGGCGGTGGGCAGACAGCGTATGGGCTTTCCCATAGCGGATTTAATTAATTTTCGATACAAGGCAGCAAGCCGCAGACGGTACAAGTAGTACGGCAAGGCACAGCAACGCCGTAGCGGAAGTTAAGTTAATCCGCTATATTTTCAGAGGCCAAGCCAACGCTGTAGTGCTTTGGGGTTATTTCACTACAGAAAAAATGCCGACACAAAGGCCGTCTGAAAATCGGGTTTTCAGACGGCCTCGCAGCAGAGGTTTACAAACCGGCGTTGTAATATTGATAGGCTTCATCCATCGTGGCGAATTGGTGCAGGCGGCCTTTGTCCAATACCATGGCGTTGTCGCAATACTGCTTCATGGCGCTGTGGCTGTGGGACACCAGAATAATCGAGCGGTCTTTGCGGCGTTCGAACAATTCGTATCGGCACTTGGCGGAAAAGCGGGAATCGCCTACGGCAATCACTTCGTCAATCAGATAACAGTCAAATTCGACCGCCAGCGACAGGGCAAATGCCAAGCGGGCTTTCATGCCCGAAGAATAACGTTTGACCGGTTCATACAGATATTGCCCCAGCTCGGAAAATTCTTCGGTAAACGCTTTAACGTAATCCATATCGACATCGTAAATCCGACAGATAAAACGCAGATTGTCCATGCCGGTCAGGCTGCCTTGAAATGCGCCGGAAAACGCCAGCGGCCACGAAATGCTCATGGTGCGTTTAATCTCACCCGAAGTCGGCGGTTCAACGCCGCTGATCAGGCGGATTAAGGTGGACTTACCGGCACCGTTGCGCCCCAAAATGCCGATTTTTTCGCCTTTTTCCAGTTTGAAGCTGATGTCGTCCAAAACGGTGCGCACGCCCTGACGGGTCTGATATTGCTTGGAAACATGTTCGACAGAAATCATCCCGGCTCTACCCCTTTACTGAATTTACGCACCATCGCCAAACCCAACAGCAGCAGCACCAAATCACACAGCAGCAGATACCACGGATTTTCATAAGTTATCTGGCTGCTGCCGAAATAGCCGGCACGGAACATTTCCGTTCCGTGCATCATCGGCAGCCACAAGGCATATTCCCGCACTTGGGAAGGCAGGTTGTGCAAAAAGAAAAACGCACCCGAAAGCGGCATCATCACAAATGTCAGCGTTCCCCAGATTTTACCGAATGCTTCAAACTGTACGGCCACCGAACAAATCACCAGCCCCAAACCGAAGGCAAACAGCGCCATCAAGAGCCACGCCAGCAGCATATAGAATACGTCCGCCGGCCGGTCTATCCACTGAATGGCAATCAGCGCCGACATAATCGCAATTTGGGCAACGGTCGCCCCCGCTACTTCCAGCAACATGCGTGCAAAAATGGTATCCAATACCCGCACATTGCGGTGATACAGCAGCGCAGCATTGGACGACACCGCCCCAATCGCACGGTTGGACGCATTGCGCCACATCATTAACATCGGATAACCGGTAATGGCAAACGCAACGATGTTCAACGTGGAAACATGATCGGCACGGAAAAATTTCCACATCAAAACAATCAGCAGCGTCATCATCAGCGGCTCGACAAACAGCCATAAAAAGCCGATGTTGTTGCGCCCGTAGCGGGTAATGATTTCCCGCATCATCAGCGCCCCGATTACTCTGTTCTGAATCCGCAGCGACTCTAAAAAAGAGGTTTCATGCAAGGCTTTCATCAGTTTTTATGCTCTCTGATGCTGGCGGTCAGCAGGCTTAAAATACCGTACACCATCAAACCGATTACCAAAGTGGCGATGATGTTGTAGATCCGTTCCGGTTTCTGATGGGTATCCGGCTCGCTCGGTTGGGCAATCACTTCCAGATACAGCTGCTGGCGGTCGGCTTCGGCTTTGGCGCTTTCCAAAGAAGTCATCGCCGCCGCCAGTTGTTTTTCTGCCAATTCGTTATCCAGATAGACACGCTGATATTCCGATGCCTGTCCGGTCAGCGAGCCTTTGCCGCTGCCTGAAATCGACTGCATCTGCTGGGCGATTTCTTTGCGCAGGCTTTTTTCCCGTGCCACCAAACCCGGAATCTGCGGGTTTTCCGGTGTAACCGCCCGCACTTGGTCAAGCTGGGTCTGAATCACAATCAGCTCATCCTGCAGTTTGGACACCAGCCCCAGTTGCACTTCCGATTGCGATTTCAAATCGAATACGCCGTTTTTAATCCGGAATTCGGTCAGGTGGGCGGAAGCGTTTTTCACATTTTCTTCCGCCTGTTTGACTGCTTGTTCGGCATAATGCACCGTATCCCGCCGCGCCCGCTCGTTGAGCTGGTTAATCAGCGCCTCGCCCTGTTTCAGCAAGGCTTGGTTGATTTGTTTGGAATCGGCGGCGGAAAACGACGTTACCTGCAATAAAGAAATGCCGGAAACATTATCGAAATCGACATGGACTTTGCCGCGGTAATATTGATAAAACGCTTCGTTTTCGCCATTGAAGCCAAAGCTGTTGAAACGGCTGATCAAATCGCCTTTTTGTTCGTAAAAATCACGCACCGGCAAGGTTTGGTTCAACATTTCCAAAGCCGAGCGGGATTTCATATAGTCCTGCACGGTGTAGGAATCGTCTTGGGCACGGGAGAAACCCGTTCCCTGCAAAATAGCGCCCAAACCGTTCAGGCTGCTCTGGCTTTTCGGCGAACGCACCACAAAGCTGGATTCGGACACATATTGGTCGGAAGCAAACAAACCGAAATACGCAATCGAAAAAGCGGTCGGCAAAACCACTGTCAGCCACATCAGCGGGTTGATTTTTTTCAACGGAGAAAATTTGGCCGGTTTTTTGTTTTTTCCCGCCGCAGTTTCGGCGGCAAGCACTTGTTCAGACATGATTGATTTCCATTAATGGGTCAAATTGTTGATGCTGTTTACGCTGCTGACCACAGGCGAGAACACAAACGACAGGAATTTGCGTACTTCCGCCAGCGGCGCATTCGATACATACACAATATCTTTGTCTTTAATCGGGAAACGCTGCAGCCAGAACAGGGAATGGGCATCGGTCATATTGACACGGTACACCACCGGAATTGCCGCTTCAAAGCCATAGCCCTGCGCCAGCCATTTTTCCTGATTTTCAGACGGCAAATCCGCCAGCGGCGTATAACGGAACACAAACACGCCCCGTGCATCGGAACGCCAGTCCTGCAAACCACCCATCCGGCCCACGGCTTCCGCCAGCGACAGACCTTTGACGGAAAAACGGATTTCCTGAGTCGTACCGACTGCGCCCATAGACGTAAAGCTGCTCGGATTGGTAATCAGGGTTACAATATCGCCCCGGCGCAACAGGATATTCTGTCTCGGATTAGCAACCAAATCTTCCAGCGCCACCGTTTTCACCACATTGCCCCGTGTCAGCTGCACATTGGTATCCTGCACATTGGCACTTGAGCCGCCCACCGCCGCCACAGCGTCCAAAATCCGTTCTCCGGCGGTGGTCAGCGGCATACGCACGCTGTTGCCGGCACGAATCACCGACACTGTCGCCGCATGATTCTGCAGCAAACGCACCACAACTTGCGGCTGGTTGGCCATCTTTTTCAGACGGCCTTTGATGATGTCCTGAATCTGCAGCGGCGTTTTCCCCGCTACCGGCACATCGCCGACAAACGGCACCGACACCGAACCACGGGCATTGACAATCTGTTCGGGCAATTTGGTCTGTTGGGCGCTGCCCGAACCGGTATTCGACAAACCGCCGCCGAACAACACCGCAGGCGGCGCTTCCCAAATCATAATATCCAATACATCGCCGATATTGACCGCCCCGTTGGACGCATAACCTTCGCCCAACTGGCTGAACGATTGATGGCTTTGCGTCTGATACAGACTGTTTGCCACCTTGCCGTCCACATCAATCAGTTCCACTTCGGGAATCTGCGCATTCTGCTGCACCAATGCACCGACCTGTCTTGCCGACGGGCCGGAAGACGGCAATGCCGAACAGGCGGCCAATGCCGCTGCACAAACCGCCGTCATGATGCTTTGTTTGATGAATTTCATGGATTCACACCCGATATTTTGAATAAATAAACGCATTATAGCCCACAATGCCGCCCGGTTGTCATTTCCCACACCCCATCGGCCGAAGCATAAGCCCGATATTCTAACAACTTCCCCTTATCCGTGGTAGTTCGACAACAACCGTTGCCTGAAGAAGGGATACCGAGATAGGCATCAACATTCAAAATCACTATAATGTTCGGAATAAATATGCCACAACTGTCCAACCCAAACATCCAAACGGAGATGATTCCTATGCAACCGATTAAAAAAGCCGTTTTCCCCGTAGCCGGTATGGGTACCCGTTTCCTGCCGGCTACCAAGGCCAATCCCAAGGAAATGCTGCCGGTGGTCGATAAGCCGCTGATTCAGTATGCCGCCGAAGAGGCCGTGGCTGCCGGTTGCACCGAGTTGATTTTTATCACCGGCCGCAACAAACGCAGTATCGAAGACCATTTCGACAAGGCCTACGAATTGGAAGCGGAGTTGGAAGCACGGGAAAAACGTCAGCTGTTGGACTGCGTACGCGGCATTCTGCCCGATCATGTCAGCTGCATCTTTATCCGTCAGGCGGAGGCTTTGGGCTTGGGACACGCCGTCTTATGCGCCCGTCCTGCCGTCGGCAACGAGCCGTTTGCGGTGATTTTGGCGGACGATTTGATTGATGCGCCGCAAGGTGCGTTGAAACAGATGGTGGATATTTACCATCAGAGCGGCAACAGCATTTTGGGGGTGGAAACGGTTGAACCTTCGCAAACCGGTTCATACGGTATTGTCGAAGTCGAGCAGCTGAAATCTTACCAACGGGTAACCAATATTGTGGAAAAACCGAAACCGGAAGTTGCGCCGTCCAATCTGGCCGTGGTCGGCCGCTATATTCTGACACCGCGCATTTTCGATTTACTCACCGACCTTCCGCGCGGTGCCGGCGGCGAAATCCAACTGACCGACGGCATCGCCCGTCTGTTGGATCACGAATTTGTGTTGGCACACCCGTTTGAAGGTACCCGCTACGACTGCGGCAGCAAGCTGGGTTATTTGGAAGCCACCGTCGCCTACGGTTTGAAACACCCCGAATTGAAAGACGGTTTCCAAGAAATCTTGAAAAAATATCTGTAATCCTGCGTTTCCCCAAACAGATACGCATTCGGAAGCCGTCTGAAAATCCATTTTCCCAATCCCGGTTTTCAGACGGCCTAAACTCAAATTCATTTATATTGGAGATACTTATGACCATTCTCGTTACCGGCGGCACCGGCTTTATCGGTTCGCATACCGCCATTTCCCTGATTCAGGCAGGCCACGATGTCGTGATTCTCGACAACCTGTGCAACTCGTCCGCCAACATTCTCCCCCGCCTGAAAACCATTACCGGCCGGGAAATTCCGTTTTTCCAAGGCGACATTCGGGATCGGGCGCTGCTGCAACAGATTTTTGCGCAATACGAGATTCACACCGTGATGCACTTTGCCGGTTTGAAGGCCGTGGGCGAAAGCGTGGCGCAGCCGGTGAAATACTACGACAACAACGTCTGCGGCAGCCTGATTCTGGCAGAAGAAATGGCCAAAGCAGGCGTATTCAATCTGGTGTTCAGCTCATCGGCAACAGTGTACGGCGACCCCGAACGCACGCCGATTACCGAAGATTTGCCGGTCGGCGGCACCACCAATCCCTACGGCACGTCCAAATATATGGTCGAACGCATCTTGGCAGACATACAAAAAGCCGATCAGCGTTGGAGCATGATGATTCTGCGCTACTTCAATCCCGTCGGCGCTCACGAAAGCGGCCTAATCGGCGAATATCCGAACGGCATTCCAAATAACCTGTTGCCCTATGTCTGTCAAGTCGCTTCAGGCAAATTGCCCTGTCTTTCAGTATTCGGCAACGACTACCCGACCCACGACGGCACCGGCGTACGGGACTATATCCATGTTGTCGATCTCGCCGACGGCCATCTGAAAGCCATGCAGGCCTGCGCCGACCAACCGGGCGTGCATATTTTCAATTTGGGAACAGGCAACGGCTATTCGGTTTTAGACATCGTCAAAGCCTTCGAACAGGCTTCAGGTTTAAACATCCCCTACCAAATCCAGCCCCGCCGTGCTGGTGATATTGCCGTCTGCTACGCCGACCCCGCCCATGCCGCCGACCGCATCGGCTGGAAAGCACAGCGTGATTTGACACAGATGATGGCCGACTCTTGGCGCTGGGTGTCGCAAAATCCCAACGGATATGAAGATTAAACAGGCCGTCTGAAAATGCGGCGGTATCACTTGGCCGCTTTTTCAAGCACCAAACACAGCGCCTCTGTTCAGTTAAAGCATATTGGCACAGTTCATTTACAAGTCAGCTTATGAAAACCATACTCGTTACCGGCGGTGCCGGTTTTATCGGCTCCGCCGTTGTCCGCCATATTATCAACCACACCGCCGATACCGTGGTCAATCTCGACAAGCTGACCTACGCCGGTAATCTGGAATCGCTGCAATCAGTTGCCGGTTCGCCCCGTTATCATTTCGAGCGGGCCGATATTTGCGACCGTGCGGCACTCGACCGTATTTTTACACAATACCGCCCCGATGCCGTGATGCACTTGGCGGCAGAAAGCCATGTCGACCGCTCGATAGACGGCCCCGCCGCCTTTATCGAAACCAATATCGTCGGCACCTACACCCTGCTCGAAGCCGCCCGCAACTATTGGCAGGGCTTGGATGAACCCGGCAAAGCCGCCTTCCGTTTCCACCATATTTCCACCGACGAAGTGTACGGCGACTTACACGGCAACAATGATTTGTTCACCGAAACCACACCTTATTCGCCAAGCAGCCCTTATTCCGCCTCCAAAGCCTCCAGCGACCACCTCGTACGAGCATGGCGGCGCACCTACGGGCTACCGACCATTGTAACCAACTGTTCCAACAATTACGGCCCGTTTCATTTTCCGGAAAAACTGATTCCGCTGATGATTCTCAACGCTCTGTCCGGCAAGCCGTTGCCGGTGTACGGCGACGGCTTGCAGATTCGGGACTGGTTATACGTCGAAGACCACGCCCGGGCGCTTTATCATGTGATTACCCACGCTCAGGCAGGCGAGACCTACAACATCGGCGGCCACAACGAAAAAACCAATCTCGAAGTCGTCTGCACCATTTGCGAACTGTTGGAAGAACTCGCACCGCAAAAACCGGCAGGCGTAGCGCATTATCGGGATTTGATTACCCACGTTACCGACCGTCCCGGCCACGATATGCGTTATGCCATCGATGCCGCCAAAATCGGGCGGGAGTTGGGCTGGCAGCCGCAGGAAACCTTTGAAAGCGGTATCCGCAAAACCGTATTGTGGTATTTGAATAATCGGGAATGGTGGCAAAACGTGCTGAACGGCAACTACCGTTTGCAACGCTTAGGCACATCTGCTTGAACCAAATTTGAATAAGAAAACCCCTATTTTCAGACGGCCTTATCCGTCGAGGCCGTCTGAAAATAACGAACTCACCAATCTGGTGGAATAAACTCAAAGCAATACAAGGCAGCGAGCCGCAGACAGTATGGGTAATACGGCAAGGCGAAGCCAACACCGTAGTGCTTTGAGCTTATTTCACGATAAACATCAAAACACAAGCCCACAGGAGAAAACATGAAAGGCATCATCCTCGCCGGCGGTTCCGGCACACGGCTGTACCCGATTACCCGAGGCGTGTCCAAACAACTCTTGCCGGTGTACGACAAACCCATGATTTACTACCCATTATCGGTATTGATGCTCGCCGGCATACGGGACATTCTGATTATCACCACCCCCGAAGACAACGCCGCCTTCCAACGCCTGCTCGGCGACGGCAGCAGCTTCGGCATCCGTCTCAGCTACGCCGTCCAACCCCGCCCCGAAGGGCTGGCGCAGGCATTTTTAATCGGCGAAGACTTTATCGGCAGCGATTCCGTATGCCTGATTTTAGGCGACAATATTTTCTACGGCCAATCATTTACCCGCACCCTGCAGCAGGCAGCGGCCCAAAAAAACGGCGCAACCGTCTTCGGCTACCAAGTCCGCGATCCCGAACGCTTCGGCGTGGTCGAATTCGACGAACACTTCAAAGCCCTCTCCATCGAAGAAAAACCCACACACCCCAAATCCGACTGGGCAGTAACCGGTCTGTATTTCTACGACAACCGAGTAGTCGGATTTGCCAAACAAGTCCGCCCGTCCGAACGGGGCGAACTCGAAATCACCGCCATCAACCAAATGTATCTCGAAGACGGCAGCCTCAACGTACAGATTTTAGGGCGGGGCTTTGCCTGGCTCGATACCGGTACCCACGAAAGCCTGCACGAAGCCGCCTCGTTTGTACAGACCGTCCAACATATCCAGTCCCTGCAAATCGCCTGTCTCGAAGAAATCGCCTGGCGCAACGGCTGGCTGAGCAGCGCCGAACTCGAAGCCCTCGCCCGACCGATGGCAAAAAACGAATACGGCCGCTACCTCCAGCGCCTGCTGAAACCGCAGGCCGTCTGAAAAGGAACATCATGAACATCTTACCCACCGCCCTACCCGACGTTAAACTGCTCGAACCCAAAGTATTCGGCGACGAGCGGGGCTTCTTTATGGAAACCTTCCGGGACGAATGGTTCCAAACCCACATCGCCCGACGCACGTTCGTACAGGAAAACCATTCAAAATCCGGCAAAGGCGTTCTGCGCGGCCTGCACTACCAAAGCGAAAACACCCAAGGCAAACTGGTGCGGGTGATTATCGGCGAAGTCTTCGACGTTGCCGTCGATATGCGCCGCCATTCCCCAACCTTCGGCCAATGGGCGGGCGCTGTTCTCTCCGCCGACAACAAACGCCAACTGTGGGTTCCCGAAGGCTTCGCCCACGGCTTCTACGTTTTAAGCGACGAAGCCGAGTTTGTCTATAAATGCACCGATTACTACAATCCCCAAGCCGAACATTCCCTGATTTGGAACGACCCGACCGTCGCCATCGACTGGCCGCTCTCAGGTGAGCCGAAACTCTCCGCCAAAGACTTAGCCGGCAAACCGCTTAGCGAAGCCTTTACTTTCTGACACAAGGCCGTCTGAAAACAAGCAAAGCAAGTTTTCAGACGGCCTACCGTGTTTTCCATTCCGTTTTTGCAAAAAAACAACATTCCACCCTGCCTTATGCCGTGCGGAAAATCAAACGATTATCTCTGCCACCGCCACGCCCACAAAAAATAAACCGCAACAGCACTTTGCCCATGCGCCGATTCAGCGTATCCTTACCTAGATAACCTACCAAAAACACATATCCTTACTTGCGGTTTCCTAATAAAAAATACGTTTCCAAAACGACACAACCCTTCCGAAATAAAAAACAGGGTTGAAGAATAACCGACACATACCACATATTAATTAAGTTAATGACGCACCCAATCCGCAGCCATTTGCACCAACTCATTGACTCGGCCGACAACATTCTGTTGTTGCAAGGGCCGGTAGGGTCGTTTTTCCGTCATTTTTCCGCATGGTTGCACAACCGACACGGCAAAACCGTACATAAATTCAATTTCAATGCCGGTGATGAATATTTTTATCCGGAACGCACCGCCCACACGCTCGCCTATACCGCAGGTTTGGACGAATTTGCCGAATTTCTCGGCAGCTATCTGAGCCGCCACCATATTCAGGCGGTTGCCTGTTTCGGCGACACCCGCCCCTATCACCGCATTGCCCGCCAAGTATGCGAAAGCCAAGGCGTTGGTTTTTGGGCATTTGAAGAAGGTTATTTCCGCCCGTTTTTCGTTACGCTGGAAAAAACCGGTGTTAATGCCTATTCCCCACTTCCACGCGAAGCCGGTTTCTTTCTTGAGCAATATCCGAAGCTGGCAGAGCAAACCTACCACGCACCGCCGACCGTTCCCGGCGGTTTCACGCCGATGGCAAAAAATGCGGCACTGTATTATCTGAAAAACCGTTCCGGCCGCAAAAAATATCCGAACTATGTCCACCACCGCTCGGCTTCGCTCTGCCATTATCTGCATTTGTGGACCTTATCGGCTTTCAAACGCCTCAGCTACCGGCTGGAAGATTTTACCCTTGGCAAACAGGTGGAAGCCGGCGTATTCGGCAAATTCTTTATTGTTCCGCTACAAGTCTTCAACGACAGCCAAGTGCGTATTCATTGCGATTTCGACTCGGTACGCTCGTTTTTACTGCACGTTCTCGCTTCGTTTGCCGAACATGCACCCGCCGACACCCATCTGATTGTCAAACATCACCCGATGGACAGGGGCTTTATCGACTACGCCGAAGACATCAAACGTTTTATCAAACAACACCCGCAACTTTCCGGCCGGGTAACCTATGTGCATGACGTTCCCCTACCCGTTTTTCTGGCACACGGTATCGGCATGGTAACCATCAACAGCACCAGCGGTTTATCGGCGATGATTCACGGTATGCCGGTCAAAGTTTTGGGGCGGGCGCATTACGATATTCCGGGCATGACCGACCAAAGCGACCTTGCCGGTTTTTGGCGCAATCCGACACCGCCCGACAAAGAGCTGTTCCACGCCTACCGCATGTATCACATCAACACCACCCAAATCAACGGCAGCTTTTACAGCCGGGTCAATTTCCCTGAAATTGAACGCAGGCCGTCTGAAAAACAGGTTTGACGGGTTGTCCTCTTTTCAATTAATCCAATATATCGTGAATTCACTTTAAAAGTGTTACAACGCAGGCTATCTTTTTCCTATTTTAGCTGCGCAGAAACTCACTTTTGCTCGTTTTGGCGAAACCTACGGTTTTATAGTAAATCAACTGAAAAAATATGACACCACAGCGAGCCACCCTTCCCCTAGCCCCTTCCCGCCAGCGGGACGGGGAACAAAGTACAGGTGGACCAACTTAGCTTGTTACCCACCACATATTCCGACTGTCATTAGCTTGCCGATTTGTACAGAAAATTCGGTGTTTTAACTATAGCTACGCAGAAACTCGTTGCATGAGTTTTAGCTTCGCAGAAACTCGTTACCCTCGTTTTCAGACGGCATTCATGTGGAATTTAAAGAACACATGGTTTCCCGTCCCGCCGACGGGAAAGGGTTGGGAAAAGGCTTGCTTCGGGTCGTATCTTTTCGGTTAATTCACGATAAAAAAGCCGTCTGAAAACGGGTATAACTCCATTTTCAGACGGCTTTTGTGTATCTATCGTGTATTCACTACATCAACATCAGAACACGCTCTGTAAAATCAAATAACAAATCACAGCCAACACCGCTGCGGCGGGCAGGGTAATCACCCATGCCAAGCCGATGGGTTTCATCAATGCCCAGTTGGCGTTGCGGTTTACCAAGCCGATGCCCAAAACAGCGCCGACCAGAATATGGGTGCTGGATACCGGCAGGCCCATCATGGACGCAATCATCACCACGGCGGCGGCGGAAAGTTCGGCGGAGAAGCCGGAAGCGGGGTGCATTTCCGCCAAGCTGGTGCCGACGGTTTTAATCACTTCTTTGCCGATAAACCACAGGCCGACAATCAAGGCAATGCCGAAGGTAAGCATGGCAATCGGCGGCACGTCGTTTTGGGCGGTAATGTCGCCGGTACGCAACACATCCATAATCGCCGCAAACGGGCCGATGGCGTTGGCGATGTCGTTCGCACCATGGCTGAAGGCGAAGCCGCAGGCGGTAAATACCTGCATCCAGCTGAACATTTGGAAAGTGGATTTGCCCAAATCTTTGCGTTTCAGGCTTTTGGCGAACACGAAGGTGGCGGTCCAAATAAACGCACCAATCATGAAAATGCTCAAAAAGCTGGTGATGTTGCTCATGCCCAAATGCAGGTTTTTCAAACCTTTGAAAATCAGCATGGCGGAAATCATCATGCCGCCGACCGAGGCAATCACCGGCACCCAAGAATGCAGGGCCCGGTAGGAATCGACGCTATTTTTGCGTTGGTCGAAACTGTAAAGTTCCCGATAATAGTCGGACTGCAATTCTTCGGGATTGAAATCCGGCTCGTCATAAATCTGCGCATCGCGTGCCATTTTGGTGGCGTATTCGACCTTGCCGCTTTCATCAAGGTTTTCAAAAAACAGGCGGTGCTGTTCTTTATAGGCTTTCTTTTCCTGCTTGATGCCCTTGAGGGTTTCTTCCGCCCAAGCGTTGTAGTCCAAAACGTATTTTTTGATTTGGGAAAACACCAGATACGATACCAAACCGCCCAGCAACGGCGACAAAACCCACGAAATGGCGATTTCGCCGAGTTTGCCCCACTGAATCAGCGAAGCGGCATCGATTTTGCTCATCACCGCCAAACACAGCGAGCTACCGACAATCCCGCCGATAATCGCATGGGTGGTGGACACCGGCAAGCCTTTGCGGGAAGCAAACAGCAGCCACAGCGCCGCCGCCAAGAGTGCCGACATCATAATATAGACAAACTGCATCGGCTCTAAATTGATGGCATTTAAATCGACAATGCCCTTGCGTATGGTATCGGTAACTTCGCCGCCGGCAATCACCGCACCGCTGACTTCGAATACAGCGGCAATCAGCAGCGCTTGAGGAACGGTCAGCGTACCCGAACCGACGCTGGTACCGAAAGAATTGGCAATATCGTTGCCGCCGACATTAAACGCCATAAACACGCCGAACAGCGTGGCCAGCAGAAAAAGAGGTGCATGATTGAACTGGGTATAGCCCAAACCCCAATAGATGAAATAGCCGACCATACCGACCAACATCGAGGCAAACAGGGTGTTAATCAATTTCAAGTTCATACCCGATCGAGCGTGATCCATGCAAGGATTCCTTTAAAAATCAAAACGCGAAACGTAATTATTGCGTTGTTCCGACGCAGCGTTTCCAGCATAAAAAATACCCGCCGCCCGACAACCGGCCAGACCGCAGCCTACTGATACGCCGGGCGCAGCCAAACACGCTTATTGTAACCGTTTTGGCGATTTTATTGCATTTTTTATTTCATTTTCACGCCCCGCCGTTGCGCCCCTGTATCAAAGACCGAAATGCCGTTAAAATAGCCCTTTGATTTTTCAGACACCCGCCCAACATGAACAGCCAATACTATATCGGCATAATGTCCGGCACCAGCATGGACGGTGCCGATGCCGTGTTAATCCGAATGCAGGGAACCCAATGGCAAGCCGCCCTTGCTCATGCTTTTGTCCCGTTTTCAGACGGCCTGCGCCGCGAACTTTTGGCACTGCAAAACACCGGCAACAACGAATTGCACCGCAGCATGATATTGGCGCAGCAGTTGAGTCGGCTTTACGCCGAAGCAGTGCGGCAACTGCTCGACCAAACCGGCCTGACACCGGCCGACATCACCGCCATCGGCTGCCACGGCCAAACCGTCCGCCACGCCCCCGAACACGCCTACAGCATACAGCTTGCCGATTTACCGCTGCTGGCGGAATTAAGCGGCATTTTCACCATCGGCGACTTCCGCAGTCGGGATTTGGCCGCAGGCGGGCAAGGCGCACCGCTCGTTCCCGCCTTCCACCAAGCCCTGTTCCGCCACCCCGAAGAAACCCGGATCGTCTTAAATATCGGCGGCATTTCCAACATCAGCATCTTACCGCCCGACAGCGACGCTTTCGGCTTCGACACCGGCCCCGGCAACATGCTGATGGACGCATGGGTGCAGCATATCTGGCACATTCCGTATGATAAAAACGGCGAAAAAGCCGCACAGGGCAAACTACTGCCCGCCCTGCTCGAACGCCTGCTCGACCACCCCTACTTCACCCAACCCTACCCGAAAAGCACCGGCCGGGAACTCTTCTCACTCGACTGGCTGCAAAGCCGTCTGAAAATGAGTGAAACGAATTTCAGCGAAGCTAAAACCGCAGGTTTCGCCACAACGAGTGGAACAAATGCAACAGATTTCAGCGAACGCCCCGAAGACGTACTCGCCACCCTGCTGCACTACACCGCCCGCACCATTTACGATGCCGTGCAACAAGCCGCCCCCGGCGTGAAAAACCTCTATATCTGCGGCGGCGGCATCCGCAACCACACCCTGATGCAGCACCTCGAACACCTGTTCGCCCCACAAACCACCCTGCACAGCACCGCACAGCTCAACCTCGACCCGCAATGGATCGAAGCCGCTGCCTTCGGCTGGCTCGCCGCCTGCTGGATCAACCGCACCCCCAGCAATCCCCCCCGCGCCACCGGCGCACACAAAACCTGCATTCTCGGCACCGGCTGCTATGCCTGAAACAGAATATGCCGAATAAAACAAAGGCCGTCTGAAAACCCGATTTTAGCTGCGTAGAAACCCGCTGCGCTCGTTTTCAGACGGCATACACCGCCCATGATTTGCGGTAAAATAGCACATCTTTAATTTTCCGCCCGAAAGTTTCCCATGTATCCAATCGCCCGCAGCCTACTGTTTAAAATGGATGCCGAACAAGCACACCATTTTACCCTCAAAAGCCTGAAAACTCTGCATAAACTCGGCCTGCTGCCGATTGCCGGCAACCAAGGCAAAACCACCGAATTGATGGGACTGACCCTACCCAACCCCGTCGGTCTTGCCGCAGGGTTGGACAAAAACGGCGAATATATCGATGCACTCGGCGCACTCGGTTTCGGCTTTATCGAAATCGGCACTGTTACCCCCAAACCGCAGCCGGGCAACCCGCAGCCCCGCCTGTTTCGAGTGCCGCAGCACCAAGGCATCATCAACCGCATGGGTTTCAACAACCACGGCATCGATGCCATGATCCGCAACATCGAAGCCAGCCGCTACCAAGGCATTTTGGGCATCAATATCGGCAAAAACGCCGTTACCCCGATTGAAAATGCCGCCGACGATTATCTGATTTGTCTGGAAAAAGCCTATGCCCACGCCGACTACATCACCGTCAATATTTCCTCGCCCAACACCAAAAACCTGCGCGCCCTGCAAGGCGGCGACGAATTAAGCGCCCTCTTGGAAGCCCTCAAAAACAAACAGGCGCACCTGCACGCCGCACACGGCCGCTACGTTCCCCTTGCCGTCAAAATCGCCCCCGATTTGGATGAAACCCAAATCGCAGACATCGCCCACGTGGTCAAAGCCGTGGAAATGGACGGCATTATTGCCACCAATACCACCATCGACAAATCGGCGCTCAGAAACGACCCGCTGGCAAACGAACAAGGTGGCCTGAGCGGCCTGCCCGTGCGTGAAAAAAGCAACCAAGTACTGCAACAGCTCGCCGCCCATATCGACGGCAAACTGCCGATTATCGGTGTCGGCGGCATCATCGACGGTCAAGACGCTGCCGAAAAAATCCGACTGGGCGCAAATGCTGTCCAAATCTACAGCGGCCTTATCTATCAAGGCCCGGCACTGATTCAGTCCTGCATTAAGGCGATTCGATAAATCGTGGGTTCACTTTAAAATTAAAGCCGTCTGAAAACGAGCAAAGCGATTTTCAGACGGCTTTAATTATGAAACGCACAGAAAATTTATATAGTGGATTCACTTTAAAAGTAGTACAAGGCGGCGAGCCGCAGACAATACAGATAGTACGGCAAGGCAAGCTATAGTGAATCCACTTAAAAATCCATACAATTTTCCGATACCCCCGTCATTCCGACGAAAGTCGGAATCCATCTGTCAGATTCAGAAACTGTAAAGAAAAAACAGTTGCCTAAGCCGCTGAAATAAATTCCGACTTTCGTCGGAATGACGGGCATGTTGGGTTTAGAGTGTGCTGGAAATTTGGTTGATTCACTATAACGCTGTAATACTTTTAAAGTGAATTCACGATAGTGTTTCAACTATAGTAAATCCACTTAATAATCCATACAACAAACATGAAAAAAGTGCGGCTTTAAAAAGCCGCACTTTTGATTGTTGCATTTTTGCTGTTCCCGCCAAACAGACAAACTATTTGTTTGGCGGGTGATTTTCAAACGGCTGTTTAAGGCCGTCTGAAAATCAGATTACCATTGGTAACCCACAGCAGCAGTTGCACCAAAGTGACCGCGAGAGTTGCCGGAAGCAGTACCTTTGATGATCCAGTTACCGCCATCAGAGATGGTAGAGTAACCCAGAGCATAACCGCTTTCGCCACGGTACACACCGCCGCCGACAGCAACCAGACTCTTACCTGGCAGGTAAACCTGCGGCAGACCGGCAGTTGCCAGAGCTTGTGCAACACCTGCGTTGGCACGGTTTTCTACGCCGTTGATGTGGTTGGCGATATTGCCTGCCACGCCTCTCAACTGATCAACATTGACTGCGTCAGTGCCGTCAATACCCGGTGCAACATTTTTGATGCGTACAGGATCGCCGCCGTTGTTCAGGTTCAACGCAGTTGTACCGTCACGATCGGTTACTGGATCTAAGTTCACGGTGCTTGTACCGTTAGTCAGATTAACACCTTTGAACTCTGGGCGTTCGGCAATCTTAACGATCAACTCGCCACCTTTGTTTTCCACATAGGTGTTTTTGTCTGATACAGGAGTTGTAGTTGTGTTAGCTACACCACCTTTCACAGTCAAGGTATCACCCAAATCTTTGTGGATTGAAGCACCATCATTGCCTTTGAAGTTCAAGCCTTTGGCAGTCAGGTTTGCAACTGCACCGTTGGTTACATTCGCCACATCGCCTGTGGTGGCAACTTTGTTAGGCTCGGCAGCGATCGCTTGACCGTTTTCAAACTTAACATTGCCGGTTGCGATGTTGAAGGTAACATTGGTCGCACCTGTTGCCGGATCTTTCTTCACAACAGCAGTTGTACCTGTGCCGTTTACAAAGTTCACTTGGTTGCCGGCTTTGACATCAGATACTTTCGCACCGTCAGCACCGCCCACGCTCCAAGAAACATTGTTCACTGCATTAACAACGGTCGTTGCATTCACCAGCTTGTCGCCATCTGCAGCAGCAGGTACAGTCAGCGTGCCGTTGGCAGCAGGTGTCAAGTTGGTGGTCTCGGCAGACACGGTGTAAGTTGTGCCGTTGTTGCCTGCGGTTACAGTGATCGGGCCTTTGCCTTCAACAGTAACTTTGCTGCCGGCAATCGCTTCGTCCAATTGAGACTTGTTCACTGCATCAGTTGGTGCAACGCCCTTAGAAACATTGGTAATTCGCTTGCCGCCGGCATCAATACCGTTTGCATTGATGGTTACACCGCCAACTTTGAGGCTGCCATCGTTAGTCAAATCAACATCTTTCTTCAACGAATAAGTGAAGTTTTGACCATCTTGCTTCAACTCGATGTTATTACCGGCATTGAAGACGACTTTCTCACCTGCTTTTACAAGCTCGGTTGATTGATTGCCTGTCAGACGACCACCAGGTTGTTCACCACCTTCAACCAACCAACCAACGTTGTTGATTGCGTTAGCAACGGTAGTGGCATTCACCAGTTTGTCGCCTTCAGCAGCTACAGCCACAGAAACAGTACCGTTGTTGTTACCATCAGCGTCTTTGTTAGCTGCCAACCCAGTTGTGGAAACATTAAAGCTTACAGTACGAGTACCGTTTACAGTCTCATCGTTAACCACTGTGTTGCTACCGTTGTTGAATTTCAGTTTGGCTAAAGTATCTTTAGCAATCTTCGCTTCATCAACAGCGACAGTGATTTGACGAGTATCACCTACGTTTTTGCCTGTAACAGTTACCGCACCTTCACCCACGAAGTCAACTTTATTAGCATTCTTCACAGTGTTGGTGTAGTTGTTGCCGCTGGCAGACACTACCCAGCCCATGTTAGCGATATCACGAACAGTCGCTGCTGAGTTTTGGATATTCTCTGGCAGGTTGGTCAAATTAACCAAAGTTTCTGTTTTGATGTCGCCCTGCTTGGTTACTTTATCACCGTCTTTCTCATCACCGGTGTTGGTTACAACATCAGTGGTGTTCAACACAGAACCTACACCAGTGATTTGCGTTGGGTTACCACCAGTGGTGATGTTCAACGCTGAAGTTGGTGCTTTGTTTTCTTCGTTGTTGGTTGCAGGTGTTGCTTTTTCTACAGCCAAGTCAACTTTATCACCATCTTTGTTGGTCAGATTGATACCAGTAAATTCTGGCGTTTCTGCGATCTTAACGATCAAGCTAGTGCCATCGTTTTGAACATAGGTGTTCTTATCGCTTACAACACGACCATTTTCTAGAGTTGTTGAAGTTGCATTCTCAACATCATGAGCAGAACCATTGATTGTTAAGGTTTCGCCAAGTTCTTTGTGAATGTCATTGGTATCAGTATTACCAGCGAAGTTCAAGCCTTTGGCTGTTATGCCATTAGCAACGCCTTCTGCAACATTTTTCAGGTCGCCAACGTTAACAGCATTGTTCAGAGTTTCTGCTGGATCATCAGCCGTTACATTTGCCAATGCTTCAACAAATGCCTCTGGGCTGTCATTTGCACCTGCAACATCACGCAAACCGCTTGCTGTATTTTTCACTGAAACCGGAGCACGGTTTTCTGGATTGTTTACATCAACCGCACCTACAAGTGAAACAGTGTTGCTTGGGGTTGATACATCAACATTACCTTCAGCAGTAGGCTGATTTACATAAGCCAATGGACTGTTGAAACGAACATTGGTAATAGAACCATCTTCTGGGTCTTGTTCAACCACTGCAGTGGTACCAATACCGTTAACGAAGTTTACAACGCTGCCTGGTTTCACGCTGTTAACTGCTTCGCTGTTGCCAGCAACTGTCCAGAACGAGTTATTGATTGCTTCTGCAACATTTTGTGCAGTGGCAACTTGGTTACCCGCTTTGGTGTAGTTCGCCAAGGCATTGTTGTATGCTTTCTTCGCTTCTTCTGATGCGTCGTCTGCAGGTTCGCCTTGTTCCAATGCAACTTTATCTGTCTCAGTCAAGCTGTCCACAGGGCCAACAACTTTACCGGTCGCACGCACATCACCATTGCCAAAATCAACAGCATCTAATGCGATTTCGCCAGCGTCAACATGGAAGGTTACAGTGCTTGCAGTGCCTTCGGCATTTGCTCTAACGTCAGCGATTGTACCTGCTCCGTCAACAAAGTTTACGGTGTCGTAAGGTTTCACGAAATCAACCGCATCGCCATTGTCTTGCAAGTTCCAACCTGCGTTTAACACATCGCCTACAGTCGCAGCGTTGTTGTAGATTTTCGCTACATCAGCTGGTTCTGGAGCTTCTTGTGCTGCTGTTGGTTTGGTTGCTGCAACTGAAGTTGGCTTACCGTTTTCACCAATGCTCATATCGCCAACATTGTAAGTTGGTGTCAAATTGCCTTGAACATTTGCCAAAGTCGTTGGTGCGGTGGTCAAGTTGTCGCCATTGTTCATAGAAGCAATAATGTCTGCAGGTTTAACTGCTTCTGCAGTATCAGGCAATTCGCCGTCAACCAAATCATCGGCTTTGTAGAACTTGTCGCCAACTTTAACCAGTTTGTCACCTTCTTTATTGGTGTAAACCACTGGTAATTGTGCGCTTTCAACCACGTCTTGAGCATCGATGCCAACAGTGATGGTGCGAACAACTTTACCATCTTCACCTTTAACATCTTTACCTACAACAACAACGCCGTCTTCACCTTTAAAGTCCACCACATCGGCATTCTTCACAGTGTTGCGGTATTCATTGTCGCTAGCAGACACTACCCAACCCATATTCGCGATGTCACGAACAGTTGCTGCTGAGTTCAGTGTTGTTTCTTCCAATGGGCTACCATCAGGTTTAGTGAAGCTAACCAAGTTAGTAGTTTTATCTTCAGCTGGTTTGAACTCGCCCGTTTCGTCGTCGTAGTTGTCGCCTGCATTAACTGTAACTGGAGCTGTGTTCAACACAGAACCTACACCAGTGATTTGCGTTGGGTTACCACCAGTGGTGATGTTCAACGCTGAAGTTGGTGCTTTGTTTTCTTCGTTGTTGGTTGCAGGTGTTGCTTTTTCTGTCTTCAAGCTAACTGGATTGTTACCTTCACTGTCAGTCAGATCCACACCTTTAAACTTAGGCGTTTCAGCGATCTTAACGATCAACTCAGTGCCGTTGTTTTCAACATAGGTATTAGTATCTGAAACCGCTTTAGCAGGTTTGCCGTCTTTATACTCAACGCCACCTTTAACAGTCAAAGTTTCACCCAAGTTTTTATGGATGTCAGCTTTATCTGCAGCATTGTTACCCGTGAAATTCAGACCCGCTGTTGCAACATTTTTCAGGTCGCTAACGTTTACAGCGTTGTTCAAAGTCTCTGCTGGGTCATTTTTCGGATCCAGTTTTGCTAATGCTTCAACAAAAGTTGTGGCGTTGGTGTTTGCACCTGCAACATCACGCAAGCCGCTTGCTACGTTTTTCAGTGAAACCGGAGCAGGGTTGTTTACATCACCCACAAGTCCAGCTGTGTTGCTTGGTGTAGAGTAATCCACTTTACCATCAGCTGTAGGCTTAGTATTCACATAAGCGATTGGGCTATCGAAGCGAACATTGGTTACGCCATCACCTTCATCGGTAACCACTGCAGTTGTACCTACGCCATTAACGAAGTTTACAACGCTGCCTGGTTTCACGCTGTTAACTGCTTCGCTGTTGCCAGCAACTGTCCAGAACGAGTTGTTGATTGCATCTGCAACATTTTGTGCAGTGGCAACTTGGTTACCCGCTTTGGCTACATTTGCTGTAAGTTCGTCGTATTTGGCTTTATCTGCTTCAGGTACTTCAGCTGGGTTTTTCGCCAACAATTCCAGATCTTCTGGGCTGAGGTTCAGACTTTCGATTGGACCAACAACTTTACCAGTCGCACGGACATCTGGAGCTTCTTCAGTGCCAACATTAACAAGATCTGGTGCGATTTCGCCAGCGTCAACATGGAAGGTTACGGTGCTTACATTGCCGTCTGAATTTACCTCAGCAATTGTACCTGCGCCATCGATGAAGTTTACGGTGTCATTGTGAGTAACAAAGTCTTTATCTGCACCGTTTTCTTTCAAGTTCCAACCAGCGTTCAATACGTCGCCGATGGTTGCAGCTTCATTGCGTGGGTTTGGTTTGCCCTCTTCTGGTGCAGTAGTCAAGTTAGCAGGTGTGGTAGCACCTTTTTTGGTGTCTTTGGTAACTTCTTCCAAGTGACCTTTAACATTTGCTAAAGTGGTTGGTGCAGTTACATTGTTACCATTGTTCATAGACGCAATCACATCGCCTGCAGCTACTTCATCGCCTGAACCATCTTGCGCAGTGTTAAATGTGCCATCTGGTTGTTTGTAAACTTTAGTACCGTTAGCGGCAGTATATACTACTGGTAATTGTGCTTCGTTTACCACATCTTGAGCATCAACATTCACTGCAATGGTGCGTACGCCATCTTCATCGGTTGTACCAGTTACAGTTGCAGCGCCAGTACCGATGAAATCAACCTGATCAGCATTTTTCACAGTAGCTGTGTAGTTGTTGTCGCTAGCAGATACTACCCAACCCATATTTGCGATGTCACGAACAGTCGCAGCTGAGTTCAGTGTTGTTTCGTCTAATGGGCTGCCATCTTCTTTGGTCAAGTTAACCAGTTTGTCGCCCTCTGGATTAGCTACACCAGGAACTCGTACACCATCTTCCCCAATTGTGTCACCTTCATTAGTTTCAATTGGAGTTGTGTTCAACACAGAACCTACGCCGGTCAATTGAGTCGGAGTTGGTTTGCCATCAACAGTTGTGGTAACGTTCAATGCATTTGGCGTTACGCTATCGCCTGTAGCAGTGTTGTTGGCTTCAGTGCCTTTTTCAGCTTTGAAGTCAACTTTTGGTGCAGCTGCATCGCTAACATTGCCAACAGTCAATGTGGTTGCATTCACATTGTTGAAGGTGACATTGTCTGAGGTCGCAACTTCATAACCATTGTCGATTTGTTTGATCGCAATGTTGTTACCTGCATCCAAAGTGAAGGTATCGTTGGTTGCAATGCGTTTGTCTTTTGCTTTTGTAGCATCAGATTCAGCATTAACTGCACCAGTAACTTTTTTGGTGGTCAAGTCAAAGCCAGCACCGCCGATTGCATTTTTCAGGTCGCTAACATTCACTGCGTTGTTCAATGTGCCTGTGTCGCCTGCTGGAATTTTTGTCAATTCTTTAACAAAGTCTTCTGGCGTTGTATTTGCTGGCAGATTCTTATCACGCAAGCCACTTGCTACATTTTTCAGTGAAACTGGACCAAAACCATCATCTGGATTACCAACCAATGCAGCAGTATTGCTTGGCGTTGATACATCGCTTGTTGGCGCTCCAGCTGCGTCAGTGTTCACATAAGCCACTGCACTATGGAAAGTAACATTGGTTACGCCAGTTTCCTTGTTAGTATCAACAACCGCAGTTGTACCTACACCATTAACAAAGTTCACAGTGTCATTGTGAGTAACAAAGTCTTTTTCTTTGCCGTTGCCTTGAATGTTCCAACCAGCGTTCAATACATCGCCGATGGTTGCAGCTTCGTTAGCACGTGGGTTGGTTGTACCGTTGGTGTCAGCCAAGTTGGTCGGTGTAGCAGCGCCTTTAACAGAGTCTTTGGTTACTGGGTCTAGGTGACCTTTAACATTTGCCAAAGTGGTTGGTGCAGTTACGTTATCGCCATTGTTCATAGAAGCAATCACATCGCCTGCATCTACAACATCGCCTGACCCATCTGGGTTAGTGGTAAATTTGCCATCTGGTTGTTTGTAAACTTTTTTACCATCTTTATTGGTGTAAACAACAGGCAATTGTGCTTCGTTAGCCACATCTTGAGCATCAACATTCACTGCAATGGTGCGTACGCCGTCTTCATCGGTCAAGCCAGTTACGGTTGCAACGCCAGTACCGATAAAGTCAACTTTATTCGCATTTTTCACTGTGTCAATGTAGGCTGGCAGACACAACCCAGCCCATCTCTGTTAAATCACGAACAGTTGCTGCTGAGTTCAGTGTTTTCTCATCCAATGGGTTTTCGGCAGTACCCAAGTTCAGCAAGGTATCGCCATCTGGTACATCTTCACCGCCTAAGCCGTCATTGGTTGCAACATCAGTGGTGTTCAACACAGAACCCACGCCTGTTAATTGCGTTGGGGTTGGTTTATCGCCAACTGTTGTGGTGATGTTCAACGCTGTGGTTGGTACTTTGTCTTCTGGATTAACATTTGCATCAGTTGCTTTTTCAGCTTTGAAATCAACTTTTGGTGCACCAGCAGTATTCACATCGCCAACAGTCAATGTGGTTGCATTCACATTGGTGAAGGTAACATTGTCGTTCAACGTATAAGTAACATTACCGTCTTTTTGTGCCACAACAAGGTTTTTACCTTTGCTTACGGCTTTGAAAGTAACGGTATCGCTTGGGTGAATTAATGTAGCAGTACCGTTTGCACCTGTAGTCTGGTCGATGTTATCGCCACCAGCGACCACATTAAAGCCAGATTTGTTAATCGCATCTGCTACGTTTTGAGCGGTTGCAACTTTATTTGCTGCTGCCACTGCATCTTCGTATGCTTTTTTGGCTTCTGGTGTCTCGTCAGCAGGTTTGCCAGCTTCGATTAACGCTGCCATTGCTTCGGTAACAGGACCAGTTACGCTGCCTACTTTAGCTTTATTCTCTTCTGTCGCATTGTCGACAGTAATCGGTGTGATAGAACCAGTAGCAATATCGAAGGTAACTTTAGTTTTACCTGTTGTCGCATCTGAGGTAACAACCGCAGTTGTGCCAGCACCGTTTACGAAATCGACGGTATTGCCTGCTTTAACTTTGCCTTTGTCTGCACCGTTTTCAGCCACATTGAATGACATATTGTTCAATGCAGTGGTCAAAGTGGTTGCATTAACCAGTTTATCGCCACCAGTGGTAGGTGCGGTGAAGTTACCATTGTCATTTGGTGCAAATTCAGTGGTATCGGCTTTAACCGTGATGGTGCGAGTATCGCCCGCAGTTTTACCATTGACTTGAATGCCGTTTTCGCCTACGAAATCAACTTTTTGAGCGTTGGTTACTGCATCTTCGTATGCTTTTAGGTCATTGTTTTCTTTATTTTTACTCGCAGATACAACCCAGCCCAATTTCTTCGCATCTTCAACGGTCAATGCGTTGTTTGCTGTTGAATTGGTTAGATCAAGCAAGTCTTTGGTTGCACCAGTTGCAGGCGTTTCTGCTGGAGCAGTTTCGGTAAAGGTTTTCGCACCTTTTGCCACACCAGTTAAGGTTACATCACCAGTATTACCTGCACCAGTTAAGGTTAAGGTATTAGGCGCTGTTGGGTTCAGATTAACGGTGTTGCTGCCGTTAGTCAGATTCACACCTTTAAACTCTGGTGTTTCAGCGATCTTAACGATCAGCTCTTTACCGTTGTTTTCAACATAGGTGTTTTTGTTTGATACAGGGGTTGTGCCAGTATTAGTTACACCACCTTTAATGGTCAAAGTAGTACCCAAGTTTTTGTGGATCGCAGCTGTATCCGCATTATTACCTTGGAAGTTGATACCTTTATCCGTTAAGTAGTTTGTTGCATTGGTCAAGGTAGCGCCATCAACAAAACCTGCTGGATTAGTTACCGTAAAGGTGCTATTAGAGCCGTTAGCTGTATTTGGCGTATATGTATGACCAGCATTTACCACATTAAAGGTAACATTGGTTGTGCCGTTTTGTTTGTCAGGAGTAACAACAGCAGTTGTGCCTGTACCATTAACGAAGTTTACTTGGTTGCCAGCTTTGACATCATTAGCTTTTGTGCCGTCAGGGTTGCCTACGCTCCAAGAAACATTGTTAATTGCATTAGCCACAGTGGTTGCATTAACCAGTTTGTCGCCTTCTGCACCTGTTGGTGCTGTGATCGAGCCGTTATTGGCTAAGCTCAAAGTGGTATTGGCTGGTGCAGGGACATTAGATAAGTTAGCAGAAATGGTAATTGTGGCATTATTTTGCTTAATATTGACATTGTCACCAGCTTCAAAAGTCACGAGATTATTTGGATTGACCAGATATTCCTCGCCGTCTTTTTTATTACCGACATTTGTGCCAGTAGTATCGGCTTCTTTACCAACAGTCAATCGCCAGCCTGACTCATTGATGGCTTTGGCTAAGGTTGTACCATTAACCAACTGTTTACCGTCTTGGCCGGCTGTTGTATCAATACTTACCTTACCAGCGCCGTTAGTTTTTGGGGCACCAACGGTTACATCAGTGGTAGCGATAGGTGCCGGCGTGCCTGCAGGTGGGGCAATGAAGTTGATGGTAGTTGTACCGTTAGCGTTGGGCTTAAACTCGACATTAGTTCCATTTACGTACTTAGGAATGTCTTTCATCGCTGCATACAGCTGTGAGCCGTTGATGGCATCGGTAGAGTCGGCTGCGATTTTACCTGCGGCGACATTGATGAGCTGACGCTCTTTACCTTTTGCACCAACAGAAGCTACTGCAATTGGTGTACCTGCAAAGCCGCTATAAGTCCAAGGACCAACGGTTGCAGTGGTTTCTGTAGTTGCAGCACGGTCGGCAGATTCGCTACCTAAAATTACGGATTTATCTTGGCTAGAAGTAATGCCACGACCCAAAGCTACGGTGTCTGTGTTGGCAACAGTTGTACCAGCACCGATAGCGGTTGCGTTTTCGCCAGATGCTTTAGCGACTGTACCCATTGAAATTGCATGCTTACCAGATGCATTTGCCGTGTTACCAATTGCAGTCGCATTTTCAGCTGATGCCGCTGCTTCACTACCCAAAGCAATAGTTTTATTCGCTGTGGCTTTTGTGGTTGAACCCAATGCAGTAGCACCCCAGTGAGAAGCAAGTGCATGACGACCGATTGCGACACCGTTACGAGTTACATCATTTGGTGCGCCCGCATCTACGCCAGCTTGTTTCAGTGCAACATCACCTGTTCGGGCATTCACACCGATTGCAACAGAACTGTCAGCAATGGCGTTAGACGAACAACCGATAGCAATTGCACCACCAGCACCAGTAACATTTGCTTGACGGCCCACCGCCGTACCTTGCGTACCAGTAACCGTAGCCTCACCACCGACAGCGACCGCAGAAGCACCATTCACAAATGCTGATGAACCGACAGATACGGCTAACTCACCCGTTGCATTAGCATACGAACCAATAGTAACCGTTGCACGTTTTGGATCGGTCGCCCAGTCAGATTTGGCATTAAGACCAATAACAACACCGCCTGTACCCGTTGAAGTTGCATTTTCACCGATGGCAATACCGCCAGAACGAACGGCTTTTGCTTGATCACCCACAGCAATCATACCGTGTGGGGTAACTGGGTCCTCTTTTGTACCCTCAAATGTACCTGCTTCGCCAGCCTTTGCACCATTACCAATAGCAATAGATTTTAAATGTGCTGCTGCAGCTGCCGTATCACCTTCAATCTGAATAGTATTTGCACCTGCTGGTGTCTGAACCGCCGCCATCGCTTGGGCTGAGCCAAGCATCGCCGCACCGGCGACACTGATTGCCATCAATGATTTGGCAATATCCACACGCTCATCGGTTGATGAGGCGGATTTGGTTTTGGATTTGGATAATTCGGATACCGCAACCCATGATTGTGTTGCCTGATTCCAAATCACGCGGAAAATTTTGTTCATAATCAATTTCCTGTTTGGGTGAATTTCGGAAAAGCAAGCTGCCGGTATGGCTGCTTGTTCCGAGGTATTTAGAATACGCCCGAAGCGGCAGATGCTTCATGCAACCGCCGCTTGGGTTTGCTGCTGTTAGGATATTTTCTTTCAGCCGCCGTATTCCAGTGATTCGGCAAATCCGGAATTGTGCTCCGTAATCTGCCCTGTTTTTCAAAAAGCTGTGCATTCTATACGGCAAACGTTTGGCAAAACAAGTGGAATTTCACGACCTGTTTTACGTTTGTTTACTGTAATCAACAATAAAGACACAGTTTGACCTTTTACAGTTGCTATTCTTTACCATTTTCCGCTGAAATTCAACTGTTTTCGGCTATATTTTGACAATTTGTTCACCAACCGCTGCGAAGTCCAATGTGGATATGCTCTTGTTTTGTTGTATTTGTGCCACCATTTTTGCGGGTTGGTTTGTTGGGGTAAGGAGAAGGGGTAAAGAACAGGTGCATGCTGGGGCATGCACCCTACAATTTAATTACCGTCGCACCGCATGCCCAAGCATGCACCTGTTCTTTGCTACGCCGATTTATGCCAACCTACTCCCCTAAATTCATCACTGCTGATTCATACGTCCCGCCCCAATCTGCCGGAAACAAACCTCTTGCCACATCACGGTGAAATGAAGAAAACGGCCAATCACGCACGTTTGCCGTCAGTTTGTGTTTGACAGGATTAAAATAAACATAATCCACACAACGGCGCAAATCTGCATCATCAAACACTGTGTGTTCATAAAACCGCCGTTGCCAAATGCCTTTCTCATGCCGTTTCAGTTGACTGGGCGAACGGCTGTCTGCATGGGGAAAATAATCGGAAAACCGCCGTTTGAGCAGCTTCCAGCGCAAAGAATAGTCATCATCACCATCAGGCAGCGTCCAAACCGCATGAATATGATTCGGCAACACACAAACCGCCACTGTTTCAAACGGATACCGCTTTTGCACATACGCATATGCTTCCCGCAGCAAATCAATCCGTTCCACCAGCAAACGAGATTTCGGATCAGCCAGTTTTACCGTAAAGAAAAACGTACCGCCCCGCACATAATTCCGCCGATACTGCGACATCGCTTTCTCCATAATTATTGAGAAAAATCAATCATATCATATGCAGCATACATGTCCAAAGCAGGTATCCATCAATCAACCACCGCTATTCACAGACCTGAGAACGATGGCGGATTATTGGCAATGTTTTCCCCACACCCTCGTGCATGCTTTAGGTATGCACCCTACCATTTAATCACTGTTCACAACCACCCGTAGGGTGCATGCCCAAGCATGCACCTGTTCTTTGCCGCTCATTTTAATGCCGTCTGAAAACGGGGGAACAAGTTTCTGTGTAACTAAAACTTGATTTTGGGGTAGCATGAACCTGGGGAATCGATAGTGGGTTATTGACGATGTTCTATCCACACTGTTTCATTAACAAACAGGTGCATGCTCCGGCATGCACCCTACCATTTAATCCGCCATCCTCCCGTAGGGTGCATGCCCAAGCATGCACCTGTTCTTTATTCCCCTTCCCAACGCCCCAAGGTTACTCGGTCGCAGCCGGCTAAATCAGGCAGGGTGGCGGTTTGGGTGAAGCCTTGCTGAATCAGGATTTCCCTCACGGCGCTGCCTTGGTCGTAGCCGTGTTCGAGCAGCAGCCAGCCTTGGGATTTCAGATATTTTGGTGCGCCTTGGGCGAGAGTGCGGATATGGCTGAGGCCGTCTGAAAAGTCGGTCAGGGCGGTTTGGGGTTCGAAACGCAGGTCGCCTTGGTTGAGGTGGGGGTCGTGTTGTTCGATATAGGGTGGGTTGGAAACGAGAATATCGAACGGTTTTTCAGACGGCCTGTCGGTGTCGAACCATGAGCCGCAGGAAAAGTGTATGTTTGCGCCGAGGCGGTGGGCGTTGGCTTGGGCGGTGACGAGGGCTTGCGGGCTGATGTCGGAGGCGTAAACTTCGGCATCGGGGCGTTCTAATGCCAGTGAAACGGCCAATGCGCCGCTGCCGGTGCCTAAATCCCACGCTGTTCCGCCCTGCGGCAGGCGTTCGATGGCGGCTTCGAGCAGGTGTTCGGTTTCGGGGCGGGGAATGAGTACGCTGGGATTGACTTGGAAGATTCTGCCGTAAAATTCGCGTTCGCCCAATATATAAGCCATCGGTTCGCCTGCCAGCCGCCGCTGTTCGAAGTTGTGCAGCCGCTGCAAAATTTCGGGCGAAAGAATGTCGCTGCTGCGGGTAATCAGCTCGGTGCGGCTGTATCCGCCTGCGGCTTGCAGCAACATACGGATTTCCAATTTCGGCAACGGGCTTTGACGCAGGCGGTTTTCTAGGGTAATCGGGGCGGTTTCGTTCATTTTTCAGACGGCATTAAATAAGATTTAGAAACAGGTGCATGCTTTGGGCATGAACCCTACGGCAAGTGGCGGTAAATGTAGCGTGCATGCCACAGCATGCACGGGTTGTTGGTGAACAGTTTGTTAATAAAACGGCATAAATCCGACACCTTCCCCCAAATCATGCCGTCTGAAAACGAGGGTAATGAGTTTCTGCGCAGCTAAAACCGAAGGTTTCGCCAAAACGAGAGCAACGGGTTTTGCGCAACTAAAATCAGATTTTCAGACGGCATTAAAATGAAGTTTAGATACAGGTGCATGCTTTGGGCATGCACCCTACGGGCAAGTGGCGGTAAATGTAGCGTGTGTGCCGAAGCACGCACGGGTTTGTTGGTGGAACAGTTTGTTAATAAAACGGCATAAATCCGACACCTTCCCAAAAACCATGCCGTCTGAAAACGAGGATAACGAGTTTCTGCGCAGCTAAAACCGAAGGTTTCGCCAAAACGAGTACAACGGGTTTTGCGCAACTAAAATCGGGTTTTCAGATGGCATTAAAATAAGATTTAGAAACAGGTACATGCTTTGGGCATGCACCCTACGGGCAAGTGGCGGTAAAGGTAGCGTGCATGCCCAAGCATGCACGGGTTGTTGGTGGAACAGTTTGTTAATAAAACGGCATAAATCCGACACCTTCCCAAAAACCATGCCGTCTGAAAACGAGGATAACGAGTTTCTGCGCAGCTAAAACCGAAGGTTTCGCCAAAACGAGTGCAACGGGTTTTGCGCAACTAAAATCAGGTTTTCAGATGGCATTAAAATGAAGTTTAGTACAGGTGCATGCTTTGGGCATGCACCCTACGGGGGGCTTTGTATGCCGTCTGAAAATTGCTGTCGGGCAACTGTTTACAACTCACTACCACCCACGGTCAGTCCTGCGTCGATGCGCAGGGTCGGTTGGCCGACGCCGACAGGTATGCTTTGGCCTTCTTTGCCGCATACGCCGACCCCGCTGTCTAATTTGCTGTCGTTGCCGATCATGGAAACGTGTTTCAATACTTCCGGCCCGTTGCCGATAATGGTTGCGCCTTTGACGGGATATTGCAGTTTGCCGCCTTCGACCCACCATGCTTCGGAGGCGGAAAAGACGAATTTGCCGCTGGTAATATCGACCTGACCGCCGCCGAAATTGACGGCATAAATGCCTTTATCGATGGAGGCGATGATTTCTTCGGGGGCGTAGCTGCCGTTTTCCATAAAGGTGTTGGTCATGCGGGGCATGGGGACGGCGGAATAGCTTTCCCGGCGGCCGTTGCCGGTTACGCTGCTGCCCATCAGGCGGGCGTTGGTTTCGTCCTGCATATAGCCGACTAAAATGCCGTCTTCGATCAAGACGGTGCGGCCGGTCGGGTTGCCTTCGTCGTCGATGTTCAGCGAACCCCGCTTGTCGGCAATATCGCCCTGATCGACGACGGTTACGCCTTTGGCGGCGACACGTTCGCCGATTTTGCCGCTGAATACGCTGGTTTCTTTGCGGTTGAAATCGCCTTCCAAGCCGTGGCCGACTGCTTCGTGCAGTAGCACACCCGGCCAGCCGCTGCCCAATACGACGGTCATTTCACCTGCGGGGGCGGGGCGGGATTCTAAGTTGGTCAATGCCTGTTTGACGGCTTCATCGACAAAGTAACGGATTTTGTGTTCGTCAAACTCTGCCAGACTGTAACGCCCGCCGCCGCCGGCGCTGCCCTGTTCCCGCCGTTCGCCCTGTTTGGCAATCACGCTGACATTGAGCCGCACCATCGGGCGGATATCGGCGGCGTGTTTGCCGTCCAAACGTGCCAGATAAATCATATCGTATTCGCAGGTCAGCCCCGCCATCACCTGCACGATTCTCGGATCGGCGGCTTTTGCCAGCGCTTCGACTTTATGCAGCAGCGCCACTTTTTCCGCCGATGCTAAATCGGCAATCGGATCAACCGCTGCGTGAACGGCTTTGCCGTGCTGCACCTGCGGCATCCCCACGCTTTTGGACTGCCCCGCCGCGCCGATGATTCTCACCGCCTGCGCCGCCCGCTCCACCGCTTCGGCATTCAGGCTGTCGGCATAAGCAAACGCCGTTTTATCGCCCGATACAGCCCGCACGCCCACCCCTTGGTCAATCTGAAAACTGCCCGATTTCACCATGCCTTCTTCCAAATGCCAGCTTTCATACGCCGTACGCTGGCAATAAATATCGGCATAATCGACTTGGCGGCCGCCGATGATGTTCAGGCTGCGCATCAGCGCTTCGGGCGAAAGGTGGTTGGCTTCCAGCAGATCACGCTGTACGGTGGAATAGATGGGTAACATAATGTTCGTCAAAGCAAAAGAAATGCGGGCAATTATACGGTATCGCCGTTGAAATTTATAGTGAAATAAAAGCGGTTACCCGCATCATTACCCATCAGGCAAACAGGCCGTCTGAAAACGAACGGAGTGAGTTTCTGCGAAGCTAAAACCGCAGGTTTCGCTAAAACTAGTGCAACGAGTTTCTGCGAAGCTAAAATCGGGGGAATGTATTTATATAGTGGATTCACTTAAAAAAGAGAACAAGGCAAGGGGACAGTTATGATGTGAAATTCACCGAACCTGTGCGTGCTGTGGCACGCACGCTACGCCAAACTCAGTAGAGTGCATGCCTAAGCATGCACGGGTTCGTGAAATTTCACACCAATTATGTTGGTGCACGACCCAACCTGCGCCCCGTACTCTTTCTTAAGTCAATTTAATATAGCCGGTTTTAGCTTCGCAGAAACTCACTCCGTTCGTTTTCAGACGGCCTCTAAATGTTTTATTTCTTTTAAATTCAACACATTAAATAAAAATACTAAATTTTTTCAATAATAGTATTGATAATAATTATTATTAGCGTATAATCATTTGCATACGGAAGCCGTCTGTTCCGTCCATTAAACAACCGATTATCCCGTCCTTTTACCACTTGCTACGGAGTATGCCATATACGATACATTCTGCCTTGATACCCGATACTCAAAACCGAAAAAACCGGCCGCCTGAAATGGGCGGTCGGTTTTTTTGTGGCGGTTGAATTATGTTGAAGCTGAACCGGATTTACGCCGATGGTTGATATAGTGAACTACCCCCACCAAGCACTACAGCGTTGGCTTCGCTTGTCGTATTGTCCCGTGCATGCTTAGGCATGCACGCTACGGGTGGGCTTGGTGTAACATGCGTGCCGAAGCACGCATGGGTTCTTTCGTTTGCGGGTAATGCCGTCTGAAAATCCGATTTTAACCGCCCTATCCCTGTTCGACCCAGTTGAGCAAACCGTAAATCACCAGATTGTCCACGACTTTGATGGTATTGGCGGCGGTAAATTCGGGGGGGAGTGCCTGTACGACTTTGGCTGCGCCGCCGCCGGTGATGATTACGTCCACTTTTTTGCCGCTGCCGGTGCTTGTTTCGCCGCCATCGGTTTCCTGTGTTTTGGCGGTGTAAAAATCGGTTTCTCTGGTTTTCAGACGGCTGTGCATTACCATCAGTGCGCCGCAGACGGCATCCATCATGCCGCTGGCCAAGGCGTTGGAGGTGGTGGTTGGGAAGGGGTACACTTTGCCGGCGGGGCGGTTGAGGTTGGCGGTTTTCTGTGCCATGGCTTCTTTCATCAGGTGGAAGCCGGGCATGATGGTACCGCCCAGATAGTGGTTGTCTTCGGTTAGTGCGTCGGTGGTTACGGCGGTGCCGCAGCTGACGACGACGCAGGCCCGGTTGCTGAAGCGGCGGCTGCCTAAGGCGTTGAACCAGCGGTCGGCACCGTGTTCGGCGGGGTTGCGGTAGTGGTTGCGTATGCCCAGCCCGCTGCTCATTGACGACAGCCAGACGATGTTTTTGCCAAGCTGCGCCTGTACGGCGGCTTTTTTGGTTTCGCCGCACACGGCGCAGCCGATGATTTCGACTGTTTCGCTGCCGTGGTTGCGCCATTCTTCGCCTAACTGCTGCAAATCCCGATACGGGGCGTGGCTGACGTGTCGGAATGTGCCGTTTTCGACCCATGCCCATTTCAGACGGCTGTTGCCGGCATCGAGCAGCAGATAGCGTTTCGGCGGGGCGGCGGGCGGGGTGTCGCTCGGGCGCAGGCTGATTTCGCCGCTGACGATGGTTTTCCGGCCGTCTGCGGTATCCAGCAGTAGAGCGCCTTGTTCGGTAAAGCCTGCCAACGTGCCTTCGTGCAGCGGTTTGCCGTCCAGCAGCAGGCGCACGGGTTTGCCGTAATCCCGATTGGCGGCGGCATAATCTGCCAACATCGGGGCAAATCCGGCGGCGGCAAAGCTGCCGAACGCCTGTTTCAATTCGCCCAGCAGGGTATCCAGCAGGCGGGAAACGGAAATGCTGTGCTGCAAGGCCGTCTGAAAATGGGGGGAACGGGTTTCGCTGTTTTCAGACGGCCTGTTGGTGCGGACAGCGGCGGTTTCGGCGCTATGCTGCAATGCCTGCACCGATACGGCCTGTTCGACATCTTTGGGCAAAACAAAATTGATGCCGATGCCGACCACTGCTACGGTTTTGCCGCCGTTGCGCACGGTTTCAATCAGAATGCCGCCCAGTTTGCTGCCGCCGACCACCAAATCGTTGGGCCATTTAATCTGCGTCTCCAATCCCAACGCTGCCAGCGCACGGCGGCATGCCAAGGCGGTTGCCAAGGCCAGCGCCCCCAATTCGTGCTGCGGTTGGTCGAATGTCCAGCCGAAGCTGAACATCAGACATTCGCCCAAACGGTGCTGCCAGCTCCGCCCCTGCCGCCCCCGCCCTTTGCTCTGCCGGTGTGCCAGACACAATACCTGATGGGCGGCGGCGCTGTTTTGCCGTGCCAGCGCCAGCATTTCATCGTTGCTCGAAACGCATTCGTTTTTCAGCAGGGTTTGAAAACCGTGCCTGCCGCCGATTTCCTGCAACAGCGTTTCGTCCAACACCGCCAGCGGGCGTACCAGCCGCCACATGCCGTCGTGCTGGCGCAGCAAACCCCGGATATGTGGCGGCATCTGCTGCCAAAATCCGTTTAACTGGTGCGGCTTCACGCCCGCCAATCGGCTCAGTTGGGAAACGTGTTGCGGAAGGCCGTCTGAAAGTGCTGCCAACACCCGCCAATGCGGCGGTTTGAGTGCCGTCATTGCTCTGCCGCCTCCGCCGCACGGATTTTCGCCAGTGTCTGCGTGGTCGAAGTTTGGTGGATAAACGGAATCGAATACACCCGTCCGCCTTGTGCCGCCACTTCTGCCGCTCCGACGATTTTGTCCACAGGCCAGTCGCCGCCTTTAACCAAGACATCGGGTTGCACCGCTGCAATCAGCGCCGCCGGTGTATCGTCGTCAAACCACGTAACCAAATCCACGCTGCCCAGCGCCGCTGCAACGGCGGCACGGTTTGCCAGCGGATTAATCGGGCGGTCGCTGCCCTTGCCCTGCCGCCGTACCGAAGCATCGGTATTCAGCGCCAACACCATCGCCGCCCCCGTTGCCCTCGCCTGCGCCAGATAAGTTACATGCCCCCGGTGCAGAATATCGAAGCAGCCGTTGGTAAACACCAGCGGCCTCGGCAATGCCGCCAAACGCTCCGCCAGTTTTTCGGGCGGACAGATTTTTTGTTCAAAATCGGGCAAAGGCCATTCAGACATTGCAAACTCCCCAAAAATAATCAGAATAAACGGAATCATACCGAAACGGTGCAAAAAAGCAAAAGGCCGTCTGAAAATCGGGGGGTTAGAAGCACCATATTTTCAGACGGCCTTTGCGGCGGCAATAAAAAAACCTGCTTCTATGAAGCAGGTTTTCAAAACTGTGGTCGGGGCGGTGGGATTCGAACTCACGACCCTCTGCTCCCAAAGCAGATGCGCTAACCAGGCTGCGCTACGCCCCGACTTGAAGACGTTATTATAGTCTTTTGGCAAAATCCGTCAAGCCGATTTTTCGGGGGAATGGAAATTTTCCTGACAACCATCGGTATAATAAAGAAATTATGCGCCAATGCCATACAAGGCCGTCTGAAATAGGGTTTATATGTAGATTCACTAAAAGAAATAAGGCGTATGTTGGGTCGTGGGTCAATCTAATGTGAAACTTACCGAACCCGTGCGTGCTGCGGCACACACGCTACACCCAATCCAGCAGTAGCACGTGTCTGTTAATATACAGTGAATTGAGAATGTGTTAGAAATTCGGTAAATTTATAGTGAAATAACCCATGCCAAACCCCACCCCGTTTCAATCCGCACACAATATGAAAAAGCCTGCATATTGCTATGCAGGCTTTATCTGGGGTGGCTAATGGGGCTCGAACCCACGACAACCGGAATCACAATCCGGGGCTCTACCAACTGAGCTATAGCCACCGTAAACTTGGCACGCCCGACAGGAATCGAACCTGTAACCCCCGACTTAGAAGGTCGGTGCTCTATCCGGTTGAGCTACGGGCGCTCATGCCGTTACGTGCAGTAAACTGTGGTCGGGGCGGTGGGATTCGAACTCACGACCCTCTGCTCCCAAAGCAGATGCGCTAACCAGGCTGCGCTACGCCCCGACTTGAAGTAGCGAACTATACAGATATGCTGCAAAGCTGTCAATCGCTGCCCGCCAAAAATTTCTGCATTTATCAATAAATATTTATTTTCACAATAAATTATTATCCGACATCAAGCTGCCTTGCTCTGCCGTTGCACCCTGCCGCCGATATTTTACACCGGCAACAGGTGTCAAAAGCCGTGAAAAATGCGATAATTGTCAACAATTCTGCTTCCCCAAACTTCCAATTTTAAAGGAACACTCCGCTATGTCTGCCCAACTGATCAACGGCAAAGAAATTTCCCAACAACGCTTGGCTCTGGTCGCCCAAACGGTTGAAAAGCGCCAACAATCAGGCCTGCACACGCCTTGTCTGGCGGTGGTTTTGGTCGGCGACGATCCCGCCAGTGCCGTGTATGTACGCAATAAAAAACTGGCCTGCCAAAAATCGGGCATCAAATCGCTTTCCTACGAACTGCCTGCCGCCACCACGCAGGACGAGCTGCTGGCTTTGGTGGACGAGTTGAACGCCAACGCCGAAGTGGACGGTATTTTGGTGCAACTGCCGCTGCCGCCGCATATCGACAGTCAGGCGGTGTTGGAACGGATTTTGCCGCATAAGGATGTGGACGGTTTCCACCCTTATAATGTGGGTCGGTTGGCGGTCAAAATGCCGCTGATGCGACCCTGTACACCCAAAGGTGTGATGACACTGCTGGAAAGTTACGGCATTGACCCGAAAGGGAAAAAAGCAGTGGTTGTCGGCGCTTCCAACATTGTCGGCCGCCCGCAGGCTTTAGAACTGCTGCTAGCACGTGCCACCGTTACCGTCTGCCACAGCGCCACGCAGAATCTGGCGCAAGAAGTGGCGGCGGCGGATATTTTGGTGGTCGGTGTCGGCATTCCGAATTTCGTCAAAGGCGAATGGATCAAGCCGGGCGCTGTGGTGATTGATGTCGGCATCAACCGCTTGGACGACGGTAGTTTGTGCGGCGATGTGGAATTTGAGGTTGCCAAAGAACGTGCCGCCATGATTACCCCTGTACCCGGCGGTGTCGGCCCGATGACGATTGCCACTTTATTGGAAAACACTCTGCGTGCCGCCGAATTGCACGATTAAATAGCGACATTGCCGACCATGCCGTCTGAAAATGCGTTTTTCAGACGGCATGATTGTTTTTACGCCATACACGAACGAAACTATATTCTGCTAAAATAAGCGTTTTTTCCAATTTGAAACACATCATGACCGCCACCGCCCAAAGCCTCAACCGACTGCTGCCGCAAACCCAATGCCGGGAATGCGGCTACGAAGGCTGCCTGCCTTACGCCCAAGCACTTGCCGACGGTAGCGCCGCCGTCAATCTGTGTGCGCCCGGCGGGGAAATCGTGATGCGCGACATCGCCGCCCTGCTCGGCAAAACGCCGCTGCCGCCGGCAAAAATCCAAACACCAGCGATTGCATGGATAGACGAAGCCGCCTGTATCGGCTGCACTGCCTGTATCCGTGCCTGTCCAGTCGATGCCATTATGGGGGCGCATAAACTGATGCACACCGTTATCCGCAGCGAATGCACCGGCTGCGGCCTGTGTGTCGCCCCCTGCCCTGTGGACTGTATCGATATGCAGCCCGTTGAAACCGATTTTCTGCCGCAGGCACGCCACTTGGGCAACAGCAGCGAAGCCCGTTTTGCCGCCGCCGGACACGCCCAAACCCGCTACGAACGCCATACCGTGCGCCAACAGCGGGATCAGGCGGAACGCAAAGCCATGCTGGACGAACGGGAAGCCGCCACCAAAGCCCGCCAAGCCCAAACCGCCCCCGCCGCTGCCGCATTCAATCCGATGGATTTAATCGCCAAAGCAATGGCAAAAGCCCAAACCCAGCAAACGCAACTGGTTACCGCCCATAATCGGGAAGGTTTTAAAAACAAACAGTTGGAGGCCGACAAAAAACGGGCCGAACTGCGCCGCGCCCAACGGGATATGAAATACGGCAACGATGAAGAAAAAGCCGCCGCCCTCGCCTACCTGCGCCGCTACAAAGCCGAACAGGAAGCCAAAGCGGCGGAACAGGTGGGCAAAGCTGCGCATTAAAGTTTTTTAAGTTGAACCAAGCCGTCTGAAAATTGCAGTTTTCAGACGGCTTGGTTTATTTGTGGCGCAGGGATTTTATTGATGGGACATGCTCGAACTGATCTATAGTTAAAACACCGAATTTTCCATACAAAAGCAGGCGTAGGTTACGGTTAGCGAGGCACAGGCGTAACCCGACAAAACCTTATGTTTCAAGGCATTTTCAATCGTGTTGGGTCTCGACCCAACCTACGCCCTGTTTAAAAACCGTATGAATTATTCAGTGTATTTACTATATAAAGTGAATTCACTTTATTTCTGCCGAATAATACTCCACACCGGCAACTTCTCTCCCTCTCCTACGGGAGGGAGTCGGGGTGAGTTTTTTTCCGTATCCGCTGTTTTTATTCAAACTGCCAAAATTTTTCCCTCTCCCCAGCCCTCTCCCACGGGGCGAGGGAATCGAGTAGCAGAATATTTACCGTTTGATTGGTTCATTTTTCTAAGCATTTCGCAACCCTCGTTATTTTCCTGCCAGCGCCCGCCACCGCTCGATAAAATATTAATTACATCACACTACATCTTTTGATATAATCTGCCTGAAATTTTTCCTGCCAACCCCGATGGCGGTGCCGCCTTGATTTTCAGACGGCCTGCGGCGAAAAATATTTCCGCCGTCCGCCACCGCTCTAATAAAGAAAAGGACACATCATGGCTATTAAAGTTGCGATCAACGGTTACGGCCGCATCGGCCGCCAAGTATTGCGTGCGATTTACGACTACAATCTGCAAGACCAACTCGAAGTGGTTGCCGTCAATGCCAGCGGTAGTATTGAAACCAATGCCCACCTGACCAAATTCGATACCGTACACGGCCGCTTTGCCGCTGATGTTTCCCATGACGACAAACATCTGATTATCAACGATAAAAAAATTCCTTACTTCTCCACCCGCAACCCAGCCGAGCTGCCGTGGAAAGAATTGGGCGTGGATTTGGTGATGGAATGCACCGGTGCGTTTACCAGCAAAGCCAAAGCCTCGGTACATTTGGAAAGCGGTGCGAAAAAAGTCTTGATTTCCGCTCCGGGCGAAAGCGATGTTGATGCAACCGTGGTTTACGGTGTGAATGATGATGTGATTACTGCCGATATGACCGTGGTTTCCAACGCTTCCTGTACCACCAACTGTTTGGCGCCGGTTGCCAAAGTGCTGAACGAAAGCGTCGGCATTGTCAAAGGTGCGATGACCACCATCCACGCCCTGACCAACGACCAAACCGTTACCGACGTGCGCCACAAAGACCTGCGCCGCGCCCGCAGCGGTGTGGAAAACATGATTCCGACCAAAACCGGCGCCGCCAAAGCCGTGGGCTTGGTATTGCCTGATTTGAAAGGAAAATTGGACGGCTTGGCGATCCGTGTGCCGACCGTCAATGTATCCTTGGTTGACCTCAGCTTCCAAGCCGGACGGGACACCAGCGTAGAAGAAATCAACGCCGCCCTGAAAGCCGCTTCCGAAGCAGGCCGTCTGAAAGGCGTATTGGGCTACAACACCCTGCCGCTGGTTTCGATGGACTTCAACCACACCACCCAAGGCAGCAATTTTGATGCCACGCTGACCAAAGTCGTGGACGGCAATATGGTCAAAGTATTCGCATGGTACGACAACGAATGGGGTTTCAGCTGCCAAATGCTGCGCACCGCCCAACGTATGTTCGGCTTGGAAGTGCGCGAATTCTAAACCTTAACTTTCCGGTTCATTAAACACTTCATGCCGTCTGAAAACCGCAATCGGGTTTTCAAACGGCATGATTTTTATTTTTTTCCTAGCCTATCGTACCAATACAAAAAAGCCCAAACATTTCTGTTTAGGCTTTTTTAAAACTTGGTGGGTCGTGAAGGATTCGAACCTTCGACCAACGGATTAAAAGTCCGCTGCTCTACCGACTGAGCTAACGACCCGATAAGCTGTGCATTATAGAGATGCCTGATGATGCTGTCAATCATTTTGTGCGATTTTTTATTCTCAATCGTTCAGATAATTGGCACAAAAGGAAATTTTCTCAAGCCACCCCGTGCCGACATATACTACTCGGTGCAAATTGCCTGTTTGGGAACACGGTTCAGATGCCAGTTTTGCACCGCCCATGCCAGCAAATCCTGCGGTTTATCGACAGACGGGGCGGCGGGAAGGTTCAGATATGCCGTTACCTGCCGCAACAGTTGCTCGGTTTGCTGCATATCGAGGGCGGGGGCGAGGGTTTGTTTCGACCATTTTTGACCTTGGCGGTTTACCAGCAGCGGTAGGTGGGCGTAGTTCGGCGTGGCGGCGTTCAGGCAACGTTGCAGGTAGATTTGGCGGGGCGTGGAAACCAGCAAATCCTGTCCGCGCACAATATGGGTAATCCCCTGATCGGCATCGTCGGCAACCACTGCCAGCTGATATGCCCAAAAGCCGTCGGCCCGCAGCAGGACAAAGTCGCCGATGTCCTTAGCAAGGTTTTGCTGATAATCGCCGACAATGCCGTCTGAAAAGGCGATGTTTTCATCGGGAACACGAATCCGCCAAGCAGGAACTTTGCCGGAAGGGTTTTCAGACGGCATGGCATAACGGCAACGGCCGTTGTACACAAAGCCGTCCACGCCGCTGCGGGCGGCGGCCTGCCAGTCTTTGCGGCTGCAATAACAGGGATAAACCAAGCCTGCCTGTTTCAACTGCTCAAGCGTGTGGCGGTAATAGTCGTGGCGGCGGCTTTGGTAGGCCACTTCACCGTCCCACTCGAAACCGAACACCTCCAGCGTGTGCAGGATATGGGTGGCCGCACCGTTCATTTCCCGGGGCGGGTCAAGGTCTTCCATACGTACCAGCCAACGGCCGCCGTTGGCCCGTGCATCGGCATACGAAGCCACGGCGGTCAGCAGCGAACCGATGTGCAGCAAGCCGGTCGGACTGGGGGCAAAACGCCCGATATAGCCGCCCGGTTCGGCGGTATGGGGATTTTCAGACGGCATCATAATCACTTTCCTGCGTTTTCGGCATGGCACATGACAATAAAATCAAGCGGAACATTTGCATATTGAAATTCCGTTTATCCATCAATCAAAAACATCCAGCGGAACTATTTTACCCGCATTCCCGAACCACGCCGCTGCTGATGGTTTGCGTTAAAGGTTGGTGATTCAAGGTTTGTAAGGCCGTCTGAAAATCGGTAAACGGCATGGGCTGCGAGCCGAAGCGGCGCAGGTGGGCGGTATCCTGCTGGCAATCGATCAGGCGTATGCCGCATTGTGCCAGAAAGGGAACGGCGGCGGCAAAGGCGATTTTGGAAGCGTCGGGGGCAAGGGCGAACATGGATTCACCGTAGAATACGCTGCCGATTTGTACGCCGTAAAAACCGCCTGCCAGTTTCAGACGGCCTGTTTCATCGGGATAGCGGCATTCGAAGGAATGAGCAAAACCCAAGCGGTGCAGCTTGGTGTAGGCCGTCTGAAATTCGGGGGCAATCCACGAGCCGTCCTGCCCTGCTCTCGGTACGGCGGCGCAGTGGGCAATCACGTCGGCAAAGGCTTGATTGACGGTAATCTGATAGGTTTTATGGCGCAGGGTTTTTGCCAGCGAGCGGCCGATGTGTAAGTTTTCGGGCAATAACACGGTGCGCGGGGCGGTGGCGTACCAATAAAACAAACCGTTGTGGGAAAACCACGGGAAAATTCCCTGCCGGTACGCCGCCAGCAGGCGGCCGGTGTCCAAATCTCTGCTCACGCCGACCAAGCCGTCGCATTCTGCCAGTGCGTAATCGGGTTGCGGGAAACGGTAGTCGCCGGGCGGTAAAAACGGGATATTCATGATTGGTACTCTGTTTGACGGGCCGGCATCAAAATGATTCGGCCAATTCTTGCAGCTCTGCGCTGCGTGCCTGATTCAATTCCATCGGGCAATATGAAGACATGGGCGAACCAATGTATTGCCCCGCCAATTCACAATGTTGGTTACGGTAGGCCAGCCATGCTTTTTGGCTGTTTTCAAATTTTTGCGCTGCTTCGGGATTGTCTTTTTGCAGCGCAGTATGGATTTTACGGTATGCTAGGTTTATCTGCTTTTTATAAACCGCCGAAGCACGCTCGGAACATTCGTACACTACCGCATTGTTCATCATGCCTGCCTCTTGGGTGCAACGTTCGTAAATATCATCTGCATAAACATTTGCCGCTGCCAAACACAGCAACGCAGCCAATATTTTTTTCGTCTTCATTTTTCTGTTTCCCATAACATTTCAGACGGCATCTGCAACAGATGCCGTCTGAAAATCAGTGTAACAAATCATTATCGGGCCGTATGCAAAACGGCAAGCCGCCAATCAGCGTTTGCCTTTTGCCTGACAATCGGCACACACGCCGTACATATACAGCGCATGATCGACAATGCGGTAGCCGTTTTCTTCGGCGATTTTGTCTTGCAGCGCTTCGATTTCCGGATTGTGGAACTCGGTAACCAAGCCGCATTTGACGCAGACGATGTGGTCGTGGTGGTCGCCTTTGTTGAGTTCGTAAACCGCTTTGCCGCTTTCAAAATGGTGGCGCTGCAAAATGCCCGCCTGCTCAAACTGGGTCAGCACCCGATAAATGGTGGCGACACCGATTTCGATGCCCTCGTCCAGCAAAATCCGATAAACGTCTTCGGCGCTCAAATGCGCATCGCAATGTGTTTCAAACAAATCCAAAATTTTCAGGCGCGGGCCGGTTACTTTCAGGCCGTTGTCTTTCAATTGGGCAATATTGCTGAATTTTTCCATAGTCTTCAATACCCCTGTCTTATAATTACCGCTATAATACGCATTTTTAGGCTGCTTGCCCACTATGATGCAATAGTGGTTTGCTATGAATGCCTGCAATCCGGCGGCAAGCGTGTTAAAATCGTCCAACTTCTAAAGATGATTATCGTTTGCTTTTGAAAGATATTCAAGCCATATTGTTGAAACACCCGCCCATACCGGCTTCTCGGAGAGTGCCGCATGGAAACAGTCGGGGTGTTTGAACGCCACAGAAAGGTACAACAGTGAACAAACCTCTATGCCTCGCCCTTGCCGCCCTGCTCGGTCTGGCCGCCTGCAGCGCAGAACGCATTTCCCTTTTCCCTTCATATAAACTCAAGGTGATTCAGGGCAACGAACTCGATTCCCGTGCCGTTGTTTCCCTGCAACCGGGCATGAGTCGGGACCAAGTGCAGCTGCTGCTGGGTACGCCGCTTTTGCGTGATGTCTTCCACGCCGACCGCTGGGATTATGATTTTACCATCAGCCGCAACGGCATTGTTCAGGAAAAAACCGATCTGACGCTTTATTTTAAAGACAATGTTTTGGTAAAAATCGAAGGCAATGCCATCGAGCGTGCCGCACAGCAGCTTGAAGCGCAGCGCAATGCCGCCCAAGCCCGATAAACCGCCACCGTCAGGAGAACAAAAATGAGCGCATTGAGAATCGCCATTGCCGGAGCCAACGGCCGCATGGGCCGGGTTTTGGTACAAGCAGTCGACCAACACCCCGACACCGTATTGAGCGGCGCATTGGAACACGCCGGTTCGGACGCATTGGGTTTGGATGCCGGTCTCACTTCCGGCCTGAAAACCGGCATCACGATTTCGGACGACATCGACACCGTACTCGCCCAAAGCGATATTTTAATCGACTTCACCCGCCCCGAAGCCACGCTGCAGCATTTGCAGAAATGTGCCGAACACCAAGTCGGCATCATCATCGGCACCACCGGTTTCGATGATGCAGGCAAAGCCGCCATTCAGGCCGCCGCCGAACAAACCGGCATTGTATTTGCCGCCAACTTCAGCATCGGCGTGAATCTGACCTTCCACATTCTCGACACCGTCGCCCGTGTGTTAAACGAAGGTTACGACATCGAAATCATCGAAGGCCACCACCGCCACAAAGTCGATGCCCCGAGCGGCACGGCGCTGCGCATGGGCGAAGTGATTGCCGACGCATTAGGTCGGGACTTGAAACAGTGTGCCGTTTACGGACGGGAAGGCCAAACCGGCCCGCGCGATCCTTCCACCATCGGCTTCGCCACCGTGCGCGCCGGCGATATTGTCGGCGACCACACCGCCCTGTTTGCCACCGACGGCGAGCGTGTGGAAATCACCCACAAAGCCTCCAGCCGCATGACTTTTGCTTCGGGCGCTGTACGTGCCGCCGTGTGGCTGGGCAAACGCAAAGGTTTATTCGATATGCAGGACGTTTTGGGCCTGCGTTAAACCGGCAAGGCCGTCTGAAAAACGGTTTCTGCTGCACATCAAAAAGCCGCTGCGGTTTATCGACCGCAGCGGCTTTTTTGTATCAATTATCTATGTCTTTACCGTCAATCATTACGACACCGAAACCGCCTTCTTATTCCACGGCGCTACTTTAAACAGCAGCAGCATACCCGGAATGCCCAAGAAGAAACAGAGCCAGAAGAAATCGACATAACCCAGCCACTCAATCAGATAGCCGGTCGCCGCATTCATAAACGTTCTCGGAACGGCCGACAAGCTCGACAACAGGGCAAACTGGGTGGCGGTAAACACAGTATTGGTCTGCTGCGCCATATACGACACAAACGCCACCGTTCCCAAGCCCACGCCGACGGCTTCGGCGGCAATCACCACCGCCAGCATGGTGCGCTCCGTCGCCCCGATCTGATCGAAATGCCCGAAACTTGCCAGCCAAGCAAAACCCAAAATCGTTACCCACTGCACCAAGCCAAACAGCCACAAGGCACGGTTTACGCCGAGTTTATTGACCCAAACCCCGCCGATAATCCCGAAAATCACCGCCGGCCACAATCCGGCGTTTTTCGCAATCAATCCGATATCGGTTTTGGAAAAACCCATATCCAGATAAAACGGCGTAGCCAGCGCCGTCGCCATACTGTCGCCGAGTTTATACAGCAGAATAAACGCCAACACCGTCAGCGCCTGCGTCAGACTCTGGCGGGTAAAAAAATCCCGAAACGGCTCGATAATGGTCTGTTGCAGCGTCAAACGCTGGGTTTGCAGCCTAACCGGTTCGCGGGCAACCAACAGCGTGGCCAGCAGCCCCGGCACCATAAACAGCGCCGTAACGACAAACACCGACGACCACGGCATGATGTCCGCCAAAATCAGGCTCAACGAAGCCGGAATCAGCGAGGAAATACGGTAACTGTTGACATACAGCGAATTGCCCAACACCAATTCCTCGTCCGACAACACCTCCCGCCGGAACGCATCAATCACAATATCCTGACTGGCGGAAAAAAACGCCGTAACCAGCGACAGCCCCAAAATAATCTGCAAATGCTGCTGCGGTTCAAGCAAGGCATAGGCCGACAGCAGCAGCAGCAAAACAATCTGCGTCAGCAACATCCAGCCCCGCCGCAGCCCCAAACGGGGCAAACGCACAGCATCCATCATCGGCGACCAGATAAATTTCCACGTATAGGGAATACCGATCAGGGCAAACAGGCCGATGGTTTTCAAATCAACCTGTTCGCTTCTGAGCCAAGCCGGAATCAGGCTGTAGAGAAAATACAGCGGCAACCCCGATGAAAAGCCGGTAAAAATGCAGATAAGCATCTTCCGGGAACAGATTTGCCGCCAAGTGCTGCTTTTTAAAGAAGTCATAACGCTTCAACCCTGATGATTTTAAGGCGGTATTGTAACAAAAATATTATCCGCCCATTAAGAAAACTAGGCCGTCTGAAAATGCGGATTATCGTGAATTTACTTTAAAAGTATTGCAATGCAAGCCACTTTTTCCCGATTTTAGCGCAACCTACGGTTTTAGCTACACAGAAACCCGTTACCCTCGTTTTAGCGAAACCTTCGGTTTTAGCTGCGCAGAAACTCACTACTCTCGTTTTGGCGAAACCTTCGGTTTTCAGACGGCATTCATGTGTAGTTAAAGAACCCGTGCATGTTCAGGCAAGCACACCACACACTGTTCCCCGTCCCGCTGGCGGGAAAAGGGTAGGGAAAGAGTGGCTCACTTGGGGCGTAATATTTCCTTGGTTAATTCACTATATTGCTTTGAGTTTGTTTCACTATACATACTTTAAAAATATACCGAAACCCTGATTTTCAGACGGCCTATGCCGTCTGAAAATCAGGGTTTGCCAAATAACCGCCAATAATCCGTTTATTTCGGCGGCTGTTTTGCTGCAGCCTGTTCTTCCTGCTGCAGCGTGCGGCAAAAGCGCATGGCGGCGGCGTGGTAAAACGGGCGGGGGGAAAACTGGCGGGAAACTTGGGCGGCGAAAATGGCGCTGATCAGCAGCCAGAACAATAAGTTCTGTCCGCCGGTCATTTCCATCACTACCACGCTGGAAGTCAGCGGCGACTGGGTGGCGGCGGCCAAAAATGCCGCCATGCACAGCAGCACCAACACGTTTGCGCCGCTTTCCAAGCCCGCCAAAGTGGCGACACGTTCGCCCAGCATGGCACCGATGGTCAGCGACGGGGTGAAAATGCCGCCGGGAATGCCCGCCCAATAAGACAATACGGTTGCCAGCCATTTGGCAACGGCCACGCCGGCGGGGGCTTCGTACATGCGCCGCAATGCGCCGGAGGCTTCATGATAGCCGGTGCCGAAAGTCTGACCCTGATACAGTGTGCCGAGTGCCGCCAGTGCCACGCCGATGGCGGCGGCAAGCAGCAGCGGGTGGCGGCGGATAAAGCCGCGCATTTTCTGCGGGGCGACGGCGGTTGCGCCCTGATACAGCAGTCGGGCAAACAGGCCGCCCGCCATGCCGCAAACCAAGGCAATGCCCAGCACCCAGCCGATCATGTGTTCCAATTCGCTGCCGTGGAAGCCGGAAAAATAGGGGTTGTTGCCCTGTATCGCCACTTGGATGAAACCGGCCGCCAATACGCCGATGAAAATCTGACGTTCCCAGCGCAGTAAAACGCCTCTGCCGAGTTCTTCGATGGCAAAAATCACCCCCGCCAGCGGTGCGTTAAACGCCGCTGCCAAACCGCCTGCAGCACCGGCGGCGATTAAGTCGTTTTCACGCAGGTTTTTAAAGGCGAGTTTGCGTTTGTTGCACCATTTGCCCCATGCACACATTACGGCGGCACCGACCTGCACCGACGGCCCTTCCCGCCCGATGGACGCACCGAAGAGCATACCGAGAAAGGTCAGCGGGATTTTCAGCAGTGTCTGGCCGAAGCGTATCATGCGGGTTTTGCTGCTGCCTTGGGGTAACGATAGCGAGGCCAGCACCTGCGGAATGCCGCTGCCTGCGGTGTAAGGGGCGTATTTGCGGGTCAGCCATGCCAGCAGCGGCAAGCCCAGCGGCAAGGCAATCCAGGCGAAATAGGGATATTTCTGCACCAGATGGCGGTTGAGTTCGAGCGCATAGTCGGCAAGATGGGCAAACACCAGTGCGGTGAGTGCCACCAGTGCTGCGCCGGCGAGTAAAAAAACGAGTGCCGTGGTTTTGCGCGACAGACGGCGTGCCTGTCGGGCTTTACGGGCAATACGGTAACGGAGGTTCAAAGGCGTTTTCATGTTTCAGCGTCTTTGGTTCGTGCAGGCTGTAGTGAAACCGCCGCAAAAGCCATGCACAATCTGCGGCACTTTGCGGCGACTGCGCCATCAGCTGCGGTAATCAGCGTTGATACGCACGTAATCATAGGAAAAATCGCAGGTATAGACTTTGGCGGCGGCCTGACCCCGCATCAATTCGATGCGTACGGTGATTTCGTCCTGCGCCATCACCGCCTGCCCCTGATCTTCGGTATAAGCCGCTGCACGGCCGCCCTGTTCGGCAACCAATACGTCGTCCAACCACACTTTCAGACGGCCTGTGTCCAAATCTTCGACACCGGCATAGCCGATGGCGGCGAGAATCCGCCCCAAATTCGGGTCGGAAGCGAAAAAGGCGGTTTTGACCAGCGGCGAGCGTGCCACGGCATAGGCAATCTGTTTGGCTTCTTCACGGTTTGCCGCCTGCGTTACTTCCACAGTAATGAATTTGCTGGCACCTTCGCCGTCCCGAACAATCGCCTGCGCCAATTCTTCCGCCAGACTGCCGAGCAGTTCTTTCAACTGGCGGTAGCGAGGATCGGCGATGTTGTCGATTTCGCTTTGACCGTTTTTCGCCGTAGCGACAATCACGAAACTGTCGTTGGTGCTGGTATCGCCGTCCACGGTAATCGCATTGAACGACATATCGGCGATTTCCTGCGTCATCTGCTGCAGCACCGGCTGCGACACTGCCGCATCGCAAACGATAAAGCCGAGCATGGTCGCCATATTCGGGTGAATCATGCCCGAACCTTTGGCAATGCCGGTGGCTTTCACGGTATGGCTGCTGCCGACCAAACCCTCACGGCTGGCGGCTTTGGGAACAGTGTCGGTGGTCATAATCGCCCGTGCCGCATCGTTCCAATGCACCGGTCTGAGCTGGGCAACGGCTTTGATGATTTTTGCGGCGGGTAAGGGTTCTAAAATCACGCCGGTGGAAAACGGCAAAACCTGTTCGGTTTTGCAGCCGATTTGTTCGGCAACCGCCGCACACACAGCCACAGCGTCCGCCCGCCCCTGCACGCCGGTGCCGGCATTGGCGTTGCCGGTATTGACGACTAAGGCACGCACGCCCTCCGCCTCGGCCAAATGCGCACGGGCGGTTTCCACCGGCGCTGCGCAAAAGCGGTTTTTGGTAAACACCGCACCGACAGTATTGTTTTTACCCAACACCAGCAGCGTTACATCATCGTGATCGGGCTTTTTCACTCCCGCCTGTCCGACATAAACCTGTACGCCGTCGATATGCAGCAAATCAGCGGCACTTTTTTCGTGTAAATTCACAGCCATAATTTTACTCCTTGATTGTTATAATAAAATTTCAACACGCCACGGCACAAGGCCGTCTGAAAATAAGTTTTCGTGCAGGCTAAACATTCAGCCACGGAATCACCAGCGGCACCAGACACGCCGTCAATACGCCGTTGAGCGTCAGCCCCAAACCGGCATAAGCGGCCATGCGGCGGCTGCGTTCCAAAGATACGGCAATGCCCATTGCATGGGAAGCCGTTCCCAGCGACATACCCAGCGACGAGGGCGAAAACACCGTTCCCGCTTTGAGCATTTTATAGCCGCCGAGCTGTCCGACCAAACCGGCGATAATCACCGTTGCCGCCGTAATCGCCGGAATGCCGCCGATGGAGCGGGTGATTTCGATGGCAATCGGATTGGTTACCGATTTCGATGCCAGCGACAGCGCCACTTGGCTCTCTGCGCCCAGCCATTTGGCGAAATACACGCCGGTTACAATGCCGGTGAGGCTGCCCGCAAGCTGCGATGCCAGAATCGGCAACCATTGATTGAGAATGCGGCGACGGTTTTGATACAGCGGCACTGCCAGCACCACCACCGCCGGTTTGAGCCAAAAGTCGATAAACTGCGCCGCCTGATGATACACATCATACGAAATGGAAAACGATTTGAGATAGACAATCAGAACCACGGTGCTGAACAGCACCGGATTGCACCAGATATAGCCGGTACGGATGCGGACAATGGTCGCCAGCGCATACACTGCCAGCGTCAGAAACAGCAGCCAGCTGGGGAGGTGCAGTAAATCCGCCATCACATCAGCCTCCTCGCCCACTGGTGGACTTTGCCCGTTACCAGCAGCACGCAGACCGTGCTTGCCGCCGTTGCCGCCAGAATCGAAAACCAGTCTCGGGCGATGATGTCCAGATAACTGATCACCGCCACGCACGGCGGCACGAGAAACAGCGTCAGATTCGCCATCAGCGCATCGGTCAGCGGCTGCACCCAAGCCTCTTTCACCCAGCCGGCCTGCAGGGCGGCAAACAATACGCCCATGCCGATAATGCTGCCCGGCAACTTCCAGCCCGCCAGCGCAACCGCCGCTTCGCCGACTGCCAAGCAGCCCAATACGATCAATAAGGCCCGAATCACGCCCATCATGCCCTGTTTTCTCCTTGAATATTATTGATTTGAGGCCGTCTGAAAATACGGTTTGTAATGTGTCGAAACCCGCTTCACCCGTTTTCAGACGGCTTATTATCGGTCTGTAAATATATTCATCATCATAATAACGCAGCACAGGCCGTCTGAAAAGCAGCAAAGTCGGCTTTTCAGACGGCCTCTCTTATTTTGTTTGCACGGCAAACTGTCGGATAATATAGTGAAATAACCCCAAAGCAATACAAGGCGGCAAGCCGAAGCCAACGCTGTAGTGCTTTGAGGTTATTTCACTATAAAAAACGGTGTCCGCTTAGGAACACCGTTTTATCGTTTATCGCCACTACGCTTTGCGGTAAGGATTTTCCAAACCCGCCATCAGTTCCTGCAGATACGCCCGCAGCTGCGCCTCGCCGCAGCCCATCAGCAGCGCATCTTCAAACGCATCTTGCGCCGTCTGATAAAGCTCAGTCATGTTTTCCGTCATCACTTTCACTTTTTCGGTACACGATACAATCTGACCGTCGTCGCCGTACCATTTCGGCATTTCGGGCATACTCACGCCAATTCTCCCATCGTTTAAACCGCATTAATTGACAAACCGTGCCGCATCGTGTTTTTTGACACGGCGGCCGAACGCATATTTAGCGCCCCAATATTTGTGGCTGAGGCTGGTAATTTCAATATTTTTACCCGTACGCGGGGCATGGATAAAGCGGTCGTTGCCGATATACAGCCCGACGTGCGAAATCCGCCCCCGCCCCATGGTGCGGAAAAACACCATATCGCCCGGCTGCAGCTCACTGCGATCAACATGCGTCCCCATGGTCGCCTGTTCCGCTGCGGTGCGGGGCAGGTTGAGACCGGCGGCATTGCGGAAGATATACTGCATAAAGCCGCTGCAGTCAAAACCGGTGCGCACCGATGTGCCGCCGTAGCGGTAAGCGACACCGAGCAGACCCATTGCCGAACCAATCAGCTGATCCGCACCGCCCCGAGCGTTGGCATTCGCACTCGCATTGGCAGCCGTACGGGCATGATTGTCGGCAGCCGGCGCAGCGGCTTGGTTGAACTGATTGAGAATCTGTTGCCGGTTTTGGCGGTTGTTCAACAGATTTTCCAAATCATCGGCACCCGCCGTTCGGAATCCCGAAAGCATGGCCGCCGCCAGCAACAGCGCCGGCAGGAAGTTGAAACGCTTCATAAATGATAGTCTTTCATTTTGGCTTTGCAGAACGCTGCTCTGCGTATGTTCAGACTGTCAGAATGTCCGCAAAAACAAAAAACGGCAGGCTGCAAGCCTGCACCCAGCGGATTAAACACAAAATAAACACAAAACAAAAGCGGCAGCCCGCCGTATATTTTGTGTTTAATGCACTGGTTTTCCGAAATATTCTGAAGCCGATGTTATGTTGTATCGTTCTTTAGCCGCTTGATTGTATTAAAAAAACGGCGGATTGGCAAAAAAGCGGATGTTATTTTGCGTTAAATAGAAGTTAAAATAATGTTTTAAAACAGCTTTTGTTTATTCAGCACATCAGACCGTCTGAAAATACAGCAACCAAACACCGGACAACGGCAACATCTGTTCGCCCCATCTCATTTTCAGACGGCCTCAACACCCACCCGCCCTGCTTGATTTATCGGCAAACGCAACCATATAGTGAATTAAATTTTAAAGTAGGACAAGGCGGCGAGCCGCAGACAGTATAGATATACGGCAAGGAGAGCCAACGCCGTCATACTTTAAAAGTGAATTCACGATAGCGCCCAACACAAACTTTTACGGAAAACCCCATTATGACCCCAACCGCCATCCACCATGACGACTGTCGCACCCGCTTTATTTTCGACGACATGCCGGTGCGCGGCCTGCACGTCCGACTGGAAAACGTGTGGCAGCACATCGTCAATCAGAAAAACTATCCGGCCGCCATCCGCCGTGCCTTGGGCGAACTGCTCGCCGCCGGTTCGCTGCTCTCGGGCAACCTGAAAACCGAAGGCACACTGATCCTGCAAGTTCAAGGGCAAGGCCGTCTGAAAATGCTGGTCGTGGAAGCCACATCGGCACACACCGTGCGTGCCACCGCCCGCTGGGACGAAACCGCCGCCATCGGCGACAACGACAGCCTCAACGAATTGCTCGGCGACAACGGCGTATTTGTACTGACGCTGCAACCCAAAGAAGGCGACCCGTGGCAGGGTGTCGTGCCGCTGGAAGGCGGCAGCATTGCCCAAATGCTGACCCATTATATGAAACGCTCCGAACAGCTCGACACCCACGTTGTCTTAGCAGCCGACGATGCCGCCTGCGGCGGACTGCTGGTGCAGCGCCTACCCGAAGAAATCTTGAACGACGACGCTTGGGCGCACGTCAGCACACTGGCGCAAACCGTTACCGCCGAAGAACTGACCACGCTGGATGCGCAACACGTCCTCTACCGCCTGTTCCACGAAACCCCGCCCCGTGTCTTCCCCGCAGAAAACCTCGAATTTGCCTGCACCTGCTCGCGGGGCAAAGTCAGCGACATGCTGCTGATGCTCGGCGGCGAAGAAGTCGGCGGCGTGGTCGCCGAACAGGGCAGCATTGCCGTGGACTGCGATTTCTGTCACGAAAAATACGTTTTTGACGAAACCGATGTCAATGCCCTCTTCGGTGCCGACATTGTCGATGCCGTACGGCAGGAAGCCAAAAGGGTTCAATAAGCCCAAACACAATGCCGTCTGAAAACCAGCAAAGCAGATTGCTGCTTGCTGAACCCAATTTTCAGACGGCATAACAATACCGTTTTCCCCAACCATCCGAAACAAAAAACGCTGCACCAAGATGCAGCGTTTTTTCTGTTACTTCCAACCGTCAGGCTTATTTTTTGCTCAAAGAATCACGGATTTCGCGCAGCAGCAACACTTCTTCGCTCGGCTCGGCTGCGGCTTCTTCGGCGGCATCGGCCACTTCCTGTTTTTTCTTCATGCTGTTGAGCAGTTTTACCACGCAGAAAATGGCGGCGGCAATAATCAGGAAGCTGATGACGGTGTTGATAAACAGGCCGATGTTCAGGGTTACGGCACCGGCTTGTTGGGCTGCGGCCAATGTGGCGTAGCCGCCTTCGGGTACGGTTGCGCCGTCTTTCAGGGTGATAAACAGGTTGGAAAAGTCCACCCCGCCGATCAAAATACCGATAGGCGGCATAATCACGTCGTCCACCAATGATTTGACGATGCCGCTGAATGCGGTGCCGACCACCATACCGACTGCTAAGTCGATTACGTTGCCGCGCATGATAAATTCTTTAAATTCTGAAGCAATAGACATTTGAAACTCCCGATGGAATATTTGTCCGAACCTTCGTTGCGGACATTGTTCTGAAAAAAATAAATGTTGATCAAAAATATGCCGACTGCTTATGGTCGGCAAACAAAACGGCGCATATTACTGGTGATCGCCGTTAATGCGTGTTTTCTTGGGTTAAGTTTTGTATAGCGGATTCCCTTCAAAAGACTGCGGCGTTGGCCCGCCTTGTCTTTTTTTGCATTGAATCCACTATATTTTACGCCGATTATGGTTTAAACAACAGGTTTGTTTAGAGAAATGACGTACCGAAGCCGTCTGAAAATCGGGTTTTCAGACGGCCTGTTTCAACGAAAAACTTATTCGCCGTCGTTTAACGCATTGATGCTGTAACCGCCGTCCACATACGTGATTTCGCCGGTAATGCCGGACGATAAATCAGACAACAGGAAGGCGGCGGCATTGCCTACTTCTTCGATGGTTACGTTGCGGCGCAGCGGATTTTGGGCGGCAACGTGGTTGAGCAGTTTGCTGAAGTCGGCGATACCGGCGGCGGCCAGTGTTTTAATCGGGCCGGCGGAAATGCCGTTGCAGCGGATGCCTTCTTTGCCGACTGCGGAAGCGGTAAAGCGTACCGCCGCTTCGAGGCTGGCTTTGGCCAAGCCCATGACGTTGTAGTTCGGCACGGCTCGCACGGCACCCAGATAGCTCAGGGCGACAACGGCGGATTGGCGGCCGCTCATCATCGGACGGGCAGCCTTAACCAGCGCCGGCAGGCTGTATGCGGAAATATCGTGGGCGGTGTTGAAGGCTTCGCGGCTGATGCTGTCTAAAAAGTCGCCGCTGAGGGCTTCTTTCGGTGCAAAGGCGATGGCGTGTACCAAGCCGTCCAAGCCGTCCCAATGTTTGCCCAAATCGGCAAAGACTTGGTTGATTTCTTCGTCGCTGGCAACGTCGCAGCGGAACACCAATTCCGAGCCGAGTTCGGCAGCCATTTTGCGTACCCGCTCTTCCAGTTTGTCCACCACATAGGTGAACGCCAGTTCTGCGCCCTGATCACGGCAGGCTTTGGCAATGCCGTAAGCAATCGAGCGTTCGGAAATCATGCCTGTAATGAGAATTTTTTTACCTTGCAAAAAGCCCATTTTTTATCCTTAATTTTGGTCGGGTTGAAATTTTTATTCTCCCAAGCGGCCGTACCATGCGGCCGTTTCACGGAAAATAAAGGTTTTCAACGATGATGCAGACCCGCAGCGAGGTGCGGATTTGCAGGTTTGCGTTGTGATGAATCCCGTAATTATAGCAAAGTGTCTGTTTACAGGCGATTAAATTTCATGCGCCGCCGCAACCGGCGGCAGAGACCCACTTTCAGACGGCTTTTTTATGCGATATACTCAAACGCACGCCGTTTTCCGACATTCAACCTGCTTTGGGGGAACCATGCCCGACCACAACCGGATTCTTTGCCGAGAATTAAGCCTGCTCGAATTCAACCGCCGTGTTTTGGCGCAAGCCCAAGACCCGAACGTGCCGCTGTTGGAACGATTGCGGTTTTTGTGCATTGTGTCGTCTAATTTGGACGAGTTTTTCGAAGTGCGCATGGCTTCGCTCAAGCGTGCCGAAAAAATCAGCCCCAACCAACTGCTGGAAAACGGGCAGACGCCGTCTGAAACCATTGCCGCCGTTGCCGACAAAGCGCACCGGCTGATTGCCGAACAATATGCCCTGTTCAACGAAGTATTGCAGCCGGCGCTGGCCGCCGAGGGCATTCATTTCTACCGCCGCCATAATTGGACGGCGGCGCAGCAGGCATGGATTAACGATTATTTCGACAACGAGCTGATGCCGATTCTCACCCCCATCGGTCTCGACCCCTCGCACCCCTTCCCCCGCCTGTTGAACAAATCGCTGAATTTCGCCGTCGAACTCGAAGGCACCGACGCTTTCGGCCGCCCGTCGGGCATGGCGATTGTGCAGGCACCGAGAATTTTGCCCCGTGTGGTCAAAATGCCGTCTGAAATCTGCAACGGCGAAGACGGCTTCGTATTTTTGTCGTCCATACTCCACGCCCACGTCCACAAACTGTTTTTGGGCATGACCGTCAAAGGTTGCCACCAGTTCCGCCTGACTCGGGACAGCGATTTAATTGTGGACGAAGACGATTTGGAAAACCTGCGTACCGCCATTCAGAGCGAATTGCACGACCGGGAATACGGCGACGGCGTACGCTTGGAAGTCGCCGACACCTGTCCGCCGCATATCCACCATTTCCTGTTGGAACAGTTCAAACTCCAACCTTTCGAGTTATACCAAATGCAAGGGCCGGTGAACTTGGTGCGTCTGAACGCCATTCCCGATTTGGTTGACCGCCCCGATTTGAAATTTGCCCCGATGAGCGCAGGCCGCCTAAAAAAGCTCGGTAAACACGGCTCGGTACTCGACCTTGCCAAACAAGGCCCGATTCTGCTGCACCACCCTTACCAATCGTTTGACCCCGTGGTGCAAATGATCCGCCAAGCCGCCGCCGACCCCGATGTTTTGGCAATTAAAATGACCATCTACCGCACCGGCAGCCGCTCCGAACTGGTGCGCGCCCTGCTCAAAGCAGCGCTGGCGGGCAAACAGGTTACCGTGGTTGTCGAACTGATGGCACGCTTTGACGAAGCCACCAACGTCAACTGGGCGCAACAACTCGAAAACGCCGGCGCCCACGTCGTATATGGCGTATTCGGCTACAAAGTCCACGCCAAAATGGCACTGATTATCCGCAGAGAAAAAGGCCGTCTGAAACGCTATGCCCACCTCGGCACCGGCAACTACCACCAAAGCACCGCCCGCATTTACACCGATTTCGGCCTGATTACCGCCGACGAGCAAATCACCGCCGACGTGAATACCCTGTTTATGGAAATCACCGGTTTGGGCAAACCCGGCAACCTCAACAAACTCTACCAAAGCCCGTTTACCCTGCGCCCGATGCTGCTCGACCACATCAACCAAGAAGCCGAACACGCCAAAGCCGGCCGCCCCGCCAAAATCACGGCAAAAATGAACGCCCTCATCGAACCGAGCATTATCGAAGCCCTATACACCGCCTCACAGGCAGGCGTAGAAATCGACCTCATCGTCCGAGGCATGTGTACCCTGCGCCCCGGTGTCAAAGGCTTGTCCGACAACATCCGGGTCCGATCCATCATCGGCCGCCAGCTCGAACACGCCCGCATTTACTGTTTCCACAACAACGGCAAAGACACCACCTTCATCTCCAGCGCCGACTGGATGGGCCGCAACCTGTACCGCCGCATCGAAACCGCCACCCCGATTGACGACCCCGAACTCAAAGCCCGGGTTATTCGGGAAGGTCTGCACATGGCACTCGCCGACAACACCCAAGCCTGGCAAATGCAGCCCGACGGCAGCTATATCCGCCGCCAACCCGAAGCAGACGAAGCCCCATACAGCGTCCAAAACACATTGTGGCAGGAATACGGAGGTTAAAAACCGCAAGGCCGTCTGAAAATCGGTTTTAAGGCGCAGGGTGCTTACCTTGGTAAATACACATTCCATACCATAACCTGCGTAAGATACTGCTCATTGCCTATCAGACCATAAACGTGCGTGCTGCAACGCACGCCACACTGAGAAGTAAATTCACGATACCCAATGCCGTCTGAAAATCGGTTTCGATAACGCAAAACACTATTTTCAGACGGCCTGACCATAAAAAAGCACGGGAAAACCCGTGCTTTTTGGTATAAACATTGCTGTTTATTTGTTTTTTTGCGAACGAAGATAATCCAAAGTTTTGAGTTGGGCAATCGCCGCCGCCAAAGCTGCGTGGGCTTTCTCAAGCGACTGTTTGTCTTTTGCTTGGGAAAGGTTGGCTTCGGCTGCTTTTTTGGCTTCTTCTGCACGTGCCTGATCCATTTCTTCACTGCGCACGGCAACGTCGGCCAAAACGGTGATTTTAGTCGGCTGAACTTCCAGCACGCCGCCGGAAACGGCTACTAAAACCTCTTCGGCTTCTCCCGGTACGGTCAAACGCAATGCACCGGGACGCACCAAACTCATAATCGGCTCGTGTCGCGGATAAATACCGATTTCGCCACTTACTGTCGGCACAACGACAAAACTCGCTTCGCCTGAGTAAATGTTTTGCTCGCTACTTACCACTTCCACTTGCATAATGCTCATGCCGACCTCCTTAGTTTAAGGTTTTCGCTTTCTCAACAGCCTCTTCGATACCGCCGACCATGTAGAATGCTTGTTCCGGCAGATGATCGTATTCGCCGTTCAAGATGGCTTTAAAGCCGGCGATGGTGTCGCGCAGGGAAACGTATTTGCCCGGTGAGCCGGTAAATACTTCGGCAACGTGGAACGGTTGCGACAGGAAGCGTTGGATTTTACGGGCGCGCATTACGACCAGTTTGTCTTCGTCAGACAATTCGTCCATACCCAGAATGGCGATAATATCACGCAATTCTTTGTATTTTTGCAGGGTGGACTGTACGCCGCGGGCAACGTCGTAGTGTTCCTGACCCAATACCATCGGATCGAGCTGGCGTGAAGTAGAGTCCAGCGGATCTACTGCGGGATAAATACCCAAAGAGGCAATATCACGGCTCAATACTACGGTTGCGTCCAAGTGGGCGAATGTTGTTGCCGGAGACGGGTCGGTCAAGTCATCCGCAGGTACGTAAACGGCTTGGATGGAAGTAATCGAACCGGTTTGGGTAGAGGTAATACGCTCTTGCAAACGGCCCATTTCTTCAGCCAATGTCGGTTGGTAACCTACTGCTGACGGCATACGGCCCAGCAGTGCGGATACTTCGGTACCGGCCAGTGTGTAGCGGTAGATGTTGTCCACGAAGAACAATACGTCGCGGCCTTTGCCGTTTTCGTCTTTTTCGTCACGGAAGTATTCGGCCATAGTCAAACCGGTCAGAGCAACACGCAGACGGTTGCCCGGAGGTTCGTTCATTTGGCCGTAAACCATGGCTACTTTGTCCAATACGTTGGAATCTTTCATCTCGTGGTAGAAGTCGTTACCTTCACGGGTACGTTCACCCACACCGGCAAATACAGACAGACCGCTGTGTGCTTTGGCGATGTTGTTGATCAATTCCATCATGTTTACAGTTTTGCCTACACCGGCACCGCCGAACAGACCTACTTTACCGCCTTTTGCAAACGGACACAGCAAGTCGATCACTTTAATACCGGTTTCCAACAGCTCGGTTGCAGACGACAATTCGTCAAACTTAGGTGCTGCTTGGTGAATGGCACGGGATTCTGCGGCATCAACCGGACCGGCTTCGTCCACAGGGTTACCCAATACGTCCATAATGCGACCCAGTGTCGCTTTGCCTACCGGCACGGTAATCGGAGCGCCGGTATTGCTGACCGCCATACCACGCTTCAGGCCGTCTGAACTACCCATTGCAATGGTACGAACCACGCCGTCGCCTAAAAGTTGTTGCACTTCTAAGGTCAGGCCGTTTTCATCCAATTTCAGAGCATCGTAAACGCGTGGGATAGCATCACGTGGAAATTCCACGTCAACTACGGCACCGATTACTTGTACGATTTTGCCTTGGCTCATTATCGTATCCTATTTTCCGTACAGGTTTCAGACGGCCTAAACAGCCGCTGCACCTGCAACAATTTCTGACAATTCTGTGGTAATTGCGGCTTGGCGGGATTTGTTGTACACCAGACGCAATTCTTTAATTGCATTACCTGCATTGTCGGTAGCGGCTTTCATCGCCACCATACGGGCTGCCTGTTCGGAAGCCATATTGTCGCTCAATGCCTGATAAACCACAGATTCTAAATAACGGCGAACCAGATATTCCAATACTGCAACAGGAGACGGTTCATAACGGTATTCCCAGCCAAACGGGGATTTTTCATCCGACTGACTGCTTCCGTTTTGACCGATCGGCAGCAATACTTCCATACGCGGCTCTTGACGCATCGTGTTCACGAAACCCGAATACGCCAGATGAATCACATCTAGTTGATGTTCTGCGTAGCGTTTGAAAACTTCGGTCAGTGCGCCCAGCAGCATTTCCATTTTCGGGGTATCGCCCAAACCGGTTGCACTGGCAATGACATTCAGACCGATGCTTTGGCATGCTGCCAAGCCTTTGCTGCCGAAGCATACGACATCGACCTCGATGCCCTGCTCCTGATACACTTGAACTTGCGCCAAAAATTTCTTCAATACGTTGGCATTCAAACCGCCGCACAAACCTTTATCCGAGGTAATCAGGATAAAACCTGCCCGACGGATTTCACGACCGGGTTCGAGCAATGCGATACCGTGATCGGTTTGGGTTTGTGCCAGCTGATCCATTACCAAACGTACTTTTTCGGCGTACGGACGCGCCAGGCGCATCCGTTCCTGAGTCTTCCGCATTTTAGAGGTAGACACCATCTGCATCGCTTTTGTGATCTTTTGGGTATTCTGAACACTGCGAATCTTGGTGAGAATCTCTTTTCCTACTGCCATTTCAGACTCCTTTCGTTACGAATCTTAAGCCTGATAAGCGTAAGCTGATTTGAAAGACTTCATGGCTTCGGTCAGTGCCTGTTCGTTTTCGTCAGACATTGCACCTGAAGCATTAACGGCTTCCAATACTTGCGGCAGTTGGGTGCGCACATGGCTCAAGAATTCCGCTTCGAAAGCCAATGCTTTCGATACCGGTACATCTGCGTATGAGCCGTTGTTGATTGCCCACAGCGTCAGCGCCATTTCAGCGGTATTCAGTGTGCTGAATTGTTTCTGTTTCATCAATTCGGTTACCACTTCACCGTGTTGCAGCTGTTTGCGGGTCGCTTCGTCCAAATCGGAAGCAAATTGCGAGAACGCAGCCAATTCACGGTATTGTGCCAATGCCAGACGGATACCGCCGCCCAGTTTTTTGATCACTTTGGTTTGCGCTGCACCACCTACACGGGATACGGAAATACCGGCGTTGATTGCAGGGCGGATACCGGAGTTGAACAAGTCGGTTTCCAAGAAAATCTGGCCGTCTGTAATCGAAATAACGTTGGTCGGTACGAACGCAGATACGTCGCCGGCCTGCGTTTCAATAATCGGCAATGCGGTCAACGAACCGGTTTTACCTTTTACTTCGCCGTTGGTCAGTTTTTCCACTTCGGCTTCACTGATGCGTGCCGCACGTTCCAGCAGACGGGAGTGCAGGTAGAATACGTCGCCCGGATATGCTTCACGACCCGGCGGACGGCGCAGCAGCAGGGAAATCTGACGGTATGCTACGGCTTGTTTGGACAAGTCGTCATAAACAATCAGTGCATCTTCGCCGCTGTCACGGAAAAATTCGCCCATAGTACAGCCGGAGTAAGGGGCGATGTATTGCAGCGCAGCTGCTTCTGAAGCAGTTGCCGCTACGACAATCGTGTGTTCCATTGCACCGTGCTCTTCCAATTTGCGCACCACGTTGGCAATGGAAGATGCTTTTTGACCGATGGCAACATAGATACAGATAACGCCGGTACCTTTTTGGTTGACAATCGCATCCAAAGCCACAGCGGTTTTACCGGTTTGACGGTCACCAATAATCAACTCACGCTGACCACGGCCTACGGGAACCATAGAGTCGATGGCTTTCACACCGGTCTGCATCGGTTGGTCAACCGATTTACGGGCAATTACGCCCGGAGCAATTTTTTCGATTGGCGCAGTTTTGGCGGCATTAATCGGGCCTTTACCGTCAATCGGACGACCCAAAGCATCTACCACACGGCCAACCAGCTCACGGCCTACCGGTACTTCCAAAATGCGGCCGGTACAGGTTACTGTATCGCCTTCTTTGATGTGTTCGTATTCACCCAACACCACGGCACCCACGGAGTCACGCTCCAAGTTCATGGCCAAACCGAAAGTGTTGCCTGGGAATTCGAGCATCTCACCTTGCATTGCGTCTGACAAGCCGTGAATGCGTACGATACCGTCGGTAACAGAAATAACCGTACCGCGTGTACGTACTTCAGCGTTTACAGACAGATTTTCGATTTTGGCTTTAATCAAATCGCTAATTTCAGCAGGATTAAGCTGCATGAAAACTCTCCTAATTCGTCATAGTCGTGTACAGGGCGTTTAATTTTGCCTGTACCGACAAATCCAAGACTTGGTCACCCACTTCTACCTTGATACCGCCGATCAATTCGGGCGCTACTTCGGTTTCCACTTCCAAATCGCTGTTGAAATACTGTTTCAGCAATGCGGTCAGTTCGGCGGTTTGCGCCTCGGTCAGCTCGTATGCGCTGTAAATGACTGCGGATTTGGTGTTGTTGAGTGCCAAAGCTAAGTCTTGGTACTGTGCGTAAACTTCCGGTAAAACTTGGAGGCGTTTTTGTTCTGCCAGCACGGTTACAAAATTTGTAAGCGCACCATCGGTCAAACCCACCAAATCAACCAGCATTTTTGCTTTCTCGGAAGCAACTACTTCAGGCTGCTCGACCAAAGAAACGACTTTTTGGTCATGCATAACTGATGCCAGCTGTTGTAGTCCGCCCATCCAAGACTCAATCTGGTCTTTTTCCTGTGCCAGTCCGAACAATGCTTTCGCATACGGTCTGGCAATCGTTGCGAACTCTGCCATAAGATTTACAGCTCCTGTTTCAGCGTGCTGAGCAATTGGGCGTGTTTTTGTGCATCCACTTCAACACGCAGAATCGACTCTGCACCTTTAACGGCCAATGCAGCCACCTGTTCGCGCAAGGATTCGCGCGCACGGTTCATTTCCTGCTCGACATCGGCTTTTGCTTGAGCTGAGATACGTGCCGCCTCGACAGAAGCCTGTTCTTTGGCTTCTTCTACGATTTTTGCAGCCCGTTTTTCCGCATTAGCTACCATTTCGGCAACTTGATTGCGCCCTTCGGCCAAGAGTTCTGCAACTTTCTTTTCTGCCTGTTCAAAATCGCTTTTACCGCGTTCGGCCGCAGCCAAACCTTCTGCAATTTTGGAGGCGCGCTCGTCTAATGCTTTGGCAATCGGCGGCCATACAAATTTGATTGTAAACACCACCAAGCCTAAAAAGACGATTAATTGCGCAAATAAGGTTGCATTAATATTCACTTTACTTAACCTTCGTATTAGGGTTAATCAGACAGACGGCAAACCGTCTGTATCGAAACAGTGTCCTGTCCGGATTACGCACCTGCAAACGGATTAACGAAAGCGAACAACAGAGCAATGGCCACGCCGATCAGGAATGCCGCATCGATCAGACCGGCAATCAGGAACAATTTAGTTTGCAGAGGACCGATCAGTTCAGGTTGACGGGCTGAAGATTCCAAGTATTTAGAACCTACCAAGCCGATACCGATCGCTGCACCCAGCGCACCGAAAGCAACGATCAAACCACAAGCGATTGCAATCAAACCACCCATTTTCAAACTCCTTAAAAAATAACAAAGGTTAAAACTACGTTAAAAAACTACTGAGAAAATTTTAAATCAGTGTGCATCATGTGCCTGACCGATATAGACAAACGCCAGCGCCATGAAGATAAATGCCTGCAGGGTAATTACCAGGATATGGAAAATCGCCCACACCAAACCTGCAACCAAATGTACACCGAACAGAATCGGATCCATCAGACCGACACTACCCGACACCGCCCAAGCGCCGCCGAGCAAGGCAATCAGCAGGAATACCAATTCGCCTGCGTACATATTACCAAACAACCGCATACCGTGGGATACGGTTTTTGACAAAAATTCAACGATATTCAGCAGGAAGTTTGCCGGAGCGAGTTTCGGGCCGAAAGGGGCGCTGAACAGCTCGTGAAACCAACCGCCGAAGCCTTTGATTTTGATGTTGTAGTAGATACACACCAGCAATACGCCGATGGCCAGCGCCAGCGTGGTGTTCAAATCAGCAGTCGGCACGACACGCAGCAGCGCATGGTGGTTGCCGGTCAGGTGTTGCCATACCCATGGTAACAAATCGACAGGCAGCATATCCATGGCGTTCATCAGGAAAATCCAAACAAACAGGGTCAAACCCATCGGCGCAACAATTTTGCGCGACTGCTCGTTGTGGATAATGCTTTTGCACATATCGTCAACAAATTCATACAGGATTTCGACTGCGGCCTGAAAGCGTCCGGGAACGCCTGCGGTAGCCTTGCGCGCACCGCTCCACAGTAGGAAACTGCCGATTACGCCCATCAATACGGCAAAGAAAACCGCATCGATATTAACGAACGAGAAATCGGCGATATTTTTCAGGCCTTGGCCCTGAGTTACGTCCTGCAGACTGGTCAAGCTTTGCAAGTGGTGCTTGATGTAGTCGGCAGCGGTTATTGATTCACCTGCCATAGTCTTTAACTCTCAACAATACTAAAAAAACCAAATGGCTGACGCTGAGCAAGCCTGAGAAAAACGCTAGGAATACCAGAGATTCATGCCAAAGGGCGAACACGGCCAGCATGAACAACAGCGACAGCACGACTTTTAAAGCCTCCCCGAAAACGAATACCCTGCCTAACAAAGCGGTATGGTTTTCAAAAAGCTTGAAAAGTAAAACTGCAGCAGATGACGGAATGAAGTAGGAAAAGCCGCCGGCAAGCGCCGACCAAAAGCCGTTTACTCCGGCAAATAATGCACTGATTGCCGACACCGCCGATAAAACTATGATTTGCAAAACTAATATTTTTTTCATTTTATCGGAAGCAATCCAGCCGGAGAATAAGCGGGCATACTATAAATTAAAGCATGCCTACGGTCAAGCCAAACATGAGGCGGGCTGCTGCTTTACTGAAAGCAGAAAGGCATTTTACCATAAACTACATTAAATTACACGGGATTTACGCCGAATGCCTGACTTTTGCGTTTATCTGCCACACTCTATCGGGATCGGGCGTTAAAAACTTTCTGCCACGATATTGCGAAAACATTTTCTTTCCGCTTGTTCGGTATCGGAAATATATAGTAAATTAACCTAAAAAAATATGACACCGCAGCAAGCCACCCTTCCCCTTCCCCTACCCCCGTCCTGCCGACGGGACGGGGAACAGTGTGTGAGTAGCGTAACTTGTTGCTTGCCAGCCCATTCTGACCATCATCAGTTTACCGATGCGTACAGAAAATGTGGTGTTTTGACTATATATAATATAACCGAGGCCGTCTGAAATTCACCTTGTTCATTTTAGCTTCGCAGAAACTCGCTTTGCTCGTTTTCAGACGGCCTCGGTTATTTTTACCGCAGTATCCGACGTGTTACGCCTGATGTTCGATGCCCAACTGTTTGAGCAGGTATTCAAAGGTTTCGGGCGTATCGAAATGGAGGACGATTTTGCCTTTTTTCTGATTGGTGGTTTTAACTTCAGCATTCACACCTAATTTTTCGGTGAGCATATCGTTCAGGTAGCGGATGTCGGCACTGACGGTTTTAGCGGCGGCCGGTTGCTTGGCCTGCTGTGCCAACTGGCTGCGGCGTTCGACTTCCCGCACCGACCAACCGTTTTTCACGGCTTTTTGCGCCAGTTCCAACTGCTCGATTACCGGCAATGTCAGTAAGGCACGGGCGTGTCCCATTTCCAGATGGCGTTGGTACAGCAGCTCCTGCACTGTTTCGGGCAAACTCAGCAGGCGCAGGCTGTTGGAAATGGCGCTGCGGCTTTTGCCAACGGCTTGGGCGATGGTTTCGTGGGTCAGACCGAATTCGTCCGCCAAGCGTTTCAAACCTTGGGCTTCTTCAATCGGATTGAGGTTTTCCCGCTGAAGGTTTTCAATCAGACCCATGGCCAGTGCGGCTTCGTCGTTGATAACTTTGACCACGACGGGGATTTCGCTCAAACCGGCAAGCTGCGACGCACGCCAGCGGCGTTCGCCGGCAATCAGTTCGTATTTCGACAAGCCCCGCTCGCGGACTATCACCGGCTGAATCACGCCTTGTGCTTTGATGGAATCGGCCAATTCCCGCAGGGCTTCGTCGTCAATCTGCACCCGTGCCTGATAGCGGCCCGGCTCGATGTCGGTTACGGCAACGGTGGTCAGCCGGTCGCCGCTGCTGTTGTCCACGTTGTTGGAAATCAATGCGTCAAGTCCCCGCCCCAAACCGCCTTTTGCTTTTGCCATAATCTATCCTTTTCAAACTGCATGATTTATCATCGGGCTATTCTAATGGATAACGGCCGGAATAGACAATTTGTATTATTCAGGGATGGATACTTGCCGTTATAATAAGTGCCTTTTTCAGACGGCCTCAGACAGGATTTTTATGACCCAGCGCATTATTGTCGGCATCAGCGGTGCCAGCGGCTTCCAATACGGCTATCGGGCGTTGCAGCTGCTGCGCCAGCTTGATGTGGAAACGCATTTGGTGGTTTCCAAAGGGGCGGAACAGACCCGCACGCTGGAAACGGCCTATACCCGTGAGGAAGTCTATGCGCTGGCCGACACTGTGTATCCGGTCGGCGATGTCGGTGCCGCCATTTCCAGCGGTTCGTTTAAAACTGCCGGTATGCTGGTTGCCCCCTGCTCCATGCGTTCGCTGGCGGCGGTTGCCCACGGCTACGGCGACAATCTGCTGACCCGTGCTGCCGATGTGGTCTTGAAAGAACGCCGCCGACTGGTGCTGATGGTACGGGAAACGCCGCTGAATCTGGCACATTTAGACAATATGCGGCGGATAACCGAAATGGGCGGCATCATTTTTCCGCCCGTCCCCGCTTTCTACCACCGCCCGCAGACGCTGGACGACATTATCCTGCACAGCGTCGGCCGTGCTTTGGAACTGTTTGACTTGGAAATCCCCAACCTACCCCACTGGCAAGGAAGAACGGCCGAGGCCGTCTGAAAATGAACGAAGTGAATTTCAGCGAAGCTAAAATGAGTGAAACGAATTTCTGCGAAGCTAAAACCGAAGGTTTCGACAAAATGAGCGAAGCAGGTTTCAGTCCACCCGAAACCGCAGAAACGAACCCAATCGCAGCCGGAAACTGGTGCGTCTATCTGATTTTATGCGCCGACCATTCCCTGTATTGCGGCATCAGCAACCGCCCCGCCCGCCGCTTTTCCGACCACGCAGCCGGCAAGGGCGCAAAATATACCCGATTGCGCAAACCCGTATCCATGCGGCTGGTCGCCCGAAATTTAAGCAAAAGCGAAGCCTTGAAACAGGAATGCACCGTCAAACAACTGTCCGCCGAACGCAAACGCAGCCTGTGGGCAACCCTACCCGAATTCGAGGCCGTCTGAAAACGAGCGTAGCGAGTTTCTGCGTAGCTATAGTAAATCAACTGAAAAAATATGACACCACAACGAGCTACCCTTCCCCTAGCCCCTTCCCGCCAACGGGACGGGAAACCGTGTGTAGCGTGCTTGCCTAGCATGCACGTATTCTTTAAATTCCACATCAATGCCGTCTGAAAATGAACGTAGCGAATTTCTGCGAAGCTAAAATAAACAAAGCAAATTTCAGCGCAACGAAAATAAACCGGCAAATTTCAACAAAACCACATCACCCGTTTTCCGATATAATAAGCCTTTCCGTTTTATCCACACAGGACACGCCATGACCGCCGAGACCGACCGCAACGTTGATGACAACGAAATCGCCAAATTCAGCCGGATTGCCGACAAATGGTGGGACAAAAGCGGCGAATTCAAACCGCTGCACGACATCAACCCGCTGCGCTTGGGCTATATCGACCGCTTGGGCAAACTGTCGGGCAAACAGGTTTTGGATGTCGGCTGCGGCGGCGGCATTTTGGCGGAAAGCATGGCACGGCACGGCGCGGCCTGCGTTACCGGCATCGACATGGCGGAAAAATCGCTGCAGGTCGCCCAAGCCCACGCCGCCACCCACAACATCACCAACATCGAATACCGCTGCCTGCCGGTGGAAGAACTCGCCGAACAAGTGCCGCACAGCTTCGATGTCGTTACCTGCATGGAAATGCTGGAACACGTCCCCGACCCCGCCGCCATCGTCCGAGCCTGCGCCAAACTGGTCAAAGCCGACGGTATGGTGTTTTTCTCCACCATCAACCGCAACCCCAAATCCTATCTGCACCTGATTGTCGGTGCAGAACACATTTTAAAATTCGTTCCCAAAGGCACGCACGACTGGCAAAAATTCATCACCCCCGCCGAACTCGCCCGCATGTGCCGCAGCGCCGGTTTGGACATCATCGACAGCAAAGGCATGAGTTACAACCTCTTAAGCCGCCAATATCTGCTGACCGATAGCACCGACACCAACTATATGATTACCTGCCGTCCCGCCTAAACCCGCCATCCAAACGCCGCCGGTTGATTCCGACAACCGGCGGCGCTGTTTTACCTACTTTAAATCTTTCCAAAATCCTTTTACCCGAAAAGTCCTTATAATCCGCCGACTTCACAAATCATTCACAAACCATAAGGACAATTTCCCCATGCAACCCGATACCTCCGCCCGCTACGGCACACTCAGCCGCTGTTTCCACTGGATAATGGCACTCGGCTTTCTGTTTATGCTCGGCACCGCCGCCGCTTGGAATTACGACGAAGCCTATTTCAGCCTGATGAAATACCACAAATCCGTCGGTTTCATATTACTGATTTTGGCCGCCCTGCGCCTGTTGTGGGCCGTTGCCAACCACAGCCGCCGCCCGTCCGGCACACTGATGGCCAAACTCGGCCACGCCGCCCTGTATCTGCTGATGCTCGCCGTTCCCGCAGCCGCCATGATCCGTCAAGCCGGTTCGGACAAACACGATTTGCAGGTATTCGGCATTCATATCATGAGCAAAGCACCCGAAAAAATCGAATGGATGGTCGAATTGGGCAACCAATGGCACGGCAAACTGGCATGGCTGCTGTTTATCTTGGCGGCCGGCCACATCGTGATGGCGGTTATCCACCAAATCAAAGGCGAAAAAATCATCAACCGCATGGCACGCTGATTTTTATAGTGGATTCACTGAATAATCCATACAATTTAATCCGGCACTTGTAGGGTGCTTGCCAAAGCACGCACCTGTTCTGTGCATTTTATGTCGAAACCGTTTGAAAATCTGATTTTAGCTGCGCAGAAACTCGCTACGCTCATTTTCAGACGGCATTCATGTAGAATTTAAAGAACACGTGCCTGCTTAGGCAAGCACGCTACACACCGTTCCCCGTCCCGCTGGCGGGAAGGGGTTAGGGGAAGGGTGGCTCGCTGTATAGTGAATTCACTTAATAAACCATACGATTTTCAAATACTCCGTCATTCCGACGCAAGTCGGAATCTATTTATCAAATTCAGAAATTGTAAATAAAAAACAGCCACCTAAACCGCTGAAATGGATTCCGACTTGCGTCGGAATGACGGGCGCGTTGGGTTTGGAATGTGCTGGAAATTCGGTTGATTTACTATATTGTCATATTTTTTTCGGTTGATTGACTATAGTCAGAACAACATCAAACAAGCCGTCTGAAAAACGCATTTTCAGACGGCTTGTTTGATTTTCGGGTTGCGGCAAACTGCTTTTATCTGCGGATTTCGCCCTGAATGGCCCGAATATTCGCCTCACGGTCGCTGACGGCCTGCGTCAGGCGGGCGATTTTCTGTTGGTCGCCTTTCTGTTTCGCCACATTCAGTTGCGCCTTTGCCCGCACCAGTGCCGTCTGCTCGTTACGGATTTCATTTTGCAGAATCTGTTTGCGGGTCAGCTGCTGCTTGGGTTTGGCGGCCGGTGCAGCAATGATCGGTGCCGGAATAATTTTGGCTTTGCGGTTCAACTCGTCGGCACGGGCTTTGGCGGATTTCAAATCGGCGGCCGATGTTCCCGCTGCGGGCATATCGCCCTTGCGCAGTTTGATGTTGAGCTTGGGATTGGCGGCTTCCGCCGTATTCGTTACACTACCCTGCTTGATTTTCGGCAAGATTTTAATGTCGCTCACTTCAGGTGCGGCTGCGCCGGGGGCTTCTTTCAAACCGACCTGCTCCGGCACGGCTTTGGCGGCTTCATCGGCTGAAACCTGCGCCGTACCGTCGGTGTGCGACGGGCGGCAACTGCTGTTGAGTTTTTGCGTGGTGAACTGTACCTGCCCGTCCACTTCGCAGATATAGGTCGCCGCATGGGCGGAAACAGAGACAGCGGCGAATAAAACGGCGGCGGCCAAACGGAAAGCGGTTATTTTCATTATATTAAAGATGTTCGGGAAAAGGGGCTATTATAGTGGCACTTCGGCGGCGTTGTCATTTATTGTGAAACTGCCGAAAAGGCCGTCTGAAAATGAGTCCAGCGAATTTCTACGAAGCTAAAATGAGCGAAGCAAATTTCAGCGCCACTAAAATAAACCAAAACCGTTTTTTCAGACGGCCTCGCCCAAGGTTGCGGAAATGTATTCCGTCGGCCATGCGGTATCTAAAGGGGCGGTGATGCGAAAGGTTTCACCCTGATGGGAAAATGCCAATTCCCGAGCGTGCAGAAACATTCGGGCGGCGGGTGTGCCGCCGTAGAGCGTGTCGCCGATAATCGGGCTGCCAAGGCTTTTGAGTGCCACACGCAGCTGGTGGGTTTTGCCGGTGTGCGGCTGCAATACAAACAGACGCAGCTTCGGCGCAAGGCTGAAGCTGTTGAAATATGTTACCGCCTGATTGCCGCCGCTGCGTGCCAGCCGCCATGTGCCGCGGCGGGATTTGACCATGCTGCCTTTGACCCAGCCCTGTTTTTTCAACGGCTTGGCATCGCCCAGCGCCCAATAGGTTTTGCGCATGGTTTTGTCGGCAAACTGTGCCGCCAGCACGCCTGCTGCCTCCCGATTCAGGGCAAACAGCAACACGCCGCTGGTCGGTTTGTCCAAACGGTGCAGCAGCCACACCTGCGGCACGCCGAGCTGCTGCGCCAGCGTTTGCGACAGGTTCACCGCTCCTTCTTCCTGATGAACCGCTACACCGGCTGGTTTGTTGATGGCGACGAAATCCTTGTGCCGCAACAGGATTTCCCACATTCCGCTTATTTTCGTTTCGCTGAAATCCGTTTCACGCATTTTAGCTTCGCTAAAACTTGCTTGACGCATTTTAGCTTCGCAGAAATTCGCTTCGCTCATTTTCAGACGGCCTTACCAAGACGGGCTTTGTCCAAACAGGGTCAGCAGACCCAGCAGGCAAAACAGTATGCAGGCGGCCAGCCGCACTTTGGCGGCGGGGATTTTTTTCATCAGCATTTCGCCCAGATACACCATCGGCACATTGGCCAGCAGCACACCGATCACGCTGCCGGCAACCACCATCGTCAGTTCCTGATATTTTGCCGCCAGCAACACCGTCGCAATTTGGGTTTTGTCGCCGATTTCGGCAAGGAAAAACAGCACCAGCGTGGCGGTAAATGCGCCGTATTTCAACCATTTATTATCGGGATCGCCGTCTTTGTCGGGCAACAGCAGCCACAAGCCGACCACAATAAAACTGCCGCCGACCAGCCATTTGAGCATGGCGGGCGACACCACCTGCGTCAGCCACATTCCCAGCGCTGCCGACAGCAAATGGTTGAGCAGCGTGGACACCAGCACGCCCATCACCACTGCATTTTTCTGGGCATAACGTGCCGCCAGAAACAGCGCCAGAAGCTGGGTTTTGTCGCCGATTTCGGCCACCGTTACCCCGAAAATTGAAGAAAAGAAAGCCTCCATGCCCGCTCCGTTCCGATAAAAACGCCTGTTCCGCCAGACCCGCACTCAAAAACGGCGGCATACGCCGCCAAACCGAAACTGCATTATATAGTGAAAATACATAATTTCCCATCTTCACCATACGGCAAGGCCGTCTGAAAATCGGATTTTCAGACGGCCTTGCTGTTTTATCTATAGTTAATCCACTGAATCATTCATACGGTTTTTAAACAGGGCGTAGGTTGGGTCGAGACCCAACACGATTGGAAACACCTTGAAACATAATATTTTGTTGGGTTACGCTCGTGCCTCGCTAACCTCAACCTACGCCTGCTTTTGTATGGAAAATTCGGTGTTTTAACTATAGCCGGACGGAACAAGATTTACTCCACCCGCAACACTTCCAATGTATTGGTCGAACCGGTTTCCCGCATTTTCGAGCCGCTGGTGATGATGTATTGGTCGCCCCGATTCAGGATTTTGCGTTCAAGCAAGGTTGCTTCGACCTGCTGAATGGCTTTATCGTGGTTGGTGCTGGTCGCTAAAATCATCGGCCGCACGCCGCGGTAGGCTGCCATTTTCCGCTGCGCTGCCACGTTCGGAGTTAAGGCAAAAATCGGGAGTTGGATATTGTGGCGGCTGATTTCAAAGGCGGTCGAACCGCTTTCGGTGAGTGCCACAATCGCTTTGGCACGCACGGCACGGGCGACGCTGACAGCGCCCGAGGCAATCGCCAGATTGGTGCTGACGGCGCAGTCTTCGACATATTCGGCAACGCCGATTAAAGAATCCTGCTCTTTTTCGGCTTCGGCACAGATTTTCGCCATTTGGGTAACGGTTTCAAAAGGATAGGCACCGACGGCGGTCTCTGCCGAACACATCACGGCATCGGTGCCGTCCAGCACGGCATTGGCCACATCGCTCACTTCGGCACGGGTCGGCACGGGGTTGGTAATCATGCTTTCCATCATCTGCGTGGCGGTAATGCTGAAGCGGCGCAATTCTCTTGCACGGCGGATCATGCGTTTTTGCAGTGCCGGCACGGCGGCATGGCCGACTTCCACCGCCAAATCGCCGCGGGCGACCATAATGCCGTCTGAAGCCAAGATGATTTCGTCTAGATTTTCGATGGCTTCCACCCGTTCGATTTTCGCCACCAAGCCCGGACGGATCAGGCTGCTGCCTGCCATCGCTTCTTCCACTTTTTGGCGGGCAAGCTGCAAATCTTCGCCGGATTTGACAAAGCTCACCGCCAAATAGTCGCAACCGATTTCCACCGCTGTCTGCAAATCACGAAAATCTTTTTCGGTCAGCGCACCGGCGGACAGGCCGCCGCCCCGTTTGTTGATACCTTTATTACTTTTCAACACATAGGAATTTTCAACGGTTGTAATAATTTTACTTCCGACAACCGAGTCCACGGTCAGGGTCAGCAGACCGTCGTCAAGCCACAATACATCGCCGGCGGCAACGTCTTTGGGCAAATCACGGTAATCCAAACCCACCGCTTCCCGTGTGCCTTCGCCGCTTAAATCAGCGTCCAACACCAGTTTTTCGCCCTGATTCAATTCAATGCTGCCGCCGGCAATTTTGCCGATACGGATTTTCGGCCCCTGCAAATCCGCCAAAATCGCAATTTCCTGACCGCAGCGGCGGGCGGCTTCCCGCACCAGCTTGGCATTTTCACGGTGAAACTCAGGCGTGCCATGGCTGAAATTGAAACGCACCACATTCAGGCCGCCGGCACGAATCATGTCTTCCAATAATTGCAAATCGTTGCTGCCCGGCCCCAAAGTAACCACGATTTTGGTATTGTGGCTGATGCGGGCAACGTCTCGTTGAGCTGCGTTCATAGATGAATCCTTTTCTTTTCTGTATTGTCTGTATTGTTTTGCGGCATAAATTCTAACGTGAAAGACTGTTTTAAGGTGTAAAATTACAGAAATTTATGATTTAAACCAAATTTTCTAGTAAAACTACCGAATAACGGTTTTCAGACGGCCTTGCTGCAGCCAACCTTTTGCCCGCCACCCCAAAATCCATTAAAATGCCGCATCAACAGGCTATTTTGACCGCTGGAATCCGAGATGAAACGACTGCTTACTTCCCTGCCCGTATGGCTGGTGCTGGCCGATATGGTTTACGGTTTGGGTATCAACGTCTATCAAAGCCTGAACCTGCATCAGTCGGCCGCCCCCGACAGCCCGTCGCTCACGCCGGAAATTGCGTTCAACAGCCTGCAGATTATTTCCAACGGCGGCATGGTCCTGATAATCGGCTTCGGCCTGACGGTTTTGCTGCAGCTCAACCGCAGCGTATTACGTCGGCAAATTCTGCCCATCGGCATTTTCCGCACCCTCGGCCTGATTGCCGTGTTGGCGTTCAGCCTGCCCGCCGTGTGGGAATGGTTTTGGGCCATTCTGAACCTGATGTCCGGCAACAACACCATCAACCTCCACAATCCCCGCTACCTGATTACCGCCCTCTGCCTCCCCCTGACCGCCCTACTCTGCCTCACCCGCCTGTTCGGCTGGTACCGGCTGCACCGGACACATTCGCCCGAAGCGGTGTATGGTGAAAGAGAATAGGGAAATGGTTGCCTCATGAAACCCAAAAAAGGAAGAATAAATGGGTATTTTTGAACGATTTTTGAGTATTTGGGTGGCGTTGGCAATCGTTGCCGGAGTTGGCTTGGGGCTTTGGTTTCCACACATCATCACACAAATTGCAACCCTTGAAATTGCACATATCAATTTGCCTGTGGCGGTATTGATTTGGCTGATGATTTATCCGATGATGATCCAGATTGACTGGTCGGCAATCAAACATATTGGCAAAAAGCCGAAAGGGTTGGCGATGACGGTTGTTATCAACTGGTTGATCAAGCCTTTTACGATGGCGTTTATCGGTTGGCTGTTTTTCCGTGTTTTATTTGCCAATTGGGTCGGTGCCGATGACGCTCAAGCCTATATTGCAGGAATGATTTTGCTCGGCGTTGCACCCTGTACGGCGATGGTTTTTGTGTGGTCGCAACTGGTAAAAGGCGATCCGAATTATACGTTGGTGCAAGTATCGGTCAATGACATTATTATGATTTTTGCATTTGCCCCGATTGCCGGTTTTTTACTGGGGGTCAGTGATATTACCATTCCTTACGACACGCTGTTTTACAGTACCTTGCTGTATGTGGTGCTGCCATTGATTGCTGGGGCGGCTACTCGGAAAATTTGCCAAAAAACAGATCGTTCTTTAGCCGTGCTTGGCAAAAAATTAAAACCGTTTTCAATACTGGGTTTGATTTTAACCGTGGTGTTGCTGTTTGCATTTCAGGCTCAAACCATTGTGGCAAATCCGCTTGTGATTGTGTTGATTGCTATTCCTTTGCTGGTTCAAACCTACGGTATTTTCTTTTTGGGCAATTTAATGGCTAAATGGCTCAAACTGCCGCATAACATCGCCGCACCTGCCTGCTTGATTGGAACAAGTAACTTTTTTGAACTTGCCGTTGCCGTCGCCATTTCTTTATTCGGTTTACATTCCGGTGCGGCATTAGCCACGGTTGTCGGCGTATTGGTTGAAGTACCGGTTATGCTTTCATTGGTGTCGTGGATAAACCGTAATCACACTGTTTAACAAATTGTCTGCAAAATAGTAAACAGGCCGTCTGAAAATCAATTTTCAGACGGCCTTGATATATGCGTGTTACGTTCCGTCCGCCTCGCTGCTGAATTTCTCGCTGAGAAAGTCGATAAAGCTGCGCACTTTTGCGCTCAGAAACGCCCGATCGACATACACGGCATTCAGTTGGTCGGACACCAGCGTGTAATCGGGCAACAGTTGCACCAAACTGCCCGCTTCCAGCTCTCGGCGTACGACCCAAAACGGCTGGTAGCCGATGCCTGCGCCCGCCCGTATCAGTTGGCCCACCATCAGCGTGTTGTCGGTCTGAACCGCTGATTTCAGGTTGAGCAAAGACCGTTTGCCGTCGGCGTTGCGGGTAATTTCCAAGCTGCGCTGGTCGGTGTAGGACGGCAACACGGCGTTGCAGCGCATGATTTCTTCGGGGGTGGTCGGCATACCGCTGCGTTGCAGGTATTCGGGCGAGGCGACTAAGACAAAGCGGATTTTCGCCAGCGGTTTCACAATCAGCGAGGGATTGAGCGTTTTTGAGACTCTGAGCGCCAAGTCGAAACCTTCGGCAATCAGGTCGATATGGCGGTTGTCCAACACCAAATCCAGCTCTACTTCGGGATAGCGTTCCCGATATTCCACCAGCCAGCCGCTCATGCAGAAATTGGCAAACCAAAGCGGCATGGTTACCCGCAGCAGACCCTGCGGTGTATCTGCGCCGCCCGCTGCTTTTTGCGCCGCTGTGTCCAGCGTATCCAAGGCATAGCTGCACTGGCGGTAATATTCTTCGCCAGCTTCGGTCAGATGCAGATTGCGGCTGTTGCGGTGCAGCAGTTTGGCTTTAATCGAATTTTCGAGATGGCGCACATGTTTGCTCGCCATCGCTGTAGAAATATCCAACTGGTCCGCTGCTTTGGTAAAGCTGCCGTTTTGCACCACGCTGCGGAAGACTTTCAAACTGAACAGGGTGTCCATCTTTTCTTATCCGGAAATATTACATCAATAAAAGCAGTATATATCTACTGTAAAGAATTATCTATACTGCCTGCTATTGATTATTATGTATCGGAATTTATCCTATGAACGCTTTACAACGCTTCCAACCTGTTTTACTCGCCGTGTTGCGCATCGTAACCGCCTATCTGTTTCTGCTGCACGGTACGGCGAAATTTTTTGAGTTTCCGATTTCCATGGGCGGCGCACCGCAAGGTATCTTTTTCGCAGCCGGCGTATTGGAAATTGTCGGCGGCATTTTGCTGATTTTGGGTCTGTTTACCCGCCCGACTGCCTTTATTTTGTCGGGCCAGATGGCGGTTGCCTACTTTATGGCACACGCCGCCGAAGCGCCGCTGTTCCCGATTGCCAACCACGGTGAATCTGCCGTTTTGTTCTGCTTTGTCTTCCTTTATATTGCCGCTGCCGGTGCCGGTTCGTGGGCGTTGGATCATGCGTTCGGCAAAAACAAGTAATTTTTTACGCTCCACATCAAAAACAGAAACCGCCGCCTCCCACAAGGCGGCACGGTTTCCAACAACAAGCACAAAAAGGATTTAAGATGTCTTACCAAACCCTGATGAACGCTGCCGCAAACCGCCGTTCAATTTACGCCCTCAATAAAAAACTGCCGATCAGCCGTCAGGAAGTGCAGCAAATTGTCGAACACGCCCTACTGCACACGCCTTCGGCATTCAATTCGCAAAGCACCCGCCTGGTGGTGTTGTTCGGCGACGAACACGAAAAAGTGTGGCAATTTGTCGAAAACACCCTGCGTGCCATCGTTCCCGCCGAATCGTTTGCCCCGACCCAAGAGCGGATCAACGACTTCAAAGCCGCCGCTGCCACCATTCTCTTTTTTGAAGATCAGGAAGTCGTAGCCGGTCTGCAGCAACAGTTCCCCGCCTACGCCGATAATTTCCCGATTTGGGCGGATCACGCTGATGCGATGGTGCAATATGCTTTGTGGACAACCTTGAGCGCCGCCGATGTCGGCGTAAATCTGCAACACTACAATCCGCTACCTGATGCCGATATTGCCAAAGAATGGCAAATCCCTGCCAACTGGACGCTGCGTGCGCAAATGGTTATCGGCGGTATCGCCGCCCCTGCAGGCGAGAAAACGTTCAAACCGGTGGAAGAACGGCTCAAAGTATTCGGTTAATCCCCCTACCTGCCGCTACTTTTCTAAACAAAACGCCATCTGAAAATAAGACGGCGTGTTTTTTATAAAGGGCGGTTTTTAGATATGTTTGGCAACGTGTTCGGCAAAATCCTGCAAATCTTGGGCGATGTCTGGATTTTTTAACACATCATAGCTGGCAAAGCTCGGAAGTTTTTGCATACCGATGTAGCGGAAGTTGGCGTGGATTGGCAATAATAAATCGTCTAAACCTTTGCCTTCAAACAAGTATTGGTTCGGATCGTCCAGCGATGCTTTCGGCATATTGAAGGTTGCTGAGAGCATATACTGTTTGTCGCCCATCAGTCCACCCGTGCCGTATTGGGCATCGGGGTTGCTACGACTTCTGCCGTCGGACACGCACAATACTCCGCCACGACCAGCGTTGAACACATCGTCAATATAGCGTTTGGCTTTCCACGCTAAGCCCATCCAGTTACTTGGAAATTGGAAAATCACGGCATCCGCCCATTGGAATTTTTCCAGCTCGTCCGCCACATCGTAGTTTTCTACTTCCGATGTTTTGACTTGATAGCCTTTGCCTTCAAGGGTTTGTGTGGCGGTTTCAATAAACGAGCGGGTGAGTTTGCCTTCGGCGACCACAGGGTAAAATTGATGACCGTTGATGATTAAGATTTTTTTCATAAAACACTCCTAATGAAAAGTTAAGTTTTTTAAATTGCCTAAAATCGAGCCTATAACCAGCGTCGGGTTTGGCGACAGTAATCGGCATAGTCTGCACCGAATTTTTCTGCCAAAAGCCGCTCTTCAGGTTGAATTTGCAAAACGGTAATAATCCAAATAAACCCAACCACGCCGAGCCATGCCAGCATATGCCCCAAAAATATTGCCCAAGCGGTCAAAAATAACGCCATGCCCAAATACATCGGATTGCGGCTAAAACGCAAAATACCGTGGCGGACAATCTGCGTGGTTTGGTCGGGGTGGTGCGGGCTGAGCGTGGTTTTTGCCTGCGACAATGCCCTTGCACCGGCGGCGGTAATCAAACCGCCCGCCACAGCGATGATGGCGGCAAGCCACGATGCGGACGGTAGCGAAAAGGCATCGGGGGCGATGTGTGCCAAAAGCCACATTGTCAAAGCGGTCAATAAAGTCCACAAAGGCGGCGGGATTTTTAGTTTCATGGTTGAGCCTTTTTTTTCAAATTTTTCAAATGATGAAAAATTGCATTATGGCAAAAACAAATCGTCTATTTTTGGCTTTTTTTCTGTATGTTATTGCCTAATCTGACAAGTCCAGTTAAAGCAAAAGCCGTCTAAAAACCGCTTTTGGCAACCCGACCAAATTGTCTGAAAATATCGGATTGCCTTTTAGATTTGCCATCTAAAACAGCGGCGGTTTGGTTTATACCCGTTTGGTGATAATTTGCGTGCCGTTCACCAAAGTATCACAAAGCGGTGAAAATGCTTCTAACTTCACGATTAAATCATCCAACTGTGCGTCGGTCGCTGTGGCACTTTTTAGCTGAATATCAGCACGGATTTGGCTGACACCTTTGCGGGCGTTAGGGTTTAAGCCCAGTACACCACCCAAATCGGTATCGGCGGCAAAATTGATGCGGATATCGTCAAGCTCAATGCCGTTTTGCTCGGCTAAAATCGCCAAAGATGCGGTGTAGCAGCCTGCGAGCGATTGCAGCAGATATTCAATCGGCGAAAGCCCCAAATCTTTACCGTCTAATAATGGCGGTTCATCGCCGATGGTTTGGAATTTGCCCACACGGCTGCTGTCCACTTTACCGCCTAAAATCGTATTGCCCGTGCTGGTTTTCATGCTCAATCCGCCGTTGCTTTGGCTGCTCATTTCTAAAGTCAGTTTGCCTTGGCTCAAATCTTTAATCTTTTTCAACGATTGCACCAAATTCACCGATAACATTTAAATTAACTGAAGGTTTCATTTTCTTTTCCTTTTGTTGATAACAAGACACCATGCCTTGTTGGTTGCCTATTATAAATAAGGGTTAGGGATAATACTTGCCTAAAACACGCTAATTATTGCCTAATTTGACAAGTTGTTTTCATCTTGCATCAGTTGCAGATAATCGTCCAACATCGCCTTTAATTCCGCTGTTTTGATGTAACGGGCGGTGCGGTACACTTCTTTGTTGTCAAAGAACACCAGCACCGCAGGGGCGGTCAGCACGTGAAAACGGCTGGCGATACTCGGCACAAGGCTGATGTCGGTAAATACGCCGTTCACTGCGGGCATTTGTTCCAGCAATTCGCCCACTTGATGGCGGAACACGCCACACACGCCACAATTCGGGGCTTGCACATAAAGCAGGCTCAGGCGTTTACTGGCGATAGCCTGCTCAATGTCGCTAAGGCTTTGTTGCAACATTACAGTGCCTTTTCAATCAGCGATGCAAGTTGCGGTTTTGGCATTGCCCCTGCGGTTTGCTGTAGCGGTTTACCTTGTTTGAAGGTGATTAAGGTCGGAATGCTACGAATGCCGTAACGGGCGGAAAGCTCGGGGTTTTGATCCACGTTGATTTTTACCACTTTCGCTCTGCCCGCATAATCTTCTGCCAACTCGTCCAACATCGGGGCGATCATCTGGCAAGGCGGACACCAGTCAGCATAAAAATCAACCAACACAGGTTGCTCGGATTGAATCACATCTTGCTCAAATTGTTGATCGTTTGAATAAATAATTTTGCTCATTTTGTTTTTCCTTTTGAAAGAATGTTTGCTTGATGTGGCGTATTATAGGCGAGTTTCTGCTATACTATTTGCCTAAAACGAGCAGATTATTGCCTAATTTGATAAATAGGGTGATTAAAATGAATAACGACAAACTTCGCCAACTTGCCGAGCTGATTGAAAGCTTAACCCGTGAAGAAGGGTGTTTTTTGACCACGGATATTCCCACATTGAGCCTGTGTCGGCGAAATCACACGACCCAGCCGATGCCGTGCATTTATCCGTTAAGCCTGTTTTTAGTGGTGCAAGGTTCGCAACATCTTAATTTTGGCGACAGCGTGCGACAAATTGAGCAGGGGCAAACGGCACTGACCACAATGGATCTGCCCGTGGTGTCTAATGTGCTGAACGCCAGCCAGCACACGCCTTATTTGAGCCTGCGGATTGAGCTGGATGCAATGATGCTTAGGGAACTGGACGAGCAGATTGCGTGGCAACCGAAGATGTCCAGCCTGTCGGATACGCTGTCGGTGTTCCCTGCGGACGAAGAATTGTTAGATGCCTTGATCCGCTTGGTGAAATTGCTCAAAACGCCAAATTTGCAACCGCACTTATTGCCGTTGATTGAGCGAGAAATTGCGGTGCGGTTATTATCCAGCGACCATCACGCTATGCTAAAACGGGTATTGACGCAAGGCACGATTGAGCAGAAAGTGGCGAAAGTGATTGCCTATTTCAACGAGCATTACACTGAAAAAATAGAAATGGACAAGCTGGCGGAAATGGTATTTATCAGCCCGTCATCGTTGCGACAACATTTTCGCAAAATCACTGGCACCAGCCCTTTGCAATACCAAAAACAGCTACGCCTGCAAAACGCCCGCCGTTTGATGTTCAAGGAAAACAAAGACGCAACCACGGCATCCTTGGCGGTCGGCTACGAAAGCCCGAGCCAGTTCAACCGAGAATACGCCCGCTTCTTCGGCGAACCGCCCCATCGGGATATCCAACGCCTGAGAAATAATGAAATGCAGTTTGGGCGAATTGTGTAAAAACCAAACAATGAGGCCGTCTGAAAACCTGATTTTCAGACGGCCTCATCATGTTCAAACCGCTCAAATCCCCAATCTCAATGTAAAGAAATGCCGCAAACATTGACAAATCTTTGCGTAAACCACAACATAAGCTGTTCCCGTAAAAAAGAAAGCATAAAATGACACAACACCAGCACGACCCCTATGCCGGCTACCGCGAGCTGACGCTGCGCGGCATGATTTTAGGGGCATTGATTACTGTGGTTTTCACCGCCTCCAACGTTTATCTCGGCCTCAAAGTCGGCCTCACCTTTGCTTCCTCGATTCCGGCAGCCGTGATTTCCATGGCGCTGCTCAAATTCGCCAAAGGCAGCAATATTCTGGAAAACAATATGGTACAGACGCAGGCTTCGGCGGCGGGTACGCTCTCGACCATTATTTTCGTATTGCCCGGCCTGTTGATGGCGGGCTACTGGAACGGTTTTCCGTTTTGGCAAACCACGCTGCTGTGTATGGCGGGCGGCATTCTCGGCGTGATTTTCACCATTCCGCTGCGCTATGCAATGGTAGTCAAAAGCGACCTACCCTATCCTGAAGGCGTAGCGGCGGCCGAAATTTTGAAAGTCGGTAGCGGCGAACATGAAGGCGGAAAACAAACCGGCGGCAGCGGCATTGCCGAAATCGCCACCGGCGGTCTGCTGGCAGGTATTGTGAGCTTCTGCACCAACGGTTTGCGTATCGCCGCCGACAGCGCCAGCTACTGGTTCAAAAGCGGCGCAGCCGTGTTCCAACTTCCGATGGGTTTTTCACTGGCGCTCTTGGGCGCAGGCTATCTGGTCGGCCTGACCGGCGGTTTGGCAATCTTACTGGGCATTTTCATCGCATGGGGCGGCGCTGTTCCCTACTTCTCCGCCCATTTGCCGCAACCTGAAAATCTCGACATGGTCGGCTTTGCCATGCAGCTTTGGAAAGAAAAAGTCCGCTTTATCGGCGCCGGCACCATCGGCATTGCCGCCATCTGGACGCTGATTACCCTGATGAAACCGATGGCCGAAGGCATGCGCCTGTCGTTTAAAGCCTTCAAAGGCGGTTCGGAAGCCTCCGCCGAACGGGTCGAACAAGACCTGTCGCCCAAAGCCATGATTTTGTGGACCTTGGGCATGATGCTGATTTTGGCACTGACCTTCTGGCAATTTGTCGCCGATGCCCACATTTCGGGCGGTTTGGCATGGCTGCTGGTGATTGTCTGCACCCTGCTTGCCTCACTGATCGGCTTTCTCGTCGCCGCCGCCTGCGGCTACATGGCCGGTTTGGTCGGCTCGTCTTCCAGCCCGATTTCCGGCATCGGCATTATCTCGATTATCGCCATTTCACTGGTTTTACTGCTGATCGGCGACTCCGGCGGCATGTTTGCCGATGAAGCCAACCGCAAATTTATGCTGGCACTGGCACTGTTTTGCGGCTCGTCCGTTATTTCCGTTGCCTCGATTTCCAACGACAACCTCCAAGACCTCAAAACCGGCTACCTCGTCAAAGCCACCCCGTGGCGGCAGCAAATCGCCCTGATTATCGGCTGCGTTGTCGGCGCACTGGTGATTTCGCCGGTATTGGAACTGCTCTACCAAGCCTACGGCTTCACCGGTGCCATGCCGCGCGAAGGCATGGATGCCGCCCAAGCCCTCGCCGCACCACAAGCCACGCTGATGACCACCATCGCCACCGGCATTTTCTCGCACAACCTGCAATGGAACTACATCTTCACCGGTATCGCCATCGGCGTTGCCCTGATTATCGTTGACATCGTGCTGAAAAAATCCACCGCCTCCCGCATGAGCCTGCCCGTATTGGCAGTCGGCATGGGCATCTACCTACCGCCGTCTGTCAATATGCCGATTGTGATTGGCGCTATTTTGGCCGCATTCCTGAAACACACCGTCGCCAAACGCAGCAGCAACAGCGAAGGCCGTCTGAAAAACGCTGACCGCATCGGCACTCTGTTTGCCGCCGGCCTGATTGTCGGCGAAAGCCTGATCGGCGTGATTCTCGCCTTTATCATCGCCTTCTCCGTAACCAACGGCGGCAGCGATGCCCCGCTCGCCCTCGCATTGGACAACTGGGACACCGCCGCCAAATGGCTCGGCCTGGCATTCTTCATCACCGGCATGATGATTTTCGCCAAACGGGTGTTAAAAGCCGGGAAGTAAATGGTTGCCCGTTTTGAACGATTAAAACCGTGTAAACGGTAAATAAAACAGGCCGTCTGAAAATCTGATTTTCAGACGGCCTTAACTTTAGGAATGTATTTAATATAGTTAAAACACCGAATTTTCCATACAAAAGCAGGCATAGGTTGTGGTTAGCGAGGCACGAGCGTAACCCAACAAAATCTTATGTTTCAAGATTTTTTTAAATTAATGTTGGGTCTCGACCCAACCTACGCCCTGTTTAAAAACCGTATGAATTATTCAGTGTATTTACTATAAATGCTAGGAATTACCTCATTTTAATACAGCACCCGAAATATATTGAGGATTTAATGGCTGTATCATATCCTTTTTTATTACCAGACATTTTTTTGCTTCATATTTATTTTGCAAATTCATAGCACTTTCAGGACAAAATACTTTCGTATCCCCTAAACTCCATGCCATATAGCCATATAAAGCATTTTTTCTAGCTGCTAGCCGATAATTTAAAAGGTAATCATCTTTTTCACATATATCTAGCTTAAACTCTTTTATACCTGGCTTAAACTCTTTCTTCATTTCCACAAAATCTTCAGGATGCAACGGGTTATTTTCTTTATCAATCGTTAATAGATACCAAGATGAGTCTTGAGGTTTTTCTATAAAACGAATAGGGTATAAAATTTCTGACGTGTACAAGTCTTTAAAAATCAGACATATACAAAAAAATAAACATAATAAAAATACAGAAATAGATGTAAAGAAACTTCCCCACTTAAATTTATAGTGGATGAAACATCGGATGCAGAACCATAATACTAAACCTAAAACACAATAGTAAGAGAATCTTGTATACACTAAGTAAAGCAGTACAGCACATAACAAACCCTGTAGTAGAATAAAAAAATCCTGCTTGCGAAGGAAACCCTTAAATATTTTATCTTCTTTTAACTCACTATCTAAAGTATTTTTAATTTTTTTAAGCCAACCAAAAAAATCATCTAATTCTTTTAAATCCTTCGCATTACCAGTCTCTTTTAAAAGTTTTTTTCCATTTTCAAAGTTCTTCCATCTCTCTAATTTTTTTTGTGAATTTTTAATTTCTTCTTGAATATTTTTATGATTTTTCTCTAAATTTTCTTCATCTCCCTTTTTCATATTTTCTAATTTATCTATTAATCCATTAATCTCTTTTAATTTTGAAAGAGTTACTATTCTTTCCAATATGCCAAAATCAGCTATATTTTTGATATTTTCTTTATAATTAAACAAATAAATCCTTTGATCCGTATTATGTATAGTTACCAAAAATAAACTAAATGGAAAAATAATTATAAGAAAAGCATAAAAAACAAAAAGGGCAGCGATACTCACAAAACCATTTACCTGAGAAATTACATCAGGAAACAATTCAGCTTGATATATAGATTTTAGATAGTTCAAAACTACTACTCCACCAAAAAAGACAGATAATATTGTTAATATTCCAAATCCTTTAAGAACTATTTCCAAAACCCTCTCAACTTTTTCAGGTACTGCTACCTTATTCATTGGCACATTCATTTCAATACTCCTTAATCCTATTTTATCAACCTTTATTCATTTCTTCCCATAGTTTCAACAACCTTTTCACCGACACCGGATACGGTGTTTTCAATTCCTGTGCAAACAGCGACACTCTTAATTCTTCAACCGACCATTTAAATGCAGCAAGGCCGTCTGAAACGGGCAAGCCTTGTTTGGTCAGGGTGTCGGTTTTTTCCTGCCACATTTGTTCCAATTCCTGAATATCGGCTTCACGGGCTTGGTCTCTTGCGGGATTGCTGATGTATTTGTCCATGCGCAGGGTCATGGCTTTGAGGTACACGGGTAAACGGGGCCATTGCGTCCACGGGGTGCGGGTGGCGAAGCCTTCGGCGAGCAGGGTGTTCAGGCGGTTGCGCAGCAGGTGGGCGAGCGGGTGTTTGCCGCTGCCGGTTTTGCCGTTGAGTTCGGCATAGGCGGCGGCGGTTTCCTGAAGGTAGCGGCTGAGGGCTTCTTTGACGGCGGGCAGGCGGCTGCGGGCGCGTTTGATTTGTTCTTTGAAGGCTTTTTCGTCTCTCGGCAATTCGTCTTCGCCGATAAAGGCACGGTCGCACACGGCTTGGGTCAGGTCTTCCCGCAGGTTGTCGGCGGGTATGTGTTTGAGCAGCATGGCGGCTTGGGTGAAACCTTGCAGGCCTTTGTTGAGGTCTTTGACCTGTTCTTTGAGTTGCAGCTTCATCAGTTCGATCACGCCTTGCCGGTGGGCTTGTGCGGCGGCGGCTTGGGTGTCGAACAGGCGCAGGGCGATGTTGCCGTTTTTTTCTTTTTGCAGACCGAGATAGCCGGTGAGCTGCTGTTTGCCTCTGGCGAATTTGATGGATTCGGGCAATTTGCCGATGTCCCATGTCGTTACTTTGTCCCGCTCGAATTCTTGGGTGTTGTCGCGGAAGGTTACGGCGGCGGCTTGACCGAGTTGCTGTTGCAATTCGTGCAGTTTGCGGCCGCTCGCCAGCTCTTGACCGCCGTCGTCGATAATTTTCAGATTGACGTAGCAATAGTCGGGCAAAACGTGTACCGACCATGAATCTTGGTCGATTTGTTCCAAAATCCGCATATCGCCGGCGGTTTTGGCGATAAAGCGGGCGAGTTGGGGAATAATCGGCTCGTTACGTTCGGGTTCGCTTTCCAAAAAGCGGGTGATAAATTCGGGAACAGGTACGCAGATGCGGCGGATTTGTTTGGGTAAGGCTTTGACGAGCAGTTGCAGTTTTTCCCGCAGCATACCGGGAACCAGCCATTCCAAACTTGCGGCATTGAGGCGGTTGAGCGAAGTCAGCGGCAAAGTCAGGGTTACGCCGTCGAGCGGATGGTTTGGTTCGAAACGGTAGCTGAGTTTGAATCTGCCGTCGGCGGTTTTCCAAAACGGCGGGAACTGTTCTTCGGTAACGTGTGCGGCGGCGTGCTGCATCAGGTCGTCCCGACTGAGAAACAGCAGCTTGGGCTGTTGCTGTTCTGCCTGTTTGAGCCATGTATTGAACGTGCGGATGTCCGCCAGCGGCTGGGTTTTCAGACGGCCTTTACCGGCGAGGCCGTCTGAAAATGCGGTATCCGCCGCTTGGGTTGCGCCCTCGGATGATTTTTCAGACGGCCTGCCGATTTCCACCATCTGCGGCAAACGCTGATGGTAAAATTCATACAGTACTTCATCATCGACCAACACGTCCTGCTTGCGGGATTTATGTTCCAACTCGCTGATTTCTTTAATCAGTTTTTTATTGTGAACAAAAAATGCCGCCTGCAAATCGCATTCCTGCGCCACCAGTGCGCCCCGGATAAAGATTTCCCGGGCTTCGTCGGGGGCGATTCTGCCGTAGGCAATCGGGCGGCGGGGCAAGACGGTTAAGCCGTAAAACGTTACCCGCTCGCTCGCCACCACTTCGCCCCGTTTCTGCGCCCAATGCGGTTCGAAATAATGGTAACGCATCAGGTGGGCGGCTTCCTGCTCCATCCATTCGGGCTGAATCACCGCCACATCTCGGGCATAGAGTTTGGACGTTTCGGTCAGTTCCGCCGCCATCACCCATTTCGGTTTGGCTTTAAACAGGGCGGAAGCGGGGAAAAGATGAAAACGGCTGCCCCGTGCGCCGAGATAGTCGTTGCCCTCGGGCGACTTCATGCCGACATTGGCAATCAGGCCGGTGAGCAGCGCACGGTGAATCTGCTCGTAGCCCGCTTCTTTGTCGGCACGGATTTTGCTGCGGTGCTGTTTTTTGTCCAACTGTTTTTGCTTGAGCTTGGCGGAAAGGTCTTGATCGCCCGCCGCCTCGCTCTGCTGAAACGCCTGCTGCGGCTGAGGCCGTCTGAAAGCCTGTTCTTTGGTCGTCAAACCCATTTCCACCGCAATTTGGGCAAGCTGGGCGTGCAGCTCCCGCCATTCCCGCATTCTCAAGTGCGACAGAAAATATTGATGGCACCACTGCACCAGCTGGCGGTTGGACAAACCTTTGTCCCGCTCCCGCTGGAAGCTGTCCCAAATATTCAGATAGGCCAGAAAATCCGACTGTTTATCGTAAAACCGCTCATGCGCCTTCGCCGCTGCTTCACGGGCTTCCAGCGGCCGCTCCCTCGGGTCTTGAATCGACAGGGCGGACACAATCACCAGCATTTCCTGCACGCAGCCGTGTTTTTTCGCCGCCAGCAGCATACGGCTGATTTTCGGATCAACCGGCAATCTCGCCATCTGTTCGCCGAGTTTGGTCAAACCGTTTTTCTCATCAACCGCACCCAACTCCAGCAACACCTGAAAACCGTCGTTGATATAACGCTGATCGGGCGCTTCGAGAAACGGAAACGCCGCCACATCGCCCAGTTTCAACGCCGCCATCCGCAAAATCACCGCCGCCAGATTGCTGCGGATAATTTCCGGATCGGTAAACGGCGGCCGCTGCGCAAAATCGTCTTCCGCATACAGCCGCACGCACACGCCCGCCGATACCCGTCCGCAACGCCCCGCCCGCTGTTTTGCCGCCGCCTGCGAGATTTTTTCCACATGAAGCTGCTCGACTTTGGCACGGGCCGAATAACGTTTCACCCGTGCCAAACCGGTATCGATTACATATTTAATGCCGGGAACGGTCAGCGACGTTTCCGCCACATTGGTCGCCAGCACAATCCGCCGTTTGCCGCCGCTCGGATGGAAAATCTTATGCTGTTCCGAATGCGACAGGCGGGCAAACAGCGGCAAGATTTCGTCATTGCGCCGCAACGGCGATTTACGCAGCGCCTCCGCCGCCTCACGGATTTCCCGTTCGCCCGGAAAAAACACCAAAATATCGCCCTCGCCCAAACGTGCCAACTCGTCCGCCGCATCGACAATCGCATCGGTCAATTCAATTTCCGCATCGTCTTCATCGGTGCTGCGCAACGGTCGGTAGAGAATCTCCACCGGATAAGTGCGGCCGCTGACTTCAAACACCGGCGCATTGTTGAAATGTTTGGAAAAGCGTTCGGCATCTATCGTTGCCGAAGTAATAATCACTTTTAAATCAGGACGTTTTGGCAAAAGCTGTTTCAAATAGCCGAGCAGGAAATCAATGTTCAGACTGCGCTCGTGCGCCTCGTCGATAATAATCGTGTCATACGCTGACAAAAAACGGTCGGTCTGCGTTTCCGCCAACAAAATGCCGTCCGTCATCAGCTTCACATAAGCCTCACGGGACGTATTGTCGTTAAACCGAACTTTATAGCCGACCACGCTGCCGATTTCCGAATGCAGCTCTTCCGCAATCCGCTCCGCCACCGAGCGTGCCGCCAAACGCCTCGGCTGGGTATGCCCGATCAAGCCCGACACGCCCCGCCCCAGTTCCAAACAGATTTTCGGCAACTGCGTGGTTTTGCCCGAACCCGTTTCACCGCAGATAATCGTTACCTGATGCGCCGCAATCGCCGCTTTCAACTCCGCCAACCGCTCGTGTACCGGCAAATTACCGGCATATTCCGGCTTGGGCAACTTCGCCAAACGGCGCAAAAAAAGCTCGTGCGACTTATGATATTTCTGCCGCACCGCCTCCATCCCGCCGAAACGTTGCGGATTTTTAAAAGCAGTTTGCAGAAAATGGCGGTCTTTAGAAAGCGTTTGGGTCAAATCAGCTTGGGACATAATATGCTTATCATTTGAAAATCGAATCAGACCGGTCATTATACAGTAACCCCGGCAATCAGACAGAACCCCGCCCGCCGCCGGTTTTCAGACGGCCTTCGTCAGGGTAAGACCAAACCATTAGCCCGTTTCTATTTAAAATGTTTTTTCGATTTCTACCACAATCCGGTTATTCCTGCGCACTGCCCATTTGTGGGTGCTGTATATGCGCTGCTGCTCCCATGTCAATTTGGGAATCAACTTAGCAACGGAGAGTTTCGGATGCGCAACCGAAATGCTGTACGCTGTTTCACGATTACGTTGCTGCTGCCACTCAAAATCAGTATTCAATGCCTGCCCTCGATATCTTCGGTCGGTATAGGCCGTCTGAATCTGCATATTTAAACCGCCCAATTTCGGCCACACCGCCCGCCACCCGCCGCTGACGGAGCGGCGGATATTGCCCGTATTATTGATGCGTCCTTTCAACTCTGTTTTTTCAGGTTTGACTATGCCGCCGCCCAATCCCACAAAAACCGTATGCGCCGGTAACGGTTTGTATGCCAGCGAAGCATACAGACTGTAGTGCTGCCCGTTGCTGTGTTCCGCACGTTCCGGTTCCCGATAACGCTGCCGGTAAGTCTCGGCAGAAGCAAAAAACTGCAATCGGGGGTTGATTTGATGCGACAAAGCCGTCTGAATACCGAATGCTTGAGAAAACAGAGCCATTTTTAAAGTATGGCTGCGCTCGGCCTTGGCCCTCCATCTATCACTACCCGATAACTGCCCCTGATAAAACGGCAATACATTTAATCCGGTTCGTGCAGTTTGATATTGCCAGCCCAGATACGCCCGCCCAAACGCATGATCGTATTGTGATTTCTTATCCAAATAATAACTGCTCCCGTTGAGATAACTGCGAAACAGCAGATTATGGTGGCCGACCAGAGGCGTGTTTTTTTCCACGGAAGCCTGATAGTGGATACCGACGGCATTTTCAGCTTTCTGATCGACACAGCCCAACGGCGAACAGTACGCAGGCGCAGCATCATTAATATTTTTATCATAGGCAACGCTGGCACTGCCTCCGATATGCCAGTTCCCTGCCGATTCAATTTTCCGCCGGTAAACCCGGATATTATCCCGAACTCCTTCCGGCACAGCCAAATCGGTCTCCGCTTCGGCAAACAACCGATCCGCCTCTTTCCACTGCCTGTCTTCAAACAGTATTGCAGCCGTATCCAGCACGATGCGTTTATCATCAGCATGCGTTTCATACAACCTGCGGTAAGTTTCAACCGCACGGGTATAATGCCCTTGAAAACGGGCAATCATGCCTTCAGCCCGAGCCAATAATACCGCATCAGCCCAAGGCTGCTGCCTATAAACAGCAGTTAATGATTCCAACACATGAAGATTATGGCTGTTCAATGCTTGTGTCATCAAACTGTGCATCAATTCGGGACGAAGCTGCAAATCCTCATCCGTTACGGTTGGAATATTTTGTTCCGCTCTCTGTTTTACCTGTTGCCTCGCAACCAAATCCATTGTCTCCAACCACGGCTTCTGCTGCGCTTTGATTGCAGAGTATTCCTGCCGAAGGCCGTCTGAAACTGCTTCCCGCTGCTCGTTCGAATCCATACCGGCAAAAGCAGCCGGTAACCACCATGCAGACAACAGCAAAACAATCATCCTGTGAATATACATTTTTCCCTTAAGCAATCATAAAATTTTTTTGCACTAACTTTACATTAGTAGTATATTACACCATTAATGATAATAGGAATAACTATTATTACATAAAATGGTTTCGCCCTGATTCCAAAAATATCTTTTCTATTATCCATCCAACACAAAAAGTACCGCTGAAATTGTTATTTCCATAGCAGTCATACTCTACTGCCATGAAAAAGCCGTGAAGGCAGGCAGCCCAAACACTGCAGATTCCAGCATTACCTATAAATTATTCATATATCCCAACCCGTCATTTATATTTTGGAGAAACTGTATGACGCACCTATTTTTCAGACGGCCTTACTTCAGCCTGTGCCTGTCAGCCATATTAACCGCCTGCGCCGGCGGCGGCACCGTCGAAATTCCTCAATCTATCGTTCCGATTCCGACACTTTCCGCCTTAGACCCCGGACACCCTGATATTGCCGGCCAAACGCCGGATATCAAACTGCAAACATTTAATACCGGCACCGGCCAACCCGGCAAAATAGAAAGTTGGCAGGTAAAAGAAGACGGCCTTTTCGGTCCTTCACTCAAAAACAAATTGGCCTACCGCACACCGGACGGCAACGTTTATCTATTCAGCACATATACCGATCCGATTGTCCCCAACTCATTCCACCCTGATCAAAGTCTGAAAACCCGCCACGATGCCCAACCGACCGACAACGGAGGCAAATTATTTGTTTGTTGCGGCAACAGCAGTCAATCATCAAACTTCAAAGCTACCCAGATTGGTGATTATCTGCGCTACGGCACATGGATAGATAAAAACGGTACTGCCGACTTATTTGTCGGCGGTATGTTGGCAGATCCTGCTCAAATGCAGGGCGCATCCGACAACGACGGCCATGCTAAAGGCAAGGCAACTTATGAAGTCTGGGCTTTGCGTACTAAAAATGGAGAAACAGTTTCTTCATCCTACGACAACAGTAACAGAGAACATCCGATCAAATCAGAAATTACCGTCAACTTCAACACAGGTAAATTAGGCGGGAAAATCATCGGCAATCCCGATTTTGGTGCAGATATTGATTTTCAAGATGTCAATGTAACCGGAAACCGCTTCCACGGCAGCGCCCTTTCAGACGGCAAAGAAGGTCAGGTAGAAGGAGGATTTTTCGGCAAATCAAGCTGGTATTCCCCTGCCGGTCAAGAAATCGGCGGTAAAGTTACCTTTGCTCCCGATCATCGTTTAGACAGCGTTTTCGGTGGCGCTATCGAAGGCAGACGCTGGAATACCGAAGACACATCAACCGACTTAACGCCTCTGAAATAAGGATGACAGAATGATGAAAAAACAAATGACCTTCAAACCGACTGTTTTATTTATACTCCTCAGCAGCGCATTTTCGGCTCAGGCACTGCATGCCGAAACCGCATTATCCGAACCCGACGCAGACATACAGCTGAAAACCGTTGAAGTTAAAGGAAACAAAACCGCAGCCAAACTGGGAACTGAAAAAATACGCCGCCAAAAATTAGATGAATACCTGATACAGGATATTCACGACATGGTACGTTACGATCCCGGTATTTCGGTTACCGAAGGCGGACGTGCCGGTTCCAATGGATTTGCCGTCAGAGGCGTAGATAAAGACAGAGTTGCCGTTAGCGTTGACGGTTTGGCTCAGGCAGAAAGCCGTTCGTCGGAAGCATTTCAGGAATTGTTCGGAGCATACGGCAACTTCAACACCAACCGCAATGCTGCCGAATTGGAAAATATTTCCGAAGTGGCAATTTTGAAAGGTGCAGACTCCCTGACTGCCGGCAGCGGCGCACTGGGCGGAGCCGTGTTATACAAAACCAAATCTCCCAAAGACTATCTGCAAGACGGTAAAAATTACTATATCGGTCTCAAAGGCGGTTATAGCAGCAAATCCAGCCAATGGATGAGCAGCACAACTTTAGCAGGAAGAGCGGGCAATGCAGACGGCCTATTTGTGTTTACCCGCCGCCACGGTCATGAAACCCGCAACCACGGCGGTGGAGCCGATACCGTCTTAGACTACACCGATGAAAACAGTTTTTCTTACAAAGGGGTCGCCCGTGCCACGCCTGACCCTCAAAATACAGCCAGCAAAAGCACTCTGGTCAAATTGGGCTATCACTTTACACCTTCCAATTACTTGAGCGGCGTTTATGAAGACTACCGACAAGACCGGAAAACAGACGAACTGTCCAACCTGTTCAGCTATATTTCGCAAGACAAACGTTTGCGTAATGATGTCAGCTACCGTAAACGTACCGGCCTTCAATACGAAAACCATCTCGAAAACGGTCCTTGGGACAGCTTGAAACTCAACGCCGACAAACAGCAGATTGATATGACCACCATGACTTGGGACATCCCCCTGAAAGAAAACATACAGGGGCGCAATACCGAAGTCTTTTTCAGACGGCGGGGTTTATATCAAAATTTGAATCAATTCCAAATATCGGCAGAAAAACACGCCGATTGGCACAACATTTCATGGGATACTTCCTACGGCGCAGGCTTGAGCAAAGGAAAATACCGCAACAGCAATTTGGAATATTTTGCGCTGCTGTTTTACCCCGATATTTTAGGCAGTAAGAAAGACACCAACGAATTTCTGGTCAGCACAGAAAACAAAAAACAGCACATCTATTGGGACAACACAATCCGCTTCGGCGACAAAGTCAAACTCGGTTTGGGCGCACGCTATGACAAAGTTAATATGAATACGTTGGAAAGCGACAGTCTTACACCGAATGTCAAGCGTCAGCTGGTATGGCAGAATATCTGGGATAAACAAGCCTCATTCAAAGCCCCAAGCTACTCGGCAAGTTTGGATTGGAACATTGTTCCGTCCCTGACGCTGCAAAGCAAATACAGCACAGCATTCCGCTCGCCGACTACCGATGAAATGTGGTTTTTCTTCCCACATCGAGATTTCTATGTACAGCCTAATCCCGACCTGAAAGACGAACGTTCAAAAAATATCGAACTGGGCATCGACTGGCACGGGAAATGGGGCAATCTGAAACTGTCCGGTTTCCGAACACGTTATAAAAACTTCATTGATTTCGTCTATATCGGCGGCATCCAACACGAAACTTTAAACAGCAACGGCGATATTGTTAAAGAATCCTGGATTTCCCCAACCTACCAAAACAGAAACCGCAACAATGCTGTTGTCAAGGGCTTGGAACTCCAAGGCCGGTGGGACTTAAACAGTATCGGACTGCCCGACGGCACATACACCAATATAGCAGCCAGTTACATTAAAGGCTCGGCCGACAACGACATCCCACTCAACGCCCTCCAACCGTTCAACGCCGTCTGGGGAATCGGCTACAAACACCCCGGAAACCGCTGGGGTATCGGCACCAACCTGAGTTATTTTGCCAGAAAAAAAGCCGAAGACACTTCCAGAGCCTATGACAAACCGAACGAACCGTGGCCGTTTGTCAAACACAGCCGCAATGTTTTTTTGGTTGATCTGATCGGACATTATCAATTCGGCAAAAACGTATCTTTACGAAGCGGTATTTTCAATCTGTTCAATAAAAAATACTACACATGGGATACCCTGCGCAGCATACGAGAATTCGGCACCGTCAACCGTGTTCATAACCAAACCCACGGCGGTATCGAACGCTTCAGCGCTCCCGGACGTAATTTCAACATAACATTAGAAGCCAAATTCTAATTCACCCAGCCCCACTTTCAGACGGCCTTTATGTTTTCGTGAGGCCGTCTGAAAATCTGTAAAAAGCTGTTTTTTCGTTTCGCCAAATGCCTTATCGGGAATAATTGTTCAATTTTGAAAAACCGTCTGTAAATATTGTGCCAAACCAATTTATCTTTATGCAAAAACAAACTGTTAAACTAAATTTCCATCTTCGTCAAATAAATCCTGATTGACAAAAAATTACAATACCGTTAATTTCTCTTTTTTATGTAGTTTTGTGTAATTGTCAACAATATTCCTGCGCAGCAGAGATATACCGTTTAATCAGAAAAAAGGAGAAATCCATGCCGAACATCAAATCCTACGCAACGCTGACTGCTGCTTTGGCGGCGGCGCTGACTTTAAGTGCCTGCCAAGAAAAAGCTGCCGAAGCCGGTGCGCCGTCCAAACCGGAATGTATCGCTCCGGCCAAGCCGGGCGGTGGCTTTGACCTGACCTGCAAGCTGGCGCAAAGCGGTCTGAAAGACACCAAGCAGCTCGACAAGCCGATGCGTGTTACCTATATGCCGGGCGGTGTGGGTGCGGTTGCCTACAATAAAATCGTTGCCAACGATGCGGCCAACGATAATGCGATTGTGGCTTTTTCGACCGGCTCGCTGCTGAATCTGGCGCAGGGCAAGTTCGGCCAATATTCTGAAAAAGATGTCCGCTGGCTGGCGGCTGTCGGCACGGACTACGGTATGGTGGCGGTAAACGCTGAATCGCCGCTGAAAAATCTGCAGGATTTGGCCGATGCGCTGAAAAAAGACCCGAAAGCCATCAGTTTCGGTGCGGGCGGTAGTGTGGGCGGTCAGGACTGGCTGCAAACCGCCATGCTCGCCCGTGCGGCCGGCGTGAATCCTAAAGACATGACTTACGTTGCGCTCGAAGGCGGCGGCGAGGCGGTTACGGCGCTGCTGGGCAACCACATCAGCGTGGTCAGCGCCGGTATTGCCGAAATGGGTCCGCATATCGAATCGGGCAAAGTGCGTGTATTGGCGGTGTTCTCGCCGGAGCGTTTGGACGGCAAGCTGAAAGATATTCCGACTGCCAAAGAACAGGGTTATGCGGTGGAATGGCCGGTTATCCGCGGCTACTACATGGGTCCGAAAGTCAGCGATGCCGCCTACCAATGGTGGAAAACGCATTTCGATGCCATGCTGAAAGATCCGAAATTTACCGAACTGCGTGCCAATCGGGACTTGCTGCCGTTTGCGATGACCGGCGACGAGTTGAATCAGTATGTGTTGAAAACCACCGAAGAAATGCGTGCTTTGTCTAACGAATTTGAACTGAATCAGAAATAAGGTTGCTGCCGCTGTTTCTCTGATGCGGCAACAGCGGTTTTCAGACGGCATGCCGTCTGAAAACCGTTATCTCCCCAACCTTTTATCTCAAAACGCTTCCATCTGTGCGCTTTCGGAGTATGTTTATGAATCTTGAACGCTGTTTCTCGGCGCTGTTGCTGGCCGTTTCGCTGTTCCTGCTCTATCTGGCATGGGGCTACACAGCGCCGATCAGTTACGATCCTTTAGGCCCTCGCCCGTATCCGGCAATGATTTTGTCGCTGCTGGCGCTGTGCAGTCTGTTTTTGGCACTGCGCCCCAAGCAAAGCGAAGATTTGGGCTATACCCCTTCTTTGCTGAAAAAACTGCTGTTTTGTTTTCTCGCCCTGCTGTTTTACGGCATTTTGTTTGAAATACTGGGCTTTCCGCTGGCAACCGCCGCCATGGTGTTTGCCGTCGGAAAACTGTTTGGCGGCAGCAATACTGCCTGCGCCGTAACCGGCATTGCGCTGGGCATCGGCTTTTATCTGTTGTTTGACCGTCTGCTGGATGTTCCGCTGCCGGTCGGATTTTTCGGCTGAGGAACAAAAAACATGGATACTTTCAACTATCTGATGAGCGGTTTCGGCGTGGCGCTGCAGCCGCAAAACCTGATGCTGGCGCTGTTTGGCGCATTTTTAGGGACGATTGTCGGCATGTTGCCGGGATTAGGACCGATCAACGGCGTGGCGATTCTGCTGCCGTTTGCCTACGCACTCGGCCTGCCGCCCGAATCGGCGCTGATTCTGCTGGCGGCGGTGTATCTGGGTTGCGAATACGGCGGCCGCATTTCCGCCATTCTGATTAACGTGCCGGGCGATGCGGCGGCGATTATGTCCACGCTGGACGGCTATCCGCTTGCCAAACAGGGCAAAGCCGGCATTGCCCTGTCGCTTTCGGCGTTCAGCTCGTTTACCGGCAGCACCATCGCCACCATCGGCGTAGTGCTGTTTGCGCCGCTGCTGGCCAACTGGGCGGTGGCTTTCGGTCCGGCGGAATATTTTGTTTTAATGGTGTTCGCCATTACCTGTTTGAGCGGATTGGTCGGCGACCAGCCGGTCAAAACCGCCGTTTCCGCCTTAATCGGTTTGGGCTTGGCAACTGTCGGCGTGGACGCTGTAACCGGCGTGTACCGCTTTACTTTCGATTCGGTCAATCTTGCAGACGGCATTCAGTTCACCACCATTGTGATCGGCTTTTTCAGCGTCAGCGAAATTCTGATTATGCTGGAACACACCGAAAAAGGGCAAAAAGCCTTGGAACAGGGCAAACGCACGCTGTTTAACCTGAAAGAGCTGCTGTTCAGCCTCGGCGCAATTATCCGCAGCGGCGTGGTCGGTTTTGTGGTCGGCATTCTGCCGGGTGCGGGCGCAACCATCGCCAGCGCCATGACTTATACCAACGAGAAAAAAATTGCCGGTAAAGACGGCAAATTCGGCGAAGGCGATTTGCGCGGCATTGCTGCGCCCGAAGCCGCCAACAATGCTTCCGCCTGCGGCTCGTTTATCCCCATGCTGACTTTGGGCGTACCCGGTTCAGGCACGACTGCCGTGATGATGGGCGCACTGACGCTTTACAACATCACGCCGGGGCCGCAGCTTTTCAGCGAGCAGCCTGATATTGTGTGGGGCTTGATTGCTTCGCTGTTTATCGGCAACATCATTCTGCTGCTGCTCAATATCCCGCTGGTCGGCCTGTTTGCCAAACTGTTGAATATGCCGAACTATATCCTGATTCCGTCCATCGCCGCCGTGAGTTTTGTCGGCGTGTATGCGATTCACAGCACCACTTTCGACCTGATTCTGATGATTGCTCTGGGCGTGTTCGGCTATATTCTGCGCAAACTCAATTTCCCGCTTTCTGCTCTGATTCTGGGTTATGTTTTGGGCGAGTTGATGGAATCCAGCCTGCGCCGTGCCTTATCGATTTCGCAAGGCGATTTGGGCATTCTGTTCCACAGCCCGATTACTAAAGCATTGTGGGTATTGGCGGGCGTTATGGTTCTGCTGCCGCTGCTGCGCTGGCTGCGCCGCCGTAAACAGACTGCATAACCGCACTACCGGCAGCTTCCACGGCTGCCGGTTGTTGTTTTTTCAGACAGGCCGTCTGAAAATGCAGTGTCTGCACTCTGTTCCGCCGCAGGCAATACAGCGAAATTGACAGTTAAAAATTTCTCCTCCCATCTGTCGGATATCCCCTATTTTCAGACGGCCTCTGCCATGACACCAGCCACGCTTTTCCCCTATTTATCCGGTTTCTCCGCAGCCCTGCTCGGTGCGCTGGCCGCCGTGTGGCTGCGGCTGCCGATTCCGTGGCTGCTCGGCGCTTTGCTGACCACCGCCCTGCTCAACCTCAACGGCGTACCTGTCCGATCCAGCAGCAACGGCCGCAAAATCGGCCTGATCATTATCGGCACTTCGCTCGGCCTGTATTTCACGCCGCAAATGGTCGGCTTGCTGCTGACCCATGTCCACTGGCTGATCGCCGGTATGCTGTTTGCCGTTTTACTCGGTATCGGCGGCAGCCTGCTGCTCTACCGCTTCGGCAAGACCGATTTCAAAACCGCATGGTTCGCTTCCTGTATCGGCGGCGCCAGCGAAATGGCGACCATTGCCCACCGGCACGGCGCACGTACCGACCAAGTCGTCGCCGCCCATGCCCTGCGTATCTTGCTGGTCGTCAGCATTGTTCCCGCCGTTTACCAACTGGCGGGCTGGCACGGGCAAGACGATACCCTCCTCAATATTCCCCGACACATCGATTACGGCCTGCTTGCCCTGCTGCTTGCGCTCGGTGCAGCCGGCGGCTTGCTGCTCGAACGCATCAAACTCTCCAACCCGTGGACATTCGGCCCGCTGCTGTTCACCATTTTACTGACCGCCAACCAAATCCACCTTTCCGCCATGCCGTCTGAAATCGCCCACTTTGGGCAACTGCTGATCGGCTGGTCGCTAGGCAACAAATTCCAGCCCGGTTTTTTCCGTCAAGCCCCGCGCCTGCTGGCACTGACTGCGGTCAATGTTATCATCAGCCTGACCTTCACCGCCCTGATGGCATGGCTGCTGCACCGTTTCAGCCATATTCCGATGCCGACCCTCGGACTGGCACTCGCCCCCGGCGGGGTTGCCGAAATGACCATCACCGCCAAAACCCTGCAACTGGGCATCCCCTTAGTAACCGCTTTCCACGTCTTTCGCCTGATTGCCGTGATTGCCAGCGCCAACCTGCTCTATTTACATATTGCCAAGCTGCTGCGCATTCCCACGCAACCATAAAAAATCCATAAAAAGCAAAACACTATCAAACATTCCCGCACAAACGCTTGACAGCCAAACAAATAACCCGTATAGTTTACCTTTCTGACGCGGGGTGGAGCAGCATGGTAGCTCGTCGGGCTCATAACCCGAAGGTCGTAGGTTCGAATCCTGCCCCCGCAACCACTATCCCCTTTTTCGGGGATATTTTTTTATCCAATACTATCGAACGCCGCCAACCAAACGCCCAGCCCATCGGGCTTTGCGCTTGGTTTTTTGCTTTTCGGCTGTCTAATATCATCTAATGCCGTCTAATTGAATAAAGAAACATCTGGGGGTATTATTGGGGGTATCCTGAAAATACCCCTGAAAAAATACCCCCAAATGCCCCTGAATGACCGACAAATCAAGAACTCTAAGCCCGCCGATAAGCCTTACAAACCGGCGGACAGCGGCGGTCTGCATTTAGCCGTTACGCCATTGAAACAGGGAATCGTGTGTAGCGTGCTTGCCTAAGCATACACGTGTTCTTTAAATTCCACATGAATGCCATCTGAAAACGAGCAAAGCGAGTTTCTGCGAAGCTAAAACTCATGCAATGAGTTCTGCGAAGCTAAAACCAAAAGTTTCGCTAGAATCGGGAAAAGGTGGTTTGCGTTGCCATGCTTTTAAAGTGTACGGCTTAATCAACTTAATCGGCATTCGCCGCAAATCCCGTTTTCCTATTCCCGATGATACGGGTGATTATGGAGAATCGATACGGCACGGTAGAGCTGTTCGGTCAGCAACACCCGAACCATGCCGTGTGGCAAGGTCAGGCTGGAAAGGCGGATCATCATGCGTGCCTGTTGTTTGAGGTAGTCGGTCATGCCGTCGGCACCGCCGATTACGAAGCAGACGTGTTCGCCGTTTTGCTGCCAGTTTTTCAGATGTTCTGCCAGCTCGACAGAAGTCGGGGCTTTGCCCCGTTCGTCCAAGACAATCAGGTAGGCGTTGGCGGGAACGGCTTCTAAGATGCGTTTTTCTTCGGCCGCCATGCCTTGGGCGGCATTGACCCCTGCACCCCGTTTTTCGGGTTTGATTTCTTTGAGTGTATAGTGAACGTCTCGCCCGAAGCGTTTGGCGTATTCGTTGACGGCTTCATCTACCCAGCGGGGCATTTTGGTGCCGACGGCTAAAACGGTAATGTTCACGGTTTTCCCTTTTATTTATCGCAGATTAACCAAATTTCCAGTACATTCCAAATTCAATCTGACCGCCATTGGCTTACCGACTTGTACAGAAAATTCGGGGTTCCAACTATAATGAATTAACCCAAAAAATATTACAACTCAAGTGAACCACCTTCTCCTAACCCCTTCCTGCCAGCGGGACGGGGAACGGTGTGTAGCGTGCTTGCCTAAGCAGGCACGTGTTCTTTAAATTCTACATGAATGCCGTCTGAAAATGAGCAAAGCGAGTTTCTGCGCAGCTAAAACCGAAGGTTTCGCCAAAACGAGCAAAGTGAGTTTCTGCGCAGCTAAAATCAGATTTTCAGACGGCTTCGACATAAAACTCACAGAACAGGTGCGTGCTTTTGCGCACACTCTACAAGTGCCGGATTAATTTGTATGGATTATTCAGTTAATCCACTATATATCAGATATAACTGAAAGCCTTGCCATAATAAATGCCGTCTGAAAACGGGATATGCGTTTTCAGACGGCATCAGCGTTTGCTTTATTTGGCGGTACACATTACTTCGTGATTGCCTTGGGCATCGCGGTAGGCGAATGCGGCTTCGCCGCGTTTTTCATGCCATTCGAAGCCGTTGTCGGCAACGTAGCGGACACCGGAACCGGCTACGGCGTTTTTCAGCAGCAGGGCTTGGCCGTTGGCGGTCAGGCGCAGTTGGTCGTTGCCGAGGTTTTGTACGCCGACGGTCAGACCGTTGCTGCATTCAAATTGGCGGACTTGTTGGGCTTTGCCGTGATGATGGTGGTGATGGTGTCCGTGGTGATGGTCGTGATTGACGCTGCCGCAGGCGGCCAATGCCAACACCAGCGCTGACGGGAACAGGATTTTTTTGAATGCCATGTTTATCTCCTTATGAGATGTTGTGTGGAAAATCAGTCGGCGGCGTGCCAAGGTTTCTGCATACCGGCGTGGAACGACGGTTTTTCGCCGCCCCACAGGGTGTCGATGTCGTAGAAATCGCGCACGGCGGGCAACATAACGTGTACCACCAAGTCGCCGGCATCAACCAGCGTCCATTCGCCGCTGTCGCCCTCTTGGCTCAGAATTTCGAAACCGGCTTCTTTTAAATCGACGGCAACGCTGTTGGCCAGTGCTTTGACTTGGCGGGTGCTGTCGCCGCTGGCGATAATCATGCGGGCAAACAGGGCGGTTTTGTCTTGGGTTTCCAATACGGAAATGTCTTTGGCTTTGATGTCTTCCAAAGCGTTTACGGCCACTTCTACCATTTTTTGCAGGGCGGCTAATTCTTGTTCGTTCATGGTTTTCCTAATTTTGCTATGGTTTCGGTTTTGCTGAAACCGCTTTACTCAATTTTCAGACGGCATTATAACGCATCAAGCTGTATTCTCTGCTTTTTTACGCAATTTCACATCTTCAATTTTGATACAAACCGTGGCGGCGGATATAGCGTTCGACCTGCGGCGGTATCAGGCCGTCTGAAAAGCGGCCTTGTTGCAGTTCGCTGCGGATTTGGGTAGAGCTGACGGGATACAGCAGGGTATTCAGTATGCGGACGCTGCCGTTTTGCAGTGCGCCGCCCAGCCATGAATGCAATACGGCCGGGGTTTTGTTGAGGCTGTCGCCTTCCCGCATGGCAACGGCGATGTTGATTTGCCGCACCAGCGTTTCCCAGCGTTTCCACGTGTGCAGCTTCATCAGGCTGTCGCTGCCGAGCAACCACCACAGCGGGGTATTGGGAAACTGCTGGCGGAAAATCTGCACGGTGTCGAAGGTATAGGTTGCGCCTTGGCGGACGATGTCGCAGTCGCTGACGGCAAATTGCGGATAATCGGCGACGGCGGCTTCGACCATTGCCAAGCGGTGGGCGGCGGCGGTTTGGGCGGCGGTTTTGTGATACGGTTCGCCCGCCGGTAGGAAAATCACGGTTTCCAGCCCGATTTCGTCGGCAAAGGCTTGGGCGATGTTCAGGTGTCCGTTATGCACGGGGTCGAATGTTCCCCCGAAAAGTCCGATCGGTTTCATGGCGTTCTCTTTGGCGGCAATGCGTTTTGTCCGTTTTCAGACGGCATGGCACCGGCTTCATCGGTTTCCGGCTGCACGGTGCCGTCCACCACCAAATTCAGTTTGCCGGTCGTCGGGTGAATCACCAGCCCGTGAATGGCAATGTTTGCGGGCATCAGCGGATGGCGGCGGATGAGGGAAACGGTGTGGCGGACGCTGTCTTCCACGCTGTCGAAACCGGTCAGCCATTTATCCAAATCAATGCCGGCATTTTTCAGGGTTTCGATACGGTCGGCGGCAATGCCCTGCGCTTCGGCTTTTTTTAGAAAACCGTCGGCATTGAGTTTCTGCATACCGCAGTCGTGGTGCGCCACCACCATGATTTCTTTGACTTTCAGTTCAAACACTGCCACCAGCAGGCTGCGCATCACCGATCCCCACGGGTGGCTGACCAGTGCGCCGGCGTTTTTAATCAGTTTGGCATCGCCGTTTTTCAAACCCAGCGCCCGGGGCAAAAGCTCGATAATGCGGGCATCCATACACGACAAAATCGCCAGCTCGCGCACGGGATATTTGTCGGTGAAAAATTTGGCGTATTCGCCGGAATCGACAAACTGGCGGTTGTGCGCCAGAATTTCACTCAATTCGCTCATTGCGGTATCTCTTTGTTGCACGGACTGCCATTATAGCCTGAAGTATCTGCCAAACGTAGTTTTCTTATATAGTGGATTCACTTTAAAAGTAGTACAAGGCGGCGAGCCGAAGACAGTACAGGTAGTATGGGACAGGTTTTGTCCGGATTGTTGTTTCATCCGGTTACAAAAACCGTTCTCTTTGAGCCGGACGAGCCAACGCTGTAATACTTTTAAAGTGAATTCACGATAGGCCGTCTGAAAACGGCATGTCGGTTTTCAGACGGCCTTGCTGCTTTGCAAGCTGCCACCCAACCGTTACAATCCAATTTATTCCGAGCAAACAAAGAAAGTTCTCCACATGAATACCCGCCCCAATTTCCCGCAGCCGCTCGACATTGCCGACCACGACGCATTGTGGCAATGGATACAGCGCCATTATCGGGCCGAGGGCGAGTGGCGGACTTTATGGCTCAACGGTCTGCCTTTAGGCCGTCTGAATTTACAATGGCATGAGCAGATTGTCAAAGACTGGCAAGGCGGTTTGGAAATCCGTGCCGACGGTTTGGCGCTGAATGCCGACAACTGGCTGGCAATGGGCGACAGCCTGCAGTATATGGCGGCGAAATGGAGCCGCTCGGGGCTGCTGAAAGGCTGGCGCAACGAGTGTTTCGATGTTTTCGATACCGAGGGCAAACCGCTGTTTGTATTGGAACGTGCCGCCTTCCGCCCTTTGGGGCTGCAAAGCCATGCGGTTCATGTAAACGGATTGGCCTGCGCCGATGAGCAATGGCAATTCTGGATCGGCCGCCGCAGCCCGTATAAAGCGGTTGCGCCCGATAAATTGGACAATCTGGTCGGCGGCGGCATTACTGCGGGCGAAAGTGCGCTTGAAGCCTTGGTGCGGGAAAGTCAGGAAGAAGCCGGGCTGCCGTCTGATTTGTTCTGCCATGCCGAAACTGTTTCACGGCTGCACAGCGTCCGCAGCGTGCCGCGCGGGCTGCATGATGAAATTCTGCATGTGTTTGATGTGGTGCTGCCGCCGGGCTTCGAGCCGGAAAACCAAGACGGCGAAGTCGCTTCGTTTTCCTTGTTCACCGTTGCGGATTTAACCGCCGCCATGCACAAGGATTTGCTGATGGACGATTCGCTGTTGGTTACGTTAGACGCTTTCCGCCGCTTCGGCCTGCTACTGCCCGACCACCCGCTGACGCAGTGGCTGCGCAGCCGACAGGTCGGCGGGCAATAAACAAACGCCGAACCATGTCGGGTTAAAACTGCTTGTTCAACTCAATAAACAGGCGGTTTTTATCGTGGGTATAAAATTTCTGGTTGCTCTTGGTCTGCTGATACTGCCACGTCAGACGGGGCGTAATGCCCCAAAAATGCAACGCCCGGTTCCACACGCTGACATTGGCGGAAAATTCACGGTTTTTCTGCACGCTCTGCCAGAAATTCGGCGCTTGATAGCGGCGGTAGCCGTAACTCAATACCACCCGTGTCGAGAATCCTTTGCCCCATTCCTGTCCCCAACCCAAACGAACGCTCGGCCTTTGGTAGGCATTTTCTTTATCACGGGTTTTGTTGTACAGATAATCCGCACCGGCAAACCAATGCTGTCGGGCATTCGGCAAATAAAACTCCGTCAGCGACAGCAGACTGCTGTGTCCGTCCAAATGCTTGCGTTCCTGATAACGCTGACGGGCGTATTCGGCATTGCCCGACACCTGCCATTGATGATTCAGCCATTTGGACGCTTCCACGCTCACGCCCGCCGAACGGGAAAACCGCCGCACGGTATCGCTCTGCTTCGAACCGCCGGCATACCAGCTTTGTTCGACAAACGGCGTAACCGCTACTTTATCGGTAATATTCTGATAGCCGACACCGGCACCGACCCTGCCCGTTACCTCATTAAAGCGTTTATTGTCCCAATAATATTTGCCGGATACATTGGACTGAAATTGGTGAAACCAACCGTTGCCCCACTGCCACTGGCGTTCCGCACCGGCATTGAAATTCAATCCCGAAGCCGATTCGGGTTTGTCCGAAGACACCTTCGCCTGCCCGATGATGTTGCCCTCAGCATCCCGCCGATCAACCGTATAATCAAAATCACTCGCTGCGGAATTGATGTTTTTATCCTGAAGATAAGTAACGCCGCCGGAAAAATTCCACGTCTGACCGTTGCGCACCGCCTGCAAATACTCCCCCACAACTTTCGCCAGTTGCGGATTCTCCGCCACTTGGCGCTCACTCGCCAGCTTGCGGAACTGGTCTTCCGCTGCCTCAAATTCCTTGTTTTCAAACAAAGCCTGCGCCAATTGGAAACGGATAAGAAACAACTGGTTGCTTTGTGCAATCAGTTCCCGATACAGGCGGATTGCCTGCGTATGCCGCCGCTGCGACCGCTCATAAACTGCATCCGCCCATTTTCTTGCCAAAGCGTCCTGTTCCTGCGGCGGCAATTTGGTGTAAATCGGATACAGAAACAGCACTTTATCAAGCTGATTTTGCAGCAAAGCCGAAGCCAAAGCCTGATTCAGCAAATCGGGATGTGCCAAGGCTTCCTCTCTGGTCAGACTGACCGTTTTCCCGTCCGCAACCGGCGGCCATTCCGTTTTCGGTTTATCCGCCTCAACAGACAAGGCTTCAAAGTGCCGGTTTTGCTGCAAACGCTCACTATCCGCCCGTTCACGTTCCCGCTCAAACTGCGCCGTTTCTTCCGCCAACGCAACATTGGCCGCCACACAACTGCCCAAGCCCAACCACAAACCGTAAATAATATTCTTCATCATCTGTTTCCATTTTACCGACATCTTATAGTGAAATAATCTCAAAGCAATACAAAGCCGCAGACGGTACAAATAGTACAGGACAGGTTTTATCCGGATGGTCGTTTCATCCGGTTATAAAACCGTCCTCTTTGAGCCGGGCGAAGCCAACGCTGGCGTGCTTTGAGGTTGTTTCACTATATAACGGCATTCCCCATTTCAGCCATAATCCAAATAACACTGTTCCCACTGAATATGGCAACGCACTGCCACATGGGAACCATCATCTTCAACAATCATCTTAAAAATCAAACAGCAGATTCTAAAGGACAATAGAAAATAATACAAACAATAATTACTACTATTTATAGTGAATGCTGATAAGATTACTGCCTTGACCTGACAACAACCCCTCAAACAGGAAAAACATCAGGGCAACACTATTAAACAATTAAGTGTTTTCACCATAACAACAGCACCAAGGCCGTCTGAAAACACAACTCTCATTTTCAGACGGCCTCTTCGGGTTTTCATGCAACAAAAAACGCTGCCTGATTCATCATCAGACAGCGTTTTTTACCAACGTTGATTATTCAGCTGCGTTTTCAGCTTTATCAACCAGCTCAACCAATGCCAAAGGAGCATTGTCGCCTTTGCGGAAACCGTATTTCAGGACACGGATATAGCCGCCATTGCGAGCAGCAAAACGTGGACCCAGTTCGTCAAACAGTTTAACCACTACATCGCGATCGCGAGTACGGTCAAATGCCAGACGACGGTTTGCCAAAGAAGGTTTTTTACCCAGAGTAATCAGGGGCTCAACCACACGGCGCAATTCTTTAGCTTTTGGCAAAGTTGTCACGATAGTTTCGTGAGTCAGCAATGAGTTTGCCATATTACGCAACATAGCGGCACGGTGGCTGCTGGTGCGGTTTAATTTGCGGTTACCATTACGATGACGCATGTCATTATCCTTTAATCTTCAAACTTACGGCTTTTCTAAGCCTACAGGCGGCCAAGCTTCTAATTTTGAACCCAGTGTCAGGCCTTTGGAAGCCAACACTTCTTTGATTTCATTCAAAGATTTACGACCCAAATTCGGAGTTTTGAGAAGCTCGGTTTCAGTACGTTGAATCAAGTCGCCAATATAATAAATATCTTCAGCTTTCAGGCAATTAGCTGAACGTACCGTCAATTCCAAATCATCTACCGGACGCAGCAGAATCGGGTCGATCGGTGGGGCTTTTTCTTCCACTTCTTCAACCGGAGTACCTTGCAGGTCGGCAAAAATAGACATTTGGTCAATCAGAATACGTGCGGCACTGCGTACAGCTTCCTCAGGCTCAATCGAACCGTCGGTTTCAATATCCAATACCAGCTTATCCAAGTCGGTACGTTGCTCTACGCGTGCAGGTTCAACTTCAAAGCTAACACGGCTGATGGGCGAAAAGCTCGCATCCAACTGAATCGCACCAATCTGTTTGCCTTCGTCACGAACGGAACGGCGACCTGAAACAGATTGGTAACCACGGCCTTGCTCGACTTTGATTTCCATTTCTACTTGACCGTTATCGGACAGGTGGCAAATAACGTGTTCCGGATTCAGAATTTCCACATCATGCGGCAATTCGATGTCTCCGGCCACAACTGCACCTGCACCTGATTTTTTCAAAGTCAGTTGAACTTGGTCACGGCTGTGCAGCTTGAATACAATACCTTTGATATTCAGCAGGATATCAACAACATCTTCCTGAATACCGTCAACAGTAGAGTATTCGTGCAGCACGCCGGAAATGGCCACTTCAGTCGGAGCAAAACCATTCATGGATGACAGTAAGATACGACGCAAAGCATTACCTAAAGTATGGCCAAAACCACGCTCAAAAGGTTGCATTGACACTTTGGCACGGGTAGCCGACAAGGTGTCTACATCAATTTGACGAGGTTTCAAAAATTCGGTTGTGCTATTTTGCATTTAACTGTCCCTCACAGAGCTAGCATTATTTAGAGTAGAACTCTACCACCAGCTGTTCATTAATATCGCCAGTCAGTTCTGAGCGATCCGGCATATTTTTGAATACGCCTTCCAATTTGTCGGCATCAACGGAAACCCATGCCGGCAAGCCGATTTGGGTAGCCAGGCTCAAAGCCTCTTGAATACGTACTTGTTTTTTAGCTTTCTCGCGAACAGCAACAACATCACCTGCTTTAACTTGGAAAGACGGGATATTGACTACTTGACCGTTAACGGTAATCGCCTTGTGGGAAACCAGTTGGCGTGCTTCGGCGCGGGTAGAGCCGAAACCCATACGGTACACGACGTTATCCAAACGAGATTCTAACAGTTGCAGCAACAACTCGCCGGTAGAACCTTTACGGCGGGAGGCTTCTGCAAAGTAACGGCGGAATTGACGCTCTAATACGCCATAGATCCGACGGATTTTTTGTTTTTCACGCAGTTGCAAACCGTAGTCTGACAAACGCGGTTTTTTAGCACCGTGCTGGCCGGGAGCGGAATCCATTTTACATTTAGAATCCAAAGAACGACGGGCGCTCTTCAAAAACAAATCCGTACCTTCGCGGCGTGCTAATTTACATTTAGGGCCAATATAACGTGCCATGTTTCAAATCACTCCAAATATTAAATACGACGTTTTTTAGGCGGACGGCAACCGTTATGAGGCAACGGAGTAACGTCGGTAATGCTGGTAATTTTAAAACCCAGAGCGTTGAGCGCACGTACGGAAGATTCGCGACCCGGGCCTGGGCCTTTGATGCGGACTTCCAAATTTTTAACGCCATACTCTTGGGCAACTTTACCAGCTGCTTCTGCAGCTACCTGAGCTGCAAACGGTGTACTTTTACGCGAACCTTTAAAACCAGCGCCGCCAGAGGTAGCCCAAGACAATGCATTGCCTTGACGGTCAGTGATTGTAATGATGGTATTGTTGAAAGATGCATGTACATGAACAATACCTTCGCTTACGGTTTTACGTACTTTTTTACGCACACGCGAAGCTGTGTTTGCTTTAGCCATTAATCAAATCCTTAAAAATTATTTCTTACCGGCAATCGCTTTGCGTGGACCTTTACGGGTACGCGCATTGGTGCGAGTGCGTTGACCACGGCAAGGTAAGCCGCGACGATGACGGAAGCCGCGATAGCAACCCATATCCATCAATCGTTTAATACTCATAGTTACTTCACGACGCAAATCGCCTTCTACTTCGTATTTGGCAACTTGTTCACGCAAAGCGTCTAATTGAGCCTCATCTAAATCTTTTGCTTTGGTTGAAGGAGCAATATTTGCTGCTTCGCAAATCAATTTAGCACGAGTAGCACCAATACCGTAAATGGCCTGCAGACCGATTACGATATGGGCGTTGTTAGGGATATTTACCCCTGCAATACGAGCCATATTTTTTTCCTTTTAGGGCAAAGTCTGTCACTATACCACAAATCAATTAAAGAGAAAATAAGCCTCTTAACCTTGACGTTGTTTGTGACGTGGGTCAGTACAAATTACACGAACTACGCGATTACGGCGAATAATTTTGCAGTTGCGGCAAATTTTCTTTACAGAAGGTTGTACGCGCATTTTTTTTCCTTTATTACTACAGTCTATCTTGCTCGAAACACAATACGAGCACGGGTTAAATCATAAGGCGTCAGCTCGACTGTTACTTTATCGCCCGGAGAAATCCGGATATAGTGCATCCGCATTTTACCGGAAATATGACCTAACACTACATGGTCATTTTCGAGTTTAACCTTAAACGTTGCATTAGGCAAAGTTTCAAGAATTTCGCCCTGCATTTGTATGGTATCTTCTTTAGCCATAATTTTACTTACGTGATAATGATTTCATATCTGGACGTTGCATCAGACTTTCATACTGATGAGTCATACGGTACGAATTAATTTGCGTACTGAAATCCATTGTTACCACCACCAAAATCAGCAGCGATGTACCGCCCAAATTGGTAAACGGAACATGCAGCACTGTGGTCAGAAACTCAGGAATCAAACAGATTGTCGTGATATACAGCGCACCAAACAAAGTCAATCGAAGCACTACTTTTTCCAGATATCTGGAAGTCTGCTCCCCCGGTCTTATTCCCGGAATGAATGCACCGCTTTTCTTCAGATTTTCAGCCATTTCTTTCGGACTGAAAACCAATGCCGTATAAAAATAGCAGAAGAAAATAATGGTTACTGCAAATAATACAACATACAGCGACTGACCATGTTGCAGCATCGTTGCAACTTTATAAAGCCAACCATCTGTATTATTTGATCCAAACCAGCTCAACAGGGTTGAGGGAAATAAGATAATACTTGATGCAAAAATCGGTGGAATCACCCCAGCCATATTCAGTTTGAATGGCATATGGGTATTCTGTCCTCTAATGACACCATTACCAAATTGCCGCTTAGCATAATGAACCGGTACTTTACGCTGTGCGCTTTCAAAGAAAACAACTGCGTAAATCATTAACAATACGCCGATTACGATTGAAACAGCCATCAACATATTCTCATTTGCCAACGAAAACAAACGGGAAATACCTGACGGAATACCTGAAGCAATCCCTGCAGTAATGATTAATGAGATACCGTTACCGATACCCCGCTCGGTAATTTGTTCACCCAACCACATCAGAAACATGGTTCCGGTAACCAAACATACAACTGTCGAGATATAGAATTCAAACTGGCTAGCAACTACTACACCTTGTTGCAACACAAATGCCGCAGCGCCAAAACTTTGTAAAATTGCCAATAAAACCGTGCCATATCGAGTATATTTCGTGATAATTTTCCGGCCGGCTTCGCCTTCCTTTTTCAAAGCCTTCAAAGAAGGAAGGATTTCCGAAGCCAGCTGGACAATAATCGAAGCAGAAATATACGGCATAATACCGATAGCAAATATACTGAAGCGCTCTAACGAGCCTCCTGAGAATGTATTTAATATCCCCAGGATGCCGTTTGCAGCGCCTTCGTATGATTTAGCTAAAGCAACAGCATCTACACCAGGCACTGGAATATGAGCACCAATACGGAAAACGAACAATGCCCCCAAGAGAAACATCAAACGTTTTTTCAAGTCACCAAATTTTGATAAACCTGAGGAAGATTGTTGATTAGCCACTATGATTTAAGCCTTATTCTTCAACTTTACCGCCGGCAGCTTCAATAGCAGCTTTGGCACCTTTAGTTGCTTTAACGCCTTTCAAAGTTACTGCTTTGGCAATTTCGCCGGAAGCAATGACTTTTACATTCAGAGCATCAGCAGGAACCAGACCAGCCTGTTTCAGAGCCAATACATCAATCTCTTCTACAGCAACCAAAGCCAGTTCGCTCAAGCGCACTTCAGCATTACGTGAAGCAGTCAGAGATTTGAAACCGCGTTTAGGCAAACGGCGTTGCAAAGGCATTTGACCGCCTTCGAAACCTACTTTATGAAAACCGCCTGAACGGCTTTTTTGGCCTTTATGGCCGCGACCGCCTGTTTTACCCAAACCGCTACCGATACCGCGACCTACACGGCGTGCAGCGTGAGTAGCACCTTCAGCAGGTTGAATAGTATTCAAAAACATATTATGACTCCACTTTCAACAGGTAGCTGACTTTGTTAATCATACCACGGTTTTCAGGGGTATCTAAAACCTCAACGGTATGCTCGCGACGGCGCAAACCCAAACCGCGTACACATGCACGGTGAGATTCAATAGTACCAATCAGGCTTTTAGCCAAAGTTACTTTGATTTTCTTTTGCTCAGTCATGGTTAGCTCCCAAGATATCTTCTACTGTCAGGCCACGTTTCGCAGCAATGTCAGCAGGAGTATACAATTTAGACAAACCATCTAAAGTTGCACGAACAATGTTGTAAGGATTGGTAGAGCCATGTACTTTGGCAGAGATGTTATGAATACCCATAGCATCAAAAACCAAACGCATAGGACCACCGGCTTTCACACCGCTACCCTCTTTGGCAGGTTGCATGAATACACGTGTTGCACCATGCTTGCCGATTACTTCGTGATGAATGGTACCGTTTTTCAAAGGTACTTTAATCATTGAACGGCGTGCTTGATCCATTGCTTTTTGTACGGCAACAGGAACCTCTTTAGATTTACCTTTACCCATACCGATGCGGCCATCGCCATCACCTACAACAGTCAAAGCCGAGAAGGCCATAATCCGGCCACCTTTTACCACTTTGGTAACACGGTTTACTGCGACCATTTTTTCAATGAAGCCGTCACCGCGCTCTTCAATTTCATGTTTTGCCATATGACAGTCTCCAAATATTAGAAGCTCAAACCATGTTCACGGGCAGCTTCAGCCAAAGCTTTAATGCGGCCGTGATATTGGAAGCCAGAACGATCAAAAGCAACTTTTTCTACACCGGCAGCTTTTGCTTTTTCTGCAATACGTTTGCCAATCACAGCAGCTGCTTCAACATTGCTGCCTGATTTCAAAGTATTACGCACTTCAGCTTCCAAGGTAGAGGCTTGTGCCAATACTTTATCACCTTCTGCACTAATTACTTGAGCATAAATGTGATTATTTGTGCGGAACACGCATAATCTTACCATTTTCAAGTCCGCAATACGTGCACGGGTTTTGCGTGCACGACGGAGTCGGGTTGCATGTTTATTCATTAGTGAACCTCAATTATTTTTTCTTGGCTTCTTTCATTACCACCACTTCGCCAACATAACGTACACCTTTACCTTTGTAAGGCTCAGGAGAACGGAAGGCACGAATTTCGGCAGCAACTTGACCAACAACTTGTTTATCTGCACCAGTCAAAACAATTTCTGTTTGGCTAGGCGTTTGAACAGAAACACCTTCGGGCATTTCATACACAATCGGATGAGAGAAACCCAAAGACAGGTTCAATACTTTACCTTGGGCTTGGGCACGATAACCCACACCGATCAGCTGGAGTTTTTTCTCAAAACCTTCAGAAACACCTTTAACCATGTTATTAACCAATGCACGTGCAGTACCTGACATGGCATTTGCCTGTTTGGTATTGTTTGCAGCAGCAAAAGTCAATTTACCATCGTTCAATTCGATAGCTACATCAGCATTCAAAGGGAAAGACAATTCGCCGTTTTTACCTTTGATAACCAATGCATCTGTTCCAAATTTTACTTCTACACCAGCAGGAACAGTCACTGGGTTTTTAGCTACGCGTGACATTTATCTTTCTCCACTAGGCAACGATGCACAACAACTCACCACCCACACCTGTAGCACGGGCTTTACGATCAGTCATCACACCTTTAGAAGTACTAACAATAGCGACACCCAAGCCGTTCATCACGCTAGGAATTTCGCTGGAAGCTTTGTAAATACGCAAGCCAGGACGTGAAACACGTTTGATTTGTTCAATTACCGGACGGCCCGCATAATATTTCAATTGAATTTCCAATACCGGTTTTGCATCAGCAGAAACCGCAAAATCCTCAATATAACCTTCTTCTTTCAAAACTTTAGCGATTGCACATTTCAATTTTGAAGACGGCATTGCCACAACTGCTTTATTTGCACGTTGCGCATTGCGGATTCGAGTCAACATATCGGAAATAGGATCATGCATACTCATTATTAATACTCCTATTACCAGCTAGCTTTAACAACACCCGGAATTTCGCCACGCATAGCGATTTCACGGATTTTAATACGGCCCAAACCGAATTTACGGAAAGTACCACGAGGGCGGCCTGTCAATGCACAACGACGGCGTTGGCGTACAGGTGCGGCATTGCGCGGAATTGCTTGGAATTTCAAGCGAGCTTCGAAACGCTCTTCATCAGTAGCATTAGAATCGTTGATTACAGCAAAAATTGCTTCGCGCTTAGCTGCATATTTTTTCGCTAAAGCCTGACGTTTCAGCTCGCGATTAATAAGTGCTTTTTTAGCCATGATTATCCTTTAAACGGAAACTTGAACAGAGACAACAAAGCTTTTGCTTCTTCATCGGTTTTTGCAGTAGTCGTAATAGTAATATTCAGACCACGCAAAGCGTCGATTTTGTCGTACTCAATTTCCGGAAAAATAATTTGTTCGCGTACACCCATATTGTAGTTACCGCGACCGTCAAATGATTTTCCACTTACACCACGGAAGTCACGCACGCGAGGCAATGCGATAGTAATCAAACGATCCAAGAATTCAAACATTTGATCACGACGCAAAGTTACTTTACAGCCTACCGGATAGTTATCGCGGATTTTAAAGCCGGCGATAGATTTACGTGCAACAGTTACTACTGCTTTTTGACCGGAAATTTTTTCCAAATCAGATACAGCGTGTTCCATCACTTTTTTATCAGCAACTGCTTCGCCAACACCCATATTCAGAGTGATTTTTTCAATGCGAGGCACTTCCATTACTGATTTATAACCAAATTGTTTTACCAATTCAGGTACAACTGTATCTTTATAGAACTCTCTCAAACGAGCCATGTTATCTCCTTATGCTCCAATGATAGAGCCATTAGATTTAAAGAAACGAACGCGTTTTACTTTACCTTCGTTCTCAATCAATTTAATACCAACACGGTCGGCTTTTTTAGTTTCAGGATTGAAGATAGCTACATTTGAGATTGCCAAAGGTTTTTCTTTAGCAATGATACCACCTTCGATACCGCGCATAGGGTTTGGTTTTTGGTGGCGTTTTACAACGTTTACACCTTCAACAACAACTTTTTCACCCAACACACTGACTACTTGACCTTGTTTGCCTTTGTCTTTGCCGGCAATAACAATTACCTGATCACCTTTAATAATTTTGTTCATCGCTTATATTCCTTATAATACTTCAGGTGCCAATGAAACAATTTTCATGAATCGCTCAGTACGCAATTCACGGGTTACCGGTCCGAAAATACGGGTACCCAGTGGCTCAAGTTTGTTATTCAACAATACAGCAGCATTGTTATCAAATTTGATTAAAGCACCGTCCGGACGACGAACACCTTTGGCAGTACGAACCACTACCGCATTGTACACATCACCCTTTTTCACACGGCCACGAGGTGCAGCATCTTTTACTGCAACTTTAATAATATCGCCAACCGAAGCATAGCGACGCTTAGATCCGCCCAACACTTTGATACACATCACACGACGCGCACCAGAGTTGTCAGCCACATCTAAGATGGTCTGCATTTGAATCATGTTATTACCTTTAAATTAACCAACTTAATTTACCATTTTCAAATAACTCGCAACATGAATTGCTGCTTATTAAATGAAACCATCACGGTTCCAGTAAACCAGTCTTGGATCCCGAAGGGAAGAAACTTTCAGAAAGAAACTGAAAGATAAGAAACGAAGTTTACACGCAAATCGGATTTGCTGCAATACTTCGTTTCCTATTAGTGCATTACTGTATCAAAAATTAAACAGTACGCGCTTTCTCAACCAATTCTTTGACAATCCAAGATTTAGTTTTTGACAATGGACGCGACTCTTCGATTACTACAACATCACCCACGCCATATTGATTTTGCTCGTCATGAGCATGGATTTTGGTAGATAAACGAATAATTTTACCGTATAACGGGTGTTTCACTTTACGCTCAACCAGTACAGTAACTGTCTTATCCATTTTATCACTGACTACTTTGCCTTGCAAAGTACGAACATTTTTAGCTTCGCTCATTACTTAGCACCTTTTTCAGTTAAAATGGTTTTAATACGAGCGATATCGCGACGAACTCGTTTTAATTCACTCGGTTTGCCCAATTGACCAGTCGCATTTTGCATCCGCAAACCAAACTGAGCCTTCAACAAATCCAGCAAATCGGCATTCAACTGCTCAACAGATTTGTCTTTTAATTCATTTGCTTTCATTACAAACCTACCTGTCTTACTACAAAGGTTGTAGGAATAGGCAATTTGGCAGCAGCCAATTCAAAGGCTTCGCGAGCCAATGCCTCAGGCACACCGTCCATCTCGTACAATACTTTGCCCGGTTTAATTTCAGCAACGTAGTATTCAACGTTACCTTTACCGCCACCCATACGAACTTGAATAGGTTTTTCAGTAATCGGTTTATCAGGGAATACACGAATCCAAATACGACCACCACGTTTGATGTGGCGGGTCATTGTACGACGTGCCGCCTCAATTTGACGTGCAGTCAAGCGACCGCGACCTACAGCTTTCAGGCCAAATTCACCAAAGCTGACTTTGTTGCCGCGAGTGGCAACGCCGGTGTTGCGGCCTTTGTGCTGTTTGCGGTATTTCAGTCTAGTTGGCTGCAGCATGACGACCACCTGCCTTTCTTTGTTTCTTCTCTTGCTCAGGTTTAGCGGCAGACTTATCGTTGCCTTCAGTATAAACCCAAACTTTCAGACCCAACACACCGTAAGTAGTGTGTGCTTCACTGGTCGCATAAGCCACGTTTGCACGCAGAGTATGCAAAGGCACACGACCTTCACGATACCATTCGCTACGGGCAATATCCGCACCATTCAGACGGCCTGAAGTCATAATTTTGATGCCTTTCGCACCGGCACGCATTGCATTTTGCATAGAGCGTTTCATTGCACGGCGGAATTGAACACGTTTTTCCAATTGTTGCGCAATGCCGTCGGCAATAATTTGCGCATCCAGCTCAGGCTTACGGATTTCTTCAATATTTACGTGAACAGGCACGCCCATCAGCGCTTGCAGGTCACGTTTCAAAATCTCGATATCCTCGCCTTTTTTACCGATTACCACACCCGGACGGGCAGAGAAAATCGTAATACGAGCTGATTTTGCAGGACGCTCAATTACAACACGACCGACAGAAGCGTTTGCCAAACGGGTACGCAGATAGTTGCGCACGTCGATGTCTTGCTTCAACACAGTCGAAAAATCGTTGCTTTTAGCAAACCATTTAGAAGACCAGTCTTTAGTTACCGCCAGGCGAAAGCCTGTAGGATTAATCTTTTGTCCCATAGCTTTTCCTTAGTTGCCCACTGTCACATTGATATGACAAGTTTGTTTTTCAATGCGGTTACCGCGACCTTTGGCACGAGCTTGGAAACGTTTCAAGCTAGGGCCTTTGTCAACAAAGATAGTTACCACTTTCAGTTCGTCAATGTCAGCACCATTATTATGCTCTGCATTGGCGATGGCTGATTCCAGAACTTTCTTAATCAATTCAGCGCCTTTTTTCGGGCTGAATGCCAAGATGTTCAACGCTTGGGCAACGTCTTTACCACGGATCAAATCAGCTACCAAGCGAGCTTTTTGAGCTGAAATACGGGCATTTTTATGTTGTGCACTTACTCTCATGATTCACCTTATTTCTTTTTAGCCTTTTTATCGGCCAAGTGGCCTTTAAAGGTACGGGTCAATGAGAACTCACCCAATTTATGACCAACCATGTTGTCGCTGATAAACACAGGCACATGAGTGCGGCCGTTGTGAACAGCGATAGTCAGACCGATAAAATCAGGCAAAATGGTAGAACGACGCGACCAAGTTTTAATCGGACGTTTGTCGTTGCTTGCACGAGCAGCATCTACTTTTTTCAGCAAATGCAGGTCTACATATGGGCCTTTTTTCAATGAACGAGCCATATTAATTAACCTTTATTTGAGTAACGACGACGAACAATCATATTATCCGTGCGTTTGTTATTACGAGTGCGGTAACCTTTAGCAGGCGTACCCCATGGGCTAACCGGTTCGCGAGCTTCGCCGGTACGGCCTTCACCACCACCGTGAGGGTGATCAACAGGGTTCATTACGACACCACGAACGGTAGGACGAATACCACGCCAACGGTTAGCACCGGCTTTACCGATTTTCTTCAGGCTTTGTTCTTCGTTACCCACTTCACCGATAGTCGCGCGGCAATCAACGTGGATTTTACGCACTTCACCCGAACGCAGACGAACTTGAGCGTAAATACCTTCTTTTGCCAGCAATACGGCTGAAGCACCGGCAGAACGTGCAATTTGCGCACCTTTGCCCGGTTTCATTTCGATACAGTGAATAGTTGTACCTACCGGAATATTGCGGATCGGCAAAGTGTTACCCACTTTGATGGCAGCTTCTGCACCGGATACCAAAACCGCACCGGCTTGGATACCGCGAGGAGCGATGATGTAGCGACGTTCGCCGTCTGCATAGCACAGCAGTGCGATGAATGCAGTACGGTTAGGGTCGTATTCAATACGCTCAACTTTAGCAGGAATACCGTCTTTGTTACGTTTGAAATCAACTACACGGTAGTGGTGTTTATGGCCGCCGCCTTTGTGGCGGGTAGTAATGTGGCCATTGTGGTTACGACCGGCAGTAGAATTTTTCTTTTCAACCAGAGGTGCATAAGGCGCACCTTTGTGCAAACCCTCTGCAACCACGCGAACCATGCCGCGACGGCCTGCAGAAGTTGGCTTCATTTTAACGATTGCCATTTTACTTATTCCTTATCTGCAGCTGCAGCAGCGGCTTCCAAATCCAACTCTTGACCGGCAGCCAAGCTCACATAAGCTTTTTTAACATCGCTGCGACGGCCCAAAGTGCGACCAAAACGTTTGGTTTTACCTTTGATGGTAACAGTGGTTACAGCAGCAACCTGAACACCGAACAACAGCTCGACAGCCGCTTTGATTTCGGTTTTAGTTGCATTTGCCAACACTTTAAACGTCATTTGGTTGCGTTTTTCAGCCAACAAGTTGCTTTTTTCAGAAACAACAGGCGCCAAAATCACTTGAGTCAAACGTTGTTGATTCATACCCATTGCTCCTCTAATTGTGCAACCGCATCTTTAGTGATGATTACTTTTTTGTAGCGCAGCAAGCTGTAAGGATCAACCTGTTGAGCTTCCAAAACCAGTACATTCGGCAAGTTGCGTGAAGCCAAATAAACATTTTCGTCCAACTGCTTGGTAACAAACAGCACTTGCTCAAAACCCAAGTTTTTCACTTGTTCGGCGAACACTTTGGTTTTAGGAGTTTCAGCAGTCAATGCATCAATCGCAAACAGACGTTCGTCACGGGCCAATTGCGACAGAATAGTCGCCATACCGGCACGGTACATTTTACGGTTCACTTTTTGAGTGAAGTTTTCGTCAGGTTTGTTCGGGAACGCACGACCACCTTTACGCCACAGCGGAGAAGAAGTCATACCGGAACGAGCGCGGCCGGTACCTTTTTGACGCCATGGTTTTTTAGTTGAATGGTTTACTTCGGCACGGGTTTTCTGAGCACGATTACCTGAGCGGGCATTTGCCAAGAAAGCAGTTACCAGCTGATGAACCAAAGCTTCATTGTATTCGCGAGCAAACAAAGCATCAGAAACAGCCAAGCTTCCTGAAACCTGTCCTTTAGCGTCAATTACTTTTAATTCCATTACGCACCCACTTTCACGCTTGGACGTACCACAACATCACTGTTAACCGAACCCGGAACAGCACCTTTTACCAACAGCAGTTGGCGTTCTGCATCAACACGCACAACTTCCAGTTTTTGAACAGTTGCTTTAGTGTTGCCGTATTGACCCGCCATGCGTTTACCGGGGAACACACGACCTGGGTCTTGCGCCATACCGATAGAGCCGGGAACACGGTGAGAACGGGAGTTACCGTGGGAAGTACGTTGAGAACCGAAGTTATGACGTTTGATCGTACCGGAGAAACCTTTACCTTTAGAGGTGCCGGTTACGTCAACCAATTGGCCCACTTCAAACATGGTTACAGCGATTTCATCGCCTGCTTTCAATTCAGCCAATTTGTCTTCAGTCAAAGCAAATTCAACCAAACCGCGACCGGCTTCAACACCTGCTTTAGCAAAGTGGCCCGCTTCGGCTTTAGTTACTCGGTTTGCTTTTTTCTGACCAAAGGTAACTTGAACGGCAGTGTAGCCGTCAGTATCTTTGGATTTTACTTGTGTAACGCGGTTAGCAGACATATCCAACACAGTTACCGGAACAGAAGCACCCTGTTCGTCGAACACGCGAGTCATACCAACTTTGCGTCCAACCAGACCTAAAGTCATGATTATTTTCCTTTTAAGTAAAGGGGCAGGCTACGATTGGCCCGCCTTCGGACAAAGATAAAAACTTGGCACGAATGTACCAAGCCCCACACTATATCACAGCTCAAGAAAAGTTTTCAAGAAAAACCTACACTTGCCATATCTTTTTTTCGACAGCGTTGTTTTTTCTGCAACGGCGGCCGCCCTATCTTCCCTATTTGCAGCAGGCATTTTACAATCAGCCGGATCGTTTACCAAACAGGCCGTCTGAAAATGCACTTTGCCCAACCCCGATTTTCAGACGGCCTAACGCCCGAAACAAAAACCAACCATATGATTTTAAATTGAAAATAACACAGGAATATGCTATAATGACCAAGCACCAAGCAGTGAACAGCAACAGTTCTTAACCGAGCTCGACAACCGCCTCTGGGCCGCAGCCCACCAACTCCGCTCCCAACTCGATGCCGCCAACTACAAACACATCGTCTTAGGCTTCGTCTTTCTCAAATATATTGCCGACAGCTTCAGCGATTTACGCGAAAAGCTCACCGCCGATTTTCAAAACCCCGATTCCGAATACTATTTCGACCCCGAAGGCTACACGCCCGAAGACTACGCCCAAGCTCTGGCAGACGAATTGGAAGATCGGGATTACTACGCCGCCAACAATATCTTCTGGGTACCCGCCGCCGCCCGCTGGGACAACCTCAAACAAGCCGCCCACTATCCGCTCGGCAAAGAATTGCCTTGGGGCGGCAAATTCAGAGGCGTAGCCAACCTGATTGACGAAGCCTTTACCGCCATCGAACAAGAAAACCCCAAACTCAAAAACATTATCCAGCGCATCAGCGGCTTCGGAGTCAGCGAAACCACCCTGATCGGCCTGCTCAACCTCTTTTCCACCACCGATTTCAACAAACCCATCCTCAACGGCAAACCCGTATCCCTCGCCGCCAAAGACATTCTCGGCCACGTTTACGAATACTTTCTCGGCGAATTTGCCCGAGAAGAAGGCAAAAAAGGCGGCCAATACTTCACCCCCAAAGCCATCGTCAGCCTGATTGTCGAAATGCTCCAACCCTACCAAGGACGGGTTTACGACCCAGCCATGGGAACGGGCGGCTTTTTCGTACAAACCGAAAAATTTATCCGCAGCCATCAAGGCAAAGTCAGCAATATCTCCATCTACGGGCAAGAATACAACCCGACCACCTGGCGGCTGGCCGCCATGAACATGGCCATTCGGGGCATAGAATTCGATTTCGGCAAACAAAATGCCGACAGCTTCACCAATCCCCAGCATATCGACAAAAAAATGGATTTCATCATGGCCAATCCACCGTTTAACGTCAAAGAATGGTGGAACGAAAGCCTGACCGGAGACCCCCGCTGGCAATACGGCATGCCGCCCGAGAGCAACGCCAACTTTGCCTGGATACAGCATATGCTCTACCACCTCTCGCCCACCGGCAAAATCGGCTTGGTATTGGCAAACGGTTCCATGTCGAACCAAACCGACGGCGAGGGCAAAATCCGCCAAAACCTGCTGCAAGCCGACTTAGTCGAAGCCATGATCGCCCTACCCGACAAACTTTTTACCAACGTCCAAATCTCCGCCTGCATTTGGATTTTCAACAAAGCCAAAAAACGCACAGGCGAAGTATTGTTTATCGATGCCCGCCGGCTCGGCCATATGAAAGACCGCAAACAACGGGATTTCAGCCCCGAAGACATTGCCAAAATTGCCGACACCTACCATAACTGGCAGCAAAACAACGGCTATCAGGATATTCCCGCCTTCTGCAGCACCGCCGACCTTGCCACCATTGAAAAAAACGACTGGGTACTCACCCCCGGCCGCTATGTCGGCACACCCGAACAGGAAGAAGACGGAGTAGATTTTGCAGAGAAAATGCGGGAATTAACCGACAAATTATCGCTGCAATTTACCCAAAGTTCCGAATTGGAATTGAAGATTAAAGAAAACTTAGAAAATTTAGTTTTTTTCGGAAAACTTCAAGCCGAGAAAGAAGGGAGTAAAGTAAATGGAAATAAATAATGAATGGAAAGAATACTCTTTTTCTGATATTGCTGAATTTATATCTACAAAAACTGCACTTTCTGAAATAGAAACAGAACAATACATATCCACCGAGAATATGATTCCTAACCTTGGAGGGGTAACTATTGCTACTGCATTACCCGATATTGACCGCTGCAATTCTTTCCAAGAAAGAGATATTTTATTTTCCAATATCAGAACTTATTTCAAAAAAGTATGGTTCGCCAAATTTTCAGGTGGATGCTCTGCAGATGTATTAGTTATTAGAAGTAAAAATGAAAATATTTTATTGAACGAATATTTGTATTTATTAATTTGTTCTGAGGATTTTATCAATTACACCGTAGTTTCTTCCAAAGGAACTAAAATGCCCCGAGGAGATAAAAAGGCAATACTTAATTTCAAATTAAATATTCCACCTATTCCTATCCAGAGAAACTGTATTAATCAATATTTCAAACTAAATGAAAAAATCGAACTCAACACCCAAATCAACCAGACCTTAGAACAAATGGCGCAGGCGGTGTTTCAAAGCTGGTTTGTCGATTTCGATCCCGTACGCAGCAAAGCAGCAGCACGGGCAGCAGGGGCGGATGGCAGGCAGGTGCTGCTCGCCGTCATGCAAACCCTGTCAGGCAAATCGCCCGCCGAACTTGCCGAATGGCAACACACCCACCCCGAAAACTACCGCCAACTCGAACGGCTCGCCCAAGCCTTTCCTGATGAATTGGAGGAAGTAGAAGGGTTCGGGGAAACACCTAAGGGGTGGGAAGTTCTGGATTTAAACCAATTATTCGATTTTGTCGGTGGTTCTCAACCGCCTAAATCAGAACATATTTATGAGGAACAATCCGGATATGAACGATTTGTTCAAAATCGTGATTTTTCAAATGACAATCATCAGACTTATATCCCTATTTCCAAAAAAAATAAGCGCTGCGAAGTCAAAGACATTTTGATGGATAAATACGGGGAAGCTGGTAAAGTCCGTTATGGAATAAAAGGAGCATACAATGTTGCATTAGCCAAAATAGAACCTAAAAAAGAAAATATTAGGGAATTTTTACGCTGCTATTTTACGCAGGAAAAAATCCAAATATATTTGGCTCAAGCCTCCGTAGCCTCAACAAGAAATTCCCTAAATTCATCAACCTTTGTCGGAATGAAAACCGTTTTACCATGTGTAGAACTTCTTAGACAATTTGAAAACATGGTGAGTCAATACATTGACAAAAACCTTCAAATCAAACAAGAGAATATTATTCTTGCTAATTTAAGAGACACTTTGTTACCTAAATTATTAAATGGAGATATAAAATTATGAATAATTCATTAGACTTTTTTACTATGGGGCAATATTTTCTTAATCTTGCCATTGCCAGCTCTGAAGAATTAATTAAAAGTGGAAACCCTTATGTTACTGTAACAAATAACCCATCTTCATATAAAGAGTATCAATATACAACCCGATGGGCAGATCATAATATTGGGGTTCCTATTTTATTCAATTTCTATCATGGAATCGAATTAATGCTCAAAGGAACTATTTTACACCAAGGAAAATCCATAATCAAAGAACATAAATTTAGTGAATTAGTAGAACAAATACAAACGGATGAATATACAAAAATCTTGTTAGACTTAGTCAAATCTGTTACTTCAAAAATAGACTTAACAAACCCTTTGGCACAATTTTTTAAAAATAATAATATAACTTCTGACCAATGGTATATCGCTCTAAAATATCCAGAAAATAATCAACAGTCTTTATCTCATTATGATTTGAAATATGGCGGAGAACAGGCATCGGAATTTTGGCAATCAATTAATAAGCTAAGTAAACAAATATTAAAAATATCAGAAATGATATATTCTTCAATCCCTCCTCAGGCTACTGAACAGATTATGCCGCCAGAAAGCTAATACAACACTGAAATCTGTTGTGTATGCCGTCTGAAAACCGACAACTGCAATTTTCAGACGGCATGGTTTGGTTTGTTTATTTGGGAATACGGGTATGTTGAAGATTAACGAGGATACGGTTGAGCAGGCCTGTTTGCAGGTGTTGCAGGGCTTGGGCTGGCGTTATACAGACGGGCGGACGGTATTGCCCGATGGGGACAATCCGTGGCGGGGTCGGCTGTCTGATGTGGTGCTGCATGAGGTGTTGGCGGCTGAGGTGCGGCGGTTGAATCCTGATATTCCGGCGGCGGTATGCGAGGCGGCTCTGGGTGATGTGCTGCGGGTGGCGGGCGATTCGTTGGGGGAGCAAAACCGGCGTTTTTATGATTATTTGTGCCACGGTGTGCCGGCGGTGTATCAGGCAGACGGGGAGCAGAAACGGGATTTGCTGCGTTTGGTGGATTTCGGGGATTGGGCAAACAACCGTTTTGATGTGGTAAATCAGTTTTCGATTGCGGGCAGCCGGGGCAAGCGGCGGCCGGATATTGTGTGTTTTGTAAACGGTTTGCCGTTGGTGGTGTTTGAGTTGAAGAATCCGCTGCGGGAAGAGGCGGATTTGGAAAGTGCGTTTTTGCAGCTTCAGACGTATCAGAAGGAAATCGGGGATTTGTTTGTTTACAATCAGGTTCAGGTGGTTTCAGACGGCATGGCGGCCCGTTTGGGTTCGCTGACTGCGCCGTTTAACCGTTTTATGCCGTGGCGGGTGGTTGATGAGAAAAACCAAAGCCGCAGGGTGGCGTTTGAAAATGAGTTGGAGGCGTTGCTTCACGGTTTGTTGCAGCCGGAAACGCTGTTGGATTATGTGTTTTCGTTTGTGATGTTCGAGCGGGGCGGCAACGAGCTGCTGCAGAAGAAGATTGCGGCTTATCATCAGTTTTACGGGGTGAATGAGGCGGTGGATTCTACGGTGGCGGCGATGGGGTCGGGCAACGGTAAAATCGGGGTGGTATGGCATACGCAGGGGTCGGGCAAGTCGTTGTCGATGTTGTTTTATGCGGCAAAATTGATGCGTCAGCCGGTATTGGGCAATCCGACAATTGTGGTGGTAACGGATCGTAATGATTTGGACGGTCAGTTGTTTGCTACTTTTTCGGGCGGGGCGGATTTGATTCGTGAAATGCCGGTGCAGGCGGACGGTCGGGAAGATTTGCGGGCGGCTTTGGCGAAACAGGGTGCCGGCGGGGTGGTGTTTACAACGATTCAGAAATTCGGTTTGGCCGAAGGGGAATCTGTTCACCCTGTGTTGAACGACCGGCATAATATTGTGGTGATTAGCGATGAGGCGCACCGCTCGCAATATGGGTTTACGCAAAAAATCAATGATAAGGGGGAATACCGCACGGGCTATGCGAAGCATTTGCGCGATGCGTTGCCGAATGCTTCGTTTATTGGTTTTACGGGTACGCCGATCAGCTTGGAGGATAAGGATACTCGGGAGGTGTTCGGCCGTTATGTGTCGATTTATGATATTCATGATGCGGTGGAAGACGGGGCGACTGTGCCGATTATTTACGAGGCCCGACAGATTGCGCTGCAGGAAAGCGGGGATTTTCAACAGCTGATGCGTGAGGCGCAGATGTTGGCCGATGAAGATGAAAACAGTAGGAATTTCCGCCTGCGGGAACAGCTGATGGGAACGCAAGGCCGTCTGAAAAAGCTGGCTGAGGATTTGGTCGGCCATTTTGAAAAGCGGACTGAGCTTGCGGAAGGCAAGGCGATGGTGGTGGCGATGAGCCGCACAATTTGCGTGAATCTTTATAATGAAATTGTTAAGCTGCGCCCGCAGTGGCACAGCGATGATGTTCATCAGGGTACTGTTAAAATCATGATGACGGGGTCGGCAAGCGACCCTCAGGAAATGCGGCCGCATATTTATCCGACACAGGATAAGAAGACGTTGGAACAGCGTTTTAAAGATCCTGACGATCCGCTGAAAATGGTGATTGTGCGGGATATGTGGCTGACGGGGTTTGATGCGCCCTGCTGTCATACGATGTATATCGATAAGCCGATGCAGGGGCATAATCTGATGCAGGCGATTGCCCGTGTCAACCGTGTGTTTAAAAATAAAAGCCGTGAAAACGGCGGGCTGATTGTGGATTATGTGGGACTGACGGAGGAATTGCAGCAGGCAACCCGCCAATATACCAATGCAGGCGGCAAAAGCCGGGTTAAACACGATATCGATGAGATTTTTACTAAAATGCTCGAATATATCGACATTATCCGAGGGCAGATGGCAACGCCGGTAGATGGCAAAAAACCGGATATTCAGACGGCCTTACAACTGACCGACCCCACCGCCCTGCTCACGGCAATCCGCCAAGCCGCCAACCATATTTTAGGCTTGGACAGGGTGTTGCCTGCAAACAGTGGAAAAGATAAAACACCGAGAAAATCGGCATTTTTGCAGGCTGTACGGCTGGCAAAAAAGGGATTCTCGTTATGCGGCGCTTTGAAACAGGCCGAACCTTACCGGCAAGAGCTGGCATTTTACGATGCAGTGCGTGCTACGCTTGCCAAAGCAGAACATATCGACGGTAAAAACCGGCCGAAAGAGCGGCAGTTGCAACTGGCTGCGCTGTTGAATAAAGCGGTTCAATCTGACGGCGTAGTCGATTTATTCGATTTGCTGCAGCAGGAACGGCCGGATATTACTGTGTTATCGGAAGAGTTTCTGGAAATGTTCCGCAACAGCGACAGCAAGGATTTATGGGTTTTAGCGGCAGAAAGTTATCTGAAAAGCGAAATCCGCACCAAAGCCGCCACCAATCTGGCAATAAAAAAATCGTTTGAGGAAAAACTCAAAGAAGCAATGGCCAAATACCACAACCACAATCTGACGGTATTTGAAATCATTACCGAGTTGGTGGAAATGGCGAAATCCTTTCAAGAAAGCATACGGCACGGCGAACAACTGGGCTTGAGTCCGGCAGAGCTGGCTTTTTACCATGCCCTTGCCCGCAACAGCAGCGCCGCCGAAATCATGGGCGATGCCGCCCTGCTTAAACTGGCACACGAAATCACCGCTCTATTACGGAGATCAGTCAGCATAGATTGGCAATATAAAGAAGCTGTTCGAGCCGGCATCCGAATCAAAGTCAAACGGATACTGAAAAGTTTCAAATATCCGCCCGATTGCCAAGAAGAAGCCATTGATTTTGTATTACAACAGGCAGAAGTCATCGCCGATGAATTAAGCAATACGGAGAACGGTTAAAGTATAGTGAAACAACCTCAAAGCACTACAGCGTTGGCTCGCCTTGCCGTATTATCCATACTGTCTGCGGCTTGCCGCCTTGTATTGCTTTGGGGGTTATTCCACTATAGTCAATCCACTTAATAAACCGTACGATTTTCAAACATACTCGTCATTCCGACGAAAGTTGGAATCCATCTTTCAGATTCGGAAACCGTCAAGAAAAAACAGTTACCCAAGCCGCCAAAATAGATTCCGACTTTCGTCGGAATAACAGGCGTGTTGGGTTTGGAATGTGCTGGAAATTCGGTTGATTGACTATAGTTAAAACACCGAATTTTCCATACAAAAGCAGGCGTAGGTTGAGGTTAGCGAGGCACGAGCGTAACCCAACAAAATCTTATGTTTTAAGGTATTCCCAATCGTGTTGGGTCTCGAACCAACCTACACCCGTTCTCTTTATTAAGTGAATTAACTATATATAAGCACGTGTTTAGTGAGTTTCACGTTGATGCCGTCTGAAAATCTGATTTTTAATTTTACCCAGATTGGCAATATTGATTTTCAGACGGCCTATTTGCAATAAAAAAGCCGAACAGGAAACTGTTCGGCTAATTCATCTTCAAGCGATGATTATTGAACTTTGATTTCTACGTCCACACCGGCCGGCAGGTCCAGTTTCATCAGTGCGTCGGTAGTTTTGTCAGTCCAGTCAACGATGTCCATCAGGCGCAAGTGGGTGCGGATTTCCAGTTGTTCACGGGAAGTTTTGTTCACGTGTGGAGAACGCAGAATGTTGAAACGCTCGATTTTAGTCGGCAACGGAATCGGGCCTTTTACTACGGCACCGGTGCGTTTTGCGGTTTCAACGATTTCTTGAGCCGAACGGTCGATCAGGCTGTAATCATAGGCTTTCAAACGAATACGGATTTTTTGGTTTGCCATTATCTGTATTCCTTATTAAGCGATGATGCTAGAAACAACGCCGGCACCTACGGTACGGCCGCCTTCACGGATTGCAAAGCGCAAGCCTTCTTCCATGGCGATCGGGGCAATCAGTTCTACGCTGATGGTTACGTTTTCACCCGGCATTACCATTTCTACGCCTTCTTCCAGAGTAACCGCACCGGTTACGTCGGTTGTACGGAAGTAGAATTGTGGGCGGTAGTTGGCGAAGAATGGGGTATGACGGCCGCCTTCTTCTTTGCTCAATACGTACACTTCGGCTTTGAATTTGGTGTGTGGAGTGATTGAGCCTGGTTTGGCCAATACTTGACCGCGTTCAACTTCTTCACGTTTGGTACCGCGCAGCAGTACGCCTACGTTGTCGCCTGCTTGGCCTTCGTCCAGCAGTTTGCGGAACATTTCAACGCCGGTACAAGTGGTTTTGGCGGTGTCTTTCAGACCTACGATTTCGATCTCGTCGCCTACGTGGATGATACCGCGCTCTACACGACCGGTTACTACTGTACCGCGGCCTGAGATTGAGAATACGTCTTCAATCGGCAACAGGAATGGTTTATCAACGGCACGTTCCGGAGTTGGGATGTAGCTGTCCAGTGCAGCGGCCAGTTCGAAGATTTTTTCTTCGTAAGCGGCATCGCCTTCCAGGGCTTTCAGTGCAGAACCTTGTACGATTGGGCAGTCGTCGCCTGGGAAGTCGTAGCTTGACAGCAGGTCGCGGATTTCCATTTCTACCAGTTCCAGCAGTTCGGCATCGTCAACCATGTCGCATTTGTTCATGAATACGATGATGTATGGTACGCCTACTTGGCGGGCCAACAGGATGTGTTCGCGGGTTTGCGGCATTGGGCCGTCGGCTGCTGAACACACCAGGATTGCGCCGTCCATTTGGGCTGCACCGGTAATCATGTTTTTAACGTAGTCGGCGTGACCCGGGCAGTCTACGTGTGCGTAGTGGCGGGTTTCGGTTTCGTATTCTACGTGTGAGGTATTAATGGTAATACCGCGGGCTTTTTCTTCAGGTGCGTTGTCGATTTGGTCGTAAGCTTTTGCTGCGCCACCGAATTTTTTAGCCAAAATGGTAGTCAGTGCTGCAGTCAGAGTGGTTTTACCATGGTCAACGTGACCGATGGTGCCAACGTTTACGTGCGGTTTGCTACGTTCGAATTTTTCCTTAGCCATGAGCTAATTCCTTTACATATAAAGATCACAAAGAACAATGGCCGTCTGAAAAATGAATTTCAGTGTATTTTCAGACGGCCTGATAAAACGCCTGATTAACCTTTGCGTGAAGCAGTTACTTCAGCGGCAATGTGCGATGGTGCTTCGGCGTATTTTTTGAATTCCATTGAGTAGGTTGCACGACCTTGGGTTGCGGAACGCAAGTCGGTAGAGTAACCGAACATTTCCGCCAACGGTACTTCGGCACGTACTTTTTTACCGCCGATGCCGTCGTCGTCCATGCCCAATACGATACCGCGACGACGGTTCAAGTCGCCCATTACGTCGCCCATGTACTCTTCTGGGGTTTCTACTTCTACCGCCATAATCGGCTCGAGCAATACCGGAGAGGCTTGGCGCATACCTTCTTTAAAGGCTTGAGATGCGGCCAATTCAAACGCCAGTTGCGAAGAGTCGACATCGTGGTAAGAACCGAATACCAGACGGATACGTACATCAACTACCGGGAAGCCGGCTACCACACCGTTAGGCAGGGTATCACGGATACCTTTGTCAACAGACGGAATGAATTCGCGAGGAATCACACCACCTTTGATTTCGTCGATGAATTCGTAGCCTTCGCCACCCGGTTCCATTGGTTCCATTTCGATAACCACGTGACCGTATTGACCTTTACCGCCTGATTGTTTGGCGTGTTTGTGTTCGGCTTTAACGGCTTTGCGGATGGTCTCACGGTAAGCCACTTGAGGCGCACCGATGTTGGCATCTACACCGAATTCACGTTTCATACGGTCAACAATAATTTCCAAGTGCAGCTCACCCATACCGGAAATAATGGTTTGGCCTGATTCTTCATCGGTACGAACACGGAAAGAAGGGTCTTCTTTGGCCAAACGGTTCAGGGCGATACCCATTTTCTCTTGGTCGGCTTTGGTTTTCGGCTCAACGGCAACGTGAATCACCGGCTCAGGGAATTCCATGCGTTCCAAGATGATTGGTGCGTTGTCGGCACACAGGGTTTCACCGGTGGTAACGTCTTTCAGACCGATGGCGGCGGCGATGTCGCCGGCACGTACTTCTTCGATCTCGGTACGGTCGGCAGCAGTCATCTGTACCAGACGGCCGATACGTTCACGAGTACCTTTTACTGAGTTCAGTACGGTATCGCCTGATTTTACCACGCCTGAGTAAACACGGATAAAGGTCAGGTTACCAACGTATTTGTCGTTCAACATTTTGAATGCCAAAGCGGAGAATGGCGCTTCGTCGCTGGCTTCACGTTGGTCGGCTGCATCGGTTGAAGGATTCACACCTTGTACCGGCGGAATGTCGGTCGGCGCAGGCAGCAACTCGACAACGGCATCCAACATACGTTGTACACCTTTGTTTTTAAATGCAGAACCGCACAACATTGGTTGGATTTCACCGGCCAGAGTACGTTGACGCAATGCACCAACGATTTCTTCTTCGGTCAGGTCTTCGCCGCCCAAGTATTTGTCCATCAGCTCTTCGCTGGCTTCGGCTGCGGCTTCAATCATATTTTGACGCCATTCTTCGGCAGTCTCCACCAGTTCAGCCGGAATATCGCCGTATTCGAAAGTTACGCCTTTGTCGGCTTCGTTCCAAATAATGGCTTTCATTTTCAGCAGGTCAACTACGCCTTCGAAGTTGTCTTCCGCACCAACCGGAATCACGATTGGTACAGGGTTGGCGCGCAAACGGGTTTTCATTTGCTCAACCACACGGAAGAAGTTGGCACCTTGACGGTCCATTTTGTTTACAAATGCCAAACGAGGCACTTTGTATTTGTTGGCCTGACGCCATACGGTTTCAGACTGAGGCTGAACGCCGCCTACGGCACAGTAAACCATTACGGCACCGTCCAATACACGCATAGAACGCTCTACCTCTACGGTAAAGTCAACGTGTCCAGGGGTGTCGATGATGTTGAAACGGTGTTCTTTGAACTGTTTCGCCATACCTGACCAGTAGGAAGTAACGGCAGCAGAGGTAATGGTAATACCACGCTCTTGTTCTTGTTCCATGTAGTCGGTCGTTGCCGCACCGTCATGCACCTCACCCAGTTTGTGGGTCAAACCGGTATAGAACAGAATACGTTCGGTCGTAGTGGTTTTACCCGCATCAATATGGGCAGAAATACCGATATTGCGGTACAGGCTGATTGGGGTCTTACGAGCCATTTTATTAGCCTTTCAAAATTAGAAACGGAAGTGAGAGAACGCTTTGTTCGCTTCAGCCATGCGGTGTACTTCTTCACGTTTTTTCAACGCACCGCCGCGACCTTCTGAAGCATCAATCAATTCGCCTGCCAAACGCAGATCCATTGATTTCTCACCACGTTTACGGGCAGCATCGCGCACCCAGCGCATTGCCAAGGCCAAGCGGCGTGAAGGACGAACCTCAACAGGAACTTGGTAGTTTGCACCACCTACACGACGGCTTTTCACTTCCACGATAGGTTTGGCGTTAGCAATGGCTTCGTTGAATACTTCGATTGCAACTTTGCCGGTTTTTTTCTCGATTTGCTCCAGCGCACCGTAAACGATACGTTCGGCAACCGATTTTTTACCGTCAATCATCAATACGTTCATGAATTTAGTCAGCTCAACGCTGCCGAATTTCGGATCTGGCAATACGTCGCGCTTAGGGACTTCTCTACGTCTTGGCATTTTAATTTCCTTTAATCTATTCAGTCGGGTCAATTCCCATGAATACCCAAAAGAGTACTCACTTACTCGGCCGTTTAATGTAGGCGGCCGACGTGCCTATCTAAGCCCCGGTTATTATTTAGGACGCTTAGCACCGTATTTAGAACGGGCCTGTTTACGGTCTTTAACACCTGCAGTATCCAAAGAACCGCGTACAGTGTGGTAACGCACACCCGGCAAGTCTTTTACACGACCGCCGCGGATCAATACGACGCTGTGCTCTTGCAAGTTGTGGCCTTCACCGCCGATGTACGAAATAACTTCGAAACCGTTGGTCAGGCGTACTTTACATACTTTACGCAATGCAGAGTTAGGTTTTTTAGGGGTTGTGGTGTACACACGGGTGCATACGCCGCGTTTTTGCGGGCAGGCTTCCAGTGCAGGCACTTTGTTTACGTACACAGGCTTTTGACGGCCTTTGCGTACTAATTGGTTAATAGTTGGCATATTTTCTCGTCCTGTTGAGTTAAATACTTGCCGACACCATGCCGACAAGAGATGAATTATATTTTTATTGCAATACCTTAGTCAAGTATATCGCTGATAAAAAGCTGTTTTTTCGGAAAGACAGTCGGTTTTTGGTAACAGAGGCCGTCTGAAAACAGGCTTTAGTGTTTTCAAAAAACAAAAGTTGCCTATGTGCTTGGGGCATGCCGGTTTTCAGACGGCCTATCAAGCCATACCCGCCATAAAAAACCGCAAGCCTTATCCGGCTTGCGGTTTGTGTGTTCAACTTCGCTTATTCGGCGGCACTGTCGTGATCCGCTTCTTCGGTTTGCGAAATTTCTTTCCATTGCTGACGACGGCTGCGGTGGTAGCTCAAGCCGGTACCCGCCGGAATCAGGCGGCCGACAATCACGTTTTCTTTCAAACCGCGCAATTCGTCCTGTTTGCCCATAATCGCTGCTTCGGTCAGCACACGGGTGGTCTCTTGGAACGATGCGGCGGAAATGAAGCTGTCGGTCGAAAGCGATGCTTTGGTAATACCCAGCAATACGTTTTCGTAACGGGCCGGTTCTTTGCCTTCGGCAATCGCTTTTTCGTTGGCAATCATCACGTCGCCACGCTCGACTTGCTCGCCGGTAATGAAGCCGGTTTCGCCTGAGTCGATGATGTTCACTCGGCGCAGCATCTGGCGGATAATCACTTCGATGTGCTTGTCGGAAATCTTCACACCTTGCAGGCGGTAAACTTCCTGTACCTCTTGAACGATATAGCGTGCCAGTGCTTCGATGCCTTGCAGACGCAAAATGTCGTGCGGATCGACTGCACCGTCAACAATGGTTTCACCGCGGTTTACGACTTGGCCGTCGTGTACCAGAATCTGTTTCTCTTTGGAAATCAGGGTTTCGTAGGCTACGCCGTCCACATCGGTAATGATAAGGCGCTGTTTGCCTTTGGTTTCTTTACCGAAGGAAACCGTACCGGTAATTTCCGCCAGCATACCGGCATCTTTCGGAATACGGGCTTCAAACAGTTCGGCCACACGGGGCAGACCACCGGTAATATCGCGGGTTTTGGACGAGGCTTGCGGGATACGTGCCAGCACATCGCCTTTGCCGATTTCCTGACCTTCACGCACGGTAATTACAGCACCGACCGGGAATGCCATGGATACCGGTGTCGAAGTACCCGGAATGCAGATTTCCAAGCCGTTTTCGTCCAACAGTTTAACGGTTGGGCGCAGCAGTTTGGACGCACCGGCGGAGCGGCGTTTGCCGTCAATCACCACCAGAGTGGACAAACCGGTTACATCGTCGGTTTGTTTGGCAACAGTTACGCCCTCTTCCACGTTTTCGAATTTCACCGAACCGGCGTGTTCGGTAATCATCGGACGGGTATGCGGATCCCATGTTGCCAATGTTTGGCCGGCTTTGATGACTTCGCCGTCCTGAACCAGCAAGATTGCACCGTAAGGCACTTTGTGGCGCTCACGCTCACGGCCGATGTCGTCGTGAATCACGACTTCGCACGAGCGGCCGATGACAACCAATTCGCCTTTGTTGTTGGCAACATAACGCATTTGGCTGCTGAAGCGTGCCGTACCGTTGGATTTGGCTTCCACTTGACTGGCGGCGGCGGCTCGGGACGCTGCACCACCGATGTGGAAGGTACGCATGGTGAGCTGAGTACCCGGTTCGCCGATCGATTGGGCGGCAATCACGCCGACTGCTTCACCGGCATTGACCAGTTTGCCTCGTGCCAAGTCTCGGCCGTAACAGTGGGCGCACAAGCCGTGGCGGGTTTTACAGGTAATCGGCGTGCGGACTTTCACTTCGTCCACACCGGATTGGTCGATCAGATCAACCAGTTTCTCGGTCAGCATCACACCGGCTTCAACCAAAGTCGCACCTGTAGAAGGATCAACCACATCGGAAGCGGTTACACGGCCCAAAATACGGTCGCGCAAGGCTTCAATCACATCACCGCCCTGCACTACGGCTTTCATCACGAAGCCGTCTGAAGTGCCGCAATCGTCTTCCACCACCACCAAGTCTTGGGTAACGTCCACCAAACGGCGGGTCAGGTAACCGGAGTTGGCTGTTTTCAAGGCGGTATCCGCCAGACCTTTACGGGCACCGTGGGTTGCAATAAAGTATTGCAATACAGTCAGACCTTCACGGAAGTTAGAGGTAATCGGGGTTTCGATAATCGAGCCGTCCGGTTTCGCCATCAGACCGCGCATACCGGAAAGCTGTTTGATCTGTGCCGCCGAACCACGGGCACCGGAGTCGGCCATCATGTAGATGGAGTTGAACGACTCTTGATCCACTTCGTTGCCGTCTCGGTCAATCACTTTTTGGGTAGAAAGATTATCCATCATTGCTTTGGCGATTTTATCGCCGGCACGACCCCAAATATCCACGACTTTGTTGTAGCGTTCGCCGTTGGTCACCAAGCCTTGACGATATTGGTCTTCGATTTCTTTCACTTCGGCATTGGCTTCGGCCAACAATGCCGCTTTCTCTTTCGGAATTTCCATATCGTCAACAGCAATGGAAATACCGCCTTTGGCAGCGAAACCGAAACCGGTGTACATCAGATGGTCGGCAAAAATCACCGTATCACGCAGGCCGCACAAGCGGAACGAAGCGTTAATCAGCTTGGAGATTTCTTTTTTCTTCAAGGCTTTGTTGATGTACTCAAACGGTAAACCTTTCGGCAGAATTTCGCTCAACAATGCACGACCGACTGTGGTTTCATAACGTTTGGTTACCGGCTCGAAATCACCGGCTTCGTTTTTCACCCACTCACGCAGGCGTACGGTAATTTTCGTACCCAATTCAACCTGTTTGGTATGGTAGGCACGGTGTACTTCTTTCACATCGGCAAACAGGCTGCCTTCGCCTTTGGCATTGATGCGGTCGCGGGTCATGTAGTACAGACCCAATACGATGTCTTGCGACGGTACGATAATCGGTTCGCCGTTGGCAGGAGACAATACGTTGTTGGATGCCAGCATCAGCGTGCGGGCTTCCATTTGCGCTTCCAAGCTCAATGGAACGTGTACCGCCATTTGGTCACCGTCAAAGTCGGCGTTGAACGCTGCACACACCAATGGGTGCAACTGAATGGCTTTACCTTCGATCAGAATCGGCTCAAACGCCTGAATACCCAAACGGTGCAGCGTCGGCGCACGGTTCAGCATAATCGGATGTTCGCGGATCACTTCTTCCAAGATGTCCCATACTTCAGGCACTTCCTGTTCAACCAGTTTTTTGGCAGCACGCACGGTGCTGGCCAAACCTTGTTTTTCCAGTTTGTGGAAAATAAACGGTTTAAACAGTTCCAAGGCCATTTTTTTCGGCAGACCGCATTGGTGCAGACGCAGGTAAGGACCAACGGTAATCACCGAACGGCCTGAATAGTCCACACGTTTACCCAACAGGTTTTGACGGAAACGGCCTCCTTTACCTTTAATCATGTCGGCCAGCGATTTCAGCGGACGTTTGTTGGCACCGGTCATGGCTTTGCCGCGGCGGCCGTTGTCCAGCAGCGAATCAACCGCTTCCTGCAGCATACGTTTTTCGTTGCGTACGATGATGTCGGGTGCATTCAGTTCCAACAGGCGTTTCAGACGGTTGTTACGGTTGATGACACGGCGGTACAGGTCGTTCAAATCGGAAGTGGCGAAACGGCCGCCGTCCAGCGGAACGAGCGGGCGCAAATCCGGCGGCAATACCGGCAATACGTCCATAATCATCCATTCCAGCTTCATGCCGGAACGGTGGAAGGCTTCCAATACTTTCAGACGTTTGGCGATTTTTTTGATTTTGGTGTCAGAGCCGGTCGATTCCAACTCTTGACGCAACTGTTCGATTTCGGCGGCCACGTCCAGATTGCGCAGCAGCTCACGGATACCTTCCGCACCCATTTGGGCGTCGAAATCATCGCCGTATTCGTCTAATTTGTTGTAGTAGTCGTCTTCAGTCAGCAGCTGACGGCGTTGCAGCGGGGTCATGCCCGGATCAGTTACGACAAAGGCTTCAAAATACAGTACCCGCTCAATATCCCGCAACGTCATGTCCAGCACCATACCCAAGCGGGACGGTAAGGATTTCAAAAACCAGATGTGGGCAACGGGTGCGGCCAGCTCGATATGGCCCATGCGCTCGCGGCGGACTTTGGACAGGGTAACTTCCACGCCGCATTTTTCACAGGTTACGCCTTTGAATTTCAGGCGTTTGTATTTGCCGCACAAACATTCGTAGTCTTTGACCGGACCGAAGATTTTGGCGCAGAACAGACCGTCCCGTTCGGGTTTGAAGGTACGGTAGTTGATGGTTTCCGGTTTTTTTACTTCGCCGTAAGACCAAGAGCGGATGGTTTCAGGCGAGGCAATGCCGATTTTGATGGCATCAAACTCTTCTTCCATGCCCGCTGTTTGCAACGGATTAAATAAGTTCGACAAATTCATTTTTGCTCCTTAAAGGAAGTATTTTTACCGCAGGGCGGATATTCGGTAGGTGAAATGGCTGAAGCGGTTTTCAGACGGCCTCTGCGGCCGCTGTTTATTCGTTTTCATTCGATACCGCTTTTTCAGACGGCATAGCCGTGCCATGCCGTCTGAAAACCGCCGGTCAGTAACGTTCCAAATCGATATCCAAGCCCAAAGAGCGGATTTCTTTCACCAACACGTTGAAGGATTCCGGCATACCGGCTTCGATTTTGTGTTCGCCTTTGACGATGTTTTCGTACATTGCGGTACGGCCGGTTACGTCGTCGGATTTCACCGTCAGCATTTCCTGCAGCGTGTAGGCTGCGCCGTATGCTTCCAATGCCCATACCTCCATCTCACCGAAACGCTGGCCACCGAACTGGGCTTTACCGCCCAGAGGCTGCTGCGTTACCAAGCTGTACGGACCGGTCGAACGGGCGTGCATTTTCTCGTCTACCAAGTGGTGCAGTTTCAGATAGTGCATTACGCCGACGGTTACTTTGCGGTCGAAGGCTTCGCCCGAACGGCCGTCATACAGGGTAATCTGGGTTTTGCTGTCGTTGAAGCCCAGTTTTTGAACTTCTTCGTCTTCGCTCGGATACGCCAGATTGAGCATGTCTCGGATTTCGGATTCTTTCGCACCGTCAAACACCGGCGAAGCGAAAGACGCACCTTTGCGCAAATTGAATGCCAGTTCGAGGATTTCGTCGTCGTTCAGACTGTCCAAATCTTCTTGGCGGCCGCTACTGTTGTAGAGCTTGTTCAGGAATGCACGCACTTCGTCGGCTTTACGCTGCTCTTTCAACATGCGGTCGATGCGCTCGCCGATACCTTTGGCGGCCCAGCCCAAATGCACTTCCAAAATCTGACCGATGTTCATACGGGACGGTACGCCCAACGGGTTCAATACGATGTCCACCGGACGACCGTCTGCCATATACGGCATATCTTCCACCGGCAAAATGCGCGATACCACACCTTTGTTACCGTGGCGGCCCGCCATTTTGTCGCCGGCCTGCAGGCGGCGTTTGATGGCGATGAATACTTTCACCATTTTTTGTACGCCCGGCTGCAATTCGTCGCCTTGGGTCAGTTTTTTCTTCTTGATTTCATACAGCTCGTCAGCTTCTTCACGTTTTTGCTGCAGACTGGCTTTAATCAGTTCCAACTGTTTCGCCAGATCTTCGTCTGACAGACGGATATCGAACCAATCGTGTTTGTTGCTGATACCAGCCAGATAGTCGGCGGTAATTTCGCTGCCTTTGGCCAGTTTCATCGGACCACCGTTGGCTTTTTGACCGACAATCATACGCTCGATACGGTCGAATGCGTCGTTGTCGAAAATACGCAGTTGGTCGCTCAAATCTTGGCGGTAACGTTTCAGCTCGGAATCGATAATCGATTGAGCCCGTTTGTCGCGTTGGATACCTTCACGGGTAAAGACTTGTACATCAATCACCGTACCGCTCATGCCGGTCGGCATACGCAGCGAAGTATCTTTCACATCAGACGCTTTTTCACCGAAAATCGCACGCAGCAGTTTTTCTTCAGGGGTCAGCTGGGTTTCGCCTTTAGGCGTTACTTTGCCTACCAACACGTCGCCTGCTTCTACTTCTGCACCGATATACACGATACCGGATTCGTCCAGACGGTTCTGCATACGCTCGGAAAGGTTCGGAATGTCTCGGGTAATGTCTTCCGCACCCAGCTTGGTATCGCGTGCAACAACATTCAATTCTTCGATGTGGATCGAAGTATAGCGGTCGTCGGCGGCCACTTTTTCGGAAATCAGAATCGAGTCTTCGTAGTTGTAACCGTTCCACGGCATAAAGGCGATGGTCATGTTTTGACCCAATGCCAGTTCGCCCAAATCGGTCGAAGCGCCGTCGGCAACCAAATCGCCCCGTTGCAGCACATCGCCCGCTTTCACAGCAGGACGTTGGTTGATGTTGGTTGATTGGTTGGAACGGGTAAATTTCACCAGATTGTAAATATCGACACCGACTTCGCCTGCAGTTGCTTCATCGTCGTGTACACGAATCACGACACGGTTGGCATCAACATATTCCACCACACCGCCACGGCGGGCAACAATAGCGGTTGCCGAATCCACGGCTACCGAACGTTCGATACCGGTACCGACCATCGGTTTTTCCGGACGCAGGCACGGTACGGCCTGACGTTGCATGTTGGCACCCATCAAGGCACGGTTCGCATCGTCATGTTCGAGGAACGGAATCAGCGAAGCAGCCACGGAAACCACCTGACCGGTTGCCACGTCCATATATTGCACACGATCCGGCGTGGCCATAATGGTTTCGCCTTTTTCACGACAGGTTACCAAATCGCCGGTCAGGTTGCCGTTTTCATCCAAATCGGCATTCGCCTGCGCAATCACATAGCGGCCTTCTTCAATCGCAGACAGATAATCGATTTCTTCGGTTACTTTACCGTCCACCACACGGCGGTACGGCGTTTCCAAGAAACCGTAATCATTGGTGCGGGCATAAACCGACAATGAGTTAATCAAACCGATGTTCGGACCTTCAGGCGTTTCAATCGGACACACACGGCCGTAGTGGGTCGGGTGTACGTCGCGCACCTCAAAGCCCGCACGCTCACGGGTCAGACCGCCCGGACCCAACGCAGAAACACGGCGTTTGTGGGTTACTTCCGACAGCGGGTTGGTTTGGTCCATAAACTGGCTCAATTGGCTCGAGCCGAAGAATTCTTTAATCGCAGCAGAAACCGGTTTGGCGTTAATCAAATCATGCGGCATCAGATTTTCTGATTCTGCTTGGTTCAAACGCTCTTTTACGGCACGCTCGACACGAGCCAAGCCGCTGCGGAATTGGTTTTCGGTCAATTCGCCGACCGAACGTACACGACGGTTACCCAAGTGGTCGATGTCGTCCACTTCGCCGTGGCCGTTACGCAGTTCGACCAAAGTGGCAATCGAAGCCACGATGTCTTCCACGCTCAATACATAGCCGCCTTTTTCGGCTGCACCGGCAAAGGTTTCGTTCAACAGACGGCCGTACCATGAATTTTTCTGCGCTTCGGTCAGCTTTTGTTCATAAGTACGGGTATTGAATTTCATGCGGCCGACACGGGACAAATCGTAGCTGTCTTCGCTGAAGAATAGGCGGGTAAACAGCGCTTCTACCGCTTCTTCGGTAGGCGGTTCGCCCGGACGCATCATGCGGTAAATCAGCACACGTGCCGCCTGTTGGTCGGCGGTTTCATCGGTGCGCAGGGTCGCAGAAATATAGCCGCCCTGATCCAATTCGTTGATATACAGGGTTTCGATTTTCTCAACACCGTGAATATCCAGCTTCGCCAGCAATTCTTCGGTGATTTCGTCATTGGCAACCGCCAATACTTCGCCGGTATCCGGCACAATCAAATCAACCGCCAGAATTTTGCCCAGCAGATTTTCAGGATCAACGTTCAAACGGGTCAGATTAGCATTGCTGATGTCCCGGATATTTTTTGCCGTGATGCGTTTGCCCTTGGCAACCAACACGTTGCCTTCGGCATCAATAATATCGACTTTGGCGGTTTCGCCTTTCAGACGGCTTACCACCACATCGGTTTGCACGCCGTCTTTAGAGAAGTAGAACGTCTCTTTGTCGTAGAACGTATCTAAGATTTGTTCGTTGGTGTAGCCCAGCGCCTTCAACAGAATGCTGACCGGCATTTTACGGCGGCGGTCGATACGGAAATACAGCAAGTCTTTCGGATCAAACTCAAAATCCAACCATGAGCCACGGTAAGGGATAATGCGGGCGGAAAACAGCAGTTTGCCGGAAGAATGGGTTTTACCCTTATCATGCTCGAAGAATACGCCCGGCGAACGGTGCAGCTGGGAAACGATCACACGCTCGGTACCGTTAATCACAAACGAGCCGCTCGGTGTCATCAACGGGATTTCGCCCATATACACTTCGTTTTCACGCACTTCTTTCACTGTCGGTTTAGACGCTTCTTTGTCTAAAATCACCAGTCGGATACGGGCACGCAGCGGCGCAGCGTAGGTAATGCCCCGCAGTTGGCATTCCGGAATGTCGAACAGAGGTTCGCCCAAGGTGTAATGCACAAATTCCAAACGTGCATAACCGTTGTGGCTGACAATCGGAAAAATCGAATTGAACGCCGCCTGCAAACCGTCGTCGGTACGCTTGTCGTAAGCGTTTTCCAGTTGCAGGAATTTGGCGTAAGAATCAATCTGAGTTGCCAGCAGGAAAGGAACGTCCAATACGTTTTCCCGTTTGGCGAAACTCTTACGGATACGTTTTTTTTCAGTAAACGAATAGCTCATATACACTCCGAAAGGGTGATTTTGAATATGGAGGCCGTCTGAAAAACGGGTTTGAATCATGGCAAACGCCAAAATGCTTTCCAAACCGGCCCTGATTTGATGTTATTTACAATTATTTACACAAAATGCAAAACCAAAATATAAATAAATGTAAATAACCGTTTTCTAAACCAGACAGAAGCGAAACAAGGCTGGCAGAAATCTGCCAGCCTCTACTGAAAGTATCAAATTAAAATTATTTGATTTCGACTTTAGCGCCGGCTTCTTCCAGTTGTTTTTGGATGTCTTCAGCTTCAGCTTTAGAAACACCTTCTTTCAGTGTTTTAGGTGCGCCGTCAACGATGTCTTTAGCTTCTTTCAGACCCAGACCGGTGATGGCACGAACCACTTTGATCACGCCAACTTTTTGTTCACCGGCAGAAGCCAGGATTACGTCGAATTCGGTTTTTTCTTCAGCAGCGGCAGCGCCTGCACCGGCAGGACCGGCAACAGCTACGGCAGCAGCAGAAACGCCGAATTTTTCTTCAAAAGCTTTAACCAGGTCGTTCAATTCCATTACGGTCAAAGAACCAACGGCTTCCAAAATGTCTTCTTTAGTAATAGCCATGCTATTTATACTCCAAATATTGTATGAAAATTAATGTGTTCAAGAAATGAATAAAATCGATTAAGCAGCTTCTTCGCCGGCTTTTTTCTCTGCCAGAGCAGCCAAACCGCGTGCAAAGCCTGAAACAGGCGCCTGCATAACGAACAACAGTTTGGACAGCAACTCTTCACGGCTAGGAATAGATGCCAGCTCGCCCACTTGGGCAGCGTTCATCAATTCACCGTTGTAAGAGCCGGCTTTGATAACGATTTTTTCATCTTTTTTCGCGAATTGATGCAGCACTTTTGCAGCAGCTACAGCATCTTCGGAAGCGGCATAAACCAGCGGACCAACCATTTGGTCTGCCAATGCTGCGAACGAAGTACCTTCTACTGCACGGCGAGCCAAAGTATTTTTCAGAACGCGCAGATATACGCCTTCTTTACGTGCATTCGCACGCAGCTCGGTCATGCTGGCAACACTGATACCGCGATATTCCGCAACCACCAGAGTTTGAGCGTTAGCAATCGCTGCGCTAATCTCTTCGACGGCTACTTTCTTGGTTTCAATATTGAGACTCAAGGTCTACCTCCCACTGTTTATCAACAGAATACCGAAACGGTATTCCACCAGCGCGGTAACCTAAAAAGACATCTTACAAGTCATCTTGCAATTTGTTTCAGGACTACCGTCTGCGTAGGGCAGTTACGATTAAATCTTGCGATCCCTACGGTCTTGGACATCTACTTAATATTCTAAGTAGCCCAAATTCAGACGGCCTCACATACATGATGCCGTCTGAAAATTCTTAGTTGTTTACGCTAGAAGTATCTACGCGCACACCCAAACCCATGGTGCTGGATACCGCAACTTTTTTCAAGTATTGGCCTTTGGCAGCAGCCGGTTTGGCTTTAACGATTGCATCCAGCAATGCATCAAAGTTTTCTTTCAGATCAGCTTCGGCAAATGAAGCACGACCGATGGTTGCGTGAACGATACCTGCTTTGTCGGTACGGTATTGAACCTGACCGGCTTTGGCATTTTTAACCGCTTCGGCAACGTTTGGCGTTACAGTACCAACTTTAGGGTTCGGCATCAAGCCGCGAGGACCCAAAATGGTACCCAACTGACCAACGATACGCATTGCATCAGGAGAAGCAATCACTACATCGAAGTTCAGGTTGCCAGCTTTAACTTCGGCAGCCAAATCTTCAAAACCCACTACATCTGCACCGGCTTCTTTAGCAGCTTCGGCATTTGCACCTTGGGTAAACACAGCCACACGGGTTGTTTTACCGGTACCTTTAGGCAATACCACAGAACCACGGATAACTTGGTCTGATTTACGAGGATCAACACCCAGGTTGAAAGACACATCAACAGACTCGTCAAATTTAGCAGTTGCCGCATTTTTCACCAAAGCAATGGCTTCATCGATTGGGTACAGTTTGTTGGCTTCAACAGAAGCGCGCAATGCTTTCAAGCGTTTAGATACTTTAGCCATTACACACCCTCCACATCCAAGCCCATAGAACGGGCAGAACCGGCGATAGTACGAACCGCAGCATCCAAATCGGCAGCAGTCAGATCAGGTTCTTTAGTTTTTGCAATTTCTTCCAACTGAGCACGGGTTACTTTACCCACTTTGTTGGTCAGCGGATTAGAGCTACCTTTTTGCAGACCGGCCGCTTTTTTCAGCAACACAGACGCAGGAGGGGTTTTCATCACGAAAGTGAATGATTTGTCTGCAAATGCAGTAATCACCACAGGAACCGGCAAACCAGGCTCCATGCCTTGGGTTGCAGCATTAAATGCTTTACAGAATTCCATGATGTTCAAACCGCGTTGACCCAATGCAGGACCAACCGGAGGCGATGGATTGGCTTTACCTGCAGGAATCTGCAGTTTGATGTAGCCGATAATTTTCTTTGCCACTTTAAAGGACTCCTAAAAAACGGGTATAACGCAGAACAATTCTGCTCCCCAAAAAACAGAACTTTGGATTATAGAATATCTGTTTTCTTTTTTCAAGCAATTTAAACAACTTATCGTGAAAACTATTTTTTTACGAAAAACAGCACAATCTGGGCAATTCAGCGAATGTCATAAAATCCAGCAGTACCAAATGGGAAATGATGTGCGTTGCTGCATTTGCACACAATAACAGACACCCAAACCACCCTCTCCTGCTCAAACCAAAAAACAATGCCGTCTGAAAATCAAAATTTCAGACGGCATAAATTCGGAATTTACAAAACACTCTGTTTTCCATATAAAACCAAAGCATAGTTAGCGTTGGCCATATGCGAGTACAATCCAACAAAATCTTATGTTTTCAAGATTTCCTCAAATCATGTTAGATTGCAACCCAATCTATAGTAAATCAACCAAAAAATATGGCACCACAACGAACCACCCTTCCCCTAGCCCCTTCCCGCCAGCGGGACGGGGAACAAAGTGCAGATGAACCAACTTAGCTTGTTGCCCACCATATATTCCGATCGTCATTAGTTTGCCGATTTGTACAGAAAATTCGGTGTTTTAACTATACGCTCTGTTCTTTAAGTGAATTCGCCCTAACCCAATCAAAATCTGTTTCCAAATAAGACAAATGCCACCTGCTTATACAGCAAGTGGCAGACAGATTTTCAGACGGCCTAAATTTTCTCTACTTGACCGAATTCCAATTCCACAGGCGTTTCACGGCCGAAAATCTGAACCGATACACGCAGTTTGTTGCGCTCGTAATTGACTTCATCAACCACGCCGTTAAAGTCGGCAAACGGACCTTCATTAACACGGATTTGCTGACCCAACTCAAATTCGACTTTGGGTTTCGGTTTTTCAACACCGGATTTCATCTGTTGCAAAATCGCATCAGCTTCACGCTGGGAAATCGGTGTCGGACGGTTGGCCGTACCGCCGATAAAGCCTGACACTCTCGGCGTACTTTTTACCAAGTGCCAAGAATCATCGGTCATTTCCATTTCCACTAATACATAACCCGGATAGAATTTACGTTCACTGATGGTGCGGCGGCCGTTTTTAATGTCCACCACTTCTTCTACCGGCACCAAAATCTGGCCGAAATAGTCTTCCATTCCCTCACGGGCAATACGTTCTTTCAATGTTCTTTGAACATTTTTCTCAAAACCGGAATAGGCCTGAACCACATACCAACGCTTTGACATTTTTACCCCCTCTTCAGCAGCACATCAAAAAATAACCAAGAAACCGCACTGTCCACCACATAAATAAACGCCGCCAAGATTGCCACGAAAATCACGACAAACACGGTCATTTTCACCGCATCATCACGGCTCGGCCAAACAACTTTCTTGAATTCAGCCCATGAATTGCGGAAATAAGAGAAAAGGCCTTCACGTTTAGGGTGATGCTTTACTTCACCGGCTTTGACGACTTGACCTGACTTCTCTGTTTTATTTTCAGATGTGTTCTGAGTCATCTTTTATATACTCGCTTGCAAAACATCCGTTCCGATACATATCTTGGAGACCTACCCCCGGATAATGCTTTTACCATACGAGTGAAACAGATATTTTGATTAAAAAATCGATATTATGGTGAATTTACTTTACAACAGTACAGCACCAGTTCGTCTGACTGTCTTTTAAATTAAGTTCACGATATTTATCGCTGATTATAAATGCAAAAAAATTAACCGACACAAGGCCGGTTAATTTTTCTAATTTGGCAGGCCAAGAGGGTCTCGAACCCCCAACCCTCGGTTTTGGAGACCGATACTCTACCAATTGAGCTATTGGCCTCTAAAAATTAAGCGATGATGCTAGAAACAACGCCGGCACCCACGGTACGGCCGCCTTCACGGATTGCAAAGCGCAAGCCTTCTTCCATGGCGATCGGGGCAATCAGTTCTACGCTGATGGTTACGTTTTCACCCGGCATTACCATTTCTACGCCTTCTTCCAGAGTAACCGCACCGGTTACGTCGGTTGTACGGAAGTAGAATTGTGGGCGGTAGTTGGCGAAGAATGGGGTATGACGGCCGCCTTCTTCTTTGCTCAATACGTACACTTCGGCTTTGAATTTGGTGTGTGGAGTGATTGAGCCTGGTTTGGCCAATACTTGACCGCGTTCAACTTCTTCACGTTTGGTACCGCGCAGCAGTACGCCTACGTTGTCGCCTGCTTGGCCTTCGTCCAGCAGTTTGCGGAACATTTCAACGCCGGTACAAGTGGTTTTGGCGGTGTCTTTCAGACCTACGATTTCGATCTCGTCGCCTACGTGGATGATACCGCGCTCTACACGACCGGTTACTACTGTACCGCGGCCTGAGATTGAGAATACGTCTTCAATCGGCAACAGGAATGGTTTGTCAACGGCACGTTCCGGAGTTGGGATGTAGCTGTCCAGTGCAGCGGCCAGTTCGAAGATTTTTTCTTCGTAAGCAGCGTCGCCTTCCAGGGCTTTCAGTGCAGAACCTTGTACGATTGGGCAGTCGTCGCCTGGGAAGTCGTAGCTTGACAGCAGGTCGCGGATTTCCATTTCTACCAGTTCCAGCAGTTCGGCATCGTCAACCATGTCGCATTTGTTCATGAATACGATGATGTATGGTACGCCTACTTGGCGGGCCAACAGGATGTGTTCGCGGGTTTGCGGCATTGGGCCGTCGGCTGCTGAACATACCAGGATTGCGCCGTCCATTTGGGCTGCACCGGTAATCATGTTTTTAACGTAGTCGGCGTGACCCGGGCAGTCTACGTGTGCGTAGTGGCGGGTTTCGGTTTCGTATTCTACGTGTGAGGTATTAATGGTAATACCGCGGGCTTTTTCTTCAGGTGCGTTGTCGATTTGGTCGTAAGCTTTTGCTGCGCCACCGAATTTTTTAGCCAAAATGGTAGTCAATGCTGCAGTCAGAGTGGTTTTACCATGGTCAACGTGACCGATGGTGCCAACGTTTACGTGCGGTTTGCTACGTTCGAATTTTTCCTTAGCCATGGCAATAATCCTATCTAAGCTTTAATACATGGAGATTTCAAGATGGTGCCCATGGGCAGATTTGAACTGCCGACCTCTCCCTTACCAAGGGAGTGCTCTACCCCTGAGCTACATGGGCTGATTTTGTATGGAGCGGGTGAAGGGAATCGAACCCTCACCGTAAGCTTGGAAGGCTTCTGCTCTACCATTGAGCTACACCCGCATTACCTACTGCTGCTCCAATCGGAATTTTTGGTGGAGGGAGAAGGATTCGAACCTTCGAAGCTCACGCAACAGATTTACAGTCTGCCCCCTTTGACCGCTCGGGAATCCCTCCAAAAGAGAACGCCATTCTATTCACATCAGCAGCTTCGGTCAAGCACTTTTTCGTTTCATTTTTTGAAAAATAATTAAACTGCTGATTTGTTTTTAAATTTATTTCTCGGCGATAATCCGTTCATATTTAGCCTGCAGTTCTTCCTGCGTTTCCGGATGTTCTTCGTCAATCAGAATACAGTCAACCGGACACACCTGCTGGCATTGCGGCTCATCATAATGGCCGACACACTGGGTACACAGGTTCGGATTGATTTCATAAATTTCTTCGCCTTGAGAAATCGCATCATTGGGACATTCCGGCTCGCAGACGTCGCAGTTAATGCACTCGTCGGTAATAAAGAGCGACATTATTTTTCCTTTATCTACAAATATTCAAAACCAATGGGCGCGGATTATAGCACAATCTTCAATAAAATATCTTATCACAACAGATGTTTACATCATGGTAATGATTATCAGACTTTATCTTATTCCACTTCCGCACCATACTGCCGCAATTCATAGCGGCTCATCCCCGCCTTACCTTCCCGAAACGGCGAGAGCCATTGCGGAAATTCGGGCAAGCGCCCCGCTTCCACATACACCATCGCCCGCTCGTTCAAACACCGCTGCAGCAGTGGCCACAGACTTTCCCAATCCTGCCATGCAAACGGCGGGTCTAAAAAAACCACATCAAAACGTTGCGACGTTTGACTCAAATAGGCAAAAGCATCGGCACACACCGCCTGCGTCTGCGTCAAACCCAATACACGGATATTTTCTTTCAGACTCTGCACCGTTTGGCGGTTGCTTTCCACCAGCACCACACCCGCCGCATAACGGGAAGCCGATTCCAATCCCAGCGCACCGCTGCCGGCAAACAAATCCAACACCGTTTTACCGGTCAAATCCTGCCCCAACCAGTTAAACAGCTTTTCACGCACCATATCCGGTGTCGGCCGCAAACCGTCTGCCGAACGGAACACCAGCTTTCTACCCCGATGCGTACCGCCGATAATGCGGACTTGGTTGGTATGTTTCGTATTATGTTTCTGCGCCGCCATAATCCACTAAAGAGGCCGTCTGAAAATAAGGTTTCTGCACAGCAAAAAACTGATTTTCAGACGGCCTCTGCATAAAATTTCAGATACGCCATTATAACGGAAAAACGCTTCCGCCAAAGGATTTTCAGACGGCCTTACGTTCCCAAACCGATTGAACACAAGTTTAACCAAACCAAATCCTACGCACCGCCAATCATTTTTTTCTGCTGCTCCACCACTTTGCCCAGCATGTTCAAAAACGCTGTTTGTTCGTCGGCACTCAATTCCGAAAGTGCTTCACGATTGATATTTTGAGCGATACGGGTAGCTTGTGCCTGCAAACTTTTAGCGGTTTCGCTTAAAAAAATCAAACGGCTGCGTGCGTCGTTCGGATTGTCTTTGCGTACAATCAAGCCATCCCGCTCCATTCTGGACAACGTGTTAGCAATGGTCGCCTGTTTTAAATCGGCAATTTCTACCAACTCCTGTTGGCTCAAGCCGTCCTGCTCCCAAAGAGTGAGCAAAATCGGAAATTGGGCGGGGCTGATACCCAAAGGCTTCAAACCTTCGCTCAACAAAATAGCAAATTGGCGGGCGATATGGTTCATCAAATAGCCAGCCGAGTGTAATCGTTTCATAAAATCTCTTTATTTACAAATAAGTTATAAAATATTTTTGCTAAAATAAAAAATATAGCTTGCTATTTAAATGCATAGCCTGCTATACTATTTTCAACTTAATAGCTTGCTATGTATTGTAGCAAATTCAGCTTCAAAAGGAAACGACATGAACCACAATAATTTACGCAAACTGCACTTAACCGCCGCCCGCACGGCTTGTTTATTGATTGCAACTTTTTGGATAAGTACGCTGATCAGTGAGATGTTTTTATCGTTAAATGCAGTAATTTGGGTTAAAAATGCCATTGTTTACGGCGTATTTCTGCTGATGGCGGCAATGGCAATCACGGGGGCAACGGGATTTAAAATGGGCGGCAAATCCAAACATCCCAACATCGCCGCCAAGCAAAAACGTATGCCGCTGATTGCATTAAACGGACTATTGATTTTGTTACCGTGTGCGTTTTATTTATGCCACAAAGCCAATTCAGAGCAATTTGACAGCGTGTTTTATGCCGTGCAAGGCGTGGAACTTGTAGCAGGGCTGGTCAATTTAAGCCTGATGGCATTATCAATGAAAGACGGCTTAGCGATTAGAAAACGCAAAGCGTAAACAAAAACACCGTATGAATTTAAGTTCAAACGGTGTTTTTGTTTTGTAGCAGACTGAAAGGCCGTCTGAAAACTTGTGATTTTCAGACGGCCTTGGTTATTTTAATCCTCTCACATCTACCAATTTATCCAATAAATCGGGTAAGGCTGTTTGAACGGTTTGCCATACGACCGTCCAATCAATATCAAAATAACCATGTGCAATGCGGTTTCTCATGCCTCTCATACTGTGCCACGGGATATGGGCATTGGCTTCGGTAAATTCGGGGTAATCATTCACCAACTTGGCTGCTGCTTCTCCAACGATAAGCAAACTCATGACGGTGGCTTGCTGTGTGCGTTCATCTGCTAAAAAGTCAGACAGCAGCAAGCCTTGATTGAAATCGATGGCATTTTGGGCGGCTTTGCGGATATGGCTCAAATAATCCTGACGGCGGTCAATCTTCATAATGCCTTTGCTTCGCTTAATACCTGCTGCCGAAATGATGCGGGCAAGTCCTGCGGGGTGCGGATATCGACACGTATCCCCAAACGTGTTTCCAATTCGTCCTGCAAACCGCCCAAATCAAAAAGGGTGGTATGCGGCAAAGGGTCGATCAGCAAATCCAAATCACTGCTGTCAGTATCCGTCCCTTGTGCGGTTGAGCCGAAAATGCGTATATTGGCAACGGGAAAGCGGGCGGCGGTATCGCAGATGGTTTGGCGGTGCAGGGTGATGATTTCAGAGGGTCTCATTTTTGTTACTCCTTTGATACTGCTGTCTTATTGTAGCTTAAAAAGGCTAGGCCGTCTGAAAATCTGATTTTCAGACGGCCTTGGTTTCACCGTTTATTCCTCGCTGCTGCCTTTGGGTGCGGGCGGTTCGATTTGTTCTTTCCAGCCGCATTCTTTTTGCGGGCAGACTTTTTCTACGCCCCAGCGTTTGGTGGTTTTGATGGTCAATACCGGCCAATGGCAGTTCGGGCATTCTTCGGCAACGGGCGGGTTCCAAGTGGCATAGTTGCAGTCGGGATAGGTGCTGCAACTGTAAAAGAGTTTGCCGTAGCGGGATTTGCGTTCGACAAGGCTGCCTTTTTTGCATTGCGGACATTGGACGCCGGTGTCTTTGGGTTTTTCCAGCGGCTCGATGTGTTTGCATTTGGGGTAGTTGGCGCAGCCGATGAATTTGCTGCCGGTGCGGCTGTATTTATAGACAAGCTGTCCGCCGCATTTCGGGCATTCCCGCCCTTCGAGTTCGGCTTGTTCGGCGGCTTCTTTGGCAACCCGTTCGGCGGCTTCTTCGGCGGTTTCATTGACGTTGCGGGTGTAGCTGCATTCGGGGTAGCCGGCGCAGGCGATGAAGCGTCCGTTGCGGCCGAATTTGATTTGCAGCTTGTGCTGTCCGCATTTCGGGCAGTCTTCGTCTAATTCCTGCGTGGTGAATTTGGCACGTTCGATGCCTTCTTTTTCTTCGACCTGTTTGCTGAAGCCTTTCCAGAATTTGTCCATCACAGGCACCCAGCGGCGTTTGCCGGTGGCGATTTCGTCAAGCTGGTCTTCGAGTTTGGCGGTGAAGTGGTAATCGACGTATTGGGCGAAATGTTCGGTCAAAAATTTATTGACGATGTCGCCGGTGTCGGTAGGCATGAAGCGTTTTTGCTCAAGGGTAACGTATTCGCGGTCTTTAAGCGTGGAAATAATGCTGGCATAGGTTGAAGGGCGGCCGATGCCGTATTCTTCCAAGGCTTTGACCAGTGTGGCTTCGTTGAAACGGGGCGGCGGGGTGGTGAAGTGTTGTTCGCCGTAAAGATTGTCCACCGGCAATTTGTCGCCCTCTGCCATTTCGGGCAGTTTTTTGTTTTCTTCGCTCTCGTCGTCGCTGCTTTCTTCATACACGCTCAAAAAGCCGGCAAAGGTCTGCACTTGGCCGCTGACACGGAATACGCCTTCGCCGACATGGATATCGACGGTGGTTTGGTCGAATTTTGCCGGCGACATTTGACAGGCGACGGTACGCTGCCAAATCATTTGGTAGAGTTTGAACTGGTCGGCGGTCAAGAAAGGTTTGACGCTTTCGGGCGTGCGGTACACGGAAGTCGGTCGGATCGCTTCGTGGGCTTCTTGGGCGTTTTTGGATTTGGTTTTGTACTGCTTCGCCGAACTTGGCAAATAGTCTTTGCCGATTTTGTTTTCAATGTAGTGGCGGATTTCGGTAACGGCTTCGTCCGCCAGATTCACGCTGTCGGTACGCATATAGGTAATCAGACCGATTGCGCCCTGCCCTACATCGATACCCTCGTAAAGCTGTTGGGCGGTGCGCATGGTACGATCGGTGGTCATACCAAGTTTGCGCACGGCATCCTGCTGCATGGTGGAGGTGGTAAACGGTGCGGCGGGATTGCGGCTGCGTTTTTTCTTTTCCACGCCGCCGACTACGGCATCTTTGCCCTGCAATGCCTGCAATACGGCGGCTTGGGCGGCTTCGTTTGGCAAGGCGAACTGTTCGAGTTTTTCGCCCCGATATTGAACCAGCTTGGCGGTGAATTTGCTGCGGCCTTTGTGGCTGTCCAGATGCAGCGTCCAATATTCCTGCGCTTCAAAGGCACGGATTTCGTTTTCACGTTCGCAAATCAGGCGCAAGGCGGGGCTTTGCACCCGTCCGGCACTCAAGCCGCGGCGGATTTTTTTCCACAACAGGGGCGAGAGGTTGAAACCGACCAGATAATCAAGCGCACGGCGTGCCTGTTGCGCATCGACCAAATCCATTTCGATTTCACGGGGATTGGCGACGGCATCCAGCACGGCGTTTTTGGTGATTTCGTGGAACACGACCCGCTGCGGGCGGATGTTTTTCAAACCCCGTTTGCCTTTCAAAATTTCCTGCAAATGCCATGAAATGGCTTCGCCTTCCCTATCCGGGTCGGTTGCCAGATAGAGGTTTTCCGCTTCTTTGGCGGCGGCAACGATGGCATCGACGTGTTTGGCGTTGCGGGAAATCAGTTGGTATTTCATTGCAAAATCGTTGTCGGGATCGACAGCGCCGTTTTTCGGCACCAAATCCCGCACATGGCCGTAGGAAGCCAGAATTTCAAAATCGCCGCCCAAGTATTTTTTCAAGGTTTTGGCCTTGGACGGAGATTCGACGATTAAAAGGTTTTTAGCCATTTTGTTCTCTTTAAGGTCTTATTTTTCAGTTTTCAGACGGCCTGATGCCGTCTGAAAACCATTTATTTGTCGGCAAACCGGCTTAGTGCATCACGGCTTCGCCGTTGAGCGCTGCCATCAAATCGTCGCCGATCAATACCGGCAACTCAGATTTGTGCGCCCACAACACCAGCAGAATCAATACTTTTGCCGTGTCCGGCGTGATTTCGTCTGCCGGAATATACATCAGGGCGTGAACCACCATTTCCCGCTGTTCGCTGCTGAGGGCGTGTTCCCGAACCAGATAATGCAGCAGGCCCATCACCTCCTGCGGCAAAACATCAGCTTCTTCGGCACAATAAATCCGCAGGGCGCTGCTGTCGGAAGGCTCGGCGGTAAAGGCCGAACTGTTGAACAAGACTTCCATCATCATCAGCGTGTTGCCGATTTCCATGGTGTCGAAGCCGGCATCTTCCAGCAGCTGCCCCAAATCTTCGGGATCGGGACAGGCATCAAAATCCTGAAAATGTTCGATTAAAAAAGCAATGACTTCTGACATGCAGGTTCCTTAAATATATTATGTTTTTTAGCGGCAAATTTAAACCGGTACAGCGTTGCTTTGTTCTGATTTAAATTTAATGCACTGTATCCGCAACGCCTTGGTTGCACATTATGCAACACGCTGATAACGGCCGCCCGCCGCAGCCGCTACCGTGCCTTCCAATTCCAATTCCAGCAGGCGGGCATAAATTTCTTCTGCAGGCCATGCCAACTGATCCGCCAGCGTATCGGGGTGGACGGGATCATAGCCCATCGCTGCGAGCAATGCTTGGTTTTCAGACGGCATCACGGGGGCAACCGCTGCGACAGTTTCATGAACGTTTGGCGAGGCCGTCTGAAAACCGGCTGTTGCTGCCTGCGGCGGTTTTGCATCAGGCGTTTTTTTCGTTGGCATAACAGAATATGCCGACGAAAGCGGATTTTGCAATAAGGCGGGGCATTCTTGAAGAATATCGTCCAGACATTCCACCAGTTTTGCCCCCGATTTAATCAGTTGATGACAGCCTTTGCTGTGCGGATTGTCAATCGAACCCGGAACCGCCATCACTTCCCGCCCCATTTCCGCCGCCAGCGCCGCCGTAATCAGCGAACCGGAAGCCGGTGCCGCCTCCACCACCAATGTGGCGTGCGACAGGGCGGCAATCAGGCGGTTGCGGCGGGGGAAGTTGCCCGCCAGCGGTCGGGTATCCAACGGAAATTCGCTGAGAATCAGCCCTTTTTCGGCGATTTCGTGTGCCAAACGGCGGTTGGCCGCCGGATACACTCTGTCAATTCCCGTTCCCCAAACCGCCACCGTGCCGCCGTTATGACGCAATGCACCTTGATGGGCGGCGGTATCGATGCCCGCCGCCATGCCCGACACTACCGTAATCCCCTGCCCGCTCAAAGCTGCACCAAATTCCTGCGCAATCCGCAGCGCCTGCGGCGTGGCATGGCGGCTGCCGACAACGGCAACGGCCGGCCGGCTCAAATATTCGGTCTGCCCTCGGGCAAACAGCAGCGGCGGCGGGGTAATGCCTTCGGCGAGCATAAGCGGAAAATCGGAGTCGTGCAACAACAGCAGGCGGCAACCGTCCCGCATTTCCCACGCCAAAGCCGCTTCGGCGGCCTGTTCTGCCAGACGGCGTTTTTCCGTGTCCGCCCAAGCCGAAGCGGCCTGTTTGTGGCGAACGATGTTGCGGATTTGTTCTGCCGAAGCCGCCAAGGCCGCCTGTGCGCTGCCGAAATGCTGCAGCAGCTGCAAAAAACTTTCCGGCCCGATATAGGGTGTCAGCGCCAGCTGCACCCACGCCCGCCGCTCGTTTTCTCCCATGTTGTTTCTCCGGTTTTCAGACGGCCTCTGCTTGGCAACAGGCCGTCTGAAAATGTGTTTTTTCTGTTTTCCGCCATCATGACGGGCGGATTGTCTTGTTTATTCTACCCTACCTGCACGCAAACTGAAAATGTGTTCTGCTGTTCCTGTCAAACAACCAAAGAAAACAAGGGCGGAAAAACTCCGCCCGATGTTGCCTGCTGTTGGGTATTCAGCCGCTTTATTCGTCGCATTTTTCGCCTGAACGGCGGGATACGCTGATGCCCAGCTGTTTGAGCTTGCGGTAGAGATGGGTGCGCTCCAAGCCGACTTTTTGCGCCACACGGCTCATGTTTTGGCCTTCCTGCTCGATGTGGTAGCTGAAATAACGGCGTTCCAGCTCTTCTCGCAGTTCGCGCAGCGGCTGGTTGAAGTCGAAACCGCCGACCAGCTCGGCTGCGGCACGCTGCGGTGCCTGCCCCAAGGCTTCTTCGGCCGCCTGTTCGCCGATTTCTCCGCTATCGGCATTCAGCGCCAATTTTTTAACCACGGAATGCAGTTGCTCGAAGTTGCCCGGCCATTCGTAACGGCGTAACACGGCCAGCGCTTCGTTGCTGAATTTGACCGGCTGGATTTTTTCGCTCTCTGCCAAATCAGTCAGAATGCGGTTGATCAGAAACAGAATATCGTCGGGCTGGCTGCGCAAAGGCGGAATGGTAATGGCGTTGGGCGACAATAATTCCAGCAGTCTGCCGTCCACATTGGCGGATTCTGCCAATTCTTTCGGGCTTTGGCTGCCCGCCGCCACAATCCGTACGTTGTAGCGTTCGGCTTTGCTCAACAGAAAGACGATGCCGTTTTGGATATTTTTGCTGTATTGGGTGATGTCGCCGACATACAGTACGCCGCCGCTGACCCGCTGCAGCAGTTCCAGCGGCATATCGACGATATGCTCGGCTTTTACCGATTCCAGCCACGGGGTCGAGCCTTTGTGGAAATAGCGGGCTACGGTTTCAAACGGCGAGCCGTGTTCGCCGGTCAGCAGCACCGGCCCGTTTTGTTTGGCGACGGCTTCCAGCCGTTGGTTGAGTTCCTGCACCGCCGGACTGTTGCCGAGTTTGTCGAACGCCAGTCCTGCCGCTGCCTGCATTTCGCCGTGTTTCAAGGCTCTGTCCACGGTTGCCAGCAGTTTTTGCAGGGAAATCGGTTTTTCCAAAAAGTCCAATGCGCCGATTTTGGTGGCTTCGACAGCGGTATCAATGCTGGCATGGCCGCTCATCATCACTACCGGCATATTCAGCTGGCCGTTTTTCGCCCATTCTTTGAGCAGGGTGATGCCGTCGCAATCGGGCATCCAGATGTCGAGCAGCACCATCGCCGGCCGGGTTTGGTAACGGAGCTGGCGGGCGGCTTCGGCGTTTTCTGCCAAAGTAACGGTGTATCCTTCGTCTTGGAGGATCTCCGACAGTAAATCACGGATTCCTACTTCATCGTCTACAATTAAAATATCACTGCTGCGCATAAGTTTCTACCATATTGGGTAAGGCTATTTTAACACAAGCACCGCCTGCATTTAGATTGCTGAGGCTGATTCTGCCGCCGTGTTCTTCAATGATTTTTTTCACCACCGGCAAACCCAGACCGGTGCCGGTCGGCTTGTCGGTTACATAAGGCTCGAAGGCATTGTGCAACATTTCTTTGCTGAACGATTTGCCGTTGTTGCATACGCTCAGGACGACTTGTCCGTTTTCCTGCAGCACGGCAACGTCCACTTGCGGCCGCTCGTCGCTTTGGGCGGCTTCGGCGGCGTTTTTAAACAAATTGTGCAACACCTGCCGCATGGCGGTCGTATCTGCGGAAATCCATAACGCCATATTACTGAATTTGGCGGAAAATGTACATGAACCGCCTTCATACAGCAGCAAAACTTCTTCCACCAGCCGGTTTAAATCGTGTTTTTCAAAATTCAGCGACGGGGCGCGGGCATAATTGCGGAAGGCTTCCACCATTTCTTTCAGCGCCGCCACCTGTTTGACGATGGTATCGGTCGAACGGGTGAGGATTTGGGCGTGTTGTTCATCCAGTTTGTCGTTCAGCTTCCACGCCAACCGCTCGGCGGCCAGCTGGATCGGGGTCAGCGGATTGCGGATTTCGTGCGCCAAGCGTTTGGCGACTTCGCCCCATGCGGCTTCTTTCTGCGCCCGAATCAGCACGGTAATGTCATCAATCACCATCACCACGCCGTTGTCGTTGTCTTCGGGCAAAATGGTGGCTTTGCCCAACAGAATGCGGGCATCATCGGGGGCCGCGTATTCCACCTGCACCGGTTTGGCGGCTTCGGCGGTGGCTTCAATGGCGGCGAACACGTCTGCCAGCAGCGTCTGCTGCGGCGATGCACCCCGCCAGTCGTGCCAGTTGCTGCCCCACAGCGGCACCAGCGACACGCCCAAAATCCGCTCGGCGGCTTTGTTGAAGGTTTTCAGACGGCCTTGTGCGTCCAAAGTAATCACGCCGGTGGTCAGGCTTTCCAACACGCATTCGAGATAATGGCGGGCGGCTTCCTGCTGCAACCGGTTGCGCTCGTCTGCCGCTTTGGCAATCGCCAGCTGTTCGGTCATGTGGTTGAACAGTTGGGTCAGCCGCCCGAATTCGTCATTGCGCAACACCGGGCTTTGACGGCTAAAATCGCCCTGCGCCACGGCTTTTGCACCCTCCGCCAGACTCAATACCGGCGCTACGAAGCGGCGGGCAAAATACAGCGCCATCACCAGTGCCAGAAAAATCGCCATCAACGTTGCCACCAGCAGCGTTACTAGAAAGAAGGTCTGCAAGCCTTTTTTGGTGTAACTCAGCGTGGCATATTTCACTTTGGCCGCTTCAATCAGGGTTGCGTCCTGCGCTACATCTGCAGGTACGGCCTGCCGGAAAAACAGGGCATATTCCTGATTTTGGTAAAAGCCGACCGACAGCCAGCCTTGGGCGTAAAACGTGCCGCCGATGTTTTCCAAACTGCGTACCGAACCGAATTCCTGCAGGCTTTCGTGCTGCGCTGCCGTCAGCGACGGTTTGGCAAAGCGGTGCGGATTGAGGTCGGCTTCGATTTTGCCGCTGCTGATGTTATACAGCACCAACTGCTGAAATTCATGCAAATCCGCCGATTTATTTAAGGTTTCTGCCAAATCGTGGTTCAGCGAGGCGGCGCTGATTAAATCAATCTGCACCGGCGCAGCATTGCTGACGGCGTTGTCCACCGCCAGATTGAGGGCGGATTTGCTCAGGTTCAGGCTGCGTTCGAGCGCTTCCTGCGTGTCGTTGCCGAACCATGAATTAATCGTGCCGTTGATAAACTGGGCGGAAATGCCGAACAGAAACACACCGGGCAAAACGGCCACCAGCGTAAACATACCCGACAGGCGGCGGGCAATCCGCGAACCGAACACGCCCCGTCTGCTGTCTTTCATCAGCAGTACGACAGAACGCACCAGCACTGCCGCCAACACCAGCATCAACAGCGCACTTAAGGCGATAATCCACCAGAAATAATCCGCCAGACGGCTGGTGCTGCCGGTGGCAACGGTCAATCCTGCCAGCAGCGCCACTGCCAACACTGCCGCAATCAGAAGGAAACGCCGCATTATCCGCCGCTCCGTGTTACTTTCAGGCGTTTCCAGCCCGAATCGAGCCGCCAGCTTTTAGAAGTCAGCGCATTGATTTGAAACGGTTTGGGCAAACGGTCGGTGGACAGTTGGAGGCGCACTTCGGCTTTGACTTCCTGCGCTTTCACGCCGCCGAGACTGCCTTTGCCCGCCACCCGCCAGTTGGCGACGGCACCGACCCCCCGTAAGGCGCTGTCGAGCGTATCGTATTCGGTGGAAAACGTGCCGACCGACACCCGATAGCGGTTGGTCAAAGGTTGGAAAGCCAGTTTGTACTGAATGCTGTTTTCATCGCTCACCAACTGGGCGATTTTGAATTTGTAGGCCGCCAATGTCGGCTCGGAAAGCTGCCAGCTCAGGGTAAACGTCAGCGGTACGCCCTGATTGAGCGCCTGCCGGAGCTGGTCGGGCAATTCGGTGCGGAAACGGCTGCTTACCGCCAGTGCGCCGCTGTCGCTCAATACCGCCTGCGTGCGGGTGGCATGAATGCCCTCTGCCGCCGCCAACGGGGCCGCCGTCAGACACAGCACACAGAGCAGTTTACTGCTTTTGGATAAGCGCGTAATAAAAGCCATCTTGGGATTTGTTCGGTAAAAGCACATGCGATTCGAGTGCTTGGGCATCGGCATGTCGGTTGAGGAATTTTTGCAGCTGCCGCCCGTTTTCTTCATCGAAAATCGAGCAGGTCGCCAGCAGCATTCTGCCGCCGGGTTTCAGGGTCTGCCACAAAGCGTCCAACAGGGTTTCCTGCTGGCGGGCGGTTTTGGCGGCGTCTTGCGGACGGCGCAGCCATTTGATGTCGGGATTGCGGCGTGCCACGCCGGAGGCGGTACACGGTACGTCTGCCAACACGGCATCAAACATTCTGCCATCATACCACGCCGCCAAATCTTGTGCATCGGCACAACGCAGCCGAACTCTGTCGTCCATGCCCAAACGCACGACATTGCTTTCCACTCTTTTCAGACGGCCTTCATCAATATCCAAAGCGGTAACTTCGCAATCCGCCCATTCCAACAGATGGCCGGTTTTGCCGCCGGGAGCGGCGCAGGCATCCAGCACCCGTTCACCGTCCCGCACATTCAGCAGCTCGGCGGCTTTCTGCGCACCCAAGTCCTGCACCGACACCATGCCGTCTGAAAATCCGGGCAACTTGGCAACCGGCACGGCTTCGGTCAGCGTAACCGCATATTCTGCCGCTGCCTGCGCTGCAATGCCTGCTTCCGCCAAGCGGCGGACATAGTCTTCGGCATTGCTCAGGCGGCGGTTGATCCGCAGCGTCATCGGCGGATGGCTTTGCAGGGCGGTGGTGATGTTGTGCCAATGTTTCGGATAATGGTTTTGCAGATACGCCACCCACCATTGCGGCAAATTGTGTTTGGCTTCGAGATGGTGTTTGCACGCCGCCGCCAGCGTTTCACGCTCGCGCAGAAAACGGCGCAGCACGGCATTGGCAAACGAGCGGTATTGCCCGCGCCCGATTTTGGCAATGCCTTCCACCGCTTCATTGACCACCGCATGAGGCGCATTGCGGGTATAGTGAAGCTGGTAGAGCGCCGCCAGCAGACGGCTTTCCAAACCGCTGTCGCTAATCGGCCGGGTGAGCATTTTGCCGAGCATAAATTTCAAGCTGCCCAGATAACGCTGGCAACCGTAGGCGATGTCTTGCAATGCGCCGTTTTCCTGCGCCGTCAAATCAGGGTGTTTGGCACGCAGTGCCGCCAAAACATCTTGCAGATTCTGCCCCTGCGCCACGGCTTCGACCGCCTGTGCCGCCAGTTGTTGGACGAGTGCCATACTCATAAAATTGGTTTCCTGTTTGGGATAATGATTTGAAAACAGGCCGTCTGAAAAATGCTTGCCGGCGTTTTCAGACGGCTTCAGCGTTTGTTGCAGACGCTGCACACTGCGTGCAGCAGACACAGCCTAAGCCAAAACTGTTCCGGCTTCAATCGTCCGTCCTGCGGCAAATGCCTGAATAGCCATGCGTTTGCTACCTGCCGGCTGCAATTCGGTAATCTTCAGCGCCGCTTCGCCGCAAGCGACCACCAGCCCTTCGGCGCTGCACGCCAGCACTTCGCCCGCCCTGCCGCTGCCTGCCACAGTTTCGGCACGCCAGATTTTCAGCGGTTTGCCCTGATATTCGACCCATGCGGCGGGTACGGGATTGAATGCCCGAACTTTGCGGGCGATCAGCTCAGCGGCTTCCTGCCAGTTGATGCGGGCCTCTTCTTTGCTGAGTTTTTGGGCATAGCTGACCCCTTCCTGCGGCTGCGGCTCGGATTTCAGACGGCCTTCGGCCTGCAGGCGTTGCAAATCCGCCACAATCGCCGCCGCACCCAAGTTCATCAAGGCATCGTGGACTTCGTTGGCGGTGTCGCCTGCTTTGATGGCATAACGGTGTTCGCTGACCACATTGCCGGTGTCCAAACCGATGTCCATCTGCATAATGCACACGCCGGTTTCGGCATCGCCCGCTTCGATGGCACGCTGTATCGGTGCCGCACCCCGCCAGCGGGGCAACAGCGAGGCGTGGATATTCAGGCAACCGTGCTGCGGCGTGTCCAGCACGTCCTGCGGCAAAATCAGGCCGTAGGCGGCAACCACCATCACATCGGCTTCAACGGCCTGCAACATTGCCAACGCTTCGGTATTGTTGCGCAGTTTTTCGGGCTGTTCGACCCGCAGACCGAGCGCCTGCGCCGCCTGTTTGACGGGCGAAGCCTGCAACTGCATACCCCGTCCTTTGGGACGGTCGGGTTGGGTCAGCACCAGCGGAATTTCAAATCCGGCGGCGGCAATGGCATTGAGAGCGGCCGCTGCAAAATCGGGCGTACCGGCAAAAATAACTTTCATGGAATCTACTTTCTGTGTTTTTCAGACGGCCTCTGCCGCACCATACGGCCAATTATAGCCAAATCAGACGAAAACCGTCACGCCGCATACTGTGTGCGGTTGGTTTCGGCAACAAAAACAATCATGCCGTCTGAAAATGCGACAGCAGTTTTCAGACGGCATGATGGTGAATGGACAAACGCCCAATCGTTTTACATACTCTGTTTTTGGCGTTTTTTCAGTTTGGTTTTAATCCGGCCCTGTTTGAGTTGCGACAGGTGTTCGACAAACACGATGCCCATCAGGTGATCCAGTTCGTGCTGGATACAGATGGCGAGCAGGCCGTCGGCTTCGAGAGTGAATTTTTCGCCTTTTTCGTTGAGGGCTTCGACTTTGACCCGCTCGGCACGGGTAACGGTGTCGTAAATGCCGGGAACGGACAGACAACCTTCTTCGTAGGTGGTTTCGCCGTCTTTTTCGACAATCACGGGATTGATGAAGACGCGCGGTTCGTTGCGGTTTTCGCTCAAATCCATCACCACGATGCGTTCGTGTACGTCAATCTGCGTTGCTGCCAAGCCGATGCCGTGGGCTTCGTACATGGTTTCAAACATGTCGGCAACCAGCGTCTGAATGCGTTCATCGACTTTTTCAACCGGTTTGGCAACGGTGTGCAGCCGCTCGTCGGGATATTGGAGGATGTTTAACAATGCCATAGTTTGTCTGTCTCGTTTTGAATGTGTGAATGTGAATGGGGCTATTTTATACAATTTTTCGGCACTATGCCGACTTGCGTGCCTATCGCTGCCATTTGGCGGTTTTATCGGCGCAGGGAATCTACCCGAAACGGTAGAAACGATAAATCCATAATGTATGCCTGCGGGTGCGACCAATCAACGGTTACGCTGACGGTGTCGCCCAAATAGGGCTGCGGATCGGTGGTCATCGGCGGGCTGACAAACTGCTGTATCTGCCCGTTGTCGGGGCGCGGGGCGACGGCGAGGATTTCGTATTTGTCGCCGCCGACATCGCCGCCGACGTTCCAATGCCGCACTTCCTGCACCGCTGCCTGAATTTCCACGCCCTGCGACAGGGCAAGCTGTCCGCCTTCGTACTTCGGCCACAACACAAAATACACCAGTGCGCCCATCACCAGCGCCAACACGCCGGTAATCGGATTGGGGGCGACAAAGGTGGCAATCAGCAGGGCGAGGGTGAAGACGATGGCAATCACTATGGTGGTCAGGGTAATCATAAACGTTCCTTTTTCAGACGGCCTGTAGCGGACACAATGCCTTAGAAAATATTGAAGGTGCGGCGGGGTTTGGGCTGCAGTGCGGCGGCAAGGCCGTTGAGCAGTGCCAAATCCAAAACGGTTTCGGAAGTTTGCGCTTCGCCGAAAATATTGTCGTATGCAAACACGACTTTCAAGGTGCCGTCAAAAGCCTGACCGTTCAATCCGTCAAGCAGTGTCCGAATATCGCCGAATATTTCGGCATAGTCTTCGCCTGCCGCCAGTTGCGCCATGCCCTTGGTCAGCGGCAAATCCTGCAGTGCGGCGAATAGAGTGGCGGCGGCCGGGCTGTCGGCCTGCGGCTCGATGTTCAGACGGATATTGTTTGCCGCACCTTTGCCCTGATTGCACACGGCGAACAGCAGTTTTTCGGGTGCTTCCCGGTTATAACGCATTTCGGCATACAGCAGCGGGCGGACGTTTTCCCGTTCCAGCTTCATGGCGTGTTCGTCCTGCCATTGGCGGCGGCGGATAAAAGCAGCGGCAAGGGCATACGCCAGCCACACGGCGCTGAGTGCTGCCAGCGTTGTCAAGACCGGAAGGTTTTGTTCGGGCGTATTGCGGGGTAAAAACCACCAATAGGCCGTCTGAAAACCGATGAAAAAGATAAGGACATAGAGCGCCGGTGTGAATATCCGGCGAAATATTGAATACATGGCTGCTCCTGCGGCTTATGCTTCGGTAACCGAATCCCGTGAGAAGGTTTTTTCGCAATAATGGCATTTCAGGCGGGTTTGCCCGTGCTGTTTTTTGACATAAAAACGGCTCTGCACCGGCTCGCTGAGGCTGGCGCAGTTGCTGTTGGGGCAACGGAACACGGCCCGGATTTCGTCGGGCATGGTCAGATGGCGTTTGTCCACCACTTGAAAGCGGTCGATGGTATTGACCACGGCTTCGGGGGCAAACAGTGCCAAACGGTTGGCGGCGGCATCGTCCAGCGTTACGCCGGAAATTTTGATGATGTCTTTGCTGCCCTGCGTTTTACTCGGTAGGTTGAAACCGACGGTTACGGCGCTGCCGTAGTGCAGCAGTTTGAACTGGCGCAAAATCGCCAAGCCTTTGCCGGCGGGAATATGGTCGATTACGGTACCGTTTTCAATCGCTTCGACACTGTATTGTTTTTTTTCCATTTTGTTCCTCACACTTCTTCGTTCAACACCAGTGAAAGCATCGCCATGCGGGCATAAACGCCGTTGGTCGCCTGCTCGAAATAGTAGGCATAGGGCGTAGCGTCCACATCAGGATGGATTTCGTCCACCCTCGGCAAGGGGTGCAGCACCCGCAGATTTGGTTTGGCACCGGCAAGCATGGCGGCATTCAGGTTGAATTTGCCTTGGATTTTGGCAAATTCCTGCTCGTCGAAGCGTTCCCGCTGCACACGGGTCATGTAGAGAATATCCGCCCATTGCGCCGCTTCTTCCAGCGAAGAAAAGACCTGATGGCGGCAACCGGCTTCGTCCAATTCTTCGGTAATGTATTCGGGCATGGCCAAGCTCGGCGGCGACACAAAGGCAAATTCGCAGCCCCAGCGTTTCAGCGCCTGACACAGCGAATGCACGGTGCGGCCGTATTTCAAATCGCCGCACATGGCGATTTTGAGCTGATTCAGACGGCCTTGGGTTTCGTAAATCGTAACCAAATCCAACAAAGTCTGGCTCGGGTGCTGGTTGGTGCCGTCGCCCGCATTAATCACCGGCACGGAAGAAAATTCCGCCGTAATGCGGGCGGCACCGTCTTTCGGGTGGCGCTGGATAATCGCATCGGTGTAGCTGGAAATAATCCGTGCCGTATCCGCCAGCGTTTCGCCTTTTTTGGCACTGGTATTGGCGCCGTCTGAAAAACCGATCACCTTGCCGCCCAAACGCTGCACCGCCGTTTCAAACGACAGCCGCGTGCGGGTGGACGGCTCGAAAAAACACGAACCGATTAATTTTCCCGCCAGCAAATCATCGCGCGGCGAGGCTTTCAGTTTCAATGCCGTATCGAGCAGCAATTCCAACTGTTCGGTCGTCAAATCCGACACCGAAATCACATTTTGGCGGTAAAGCAGATTGGCCATACGTTTGTTCTCCCATAAAAAAACCGCCCTCATCACAGGCGGAACGACATCAAAACGACCACGCTGCCGACAGCGGCGGAAACTGAAAATCGGGCGCAGACAGCTTGGTGCAGAAGCCGAAACCCGTGTTTTCCGCACCCGCAAACCGGCGCAGCAGGGCAACCCGACATTTCGGCGAATCGTTTCGTTCACCCCAAATCAACATTCATCACCGCCGCAGACGCAGCGGTTTTTAATCCCCCCGATTATCGCATGTTTTCAGAACGGATAAAATCAATTTTCAAACCCATCAGGCCGTCTGAAAACGAGCGCAGCGAGTTTCTGCGAAGCTAAAACCGCCACCGCCGCAGAAAAATTTTACCGCCCGCCTCATCCGCCGCCGAAGACCGTATGAAAAATACCGCAAGACCCGCCAGCGCCGTACTATATTATTTTAAAGTGAATTCACTATCAGGTATAATAAGCCTGATATATCCTTATGTTCAGGAACACCCATGCTAGTCTGCAATCCCTACGAAGTCGTTATTCACGGCACCACTTCAGCCGGCAAAGTATTCCGCCCGAGCGACTGGGCCGAACGGTTGTGCGGCATTTTGTCCTCGTTCGACAAAGGCAACCGCCTGTCCTACTCCAAATGGGTGCGCCCGATTTTGGTCGATAAAGTCCGCTGCGTCGCCGTGGATAAAGAACTGGAAACCGTCAATCCGCCGATGTTCCGCTTCCTGATGGACTTCGCCGCCGACAACGATTTGCGGGTCATCGACTGCAAAGCCCTGCTCGAAGAACGCAGCAACCAAGCCGAAATCGAAGACGAGCAAGTGCCGCTGGCAAAAGCCATTGAAGACAAACACGCCGCCGAACAAACACCGGCTGCTGCACCGGCCGCCGCCGGCGTATTGCGCGAAATCCTGCCCGAAGAAACCGCCACCGCCTTCGCCGCCCTGAGCATCCTGCGTTCTTCACTCACCGACATCAACCGCTTTGTCGAACAAATCAACACCCGCCAACGCCCCGCCGGCTACCGCCTGCTCGGCATTTTTGAAGAAGGCAAACACAACGCCGTCGCCGTGTGCGGTTTCCACGAAACCTACAACCTCGCCAGCGGCCACCATATCCACATCGACGACATCGTAACCATGCCGCAAAGCCGTCTGAAAGGCTACGCCTCCCGCTTGTTGGCGGAAGTGCGCAAAATCGCCGCCGAAACCGGTGCCAGCAAAATTCATCTCAACGTCCACGTCCATCAAGACCGTGCCGATGCCCACCGCCTGTATTTCAAAAACGGCTTTGAAATCAGCGCCTACCATTTCCGCAGCGACCCCAAAGCGTCCTGATTGCTGAAAAACATGGCGAAGCCGTCTGAAAATCGGGTTTTCAGACGGCTTCTTTATCCGGCTTACAATCATCTAACCAGCAAACACCTCTTCCAAAACACCTTGCAGGCTGGAAATATATAGTTAAAACACCGAATTTTCTGTACAAATCGGCAAGCTAAGTTGGTTCACCTGCACTTTGTTCCCCGTCCCGCTGGCGGGAAGGGGTTAGGGGAAGGGTGGCTCGCTGTGGTGTCATATTTTTTTGGTTGATTTACTATAGTGAAATAACCTCAAAGCAATACAAGGCGGCAAGCCGCAGACAGTATGAGTAATACGGGACAGGTTTTATCTGGATGGTCGTTTCATCCGGTTATAAAACCGTCCTCTTTGAGCCGAGCGAAGCCAACGCTGTAGTGCTTTGAGGTTATTTCACTATAATATTTTGAAAAACTTAACCTGCCGCCCCATTTCAAATCCCATATCTTTTGGGTAAGCTATGGTTAATTAACCAAAAAATATTACAACCCAAGTGAACCACCCTTCCCGCCAACGGGACGGGAAACGGTGTGTAGCGTGCTTGCCAGAGTATGTACGTGTTCTTTACATTCCACATGAATGCCGTCTGAAAACGAGCAAAGCGAGTTTCTGCGCAGCTAACCACCGTAGGTTTTGCTAAAATCGGGAAAGGTGGTTTGCGGTATCCTATCTTTTCGGTTCATTCACTATAGCGGGTTCGCTTTAAAAGGTTTTAAAGTGAATTCACGATAAAGGTTCAATAATGAAATACATTACCCTAATCCTACTGACCACCCTGCTTGCCGCCTGCAGCGGCGGTTTCTCAGGAAAAAGCCATTCGGAGCTGTACGGCCAAATCAGTACCGGCATCGAAAGCAGCCGTACTACTATCGGCGGTCAATAAAAGACACAAACAAGCCGTCTGAAAATTGGGTTTTCAGACGGCTTGTTGGGTGTGCTCAATTAGAATTTATAGGTATATTGCAGGCCGACAATATTGGCATAATTGTTGAATTTCGCACTGCCCGTACCTTTACTGTCCACATTGTCCCCTGTCGAAGCAGTGGCCGAGAAGGTGGTGTCGTTGATATGGATATGGCTGTATGCGACATCGAAGACGTGATTTTTAGCCGGTTGGTATTTAGCACCAATCGAGTACCAGATACGGTTGCCGTCAGGCAAGGTATTCAGACGGCTTGACGCACCCCGCACCGGGCTTTGGTCAAACGCAATACCGGCACGCAGTTGCAAAGGTTCGCTGTATTGGTAAGAACCGCCGAACGCTACTTTATAAGTATTGCGCCAGTTTGGGGTAATAATGGTACGGTCGGATTTTTTTCCACTACCAATATTTTTTTCATTTTCAAACACCAACTCTGCACGGTTAAAGCGGCTGTGGCGTGTCCAAGTTACATCGCCGAACAGATTCAGCTTGTCGGTAGCTTTATACATTCCGTGTACCGACAAAGACTCAGGCGTAACGATTTTTACGCTGGCTTTTTCATGTGGGACATAGCCTCTGCCTTCAAGCGGAGTTCCTTTATTGATGGTTGTCGGCTGACCGATTACAGCATCATACAATGATTTTCCGCCCAATAAAGGATTAGGATTAGCTGTCGCCACTGCAGGTCCGTCTGCATACCAGTTCGCCGTACCTTTCAAATTATGTTCAACTTTAGAACGGTAATTTACGCCGACACGGGTTTGATCGTTAATATCCCACAACCAGCCCAGTTGGTAACCGAAGCCCCAATCGTTGCCTTTGACTTTTGCATGGCCGTCTGCTTCCCCAGTAACATCTCGACCAACCACCGCACTTACCGAACCTGTAGCATCCCAATCCGCATATTTACGCAATTCTGCAGACGAATATTGGGCAATCGCACCCACGCCGACAGCGTGTTGAGGATTGATTTTAAATGATACCACCGGCTCTACGGCAACAGTCGTCAAGCCCAGTTGGTTCAAATGATGGCGCAGCACCGAATTTTCGCTATACTCGGTTGAGGAAGCAAACGGTACATACACGCCCAAACCCAAGGTTACATCATCATTGATTTTGTGCGCGCCGTAAATATGCGGTGCAGCCACAACATCTTTGGTAATTTTGCCGCTCGTTTCCGCAGCATTGCCTTTACTGTCGGTCGTTATCGGTGCATTGGTACGGAACGAATTATCACGGTATGTTGCTTTCGCATCACTGTATCTGATATGTGGCGCAACCAGATTGAGACTTGCCGTAATCTGATCACTGTCCAGCTTGGCCAAGCCCGCAGGGTTGGAGAAAATGGTCGTTGCGTCAGCCGCTTCCGCTGCTGATGAGTTGGCCGTACTCTGCGCCGTTACCGACTGCGTACCAAAATGATAACCGGAAGCATGAGCCAAATGGGCAACAAACAGCCCCGATACTAAAACTGTAATTTTTTTCAACATATTTACGCTATTCTATTCAATGGGTTTAAATTCCGTGAACCACTGCACAAGCAGATACTGCTTTACCGCAATCGGTATCACACCAAGCCGTCTGAAAACAAAACGTCATAATTAGTGTAGGTACTCAATTCTATATGAGAACCTACACTTTTCCTAGTATTTCTGCTCTTTTTTTGACATTTTTCGGTAGAAAATACAATTTGACTTGGTGGAAATCCGAAATTTATTAGCCCAAATACTTGTCGCACTATTTTTCTGTCTGCTGCAAAAATTCCTGTTGGCGAAGATTTTTGGCGTGTTGATTTAATCAGTACAACCCACAGGCTTTTTTAAGGAATAAAGAGCGTATTACTATAGTGAATTAACCTAATAATTCATACGGTTTTTAAACAGTGCGTAGGTTGGGTCGAGACCCAACATTAATTTAAAAACCTTGAAACATAAGATTTGTTTGGGTTACGCTCGTGCCTCGCTAACCACTACCTACGCCTGCTTTTGTATGGAAAATTCGGTGTTCTAACTATAGTAAATCAACCAAAAATATGACACGACAACGAGCCACCCTTCCCCTAGCCCCTTCCCGCCAGCGGGACGGGGAGCAAAGTGCAGATGAACCAACTTAGCTTGTTGCCCACCATATATTCCGACCGTCATTAGTTTGCCGATTTGTACAGAAAATTCGGTGTTTTAACTATGTATCGTTTTCCAGACGGCCCCCTTTGTGGCAACGCAAAGCCGCCCGGGCTGTATAGTCCGAACGGCTTTACATTACGGTTTTATGTAGCGGCGTTTACCCCGCCACCCTTCCTACTTTTTCAAAGCAGGGCCGGCCTTTTTAGCAGGCGGGGTGGAAGTAACGGCCTCCCCTTTCAGCTTCGAGAAGATGCCCTCCCCGATGCCTTTGACGTTTTTCAGCTCTTCGGGGGATTTGAACGCACCGTTGAGTTTGCGGTACTCTACAATGGCTTTTGCTTTGGCCGGGCCGATGCCGGGTAAGGCAGTCAGTTCGGTTTCGGAAGCGGTGTTGATGTTGACGGCTGCGGCGGCAAATGCGGTGGCAAGCATCAGTGCGGCTGCGGTAAGCAGTTTTTTCATGGTTTTTCTCCTTTGTGTGGGTTGTTTTGATTTGATGATACGGATTTTTTTGCAGCGGTTCAAGTGTGGTGGGTTGTTTTGATTTGATGATACGGATTTTTTTGCAGCGGTTCAAGTTTTGGTGATGGGTTTTGGGGATTTGCTGTATCGTTTTGAGTGTTTATCAAATGAAGTAAGCCCCCGAGGAATCCTCAGGGGCTTGGAATGGGTGTTTGGCGGTGACCTACTTTCACATGGAAGAACCATACTATCATCGGCGCTGAGTCGTTTCACGGTCCTGTTCGGGATGGGAAGGCGTGGGACCAACTCGCTATGGCCGCCAAACTTAAACTGTACAAATTGTTAAGCCGTTATGCAGTTTCCTGCAGTTATTTATTGTTTAATCAACTGTTGGTGATGATTGAATCATCAGTAAGCTTTTATCTTTGAAGTTCTTCAAATGATAGAGTCAAGCCTCACGAGCAATTAGTATGGGTTAGCTTCATGCGTTACCGCACTTCCACACCCCACCTATCAACGTCCTGGTCTCGAACGACTCTTTAGGAGGATTAAATCCTCAGGGAAGTCTCATCTTCAGGCGAGTTTCGCGCTTAGATGCTTTCAGCGCTTATCTCTTCCGAACTTAGCTACCCGGCGATGCGACTGGCGTCACAACCGGTACACCAGAGGTTCGTCCACTCCGGTCCTCTCGTACTAGGAGCAGCCCCCGTCAAACTTCCAACGCCCACTGCAGATAGGGACCAAACTGTCTCACGACGTTTTAAACCCAGCTCACGTACCACTTTAAATGGCGAACAGCCATACCCTTGGGACCGACTACAGCCCCAGGATGTGATGAGCCGACATCGAGGTGCCAAACTCCGCCGTCGATATGAACTCTTGGGCGGAATCAGCCTGTTATCCCCGGAGTACCTTTTATCCGTTGAGCGATGGCCCTTCCATACAGAACCACCGGATCACTATGTCCTGCTTTCGCACCTGCTCGACTTGTCGGTCTCGCAGTTAAGCTACCTTTTGCCATTGCACTATCAGTCCGATTTCCGACCGGACCTAGGTAACCTTCGAACTCCTCCGTTACTCTTTGGGAGGAGACCGCCCCAGTCAAACTGCCTACCATGCACGGTCCCCGATCCGGATTACGGACCTGGGTTAGAACCTCAAAGACACCAGGGTGGTATTTCAAGGACGGCTCCACAGAGACTGGCGTCTCTGCTTCTAAGCCTCCCACCTATCCTACACAAGTGACTTCAAAGTCCAATGCAAAGCTACAGTAAAGGTTCACGGGGTCTTTCCGTCTAGCAGCGGGTAGATTGCATCTTCACAACCACTTCAACTTCGCTGAGTCTCGGGAGGAGACAGTGTGGCCATCGTTACGCCATTCGTGCGGGTCGGAACTTACCCGACAAGGAATTTCGCTACCTTAGGACCGTTATAGTTACGGCCGCCGTTTACTGGGGCTTCGATCCGATGCTCTCACATCTTCAATTAACCTTCCAGCACCGGGCAGGCGTCACACCCTATACGTCCACTTTCGTGTTAGCAGAGTGCTGTGTTTTTAATAAACAGTCGCAGCCACCTATTCTCTGCGACCCTCCAATGCTTACGCCGCAAGGGCTTAACATCGAAGGGCATACCTTCTCCCGAAGTTACGGTATCAATTTGCCGAGTTCCTTCTCCCGAGTTCTCTCAAGCGCCTTAGAATTCTCATCCTGCCCACCTGTGTCGGTTTGCGGTACGGTTCTGATTCAACTGAAGCTTAGTGGCTTTTCCTGGAAGCGTGGTATCGGTTACTTCGTGTCCGTAGACACTCGTCATCACTTCTCGGTGTTATGAAGACCCGGATTTGCCTAAGTCTTCCACCTACCGGCTTAAACAAACTATTCCAACAGTTTGCTAACCTAACCTTCTCCGTCCCCACATCGCATTGAATCAAAGTACAGGAATATTAACCTGTTTCCCATCGACTACGCATTTCTGCCTCGCCTTAGGGGCCGACTCACCCTACGCCGATGAACGTTGCGTAGGAAACCTTGGGCTTTCGGCGAGCGGGCTTTTCACCCGCTTTATCGCTACTCATGTCAACATTCGCACTTCTGATACCTCCAGCACACTTTACAATGCACCTTCTTCGGCCTACAGAACGCTCCCCTACCATACCTTACGGTATCCGCAGCTTCGGTTATAGATTTGAGCCCCGTTACATCTTCCGCGCAGGACGACTCGACCAGTGAGCTATTACGCTTTCTTTAAATGATGGCTGCTTCTAAGCCAACATCCTGGCTGTCTGGGCCTTCCCACTTCGTTTACCACTTAATCTATCATTTGGGACCTTAGCTGGCGGTCTGGGTTGTTTCCCTCTTGACAACGGACGTTAGCACCCGCTGTCTGTCTCCCGAGGAGCAACTTGATGGTATTCTTAGTTTGCCATGGGTTGGTAAGTTGCAATAACCCCCTAGCCATAACAGTGCTTTACCCCCATCAGTCTCATACTCGAGGCACTACCTAAATAGTTTTCGGGGAGAACCAGCTATCTCCGAGTTTGTTTAGCCTTTCACCCCTATCCACAGCTCATCCCCGCATTTTGCAACATGCGTGGGTTCGGACCTCCAGTGCGTGTTACCGCACCTTCATCCTGGCCATGGATAGATCACTCGGTTTCGGGTCTACACCCAGCAACTAGTCGCCCTATTAAGACTCGGTTTCCCTACGCCTCCCCTATCCGGTTAAGCTCGCTACTGAATGTAAGTCGTTGACCCATTATACAAAAGGTACGCAGTCACACCACAAGGATGCTCCCACTGTTTGTATGCATCAGGTTTCAGGTTCTATTTCACTCCCCTCCCGGGGTTCTTTTCGCCTTTCCCTCACGGTACTGGTTCACTATCGGTCGATGATGAGTATTTAGCCTTGGAGGATGGTCCCCCCATGTTCAGACAGGATTTCTCGTGTCCCGCCCTACTTGTCGTACGCTTAGTACCATTGATGAGATTTCGAATACGGGACTATCACCCACTATGGTCAAGCTTCCCAGCTTGTTCTTCTATCTCAACAATTATTACGTACAGGCTCCTCCGCGTTCGCTCGCCACTACTTGCGGAATCTCGGTTGATTTCTTTTCCTCCGGGTACTTAGATGGTTCAGTTCTCCGGGTTCGCTTCTCTTATCCTATGTATTCAGATAAGGATACACATTGCTGTGTGGGTTTCCCCATTCGGACATCACCGGATCATAGCTTTATTGCCAGCTCCCCGATGCTTTTCGCAGGCTTACACGTCCTTCGTCGCCTATCATCGCCAAGGCATCCACCTGATGCACTTATTCACTTGACTCTATCATTTCAAGAACCTCTTTGACTTCGCTTTGCTCCCGTTGACTAGGAAACTCGGCTTAAGGTTTTTACTTTGATAAAGCTTACTGCTTTGTTGTGTGTTGCTCCTGCCTTTTGTGTTTCAGGAGCAACTCGATACAATCATCACCCAAATACTGTGGTTTACTTCTTGGTAACGTTTAGTGTTTGCAAACATTAAACGTTAAAGTAAACCGACATTGTCTTTGTTTGTTGATTTCGGCTTTCCAATTTGTTAAAGATCGATGCGTTTGATATTGCTATTACTCCGCAAATCAAAATGAGCTGGGCATTCTATCAGCTTCCTATCTTTTGTCAATAGGATTCTGTTTCCCAACTTGCTTTGATTTGTGAAGTTGGTGGAGGCAAACGGGATCGAACCGATGACCCCCTGCTTGCAAAGCAGGTGCTCTACCAACTGAGCTATGCCCCCATTCTTGGTGGGTCTGGGAGGACTTGAACCTCCGACCCCACGCTTATCAAGCGTGTGCTCTAACCAGCTGAGCTACAAACCCAGATTTAACTCTTAAGCCTTCACTCAAGTGTTATCCGCATCTCTATCTACAGTTTACCGATAAGTGTGAGTGCTTAAAGCCTCTTCTTCTCTAGAAAGGAGGTGATCCAGCCGCAGGTTCCCCTACGGCTACCTTGTTACGACTTCACCCCAGTCATGAAGCATACCGTGGTAAGCGGCCTCCTTGCGGTTAGCCTACCTACTTCTGGTATCCCCCACTCCCATGGTGTGACGGGCGGTGTGTACAAGACCCGGGAACGTATTCACCGCAGTATGCTGACCTGCGATTACTAGCGATTCCGACTTCATGCACTCGAGTTGCAGAGTGCAATCCGGACTACGATCGGTTTTGTGAGATTGGCTCCACCTCGCGGCTTGGCTACCCTCTGTACCGACCATTGTATGACGTGTGAAGCCCTGGTCATAAGGGCCATGAGGACTTGACGTCATCCCCACCTTCCTCCGGCTTGTCACCGGCAGTCTCATTAGAGTGCCCAACTTAATGATGGCAACTAATGACAAGGGTTGCGCTCGTTGCGGGACTTAACCCAACATCTCACGACACGAGCTGACGACAGCCATGCAGCACCTGTGTTACGGCTCCCGAAGGCACTCCTCCGTCTCTGGAGGATTCCGTACATGTCAAGACCAGGTAAGGTTCTTCGCGTTGCATCGAATTAATCCACATCATCCACCGCTTGTGCGGGTCCCCGTCAATTCCTTTGAGTTTTAATCTTGCGACCGTACTCCCCAGGCGGTCAATTTCACGCGTTAGCTACGCTACTAAGCAATCAAGTTGCCCAACAGCTAATTGACATCGTTTAGGGCGTGGACTACCAGGGTATCTAATCCTGTTTGCTACCCACGCTTTCGAGCATGAACGTCAGTGTTATCCCAGGGGGCTGCCTTCGCCATCGGTATTCCTCCACATCTCTACGCATTTCACTGCTACACGTGGAATTCTACCCCCCTCTGACACACTCTAGTCAGCCAGTTCAAAACGCAGTTCCCAGGTTGAGCCCGGGGATTTCACATCTTGCTTAACTAACCGTCTGCGCTCGCTTTACGCCCAGTAATTCCGATTAACGCTCGCACCCTACGTATTACCGCGGCTGCTGGCACGTAGTTAGCCGGTGCTTATTCTTCAGGTACCGTCATATGCAGTCGATATTAGCAACTGCCCTTTCTTCCCTGACAAAAGTACTTTACAACCCGAAGGCCTTCTTCATACACGCGGCATGGCTGGATCAGGCTTGCGCCCATTGTCCAAAATTCCCCACTGCTGCCTCCCGTAGGAGTCTGGGCCGTGTCTCAGTCCCAGTGTGGCGGATCATCCTCTCAGACCCGCTACTGATCGTCGCCTTGGTAGGCCTTTACCCCACCAACTAGCTAATCAGATATTGGCCGCTCGAATAACGCAAGGCCCGAAGGTCCCCTGCTTTCCTCCTCAGAGCGTATGCGGTATTAGCTAATCTTTCGATTAGTTATCCCCCATTACTCGGTACGTTCCAATATGTTACTCACCCGTTCGCCACTCGCCACCCAAGAAGCAAGCTTCTCTGTGCTGCCGTCCGACTTGCATGTGTAAAGCATGCCGCCAGCGTTCAATCTGAGCCAGGATCAAACTCTTATGTTTAATCTCTAACTTTTTTAACTTCTGGTCTGCTTCAAAGAAACTGACAAGTCAATGTTAAAACATTTGTCTTGTCTGTCTTTTCAACAGTGTGAGGCTTTATGCACTCACACTTATCGGTAATCTGTCTGTTAAAGAGCGAAAACGAATTATCAGACTATTTTTCTTCGCTGTCAACTTTTTTCATCGAAATCTCTTTCAATCAATCCAGCCAACTGCTATAATCTTCTGTTCGTCTTTTTCTTCACCGCCGAAGCAGCGAAGAACCGAACTATACCCCTCATCCCCAAACCAGTCAACACTGAAATTCGACTTTTCGCAGACAAAATTAGCAAATCACTATTCCTAAAGGAAATTTTGTTTGAAGATTTTTGAAGTTTTTTCTGAAAAACGAAATTCCCCTCTGCTCTAAATCAAACAGTAAAACTTAGGCCGTCTGAAAATCGGGTTTTTCAGACGGCCTTGGTATATTTTTATTTGAACAGTGAATCCGCAATCAGTCGGCAAACTGTTTTTTCATTTGCTCCCGACGCTCTTGGGCTTCTACCGACAGGGTGGCGGTCGGGCGGGCGAGCAGGCGTTTGAGGCCGATGGGTTCGCCGGTGTCGGCGCAGAAGCCGTAGTCGCCTTCGTCAATGCGGCGGATGGTCGCTTGTACTTTGCTGAGCAGTTTGCGTTCGCGATCGCGGGTGCGCAGTTCTAAGGCGTATTCTTCTTCCTGTGTGGCACGATCGGCGGGATCGGGGGCGGATTCGTGTTCCTGCAGGTGTCCGGTGGTCACGTTGGCGTTCTCAATCAATTCCTCCTGCATTTTGACCAGCAGTTCTCGGAAGAAGGCTAATTGATCGCTGTTCATGTAGTCGTCTTCCGGGCCGTTCCAGTTCAAAATGTCTTGTTCTGTCAGCTTTGCCATGATGATTTCTTTCATTCTGTTTTATATTGAAATATACAAAGTTGCTTGGTTTTCCGTAACCTGCGGCGGTTTTTCGCTCGGGCGGGGTTACGAAATGGCGCATAATAACATGATTTTTTTGCGGCTCTAAGGTTTATCTGCTGATTTTCAATTTTTTTCATTTGCGGCTGACACCGGTCAAGAAAGACGACGGCGGGTTATTGCAGCAGCCACAGCCCCAAACGGCCGAACAGTTGCGGCAAAACGCTGTTGAGCAGCAGCCATAGGGCCAACACCAGCGGTGTGGCGGAAAAGTCGTAGCGGCCGACCCGCATAAAGGCGAAGGGTTTGAGCAGCGGCTGATAGATTTTATGCAGGGCGGCGACCAGTGGATCGTATGGATTGCGGATACTCGCCACCATGCGGATCACCAAACCGATCAGTAAAACGTAAATGGCGGCTTTGATGATGTTCAACAGGGAGAAAACGAGGCCTGCACCCAACCAAATGCTGTTCCAAGCCCAGCCTTGATAGCAGCCGATCAGGACATTGGCGATGAAGATGAAATAATAGGACAGAAATGCGGCGGCGACACAGGCAACGTCCCAACGGCCGGCGGCGGGTTCGTGGCGGCGCAACAGGCGCAGCGGCCGTTCGGTAAACCGTTTGCAAAATTGCGCCAACGGATATTGTCCGGCACGGATTTTGTGCAGCAGACAGCGTCCCAGACACAAAATGGCGAACACGTCCGCCAATAAATAGAAGAATGGCTGCATTTTCAGACGGCCTCAAACTGTTTGCTCATTTCCTGCGAACGTGCCACGCAGGCGGCGACACCTTCGCCGATGGCGGCGGCGACGTTGCGGGCTTCAAAGGTTTGAATCGCTTCGTGGGTCGTGCCGCCTTTGGACGTTACGTTTTGCTGCAACAGGGCAAAATCTTCGCCGCTTTGCGCCGCCAGTGCCACTGCGCCTTGAAACGTTGCCAGACTCAGCGAGCGGGCGGCGGCTTGGTCGAAACCCTGCGCTTGGGCGGCCTGCTGCAAAGCGTTGAGCAGGTAGAACACATACGCCGGACCGCTGCCGCTGATGCCGGTAATATTGTGGATTTGCGCCTCGTCTGCCAGCCATACGGTTTCACCGACAGCTTTCATAATCGTATCGGCCGTTTGGCGGTCGCCCTCGCCGACAGTTTCGGCGGCATACAGCCCCGACACGCCCAAACCGACTTTGCTCGGCGTGTTCGGCATCACCCGCACAATGCGTTTCGTGCCACCCAAATAATGGCTCAAGGTGTCGGTACTCAGTCCCGCCGCCACCGACAGCACCAATGCGCCGCCATGCTGCACATCCCAGCACGCCGCCGCCATGTCCTGCGGTTTGACCGCCAACACCAGCACATCTTGTTCACCCAAAGGTGGAAGTTTTTCCGACACTGCCACGCCCAATTCTGCCGCCAGCCGCTGCCGTTTTTCTTCGCCCCGATTGGCGATATGCACGGCATAGCCGCCCTGCTTGACCAAACCGCCGGCAATCGCCGCCGCCATATTGCCGCCGCCCAAAAAATATACGTTCATGTGGATTGTTCCTCTATTGATGGTTGTCGGAGTGAATCGCAGGCCGTCTGAAAACAGCGTTTCTGCGAAGCTAACTGCGGGTTTTGCCAATGATTAAGCAAAACGCTGTTTTCAGACGGCCTTGCCTGCACCGTAATCCCGTTTGCCAAAAATGGCGCTGCCGATACGCACATGGGTTGCGCCGCATTCGACCGCAATCCGCATATCGCCCGACATGCCCATCGACAACACATCGGCGGCAATGCCCGCCGCCTGCACATCCGCCAGCAACTGCCGCATCATGCCGAACTGCGTACGCAATTCATCATCGCTGCTGTCGGCTTTCGCCACGCACATCAGCCCCCGCACCTCAAGATTGGGCAATTTCGCCACTTCCAATGCCAAGGCAAGCGCCGCTTCGGGTTTTACGCCGTGTTTGGCGGCTTCATCGGCAATGTTCACCTCGATACACACCTGCAGCGGCGGCATCTGCGGCGGCCGCTGCGCACTCAGCCGCTGTGCGGTTTTCAGACGGCCTACGGTATGCACCCAATGCGCCCGTTCGGCAACGAATTTGGTTTTGTTGGACTGAATATCGCCAATCACATGCCACACAATATCGGGCAAATCCACCAGCGTTTCGGTTTTGTCGTACCATTCCTGAATATAGTTTTCGCCGAAATCCCGACAACCAGCGGCATACACCGCCCGAATGTCCTCGGCGGGAAAGGTTTTGCTGACCGCAATCAGCTTCACCCCGCCCGCCTCACCCGCCGCCTGCGCCACTTCCGCCGCAACGTGTCGGTAACTGTCTGCCAAAGACATAGCCCGTTCCTTTATCTTGTCCGTATCATCAATAAAATAAGTAATCTGCCGGGCAATACCGCCCTGTTTCTTTCTGATTTGGTTTGGTTATCAAATCAGTATTTTCCGCAATCGGCTCGTTTTTATTCTTTAACTTAACGCTAAGGCTAAAATTTTTACCTGCTCTTTTAGAAAGATACAGGTAATTTTTTCGTTTTTTTAACTCTTACTTTTCTAAAAGCCGAATAATTTTTTGTAATGATTCAATTTCTTTCTGTTTTTGTTCCAAAAGCTCGTCTTTGTGGGAGAGAATGAGTTTTAATTTTTCCACTTCAACAATCATTGATTCATTGCTGCTGTAATAGTTTGCAGATGTATTATCCCCATTTTCATTCATAAAGAACACAACACCTTTATCTGAATCAATTAAATCCACCACATCAATATTGAAAATCTGGGCAATTTGTACTAATTTGTCATAATGCAATTTGGTTTCGCCACGCTCCAATTTAGCATAACCGCTTAATGACATATTCATCCGGTTTGCCATTTCTTCTTGTGACAGATGATGCAACTCTCGAAACATTCTGATTTTTTCTTTTAATCCCATTTTATCCTCACAATTCGAGCAATTTTAGTGATGAAATCGGCGTGTCATACGCCGTGATTGATACTGGTAGATTGACTTAGGCAAATTTACAATTTCTGCACCTAGTAACCTAGGTATCTGAGTATTGTACACATTTAACCGGTTTTATAAAGGGGCATTATTATGAAAAAATTATTTGTTGTTGCCGTATTAGCGGCATTACCGTTCACTGCAAGTGCTGAAGGCTTTTATGTACAGGGAGATTTAGGAGCATCAAATTTACGCGTTGATACCACAGTAGCAGGAGACTTTCCAAATAAAACCGTATTTGATCAAAAAATTAGTGTTGGATATGATTTTAACCGTTTTCGTGTAGCAGCAGATTATACTCATTTTGGTAACGCCAAATTTAATGATGATTTGAGCATTAAAACTCAATCTTTCGGCGTTACTGGTTTTTATGATTTCCATAATCATTCCAGCTTTACACCTTATGTCGGTTTGCGTTTAGGTTACACTAAAGCCAAACTTAGCGACCCCGATCTTCAAGGTCGTTCTTCAAGCGGTAGTGTTGGCATATTAGGCGGTACTCAAATGAAATTAACGGATACCCTAGGTTTAAACTTAGGGCTGGAATATAACCGACTGGCTTCAGATTTGGGACAATTTGGCGGGAAAGTAGGTTTACGTTATAACTTCTAATTAATAGAAGACTATTTTGTACAGGTCATTATTTTAGGATTATTGGACATTTGGAATGATTTTCTCCCAAATGTCCAATAATCCTTATTTTAAGGATTGAAAGATGAAAAAATTATTTGCAGTATTGTTTATGGCTGTTCCATTGTTTTTAACTGGTTGTGTCAGCACAACAATGGATAGCTTGGAAAATGATGCGGCCGCAAAAAAATTTGAACAGCCTAAGAACAAAATGTCCGGGATTTATATTTATCGTGATTCTATTTTTGGCTCGGCATTGAAGAAAAACTTGTATATTGATGATCATTTTATCGGTGAGTCTGCACCTAAAGTTTATTTTTATAAACAAGTAAAAGCAGGGCCGCATAAAATTTCTACCGAGTCCGAATTTAGTAATAATGATCTGAATATCAATACAGAATCAGGTAAAAACTACTTCATTCGTCAATATATTAAATTGGGCGTTTTTATTGGTGGTGCAAATTTAGAACAAGTTTCCGAAGAACAGGGGAAAAAGGCTGTTAGTGAACTAAAAAGAGCATTAGCACAATAATACAATAACGACCGCTCACAGCAGAGCGGTCAATTTTTGTGAGTTTTCTACTTCACTTCGTGGAACTAACGTACGTTCTGCGCCTAGCACAAATATCCCTGTAAATATACCGCCTGCGCCACTTCCGCTGCAACGTGTCGGTAACTGTCTGCCAAAGACATAGCCCGTTCCTTTATATTTTTCACATTCTTTAATAATATAGCAAAACCGAAAACGAAAAACAAAAAAGGAGAAATATATGGTTGAGATGAGCGAACTGCTGGCTTTGTGCGTTGAAAAACAGGCATCCGATCTGCATTTGAGCGCTGCCATGCCGCCGATGGTGCGCATTCAGGGCAAGCTCTGCCGCTTGAATTATCCGGAACTGTCGGCGGAAACGGTGGCACGCCTGCTGGATTCGGTGATGGATGAGGTGCAGCAGCGGGATTACCGACTGCATTTGGAAACCGATTTTGCGCTTGAGCTGCCCGACTGCGGGCGTTTCCGAGTTAATGCGTTTACTGCCGCCCGCGGACCTGCCGCCGTGTTCCGCCATATTCCCGATAAAATTCCCTCATTGGACGAAATCAATGCCCCTGCCGCTCTGCGGCACGCCGCTGATTATCCCGATGGTTTGGTGTTGCTGACCGGCCCGACCGGTTCGGGCAAATCTACCACACTGGCGGCGCTGATCGACCATATCAACACCCACCGTCCGGCGCATATTCTGACCATTGAAGACCCCATTGAGTTTGTCCACCGCAGCAAACAGTCGTTAATCAACCAGCGGGAGCTGCACCGCCACACCCAAAGTTTCCACCACGCCCTGCGTTCGGCGCTGCGGGAAGACCCCGATGTGATTTTAATCGGCGAAATGCGTGATGCCGAAACCATCCGGCTGGCGCTGACTGCTGCCGAAACCGGCCATTTGGTCTTCTCGACGCTACACACCGGAAGCGCCGCCAAAGCGGTGGACCGCATTATCGATGTGTTTCCCGCCGGTGAAAAGGAAGCCGTACGCACCATGCTGGCCGAATCGCTGCAGGCGGTGGTGGCGCAAACCCTGCTTCCCACCCGCCAAGGCCGCCGCATTGCCGCCCACGAAATCCTTACTGCCACGCCTGCCGTACGCCATCTGATTCGGGAACATAAAACCGCCCAACTTTACAGCGCCATGCAGACGGGTCAGGCACACGGTATGCAGACGATGGAACAGGCGCAGAATCTGCTGGTCCGACAGGGTGTGATTGCAGCACCGACGGCGGGAAAATAAGCGGAAAACTATGACAGTGCAGTGAACCACCCATCCCGCCAGCGGGACGGGGAACGGTGTGTAGCGTGCTTGCCTAAGCAGGCACGTGTTCTTTAAATTCCACATCAATGCCGTCTGAAAACGAGGGTAACGAGTTTCTGCGCAGCTAAAACCGTAGGTTTCGCCAAAACGAGCAAAGCGAGTTTCTGCGCAGCTAAAATCAGATTTTCAGACGGCTTCGACATAAAATGCACAGAACAGGTGCGTGCTTTGGCCCGCACCCTACAAGTGCCGGATTAAATGGTATGGATTATTCAGTTAATCCACTATACCCTTCCCCTAGCCCCTTCCCGCCAGCGGGACGAGAAACAGTTTGTAGGTGTCGCAACTTGTTGCTCACCAATCATTATATTAAACAATCCGGTTTTTCAGACGGCCTCTGCCGTTTGGTTTGCGCCGCTTTGACGTACAGTATCGGCCGTGAAAAACACAGGCCGTCTGAAAATTGAGCAGAGCGGGTTTCTGCGAAAAAAATCGGGTAGGATGAAACTTGCCACATTCATTTTCAGACGGCATATCCCGTTGCGCCTGTTCTGCTTCTGAGTACAATAACGGTTTCAACAGAAAACGGCATCGTTGCCGAAGTAATGTAACATCCGCCGAGACGGATATTCAAAAAACCGAAGGAATACGAATGAAAACGCCGCCTCTCAAACCGCTGCTGCTGACCGCTCTGCCGGTTTTTACCAGTGTCTTTATTGCCGCTGCGCTGGTTTGGTATGCCGATATGCCCAAGCTGGCGATGCCGTTTGTGTTGGGGATTATCGCCGGCGGTTTGGTGGATTTGGACAACCGGCTCACAGGCCGTCTGAAAAACATTGTGATTACGGTGGTGTTGTTTGCCGCTGCTTCGCTGACGGCGCAGAGTACGCTGGGAAGCGGCTGGCTGTTTATTGCAGCGATGACGGCGATGACGTTTTTCTTCACGCTGCTGGGGGCGGTCGGGCTGCGTTACCGTACGTTTGCGTTCGGTACGCTGGCGGTGGCAACTTATACGACGCTCACTTATACGCCGGAACATTTCTGGCTTACCAATCCGGTGATGATTCTGCTGGGGGCGCTGCTATATAGTGCCTGTACGCTGTTGTTCCATATTCTGCTGCCGCACCGTCCGGTGCAGGAAAGTGTGGCCAAGGCGTATTCGGCGATGGGCGATTATTTTGATGCCAAGGCGGATTTTTTCGACCCCGACGAGGCGCAGTGGCTGGACAACCGCCAGATTGATCTGGCGATGAGTAATACCGGTGTGATTGCGGCATTCAACCAGTGCCGTGCCGCCCTGTTTTACCGTTTGCGGGGCAAACACCGCCACCCGCGCACGGCGCGTATGCTGCGTTATTATTTTACGGTGCAGGATATTCACGAGCGTATCAGTTCTGCCCATGTCGATTATCGGGAACTGGCGGACAAGCTGAAAAATACGGATTTGATTTTCCGCATCCACCGCCTGATGGAAATGCAGGGACAGGCGTGCCGCAATGTGGCGGAAAGTCTGGGCGGCGGCAAGGCGTATCGTTACAGCAAGCGTTTGGGACGTGCCATGCAGGGCTGTCGGGATTCGCTGGCGGTATATGCCGCCCGCCATCGGGGACAGCCGGAAGTCCACCATCTCGAACAGTTGCTCAACAATCTGGGTAGCATCGATTACCAGTTCCGCCATTTGGAAAGCAGCGACAAGCAGGCGCAGCAGGACGGCGAGGGCGAGGTGCGGATTGCGGCGGTGGAACACGGCGGCCTGAAAAATATGTGGCGGGCGGTACGCAGCCAGCTTAATTTTGAATCTTCGGTGTTCCGCCATGCCGTGCGCCTGTCGGTGGTGGTGGCAACGGCGTGTATTATTGTGGAAGTGTTGCACCTCAACTTGGGCTACTGGATTCTGCTCACGGCGCTGTTTGTCTGCCAACCCAACTATTCTGCTACCAAAAGCCGTGTGTACCAGCGGATTGCGGGAACGGTGTTGGGCGTGGTGGTCGGCTCGTTAGTACCGTATTTCACGCCGTCGGTAGAAACCAAGCTGTGGATTGTGATTGCCTGCACCACCCTCTTTTTTATGAGCCGCTCGTATAAATACAGTTTTTCCACCTTTTTCATCACCATTCAGGCGCTGACCAGCTTCTCGCTGGCGGGCTTGGACGTGTACAGCGCCATGCCGATCCGCATTATCGACACCATTGTCGGTGCCGTATTGGCATGGGCGGCGGTCTCCTTTTTATGGCCGGACTGGCGCTACCTCACGCTCACCCGCACCGCCGCCCAAGCCGTCAGCGGCAACGGTGCATATCTTGAAGAAATCCTACACCAGCTTGAACGCAGCAACAGCGACGACTACCGCTACCGCTTTGTCCGCCGTCAGGCACATGAACGGGTTGCCGCTCTGAGCAGCACGCTGTCCGACATGAGCAGCGAGCCGCAAAAATTCGCCGCCCAACTGCAAGACGGCCTGACCCTGCTGCAACACAGCTACGCCCTGATGGGCTACATCTCCGCCCTCGGCGCATACCGCAACCAGATGGCGCAAGACTGCGGCAACCGTTTTACCGACGATTTCTACCACTGCGCCTATGCCGTAACCCGCCTGCTCAAAAACCTGCCGCAGCAGTCTGTCGGCGATTTTCAGACGGCCTATGAAGCCGTGCGCAGCGACTTGTCAGCATTAGGCAACCAAATGCCCGACAACCGCCAAAGTCACGTTTTATGGCAACAACTCAGCCTGATCGCCCGCCAGCTCGAACCCTGTTATCAGGCGCTGCACAACCCGAAACCGGAAAACGGCGAAGCGTCGGCCTATTCGGGACGCAAATAATGCCGGCCAAAAACAGGGGGCGCAGGCATTCCGTTTGAAGCGCCCCTGCCGACACGTTACAATAAGCGGCCGATGCCGTCTGAAAATCGGGGAAATCCGACTTCATACAGGTATATAGTAACTATACTTAAAATATAGTGAAATAAAGAGAATAAGACGCAGGCTGGGTCAGACCCGGCATAATGTGAAATTCACCGACCCTGTGCGTGTTCTGGCACACACGCTACACCAAACACAGTAGACAGTAGTAGTAGGGTGCATGCCGGAGCATGCACGGGTCTGTTAATATACAGTGAATTTAAAATGTGATAGAAATTCGATATATTTACGATCTCAAAATTGCCGTTATAACATTTCCAGCCATCCCACCCGACAAGAAACCCGACCATGCACGCACTCGATATCCGCCACGCCGTCAAAACCTATTCCGGCGGTTTTACCGCCCTCAACGACGTTTCCTTCACGGTCGGACAAGGCGAATTTTTCGCCCTGCTCGGCCCCAACGGCGCAGGCAAAACCACGCTGATTTCCGCCATGTCGGGCTTAAGCCGTCTGACTTCGGGCAACATCAGCGTGATGGGCTGCGATGTTGTGCGCCAAGCCCAAGCCGCACGGCGGCAATTAGGCGTTGTGCCGCAGGAACTCGTGTTTGACGCTTTTTTCACCGTCCGCGAAACCCTGCGTTTCCAATCGGGCTATTTCGGCATCCGCCGCAACGACGACTGGATAGACGAAATCATCGCCAGCCTCGGCCTCAACGACAAAGCCGACACCATCACCCGCAACCTGTCCGGCGGCATGAAACGGCGGGTGATGGTTGCGCAGGCGCTGGTACACCGCCCGCCCGTGATTGTGTTAGACGAACCCACCGCCGGGGTCGATGTCGAGCTGCGCCAAAGCCTGTGGCAATTTATCCAGAGCCTCAACCGCCAAGGCCACACCATCATTCTGACCACCCATTATCTGGAAGAAGCGCAAAACCTGTGCAACCGCATCGCCATGCTCAAACAGGGACGGCTGGTCGCCCTCGACACCACCGACAACCTGCTGCACAGCGACAGCAAAATCCAAGTATCGCTGCAACTTTCAGACGGCCTGCCGCCCGAGTTGGCACATCTGCAAATCCGCCAAAACGGCGGCGATATTCTGTTGGCAATCGATCATTACGACCAACTGACCGAAGTCTTAAACCGCCTGCGCCAAGCCGGCATTACCGTACACAAACTCTCACTGCCCGACACCGACTTGGAAGACGTATTCTTCCGCCTGACCCGCTAACCCGACCAAACGGACAAATCATGCAAAAAATCACCCTGATCGCCGCTTACGCCGCCGACCGCTGTATCGGCAAAGACAACACCATTCCTTGGTACGTCAAAGAAGATTTCGCCTTTTTCAAAGCCTACACCCTCGGCAAACCCGTGATTATGGGACGCAAAACTTGGGAATCGCTGCCGAAAAAACCGCTGCCCGAACGCCGCAACATCGTTATCAGCCGCCAAACAGACTATCGGGCGCAAGGCGCAGAATGCTGCACCTCGCTGCATGACGCATTGGCACTGTGCGGCAATGCAGCAGAAATCATCATCATGGGCGGCGCCGAAATCTACGCCCAAGCCCTGCCGCTGGCAACCGACCTGCGCCTGACCGAAATCGCCCTGACTGTGGACGGCGATGCCTTTTTCCCCGAATTTTCCGCCGACTGGAAAGAAATCAGCCGAGCAGCCCACACCGCCGCCAACGGTATCGGCTATACATTTGTCCATTACCAACGCAGCGAGGCCGTCTGAAAACCGTAGGTTTCGCCAAAACGAGCAAAGCGAGTTTCTGCGCAGCTATATAGTGGATTAACTGAATAATCCATACAATTTAATCCGGCACTTGTAGCACTTGTAGGGTGCGAGCCAAAGCACGCACCTGTTCTGTGAGTTTTATGTCGAAGCCGTCTGAAAATCTGATTTTAGCTGCGCAGAAACTCGCTTTACTCATTTTCAGACGGCATTCATGTGGAATTTAAAGAACACGTGCATGCTTAGGCAAGCACGCTACACACCGTTCCCCGTCCCGCTGGCAGGAAAGGGGATTCACTTGGGTTATAATATTTTTTTGGTTAATTCACTATAGTGAATCCACTTAATAAACCGTACGATTTTCAAACATACTCGTCATTCCGACGAAAGTCGGAATCCATCTATCAGATTCAGAAACCGTAAAGAAAAACAGTTACCTAAGCCGCCGAAATGGATTCCGACTTTCGTCGGAATGACGGGCATATTGGGTTTGATATGTACTGGAAATTTGGCTAATTCTCTATAAAACTCATGCAATGAGTTCAGCGTAGCTAAAACCAAAGGTTTCACTAAAATCGGGAAAAGAAGGCTTGCGTTGCCATACTTGAAATCGGGCGTAGGTTGGGTCTTGACCCAACATTTTTTGAAAAACCCGAAATATAAGGCTTTGTTGGATCATGCGTGCGCCTCACTACCCACAACCATGCGTCCGGTTTGCATGGAAAATCTAGTGTACCAACCATAATCCCGCCAACAGAAACATCATTCCACGCTGCTCTGTCGCTAAAAATATACATTCATGAATGTAAAGATTAGCTGCTCGGCTTTCCCCGAAAATGCCGTTTTCAGACGGCCTGTCTGCGGTTTGGTTTTAAACTGCCGACCCGAATATCATCTTCTGTTTTCAAGCAATTAAACGCAAAAATATGCGTTAAAAACCAAATTTTACGCCAGAAAAAATCAGCATCATCGGGCATCATCACAAACGTAAAGTAAATACAGCAAAGCGTAACGCTAAAGCAAAGACACTTGCAGGCCGTCTGAAATCTGCCGATACTGTTTCCAACGAAACGCAGCGGACCACCGCCTCGTTTCAGCTTAAACGACAGACACACCGCCCACGAAACGAGCGGTTGACGGTAAACAAATATTTTCGTTCACCGTCTCTGCCAAAATACTTGCTGATAGGAGCATAAACATGAAAAAAACCGCACTGACCGTTTTCTTATTGGCCGCTACTGCTGCCGCTTCTGCCGCCCCTGCTTTGAACCAGACCGGTAACTTTACCGGTGCCGGTATCGAAATCGGCGCAGGTGCCGCCAAGAGTGATGTGAAACACATCGACGGCAACGAAAAAACCAAAGCCGATGCGGCCATCCGGGGGAGCTACAACGTCCAACTGGGCAACAGCGACTGGATCAGCGGCGGCGAAGTTTCGGTAAAACCGCTGCACCGCACCGTTTCTTCCACCGCCGCAGGTGATGTGAAACAGAAAGCCGATGTCGGCGTATCCTATGTTCAAGGCTACCGCCTGACCAATGATGTGATGGCTTACGGCAAAGTCGGCTACCACTACGGCCGCTTTACCGGCGCAGGCGATAAAAACCTCAACGGCGTGGGCTACGGCGCAGGCGTGAAATACGCAGTTGCCCCGAATGTTGAAGCCGGTTTGGATTGGGAACAGACCCGCTATAAAAAATCCGACACCAAAATCAACAACAACAGCTATATGGCCACCATCGGCTACCGTTTCTAAACCGCCGATAACGGTTGAAGCATAAAGCCAAGCCGTCTGAAAAGCGTATTTTCAGACGGCTTGGCTTTGCTTTTTGGTTTACTGCGGGTGCTGATAATCCGTACGCAATCTATAGTGAATTCATTAAAAAAGAACAGGGCGTAGGTTGCGGCGTTACTCGACATGATGTGAAATTTACCGACCCCGTGCGTGCTGAGGCACGCACGCTACGCCAAACCTAGTAGTAGCGTGCATGCCAGAGCATGCACAGGTCTGTTAATATCATAGTGAATTTAGAATGTGCTGGAAATTTGGTCAATTTACTATATATGGTAAATGAACTGAATTTCCAGCACACATTATAAATTCACTCAGCCCGTTATCAGCTTGCGCAAGTCCGCTAAAAAATACTCGATTTTCTGTCTTCAAACCCCAAAAAAACTATTTCCCAATACAGAATCTCGAAAAAATCACCCCCAGCAAATCATCGGCGGTGAATTCGCCGGTGATTTCGCTGCACGCTGTTTGCGCCAGCCGCAGGTGTTCTGCCAGCAGCTCGATTTGTCCGTTGCCGCACAGGGCGGCGTTGGCGAGTTCGGCTTCGGCGGTGTTCAGGGCGTTGAGGTGGCGGCTGCGGGCGAGAAACAGGCTTTCGCTTTCGCCCTGCCAGCCGATTTCCTGCAACAGTGCCTGTTTGAGCCATTCCAAACCGTCGCCGGTTTTGGCGGATAGTCTCATCACGGTTTCTGCGCCGCTGAGGCCGTCTGAAACCATGCCGGCGGTTTCGCCGGTCAAGTCGGCTTTATTGTGGATTTCGATTTTTTTCAGACTTTCGGGCAAAGTGTCCAAAATCGCCTGCGTGGTGGCGTTGATGCCTTCCCATGGGTCAATCAGAATCAGGGCGACATCGGCTTCCTGCACGGCTTTTCGGCTGCGTTGGATACCGATTTGTTCGACCACATCGTCGGTTTCCCGCAGGCCGGCGGTGTCGATAATATGCACCGGCACGCCGTCGAGCGTAATCTGTTCGCGCACGGTATCGCGGGTGGTGCCGGCAATGTCGGTTACAATCGCCACATCGTCGCCCGCCAAGGCGTTGAGCAGGCTGGATTTGCCGACGTTGGGTGCGCCGACCAGCACCACGTTCATGCCTTCACGCAAAATTGCGCCCTGTTCGGCACTCGCCAATACGGTTTTCAGACGGCCTTGCAAGGCCTGCAGCTTGCCCCGTGCATCGGCGGCTTCGAGAAAATCGATGTCTTCTTCGGGAAAATCCAAAGTCGCTTCCACCAGCATACGCAGGGTAATCAAATCGTCCACCAAGGCATGAATGTGCTGCGAAAATGCGCCTTTGAGCGAACGCAGTGCCATGCGGGCGGCGGATTTGCTCGAAGCGTCAATCAAATCCGCCACGCTCTCGGCTTGCGCCAAATCCAGTTTGTTGTTGAGAAACGCCCGTTTGGTAAACTCGCCCGGCTCGGCCATTTTGGCACCCAGTTCCAAACAGCGCTGCAACAGCATTTCCATCACCACCGGCCCGCCATGCCCCTGCAGCTCTACCACATCTTCGCCGGTAAAACTGGCGGGAGCGGCAAAATACAGCAGCAGCCCGTTATCAATCGGCTGCCCCGCCGCATCGAGAAAATCGGTATAAACCGCCCGCCTCGGCTGCGGCGTTTTCCCGCCGCTGATCGCCTGCGCCAGCGGCAACAGATTTTTGCCCGACAGCCGGACAACCCCGACCCCGCCCCGTCCGGGTGCGGTGGCAATGGCGGCAATGGTGGGAAAAGGTGCTGACATGATGATGTTTCCAATAAAGAGAGAAATGCGGGCATTATAGCAAATGCCGTCTGAAAACGAATGAAATGAGTTTTCAGACGGCATGGTTCTATTTATTGACATCCTTTTCTTTCAAGAAAGAGTTGATTTTTATTAACGTTTATATTAGATTGGCTATCATTTGGCACTCTGAAACCATTAACCCGAGGAGCATTGCAAATGTATCAAAAAATTTGTCTGGCAGCCGCCGTTGCCGTCTTGGCTGCCGGTTGCGCCACCGAGTCATCCCGCAGCATTCCTGTGGAAAAAACCGCTGCTTACAATACTCAGTATCAAGGTGTCCGCATTCCGGTTTCCGTCGGCAACTTCGACAACCGTTCAAGTTTCCAAAAAGGAATTTTCTCCGACAGTGAAGACCGCTTGGGCAGTCAGGCAAAAACCATTTTGGTGACCCATCTGCAACAGACCAACCGTTTCAACGTTCTCAACCGCACCCAGTTAAGCGCTTTGAAACAGGAATCAAATATCAGCGGTAAAGCCCAAGCTCTGAAAGGTGCTGATTATGTGATTACCGGTGATGTAACCGAATTCGGCCGCAAAGATGTGGGCGACCATCAACTGTTCGGTATTTTAGGACGGGGAAAATCACAGATTGCTTACGCTAAAGTGGCTTTGAACGTCGTTAATGTACGGACTTCTGAAATCGTCTACTCCACTCAAGGTGCAGGTGAATACTCACTGTCCAACCGTGAAATTATCGGCTTTGGCGGCACTGCCGGCTATGATGCCACATTAAACGGTAAAGTTTTGGATTTGGCTGTACGCGAAGCCGTCAACAATCTGGTTACCGGTATCGAACACGGTGCTTGGAATCCGGCACGCTAATCTGCCGACACGCCGGATATGGGTGTGTATGAACAATATGGCTAAGAAAAATATTCCCGCCATATTATTTGCGTAAAACATATCCGGCAGCACAACAAAGGGTAAGTATCATGAAGAAACTGTTTTTAACCGGACTGGCTTCCGGCAGTTTGTTGCTTTTGACCGCCTGCGGCACGCAACAGCCGACTACGCTTTATTACTGGGGCAACAATAATGCCGATGTTTACCAACGATTAAAAAGCGATGGTAAACCGTTGGGCGAGCAGATTAACAATATGGAAAAATATTTCCAAGAAGCCGCTAAAAAACAACAAAGTCCGGCACCGGGCGCTCATGCTCATTTGGGATTACTGCTGAACGATGCGGGACAAACCCGGCAGGCTCAATCCGAATTTGAAGCGGAAAAAGCCCAATTCCCTGAATCATCTGCATTTATGGATTTTCTGCTGAAAAAATACAAAGGAGCAAATAAATGATTTCATGGAAGTCCCTGATTCCTGCCGCCGCCCTGTTTTTGGCAGCCTGCGCTTCGACACCGCAACAACCCTACGATTACACAGCCTTTAAAGAAAGCAGCCCGAAATCCATTTTGGTACTGCCCCCGCTGAACGAATCGCCCGACATCAACGCCACTGCGGGCATGTTGGCATCCGCAACCCGACCTTTGGCAGAATCAGGCTATTACGTGTTTCCGGTTGCCGTAGTCAACGAAACCTTCAAACAAAACGGATTGACCCAGCCTGCCGATATTCATCAGGTTAAATTGGACAAACTACACCAAATTTTCGGTGCAGATGCCGTTTTATATATCACAGTCAAGCAATACGGTACCAGCTACCAAGTGATTCAAAGCGATACACGGGTCAGCGCCGAAGCCACTTTGATAGACAGCAAAACCGGTAAAACCTTATGGACGGGTTCTGCCAGTGCTTCCAGCATAGAAAACCAAAACAGCGGACAAAGCGGTCTTCTAGGCATGTTGGTCAGCGCACTGATCGACCAAATCGCCAGCTCGGTAACAGACAAAGGATTCGACATAGCTCAAGTTACCGGTTCCCGATTGCTGGGGGCAGACATGCCGCGCGGCATTTTATTCGGCCCTCGGTCGCCGCATTACCAAACCCAACCCGGCAAATAAGCCCTGCTGACTTGTCCAAAAAATCAAGCCGTCTGAAAATCTGATTTTCAGACGGCTTGATTTTTGTATTACACGGGCGGGCGGTATTTATCCGATCAGCCCCTGCCCCAAAAAGCTGCCTTGTTCCACGCCCGGTAAGACGAAGAAATAGCCGCCGCCGAACGGTGAGATATATTCTTCGAGCGGTTCGCCGTTGAGCAGGTTTTGGACGAAGATAAAGCCGTCGGCAAGGTTGGCCTGATAGCAAATGAAAATCAGGCCGACATCGAGTTGTCCGGCTTTGGAGAGTCCTCTCGAGTAGTTGAATGCCCGGCGGAACAGCAGGTGTTTTTTCATAAATTCGGGGTCGCGCGGGTTGGCGAGCCGCATATGGCTGTCGGTGGGGACGGTGTTGCCTGCGGGGTCTTTGGTGTAGTCGGCGACATCGCTTTCTTTTTTGCCGTCAAGCGGTGCGCCGCTGTATTTTTCCCGGCCGAAAATGGCGTTTTGTTCCTGCAGTGGGGTTCGGTCCCAAAATTCGACGAAATGGCGGATCAGGCGTACTGCCTGATAGCTGCCGTTTTTTGCCCATTCGGGCTCGTCCAGGCTGTTGGCGGCCACGCCTGTCCACAATACTTGGTCGGCGGTTTTGGGGTCGGCAACGTTGGGGTTGCCCGAGCCGTCTCTAAAACCGAGCAGGTTGCGGGCGGCCAGTGCGCCGGTTTCGCTTTTGGGTAGGAAGCCGTCTATGCTCCAGCGGATAATGGCGGTTTGGGCGGTGTGTTTGAGAATGTCGCGCAGGGCGGCCTGACAGGTTTCGGGGGAAAAGGCGCAGATTTGAATGCTGAGGTCGCCGTCGCACCAGTCTTTTTGCAGTTTGTCGTTGGGAAAGTCCCGCATTTCCTGCAGGTGTTTCGGTTTTTTGTCTGCCAAGCCGAAGCGTTGGTCAAACAGGCTGCTGCCGACACCGACGGTAATGGTCAGGCCGTCGGGGAGAAAGGTTTTGCCGAGCAGGCCGCTGCCGGCGGGCGGTAATTTGTCGTTGCCGTCTGTGTATTCGCCGCCTTGGGTGAGAAATTCGATGCGGGCGGTGAGGGTGCGCAGCAGGTTTTCCAACTGTTTGACGTTGTCGCCGATGATGTCGAAGGCGCACATGATGCCGAACAATTGATGCGGCGTGGTGATGCCTGCCTGATGGCTGCCGTAGCAGGGGTAGCTTTGTTCGGAATGGCGGTTGCACTCGGTTTCGCTGCTGCCGCTGCTTTTTTTGCCGTCTGAAAAACAACCGCCGACCAGTCCTGCGGCACCAAGGGCGGCAGCGGCTTTGAGCAGGTTGCGTTTTCCGGGTTGGGCGGGTTGGTTTTGGCTCATGGGGATTCCTTATTGATTTTTTGGGGCAATCTCGGCGGGTTGGCTTTATTCGGTATGGTTCAACTTCTGAAAACAAGCGGATATATCGTGAATTCACTTTAGTTAAAACACCGAATTTTCCATACAAAATCAGGCGTAGGTTATGGTTAGCGAGGAACGAGCGTAACCCGACAAAATCTTATGTTTCAAGGCGTTTTAAATCATGTTGGGTCTCGACCCAAGCTACGCACTGTTTAAAAACCGTATGAATGATTCAGTGTATTTACTATCAATGTCGGCTGTTTCTATAAAAATCCGATTTTCAGACGGCCTGCCGGGCGATGGCTGCCGGAGGCCGTCTGAAAAACGGTTTTTAATTCAAGCCCAAAGTGCCGCGCAGTTGGCTCAAGTCTTCCGCCAAGGCGTTAATCGGTGCCTGCAGGGCTTTGCGGTCGGCTTCGGTCAGCTTGTCGTAAGTGGCGAAACCGTCTGCGGTTTTGTATTTCGCCAATACGTCATTGACTTGTTTGAAGTTGCCGTCCACTTTGTCCAACAGGCCTTGGTTTTTCTCGGCGATTTGGCTGCGGAAGAGTTCGACGATTTTTTGTGCGCCGTCGATATTGGCTTGGAAATCGCTCAAATCGGTGTGGCTGTAGCGGTCTTCTTCGCCGCTGATTTTGCTGCCGGCCACTTCTTCAATCAGTTCGGCGGCACCGCCGACAACTTTGCTCGGCGGGAAGTTGAGGGCATCGATTTCTTTTTGCAGCGCTTCTACGTCTTGCTGCAGTTTGTCGGCAACGGTTTTCACGGCATCAATGTTGTTCTCGACCCATAATGCGTATTCGATACGGTGGAAACCGGTGAAGGCGGCATCTTTCGGGCCGTCTTTGAAATCGTCTTCGCGGGCATCAATCGCCGGATCGAGTTCGTTGAACAGTTCGGCAATCGGCTCGATGCGTTCGTAATGGTAGCGGGTGGCGGCAAACAGGGCTTTGGCCTGTTCGGCATTACCGGCTTTCACGGCATCGGTGAAGGCTTTGGTTTTGGCAACCAATTCTTTAACTTCGCCCTGAACATAGGCTTTATAGGCGGCGAGCGGTTGGGCGAGTTTTTCCAAATCGGCTTCGTTGGCGGTGTCTTTAAAACCGCTGTCGGTAACAATCAGTTTGCCGCGCGGGTTGGTCAGCAGGCCGCAGGTCATTTCATATTCGCCGGGCAACAGGGTAACGGTCATTTTGTCGGCAAGATTCGGGGCAATGTTTTCCCGTTCGTCCACCACCATCACGCCTTTAAGAATTTCCCATTCCAGCTTGCGGCCGCTGTTGTTTTTGATGTTGAACACGGTCTGGCCGCTCGGCACGGTCAGTTCCATCGGTTCGCAGGCGTTGTCATTGACGGCGATATTCACCGAGCCGTCTTCATTTACCGCCGCTGCGCCGGCCGCAGGAGCGGCGGTTTTTTCGGCTTCGGGCGGCTGACAGGCGCTTAAACCAAACGCCAGCAAAACAGATAAAGCAACCGTATTGAACTGTTTCATAAATTATCCTCTTTCTTTCACATCAGTCATATTTTTTACCGGCCGGGTGCCGTGTAAAAACCAAATCATCGCAGGCACGCAATACAGCAGCCATGCCCAAATTTCGCCCTCGGTCGGGTGGTCGGTATAACCGAAAAATCCGCCGAGCAGCACGCCCAACGGGCTGTCTTCATGCAGCAACGAAGAAGCATCAAACACCACATTCTGCAAACTGTTCCAAATGCCCGCCTCGTGCAGCGCCCGCAGCGAACCGGCCAGCAGACCTGCCGCCACCACAATCAGAAATGCGCCGGTCATGCGGAAAAACTTGGCCAGATTCAGCCGCATACCGCCCTGATACACCAGCGCACCCACCGCCGCCGCTGCCGCCAAACCGGCAAGCGCACCAAACGGCATCTGCCAAGTCGGGCTTTGTTCAAACACCGCCAACAGGAAAAACACGCTTTCCAAGCCTTCCCGTGCCACCGCCAGAAACGCCATACCGACCAAGGCCAAGCCCTGACCTTTGCCCCGATTCAGCGCCGACTGCACCGAATCCTGAAGCTGCCGCTTCATCGAAGCGGCGGCTTTTTTCATCCAAAACACCATATACGTCAGCATGGCCACCGCCACCAGCCCGATAACGCCAACCGCCAACTCCTGCTGCTTTTGCGGAATTTCACCCGTCAGCGCATGAATGCCGCAGCCTGCGCCCAGACACAGCAACACAGCCAGAGCCACGCCGAGCCACACTTTGGGCATCAACTCCGAATGCCCCGCCTGTTTCAAAAAACCGGCGATAATGCCGACAATCAGCGCTGCCTCAATGCCCTCGCGCAACATAATCAGAAAAGCAATAAACATTCATCCGTCCTTCAACCAAACCTGCCCGCAGCAGGAAACTTCCGCTTTTCTCCGTTTTTTATTCCGATTTTATTTTCTCCACCCGAATTACACGCCTGTAGGAATAAAAATACAAATTATTTTTATTTCTTAATTCGGATTTACCCATTTAAAATAACAATCAATCCTGCGGCAAGGCCGTCTGAAACTCGTTACCCTTGTTTTGGCGAAACCTACGGTTTTAGCTGCGCTGAAACTCGCTTTGCTCATTTTCAGACGGCATTCATGTAGAATTTAAAGAACACGTGCCTGCTTAGGCAAGCACGCTACACAGCTCCCCGTCCCGCTGGCGGGAAGGGGTTAGATAGTGTATTGCTACGTCAATAAATTTTACATTTCTTAATAGAAAGCATAGGCAGCACCCTGATTTTTTCAGGGTGCTGTTTTTAGACGGTTGTGTTTATTGGTATCGGGTTTTATCGAATGTTTCGCCGTTTTTTAACAAGGTAAATGCGATAACAGCCAATTTACGCATAATGGCGGTAATTATCAGTTTGGGCGGCTTTCCTTTGGCTCTCAAACGGGCTGTAAGTTGGGGAAAGGCGTTGCAGCGGTAGGCTACTAAGGCGGGCATATACAGGTTTTTTCTGAGTGCTGCACTACCTATTTTGGATATTCTGCTTTTGCCTTTAATGCTGCTTCCTGATTGGTGCTGTTTCGGGTCAAGACCGAAATAGGCGGTAAATTGTTTTGAGTTGGTAAATTGATGGCGTTTGTATGCGGATAGGAGGGTTGCGCTGGACTGTTCTCCTATTCCTGTGATGCTTTGAAGCTGTCTGCGTTGGGTGTCGTATTCGGGATGGGTTTTATAAAATTCTTGAAGCTGTTGGTTAACGGTGCGGATTTGATGGTTCAGATGGATGAGTGTTTCCTGTATATGTTTGATGATGTAGTCAGGGGATTGGTGGCATTTGGTCTGTTCTGCTGCACGCCGTTGTTTCAGGTATGTTAAATAGCGGGTCAGTTCCTGTAATTGTTTTTGTTCAGGTGTTGGTGGCTGCCAGTGCTTCGGTTTGTTTGTCCGGCAGTATTCTGCTATAAGTTTGGCATCTTGTTTGTCGTTTTTGGTCCGTTGGAGTTTGGATTGTGCATAACCTTTGATTTTTCTTGGGTTTTCTACGCTGATAATGTAGCGGCAGTAGAGGTATTCGGCCAGTTTTTCATAATAGATTCCGGTGGCTTCGCAGCAACAATGGAGGTTTTCGGTGGCATGGTGTCCGACAAGCCACTGTTCTAGGTTTTGAAAGCCTTTTTCGGTATTGCTGAATTGTTTTTCGTAATAACAGCCGTCTGAAATCAGACAGCAGTCTATGGTGTGTTTCGAAATATCTATTCCTAAGTAGTACATTGTTTTACCTTATGGATGCGGGCTGTCTGCCCCGGATAGTGTTCAAACTTGAGATGTACGAAAGCCTGCGCTTCTTTCTAACCCGCAAGATTGATTCTTAAGGGAAATGGGCGAAGTCGCAGGCTTTGCCGGGTATTTCGTCAAATACCAAGCCCTCAATATACCTGTTTATATTCAGGGCTTGAAACTTTAAAGGTTTTGCCTTCGGCGACATTCGCCATGTGGCAGAGGTTGGGGGAATAAAACGCTCCCCCAACCTTGCTTTGAGCGTATTTTAGGCTGGAGCGTCAAGGGGTATCCAAAAAGATTTGTAAAGACGATAAAACTGTCTTTACAAATCTTTTTGGACATCCTCCCCTTGACTTGGCATAGGTTGCTGTAAATGTTACGGGCAAGATTGGTTTTTTGAATTATTCGGATGATTGAGGATTTTCACTACCTAATACATAAACTTCGGGTTCAAGTTCGACAGGTGTTACCGGTATTTGTCGGTTACTGTTTTCCGACAGTTGTTGTGCAATATCCAAATAGGGATTGTAAATTCCGTTTTTGACGAAGTCCAAACACTGTTTTTTATCGAATCCCTGTATGGGTGTTGCTTGGTCGGTATAACAGGTACATTTGTTTCCGTTTTGAACACAGGCTACAGGATAGGGCATGGTTTTTACGGCTTTGTTCATGTTGTCGTATATTGGGGCGGTATGGGGTTGCCCCTGTATTCTCGGTTCGTAATCTGCTTTGCTTAAATAGGGCTTAGATGCTTCGGTTTGGGGTGCTTGCAGGCTGTTTTCTTGGGGTGGGTATTGCCCCGATGCGTTCGTGTCGTTTGCTGCCGGAGCAGCCACCGCCCCGACCGCTTCGGGGCTTGAAGCTTGCGCTTCAATTTTTTTAGCGGTGTTGGTTGGTTTTTCTATGGTTTTCCATGATTTATAAACATAAAAGCAGCCAATCAGTACAACCAGTATGGCTACAGGCAAAATATAGATGGCTTTACTCCGTTTAACTTTTATTTTGGTGTGTTCTTCGGCGGATTTATACACACCGAAGGCATTTTTATCTAAGGTGTATACGCTTTTAACAGCATTTTGAACATCAGTTTTGCTTTGTGGGTCTCCGAAGCGTTCCCATTCAATCATGCGGCGTACGCCTAAGTTTGTTTTGCCGATATGGCAATGATGGCCTATAAGGCTTCTGACATTGATGTCTATCAAACGAGGATGCTGTGTCAGCAAAAAAATATCAATGCCTTTATGGCGGTGGGTTTCCAGTTCGGCAACGTAATCAGGAACTTTTGAACCGCTGGGTCTGGGACGAAATACCCGCTGGCATTCGTCTATGACAAGAATAGCACCTGTTGGCGCCCATTTATGCCATGTCTGCATAGATTCGCCTTCAGGTATAGGTTGATTAGGAATGATGTCGCCTTTTACTTCGGGAATGCCGTCCAAATAAAGCGGCCGGTTCTGTAAATCTTTACGGTTCATTAGGTCTGAAATCATTTTCAGGGTTTTACCCGAACCGGGTACGCCTGTAATCAGATAAAGCATGGTTTCTCTCTATTTTTTTACCATCGTAGCAGATAGTTTGGATAGGGTTTTTAAGGAAGTAATAAAAGCAAATGTGCCGAATATCCAGTTCAAACAGACACCAACTCCCGCAATATAGGCAATCTGCAAAGCATCTTGGGACAGTCCGCCCAACTGCTCGGATACAGCATTCATCAACATATCTTGAATTTCATTGATACCGACATAGGAAATAAACGACATACCTAATGCGGTAAAGATTTTGCCGGCAACGGTGGTTAATACACCTGTCAATAATTTAGCCCACATTTACAACTCCTTAATTGCAGAATAAACAAATCCACCGCAACTTAATATTGTGATTAATATCAATATGGGCCTGAGTAATGTGGCTACTTGACAAGGGACTTCGTAGGAAACTTCAAAACTGCCGAGTAAACCCAGTTCGAAAGTTTTAGGGCTGGGGCAGGCAGCCGATTGATTGAATCTGTCTATCGGATTGAGTTCCAGCCTGACTTGCTGTTCGGGTATTTCGATATCCCGTTCTTCAACATTGCCCAATTCTTGACAGGCAGATATATTGGGAAAGGCTTCGCAAAGTAATGAAGCATCTTTACCGTCTTTACCATCAACTCCGTCTTTTCCGTCCAATCCATCTTTGCCATCAGTACCATCTTTTCCGGCCGCATTGCTTTGATTGTTTCGTCGACTTTCTGATTCGGTACTATTGGGATGACTGTGAACGGGTTGGTTATTGACAGGCTGACTGGTTCCGCTCTGATTACCGCTGCTTACACTGACACTTTGCCCATTGACTGATACGGTGGATATGGTACGGCCTTGAGAGTCTTGGCTGAAAGTAATGACGACTTGCTGTGTCTGCCCGTTTTCTTCGGTCTCCACTTCTACGGAAGTATTAGGGGCAACGGAAACACTTTCCTGATAACCGGGGCGGTTTTGGGCTTCGATAAACGGGGTAGGGTTTCTATCGATTGCTGCTGTGGCGATTTCTTGGAATTTGGAGGAATCTAAGACTTCTTTGGTGGGTTTCATATAAAGGGTAAATAATACCGGCCAACGGACATCATTTTCATATCTGACAGAACAACTTCCTCCGTTAAAACTCCATTCACATTTGTCTAACTTATATGAACTGTATGGTCTGCCAGGGCCATAGCCTTTATCTCCTTTTGCTATTAGTTTTGCAAATTTTTTAGAAATATAAGGTTCTGCCAAACTGCGCATTTCTTCTTCCATTTGGGCTTTTGCTTTTGCCCCAGCTTCACCACCTTTGCGTATTTCCGCAATAACTTCAGGAGAAACCGGATAGCAGTCTACATCTACTGTGTCTTCATACCCGCTGGGTCGTCTGTAACGTTCCCAAATACAGTTACGGGCCCCCATTTTTTTATAGAATTCATCAGCAGATTCATCATATATATAACCTGCCGCTTCGATGTCATTTTTAACATCTTTGTACGCTTGATAGAGGGTATATGCATCATAAGCAAGAGAAGCTGCACCAACGAACGGGACTGCTTTTAATCCTATTCTTGCCCCTTTTTTAACAACTGACAAACCACCACTCAATACAGCAGAACGGGAAACCGTAGCTGTAACGGTTGTTTCGACTGTCTTTTTAGAAAGAGCTGATTCATATCGGGTTTTTAAAGCCTGTGTTTGAAACTTTCTATACTGATTGTCAGAAATTGCCGTTTTTGTCCAAGGCTTTGAATCCCAATGAGATGTAGCTTGACGTACGTAGGTAACATTCCCCTTTTTTGAAACATGTAATTCATCAGCCCAAATAAATGGACTGAACAAAATAAGTACAATCAGTAAAAATAAATTTCTCATTTTCTCATCTTTATAGGTTCCCCTTTTTGTTCTCTAAGTTTATTTAAGTCTGCCATAAATTTTTTGGCTTCTGAATTAGGGGATAAGGGTTTGTTAGGTGGTATTGTTTCAGTAAATAAACCATCTTTTGGTTGATTTCTCTTTTTTACAATTCTTTTATGCAAAAAATAAACAACATTCAAAAGAAGAAATAAAATATCTAAAAAGATACGAAAAGGCGTTACTAAATACAACATACCAAAATGATGTAAGCCAATCAGTAAAATGTAAATGATATTAAAAACAGTAATAACCATTTCAAACCCCTATTTCTATCACGTTCTTGAAAATAGGAATTCTATCAGCTTGGCATACTTAAGACCATTTTGCTGCCAATACATACAGGCACAGTGCTATCAATACATTCGGCAACATACCAACAAAGAACTCTGCTTCGGGTATCATTCCTCATCTCTTTCGCTTATCAACGATATGGCTTTTACCGAAATAACAACAATCAACAGAGCAACAAATGCCATAACCATATAACCGCCTATCTCTCTACCTGCTTGGGCATACGCACCAAATTCACACTCTGGGAAGGACGGCTGTATGACTTGTTCATGAAATATCCAGTTTGTGCCGTTAAAGACGGGGTGGTGCAATACCCCGTCTTTGTCTATCGTCGGTACAACTTGGGTCATCAAGACGTTGGTTGCCTCTTCTTTTGTTTCATAACAGATTCGGCCGACTTGATAACCCATGACGATATCCTATCTTAGGCTTGATTAATGCCACGTTTAGCAACACGGATGGTTGCCAATGCAATAGCAATACCGATTACGATACCGCCAAAAGCCAAAATACCTGCCTTCAAGCCGCCTAATTCAGTCGTGGCGGTTGTCAGCAAGTCATCAGCCATTGCCGGAGCGGATAAAACGCTGACAGCAGCAACTGCCAAAGCGTATTTCGCTTTGTGTTTCAAGTTTCGGATATTCATAATTTTCTCCTTCAAAAAAATGTGGGCTGCTGATTGGGGTCATCACGGCGCAGCCCGAACCGTGAATTCTGATTATGTCTCGTCCGAATAATAGATATTGTCTTTAAATGCCCGTGGAAATACTTCCATATTGACAATATCATTCAGTTTGTAATGGCTGTATTTTTCAGGCTGCTTGGTGCGTACCTGACACAGACGTGTGCCCTCTTCTGTACGTACAATCAAACCGACATAATGGGTTTTGGTATAGCTGCCGTCTTCGTTTTTACGTTCCCGTACAATCATGCGGTCAAATGCAGCAACAACAAAAAATCCCTGTTTCTTTTGGGGTTCGCTCATGATGGATTCCTTACATATTTAAAATGGTTTCCCGGTTATAAAATGCCCATTTGGGGCTAATTAGGCTGCTTAAAATCTGGCTGTAGTTTTCTTCGGTAATCGGCTTTAATTCACGGGCAAACTCCTGTCTGGCATATTGTTTAAGATACGGTTCAATGCAAATAATCCATTTCTGAAGCTGTTCCCGCCACAGTCGGGAACCAGCACTGACAAATGAAAAATTACTGTTGGCAATTTTCCATAAACTCTGTTTATCAATCGTAGTGCGAATCAGCCTGTAACCTTTATCTTCGGGAAGACGGCTGTTAATGTGTTTTTTAATATATTTGCTGACGTATTTCGCCAAACCTTTGCTGTTGGTCTTAACCGGTAGCAATTCAGAACGCCCGAAACCATACTTGCCCATATTTTCACGAAGCAAAGCCCATAATTGTCGCAGTGCTTTATTGGCACTGGTATAATTGCGGGCCTGTATTTGTCTGAAATTCAAACCTCGGCGGATGTTTTCACGTGTATTGACGATAAGGTGAAAATGTATACGACCGCTTTTCATGCGTTCGTATACACAAACGTAATGCTTGAAATGTTTGCTTAAAAAATTCGTCCGCAAACTGTGAAATCTACGGGAAGCCTCTTTGACATCTTGGACATCATCGGCGAAAGTCAGCGTTAAAAAACCGACATGATTAATTCCGAATGCCTCAATAAATTGCCGGACATTCATTTCTAAAGCAGCCGATGATTTTCTGTGGGAAGTAGAAAACTGGTTGAAATCAGCTTTCATTTCATTAGGTAGAAATTTTTCATAGCCGATTGGTAAGGTTTTGGCAGTATTTGAAGAGTTGTTGCTACCCTCAATGCAGTTGTTACTATTTAGACAAGGAAGCTGAATGCGCTGCGCACATTCAGCCCGTAGTGGCAACGGTTGCATGATGACATCATCAGCATATGTAGAAACACGGTTAATTGTTGACATTTCAGACCCCTTGAAAGTCGGTTAATTAAACTTGTCAAGGGCTTATCTGATAAATTTACACTCCCTTAACGGAGTGAAATATATAAGGGGAAGGGTGGCTCGTTGAGTTTTCACATTTTTCTGGTTATTCCGCTATATATTTCATACAAAACCGGCTATAGGTTGCGATTAGCGAAGCACGAGCGTAACCCAACAAGACCTTATATTTTAAAAGTATTTTCAATCATGCCGGGTTACAACCCAGCCTGCGCCCGTTCTCTTTTTAAGTGGATACCCGATATTTTTCCCAGTTTGGTGAATTTGCGGTCTTCAGCTTCACAGAAACTGTTTTACCCGATTTTCAGACGGCCTTTGCCGTCTGCAACACTGCGGCCGTTCTATGCTAGAATGCCCGCAGCCTTACCGAACAACCATGCCGTCTGAAACCCGACCCTGTTTTGGCAAAACCCGCTTTGCCCGTTTTCAGACGGCATTCAACCCACCATGCAAAATACCATGATCAAAAACATTTTCCGCACCCTCGCTGCGGGTACGCTCGCCCTGCTCGCCGCCTGCCAGAGCGGCATCAAAACCACGCCTGATTTTGTCAGAGGACCCGACCGTCCGACCGGCACGCCGCACGCTTTAGGCACGACTATTTCCGGCGGCGGCGCAGTCTATACCGCCGTCCGCCACGGCGACCTGCCGCATTGGCAACACCAGCAGTTCACCCAAAGCCTGCAATCCTTCAAACTCGGCTGCGACAAGTTGAAAAACCGCCAAGGCTGGCAAGATGTCTGCGCCCAAGCCGCACAAACGCCGCCGACTCAGGCACAGGCGCAAGCCTTTTTCGAACGCTACTTCACCCCGTGGCAAGTCAGCGGCAACGGCTCGCCGGCCGGCACGGTAACAGGCTATTACGTTCCCGTATTGCACGGCGACACCAAACAGACCGCCAAAGCCCGTTTCCCGATTTACGGCATTCCCTACGATTTCGTTTCCGTACCCCTGCCCGCCAATTTGCGCAGCAGCCGCAGCAGCGTTACCGTCCGCCAAACCGGTGCCAACAGCGGCGTGATTGACCGCAACGGCAACTACACCGCCAACCTCGCCGAGTTCCCGATTACCAACCGCACCACCGCCCTCAAAGGCCGTTTTGCCGGCAACCGATTCGTTCCCTACCACCCGCGCGCCCACATCAACGGCGGCGCACTCAACGGCAAAGCCCCGATATTGGGTTATGCCGACGATCCGGTCGAACTCTTTTTCATGCACATCCAAGGCTCAGGCACGCTGCAAACCCCGAGCGGCGAAAAAATCGCCTTGGGCTACGCCGACAAAAACGAACACCCGTTCGTTTCCATCGGCCGCTACATGGCGGACAAGGGTTATCTGACGCTGGGCCAAACTACCATGCAGGGCATCAAAGCCTATATGCAGCAAAACCCGCACCGACTCGCCGAAATCTTGGGCCAAAACCCGAGCTATGTCTTTTTCCGCAAACTGGATAACGCCAACGGCGCCATCGGCGCACTCGGCACACCGCTGATGAGCGAATACGCCGGTGCCATCGACCGCCACTACATCACGCTGGGCGCGCCGCTGTTTGTCGCCACCGCCCACCCGATTACCAAACACGCCCTCAACCGCCTGATTATGGCGCAAGACACCGGAAGCGCCATCAAAGGCGCAGTGCGTGTGGACTACTTCTGGGGCTACGGCGACGAAGCCGGCAACATCGCCGGCAAACAGAAAACCACCGGCTACGTGTGGCAACTGCTGCCCAACGGCATCGCACCGGAATACCGCCCTTAATATTTTTGAATTGAAGCCACAATCGAACAAGGCCGTCTGAAAAACAGCATTCAGTATTTTCAGACGGCCTTGTTTTTGTGGGATTTGTGGCGTTATAGTGGATCCACTTTAAAAGTAGTACAAGGCGGCGAGCCGCAGACAGTACAGGTAGTACGGCTAGGCGAGCCAATGCTGTAATACTTTTAAAGTGAATTCACGATATCAATGGACACATGCATGCAGGTGTATGCACATTTTCTGTGAATTTCATATTGATGCCGTCTAAAAATGAGGTTTCTCAGATGCAAGCAAACACCCTTCACGCCAATTGAATGTTCGTACTTGACTTATATGTTATAATATAACATTACTAACTTTAAATATTCTTTACATCATGAATATCATCCCCCATCATTTTTTTCAGACGGCCTTGAGTGTATCGGTTTTAGCAGCGTTTTCTGTTTCCGCAGCAGCTCAAGATGAGGTTGCTTCAGCACAAGAACATGATTTGACAACCGTTCATGTGCAGGGCAAACGCCGTGATTTGAATGCGGAACAGCTTTTGGGCGGGCGGGAAACACTGTATGACGAAGACGATTTACTTTCCAGTGATTTGAAACGCAGACGTTCGGTTTCGCTGGGCCAAACTTTGGAACAGATCAGCGGCGTGCAGAACAACAGTTTCGGCACCAACAACGGTTTGCCACAAATCCGCAGCTTGAGCGGACCTCGGGTCTATATCAGCGAAAACGGTTTGGCCGTATCCGATATTGCCTCTATCAGCGGCAACCTGCCGACTGCAGTCAATCCGTTTCTGGCCGACAAAATTACCGTGCGCAAATCTTCGGCAGCGGTGCTTTACGGGGGATCGGCTGTTGGAGGAGCGGTCGATGTGCATACCAATCTGATTACGGATACGCTGCCTGACAAACCGATTGCGGGCAAACTCGAAGTCAGCGGCGGCTACAATACGCCGACACTGGAGGTATTCCGATTAGACGGCAAAGCAGGCAATTTCGCATGGCATTTGGACGGCAGCAACAGCAAAATTTCGGAATATAAAATTCCGGGCAACAGCAAAGCGGCGGTGTGCCATGATGCAGATAGCCTGTTTAACCCACAAACCGGCGGTGTTGATTCGACTTTGGCGCAGTCTTGCCAAGTCAATGTCCGCAGCGAATCGGTGCTTAATCGGGCATATTTTCCTTATGTACACGGACGCTATCTGGAAAGCGACGGCGAAGCATGGCTGAAGCAGTGGCTGGACGACGGCTATATCGACAGCGTACAAGATATTTATAAAAAAACCCGCTATTACGGCTATGCTGACAATCCTTTATACCGTGCCGGTGAAACACATGAAAAATCTTACCAATTAACCGGCATTGAGGATATTTCACCCAATCCGAAAGGCAAACTGACCAACAGCCACGCCCACAACCAAAGCGTATCGGCGGGTGTGAGCTATATTGCCGATAAAGGACATCTCGGCGTGGGCGTGAGCCGCCATCTGTTTGATTACGGCGTACCCGGCTTTGCCTATCTTGCCAGCAACACCCGTCAGGACTTGGCACCGATCAATATCCAGGCTGACCAAACCCGCTGGATTGCCGAAGGGCTTTACCGCCCTGCTGTTTCATGGCTGGAAAACGTCAAAGTCCAATCTGCCTATACCGATACCGACAACGCCGAATATTTGGGCGACCATTTTGCCAACAGCCTCAACAGTAGTACCCGCCAAGTACGCTTGGAACTCAACCACCGTCCGGCTTCCTTTTGGCGCGGCACGCTCGGCATTGATGCCCGCCGCCGCCATATCAACGGCAAGGGTAATGATCGCTTTATACCTGATTCGGATACCCACGAACATGCTGTATTTGCTGTAGAACGTTTGAAATGGAAACAGCTTGAAGGCGAATTGGGCTGGCGCTTCGGCAAAGTACGCCACCAAACCGATTTAACCGGCTATACCATCGGCCGGGGGCTGAACGAAGGCTATATCCACGACATGAAAGACCGCCGCTACACATTGCACAGCGGACAAGCCGCTCTGACTTGGCAACCATGGCAACCGCTGCGGTTGAACACCCGTTACAGCCGCTCCGAACGTGCGCCTGAAGTGAACGAGATTTTTGCCAGCAACCGCCATTTCGCCATTTTAACCAACGAACAAGGCGACCCTCGTCTGTCGCCCGAACAGGCGGCTACATGGGAATTCGGCGGCGATGTCGATTGGCACAACCACCGCTTCCACGCCGCCTACTACCAAACCAAGTTTAACAATTATCTCTATCTCGGCCATACCGGTATTGTCAGAGACAACATGCCTGTCAAAGAATGGCGGCAAAGCGGAACCAAAATCAACGGTTTGGAATTGGAATGGAAATATCTGTGGCAAAACAGCCGACTGGGCGACTGGGAAACCCGAATTTTTGCCGACTTAGTCAAAAACAGCCCGATCAGCCAACCGCAGTCAGCCGACCCGACCGATGCCGAAGCATGGAAGCAATATCTGCGCTACAAACACGACGGTGCTTATATGCCGAACATGCCGACTTCACGCTACGGTGTCGGCCTCAACTGGCAGAAAAACCAATGGCAAGCCGCTCTCAGCCTGACCCGCTACCAAGCACAGAAACGACTCGGCCGCAACATCAACCCCGAAATCAGCTTCGGCGGCTACAATGTTTGGGATTTCTACCTGAGCCGCAGCCACAAACTCAGTCAAAACAGCAGCGCCGAATATTTCCTTGATGCCCGCAACTTGGGCAATGCCGAAATCCGGCCGCACAACGCTATTTTGAAACACCTTGCCCCGCAGCCCGGTCGCAATATCCGCATCGGCGCTCGGCTGACTTTCTAAAATAAACACAGGTTGACGACAGGCCGTCTGAAAACCGAAGGTTTCGCTAAAACCCGATTTTCAGACGGCCTTTCGTCTTTTCCTCTGTATTGCCGCTGCAAAATCCCTTATAATTTGCCCATCTGTAAACCTTTTCCGAGTGCACCGCTGCGGCTGCACCGGCTGATGAAAGAATAACTGTGGACAAACTCAAAATCTCTGCCAACGGCCCGTTAAACGGTGAAATTACTGTATCGGGTGCTAAAAATGCCGCTCTGCCGCTGATGTGCGCCGGTTTGCTGACCTCGGGAACGCTGCGGCTGAAAAATGTGCCGATGCTCGCCGATGTCAAAACCACGCAAAAGCTGCTGCAGGGTATGGGCGCTCGGGTGCTGACCGACAATATCAGTGAATTTGAAATCAACGGCGGTACGGTCAATAATACTTGTGCGCCGTATGAATTGGTCAGCACCATGCGGGCTTCGATTTTGGTGTTGGGCCCGACGCTGGCACGTTTCGGCGAGGCGCAGGTGAGCTTGCCGGGCGGCTGCGCCATCGGTTCGCGTCCGGTCGATCAGCACTTGAAGGGCTTGGAAACCATGGGCGCGGAAATCGTCATCGAACACGGTTACGTTAAAGCCAAAGGCCGTCTGAAAGGCGCTCGGGTGGTGATGGACGTGGTAACGGTCGGCGGCACGGAAAACCTGCTGATGGCGGCGACGCTGGCGGAAGGAACGACGGTCTTGGAAAACTGCGCCATCGAGCCGGAAGTGGTCGATTTGGCGGAATGTCTGGTGAAAATGGGGGCGAAAATCAGCGGTATCGGCACTTCGACCATGACGGTCGAGGGCGTGAAAGAGCTGCACGGCTGCGAACACAGCGTGGTTCCCGACCGCATTGAGGCGGGTACGTTCCTCTGCGCCGTGGCGATGACCGGCGGCAAAGTGGTGCTGCGCAATGCTGCGCCGAAAACGATGGAAGTGGTGTTGGACAAGCTGGTTGAAGCCGGTGCGGTGGTTGAGGCGGGCGACGACTGGATTGCCATCGATATGCAGCAGCGGCCGAAAGCGGTGGATATCCGCACTGTCGTGCATCCGGGTTTCCCGACCGATATGCAGGCGCAGTTTATGGCGATGAATGCGGTTGCCGAGGGTAGCTGCCGTGTGGTGGAAACCATTTTTGAAAACCGCTTTATGCACGTTCCCGAACTCAACCGCATGGGTGCGAACATTACCACCGAGGGCAACACTGCGTTTGTTCAGGGCGTGGAACAGCTTTCGGGCGCAACCGTGATGGCCACGGATTTGCGCGCCTCTGCCTGTTTGGTGATTGCCGGTTTGGTGGCTTCGGGCGAAACCACTGTCGAACGCCTGTATCACTTGGATCGGGGTTACGAACATTTTGAGAAGAAACTCAGCGGCGTCGGTGCCAAAATCGAGCGGGTTTCTGCGTAAGAATTTGAAATATTTTTGAAATATTCAAGCTAAAGCCGTCTGAAAATTGAATTTTCAGACGGCTTTGTTTTGTCGTTTACCAAGTCGAATAAGGGTGTTTGCTCAAATACGCATTGGTGAATTTGCCATCGGCGGTGATTTCTTCGCCCAGCCAGTCGGGACGGGGAAACTCGGTGTCTTCGGCCGGCAATTCGATTTCGGCAACCATCAGCGGGGCGTTGTCGCCGAAATATTCGTCGATTTCAAACACGAAACCGCCAAAGTCCACCCGATAGCGGTTTTTCTCCATTTTAAACGGACACATGGTATCCATCATGATTCGGGCGTGGGCAGCGGGGATTTCGTATTCAAACTCGCTGCGGCTGACATCGGAAATATAGCCTTTGAGCGTCAGCCATGCTTTGTCGTCTATGATGCGGACTCGGATGGTGCGTTCTTTTTCCACGCTCAGATAGCCCTGCTGCAGGCGTTGCGGAGCAGAAGCGGTTTGCCGCCAGCCGTCGTTTTTCAGCAAAAAGCGGCGTTCGATTTCAATGGTCATAGCGTGCCTTTAAAACGGTTTGAACATCACCAGATACAGCGCCGCCATCATCAGCAGCACGGGGATTTCGTTAAACACCCGATACCATTTGTGCGAACGGGTGTTGCGTTGGCGGATAAATGCTTGCAGCAGGCGGCCGCAGTAAAACTGGTAGCCCAAGAGCGCCAGCCCGATGGTGAGTTTGACATGTACCCAGCCGTTTCCCCACCAGCCGGTAACAAACGGAATCGCTGCGCCGCAGACCACGGCACCCCAGCCCCACGGCGACATAAATTTATACAGCCGCTCCGCCATGCCGAGCAGGCGGTGGTAGGCGGCGGGTTCGGTTTCAGGATCGGTTTGCGCCAGATTGACGTAAATTCGAGGGAGATAAAACAGTCCGGCAAACCATGAAATGATAAAAAACAGATGGGCCAGTTTCAGCCACGGATAGAGATTCATATTCGAGCCATTGGAAAAACGGTTTTCGGCGGCGGTCGGCGTGGTACACGTTGTTCTGTATAAACAGGCCGTCTGAAAATCGCAGATTTCGCTAAAATGAACGAAGCGATTTTCTGAACAGTCAATCCATTGATTTTATGATAAATCAGAAAACCACCTTTCCCCTAACCCCTTCCCGCTAGGCGGGACGGGGAACAGATGGTAAACGGTCTCTAAATCACTTAATCGGTTGCTGCTTCACACTCGTTTTTGCGAAACCTGCGGTTGCTTTGCAGAAACCCGATTTGCTCATTTTAGCGAAATCTGCGATTTTCAGACGGCCTCACCAAACTTTATGCCTGTTTAGCCGCCCATTCGGCGGGAGTAGCGGCAACGGAAATCGACAGGGCGTGCAGTTCGTTGCTTTCGAGATGGCTTTTCAGGCCGTCTTTAATCAGGCGGTGGCGTGCCAAGCGGGCTTTGCCTTCAAAAGAAGGGGAAACGATAACGGCGAAAAAGTGGTGGCCGTCGCCCTCCACTTCAACATGTTCGCAAGGGGTTACGCCCTCAATCAGGGCTTTGACTTGTTCGGTCGTGAGCATTTGTGTTCCTTATTTGAATTGCGGTTTTTTATAGCGGAATAAGCAAAAAACACTGCCTTTCCCCTCCCCTGCTCCGTCGGCGGAACGAGGTTAGATTGCAGAATGCACGGTATGATCCGTTTGCAGTATTTCTTGGCTGTTTCCAATTTCTTCAGAATAGGGCTTGATGCCGTCTGAAAAGGCGTTTTGCCTGTTTTCAGACGGCCTTGTGCGGCGTTTAAGCGGCCCGTTTTTCCAATACGGCAACGGCGGGGAGTTGCTTGCCTTCCAAAAACTCCAAGAATGCGCCGCCACCGGTGGAGATGTAGCTGATTTGGTCGGTTACGCCGAATTTGGCAATCGCCGCCAAGGTGTCGCCGCCGCCGGCAATGGAAAAGGCTTGGCTTTGGGCGATGGCTTCGGCCAGTGCTTTGGTGCCGCCGGCAAATTGGTCGAATTCGAATACGCCGACCGGACCGTTCCACACCACCGTACCGGCATTTTTCAGGATTTCGGCCAAGGCTGCGGCGGATTGGCTGCCGATGTCCAAAATCATATCGTCGTCGGCCACTTCGGTAATCGCTTTGTGTTCGGCGGCGGCGTTTTCGGCAAATTCTTTGGCGGTTACGACATCGCTCGGCAACGGCACCGAGCCGCCTTTGGCGGCCATTTTTGCCATGATTTTTTCCGACTCGCCCACCAAATCGGCTTCTGCCAGTGATTTGCCGATGGCTCTGCCCTCGGCGAGCAAAAAGGTGTTGGCAATGCCGCCGCCGACAATCAGCTGATCGACTTTATCGGCAAGCGATTCCAAAATGGTTAATTTGGTCGATACTTTGCTGCCGGCGACAATCGCCACCATCGGGCGGGCGGGTTCTTTCAGGGCTTTGCCCAAAGCGTCCAACTCGGCCGCCAACAATACGCCGGCGCAGGCAACGGGGGCGGCCTGCGCCACGGCTTCGGTGGATGCTTGCGCGCGGTGGGCGGTGCCGAAGGCATCATTGACGAAGATGTCGCACAAGGCGGCATAGGCTTTGCCCAGTTCCAAATCGTTTTTCTTTTCGCCTTTGTTGATGCGCACGTTTTGCAACATCACCACGTCGCCCGCCTGCAATGCGGGGCGGTTTTCCCGCCAGTCGTTCAATACTTTGACTTCTTTGCCCAACAGGCTGCCCAGATGGGCGGCAACCGGTGCAACGTCGTCTTCGGGACGGAATTCGCCTTCGGTCGGGCGGCCCAGATGGGTCATTACAATCACGGCTGCGCCGTTGTCCAGACAGTAGCGGATGGATGCCAGCGAGGCACGGATACGGGTGTCGTCGCTGATGCTGCCGTCTTTAAACGGCACGTTCATATCGGCACGGATCAATACGGTTTTGCCCGCTACGTTTTGTTCGGTCAGTTTTAAAAAGGCCATGTTCCCAGTCCTTGAATCGTTGTCGGTCAATAATCTGCCTATTATATCGGATATTCGGCGGCGGCGCTAAAGCAGGCGGTTTTCGAGGCCGTCTGAAAATCTGTGTTTTTGTGATGTTCTGTTTTTCAGACGGCATGGCAAAAACGGCGGTTTCGCTATATGATGGGGCAACTTATCTGCATGGAACGATTGTATGTATGCCAAATTTCTGATTCCTGTTTTGTGTCTGCTCGCCCAGCCGGTTTGGGCGCAGACGCTGTCGCAAACTCTGTCCAACGGTTTGAAAGTCATCGTGAAAGAAGACCGCCGCGCACCGGTGGCGGTGTCGCAGCTGTGGTACAAAGTCGGAAGCATAGACGAGCAGACCGGCAAAAGCGGCTTGAGCCATGCTTTGGAACACATGATGTTTAAGGGAACGCCGTCGGTGCCGTCAGGCGAATTCAGCCGTCGGGTGGCGGCTTTGGGCGGACAGAACAATGCCTACACCGACCGCAGCGAAACGGTGTATTACGAACATATTGCTGCCGCCAATCTGCCGGAAGTCCTCAAACTTGAGGCCGACCGTATGCGCAACCTGAATTTCAGCAATCGGGATTTTCTCAATGAAATGAACGTGATTCGGGAGGAACGCCGTCAGCGAACCGAAGACTCGGCGGCCGGAAAAATGTGGGAACAAGTGTTTTTGAGCAGCTTTACCCTGCCCGCCATGCGTGCCTCGGTAATCGGCTATATGCAGGATTTGCACACGCTCAAAGCCGCTGATTTGCGCTCGTGGTACAAACAGTTTTATGCGCCGAACAATGCCGTGTTGGTGATTGTCGGCGATGTCGATGCCCGAGCCACGCTGCAAACGGTGGAAAATCTGTTCGGCAACATTCCCGCCAAGCCGCTGCCCAAACGCAATCATCTGGCCGCCGAACCTGCCGAGCGTGCGCCGGCGTATGCCGAAACCGAATCTGCCGTAACCCACCGGCCGCTGGTGGCGCTCTCGTTCCGGGTTCCCGCCTTAAAGCAGACCAGCGAGCGGCTGCCTTATGCGTTGGACGTATTGTCCGACATTCTCGCCGGACACTCTTCCAGCCGCCTCGACAGCCGTTTGGTGCGGGGCAAACAAATGCTGCTCAGCGCCGACACGTCTTACGATATGCTCAGTCGGGAAATGCCGCTGTTCAGCATCACCGCCATGCCGTCTGAAAACGTGAGTCCGCAGGCCGCCCTCAATGCCCTGCGTGCCGAAATTCGGGATATTGCCGAACACGGCGTGAGCGAAGACGAACTCAAGCGGGTGAAAGCGTGGAGCGCCGCCGCCGAAGTGTATGAAAAAGACGAAATGTCGGCACAGGCGGACATGATGGGGCGTTTGGAAATACGGGGCTTCAGCTACACCGATGAAGCTGAAATCCGCCGCCGTCTGCAACAAGTCAGCACCGATGATGTGCAGCAGGCGGCAAAACTGCTAACCGAACGCCGCTCAAGCACCGTTATCGTTTTCCCTGCCAGACAATAATTTTCAGACGGCCTTGCCAACCCAGTTTTACGGAAAAACACCATGTCCATCAAATCTTTCATCCTCGCTGCCGCCCTGCTGCCCGCCGCCGCTTTTGCCGACATCAACATCCAACGCTGGCACACGCCGCAAGGCACGCAGGTGCTGCTGGTCGAACGCCATGAAAACCCGATTGTCGATGTAGAAATCAGCTTCAAAGGTGCCGGAAGCGTGTTCAACCCCGACAGCAGCACCCAAACCGCCGAATTTACCGCCGCCCTGCTCACGGACGGTACGAAAAGTTTAGACGAAGAAGCCTTTAACCGGCGCAGCAACGACATCGCCGCCGACATCGCCAGCAGCAGCGGACAGGAAACCGCCACCGTTTCCCTGCGCAGCCTGAGCCAAAGCACCAACCTCACTGCTGCACTGGCGCTGCTCAACGAATCGCTGACCGCTCCCCGCTTCGATGCAGCCGTGTTCGCCCGCCGCAAACAGCAGGCCGTTACCGCCCTCAAACAGCGGGAAACCACACCCGATTTCACCGCAGAGCGTATGTTTACCCGCCTGATTTATCCGCACCACCCCTACGGCAACAGCGCCAATATCACCGTTGCCGGACTGGAAAAAGTCAGCTTGGACGACATTCGTGCCTTCCACCGCAGCCGTTATGCGAAAAACAATGCCGTGATTGCGATTGTCGGCGACGTTACCCGTATTCAGGCGGAAAAACTGGCGGCGGCGGCTCTCGACGGTTTACCCGACACCACCCAAACCGACAGCCGCATTGCACCTGTGGATAAACCTCAAGCCCGAACCAGTGAAATGCCGTTTGCCGGCGAGCAGGCGCATATTGTTCTCGGTATGCCGCTGATTCAACGCAACGACCCCGACTATTATGCTTTGGTTGCCGGTAACTACATTTTGGGCGGCGGCGGCTTCGACAGCCGCCTGATGAAAAAACTGCGGGACGAAAAAGGCTATACCTACGGCGTGTACAGCATACTCGAACCGGCTTCGCAGGCCGGCCCGCTGCGCATCGAATATTCCACCCAAAAGAAAAACGCCCGCGCCTCGCTGGCAAACGCCCGATCCGTTATCGAAACCTTTATCGCCCAAGGCCCGACCGAAGAGGAATTGAAGCAGGCCAAAGCCAATATTGTCGGCGGCTTCCCGCTGCGTTTCGATTCCAATGCCAAGCTGGTCAAATATCTGAGCCTGATCGGCGTGTACAACCTGCCCGACGATTATCTGCAACGCTATCCCGAAGCAGTGTCCAAACTGACGGTGCAGCAGATTAAAGACGCTTGGCGGCGGCGGGTGAATCTGTCGGATTTCAGCACCGTCGTTGTCGGCGCGGAGTAATCCGTTCAACATCAAAACAGGCCGTCTGAAAATCTGATTTTAGCTTCGCAGAAACTCGTTACCCTCGTTTTAGCGAAACCTTCGGTTTTCAGACGGCATTGATGTGGAATTTAAAGAACACGTGCCTGTTTAGACAGGCACGCTTGTATATCCAACTTCCAGTATCATAACAAGCAACACCCGCCCGGCCGCCACCCGTGCGCACCCAAGGTTCAACAACCGCTGTGTAGCTTAGGGAAGCCGGGCAACCCATCAACACAACCGGACAGTTGCCCGACAACACAACCGAATGCAAGACAGGTTTATGATGAGTACCCAAAACTACGGCGGTATCGACATCGCCAAACGAAACTTCGTTATCGGCATCACGTCTTCCAAAAAGACCAAAACCGAGACCAACAACCAAAAAGGCTTTCTCCACACCATCGAATACCTGAAAAAACATCAGGTCTCACTGGTTGTGATGGAAAGCACCGGCGGACTGGAAATCCCATTGGCCAAAGCACTGCACCGGGCAGGATTCAAAGTCATCATTGCCAATCCCCGTCAGACGCACCAATTCGCACAGTCGCAATCACTCACCAAAACCGATGCGGCCGATGCCAAAATGTTGGCGTTTTACGCACAGGTAATCACACAAAAGCCCGATTGGGAACGGCAGCTCTATACGCCGCCGAGTGAGGCAGAAGAAATCCTCGAAGCCTTAATCAGCCGCCGCACTCAACTGGTTGAAATGCGCAGTGCCGAAAAAAACCGTTTGCAGCAGGTACATGAAACACAGATTCAAAGTGTTGAAGCACTGATCGCACATTTCGACGCACTAATTGCTGCTTTGGACAGACAGATCGAAGAACATAACGACACTCATTTTGGCGACAAAAGCAGTCTGCTGCAAAGCATCAAAGGTATCGGCCCGACTACTGCGGCGACCTTATGTGCGATGTTGCCGGAATTGGGCAAAGTATCGCATAAACAGATTGCCGGTTTGGTAGGTGTCGCCCCTTATGTGAAAGAAAGCGGCACAATGAAGTTTAAAAGCCGCTGTTTCGGCGGGCGCAGTGCTGTACGCAAAACGCTGTATATGGCGGCGATGGTGGCGGCACACTACGAACCGAGGATTAAGGACTTCTACCAACGTCTGCGTTTGCGGGGTAAGCCGTACAAAGTGGCGGTAACGGCCTGTATGCGTAAGCTGCTGACGATTCTGAATGCGATGATGCGGGATCGTTTGGCGGCAGTGAGTGCTGTTTGATCATGTTGAAGTATTGCCGGTTTTGTTTAGACCGGCCTTCAGACTAACCGTTTTTGTATTTTTGCCCGACGGGGTGAAAAATACAGTTGCTACACATTATTCTCCCGTCCCGCTGGCGGGAAGGGTTAAGAGAAGGGGGTTCACTTAGGTTGTAATATTTTTTGGTTAATCCACTATACAATCAAACAGGCCGTCTGAAAATCAAGGGTTTGCCATGCAAAACCTGATTTTCAGACGGCCTGTCGGTCGAATAAAACTAAAACCTTACTCAACCGTTACCGATTTCGCCAGATTGCGGGGTTTGTCCACATCGGTTCCCCTTGCCAGCGCTGCGTGGTAAGACAGCAGTTGCACGGGAATGGTATGCACAATCGGCGACAGGGTGCCGACATGGCGGGGCGCTCGGATAACGTGTACGCCGTCGGCGGCGGCGAAATTGCTGTCCAAATCGGTGAACACAAACAACTCGCCGCCCCGTGCGCCGACTTCCTGCATATTGGCTTTGACTTTGTCGAGCAGGTTGTCGTTCGGCGCAATCACCACCACCGGCATATTTTCGTCCACCAATGCCAGCGGGCCGTGTTTCAATTCGCCCGCCGGATAGGCTTCGGCGTGGATATAGGTGATTTCTTTGAGTTTCAGTGCGCCTTCGAGGGCAATCGGGAAGTGTATACCTCGACCCAAAAACAGGGCGCTGTTTTTCTTAGAGAATTTCTGCGCCCAAGCGGCGATTTGCGGTTCAAGGTTCAGAACATGCTGGATGCTGCCCGGCAACTGGCGCAATTCTTCGGCATAGGCCTGCGCCGCTTCTTCGCCGACAAAGCCCCGCAGTTTGCCCAAGGTAACCGCCAAGCCGAACAAGGCCACCAGTTGGGTGGTAAAGGCTTTGGTGGACGCTACGCCGATTTCGGCACCGGCACGGGTGTACATCACCAATTCGCTTTCGCGGGGCAAGGCGGATTCCATCACGTTGCAAATGGAAAGGCTGTGGGTCTGCCCCAAGGATTGGGCGTATTTCAGGGCTTCCATGGTATCCAGCGTTTCGCCGGATTGGGAAATGGTTACCACCAGCTGCTGTGGGTCGGCAATCACATCGCGGTAACGGTATTCGCTGGCGATTTCGACATCGGTCGGCATTTTGGCGATGGATTCCAGCCAGTATTTAGCGGTCAGCGCTGCATAATACGAGGTGCCGCAGGCGAGGATTTTGATGCTGCGGATGTCGTTGAAGACTTCACGGGCTTGTTTGCCGAAGTTTTCCGGCTCGAAACCGCCGTCTAAAAAGACTTCGGCGGTATCCGCCACGGCACGGGGCTGCTCGTGGATTTCTTTCTGCATAAAGTGGCTGTACGGACCCAACTCCAGCGAGGCCAGCGACAGTTCGGACACTTTGACCTGACGGTCGGCGGCTTGGCCGTTTTTATCGGTCAGCTTCACAATGCCGTCTGAATTCAGCAGGGCAATGTCGCCGTCTTCCAGATAGGAAATTTTGCGGGTAAACGCAATCACGGCGGATACATCGGAAGCGATAAAGGTTTCCTGTTCGCCAAACGCCACCAGCAGCGGACAGCCCATGCGTGCCACCACCATTTCTTTGTCGTTTTCCTGCGAAATCACGGCAATGGCGTATGCACCGTGGAAATTTTTCGCCGCCTCCTGCACCGCTTCGTAAAGGCTGCCGCCGTTTTGACGGTATTCGTGGTTGATGCTGTGGGCAATCACTTCGGTATCGGTTTGCGATTCAAACACATAACCCAAGCCTTGCAGACGTTCCCGTTCGGCTTCGAAGTTTTCGATAATGCCGTTATGCACCACGGCAATCATGCCGCCGGAAATATGCGGGTGGGCGTTGGGTTCGGTTACGCCGCCGTGGGTTGCCCAGCGGGTGTGGCCGATACCGAGATGGCCGTGGATTTCTTTGGCACGGGCCGCATCTTCCATCAGCTGCACTCTGCCGACACGACGCACCCGGCGGACTTTTTCGCCGGTGTGGACGGCGATGCCCGAAGAGTCATAGCCCCGATATTCAAGACGTTTGAGGCCGTCGGTCAAAAAATCGACGACATTGTGGTTGGCGCGCACTGCGCCGACGATACCGCACATAATCAGTTCCTTAGTATCAAAATCATCGTGAATTAAATCTAAACCGGTACGGCGTTGTCTTGCCTTGTCCTGATAAATTCACTTTCACTATAAACATTGCCGAAATATCGTGAAACCGTTGGTTTCGCCGTAATATTTCAGCTGAACAATCCACACTGCCTGATGTTGGTTTTCAGACGGCATGGCACGGAAACCGCCGTCCGCACCGTTCGGCTTTTGGACAGCAGATTTTAAAAATTCTGTTTATTCTGTTTTTAGACGGTCTGTTTCTCATTCAGGCCGTCTGAAAAACAAACGAAATGCGTTCGGCAACAAGCCAAACCGTTTATTTTTTATCGCCTTTTTCCGGCCGCACCCAGCCTTCGATAACGGTTTGGCGGGAACGGGCGAGGACGAGTTTGCCGGCTTCGCAGTTTTTGGTGATGGCGCTGCCGGCACCGGTGGTTACACGGTCGCCGAGGGTTACGGGGGCAACCAGCACGCTGTTTGAGCCGATACGCACTTCGTCGCCAATCACGGTTTGGTGTTTATGCACGCCGTCGTAGTTGGCGATAATCGTTCCGGCACCGAAATTGGTTTTGCGGCCGACTTCGGCATCGCCGATGTAGGTCAGATGGTTGGCTTTGGTGCCTTGGCCGATGCGGGCGTTTTTCACTTCGACAAAGTTGCCGATGTGGACATCTGCCGCCAGTTTTGCCTGCGGGCGCAGGCGGGCATACGGGCCGATATGGTTGTTGCTGCCGACTTCGCAGTCTTCCAGCACCGAAAACGGGGCAATGCGGCTGCCTGCACCGATTTTGGCGTTTTTAATCACGCAGTTGGCACCGATTTCGACATCGTCGCCAATCTCGACTTCGCCCTCGATAATCACGTTGGCATCAATCACCACGTCTTGTCCGTGTTTCAGACGGCCTCTGAGATCGAAACGTGCCGGATCGCGCAGGGTTACGCCGGCTTTGAGCAGGGCTTGCGCCTGTCCGGCTTGGAAAATGCGTTCCAACTCGGCAAGCTGGACTTTATTATTGACACCGGCCGCCAGATGCGATGCGGCAACCTGTACGGGGTGGACGGCGATGCCGTCGGTATTGGCCAGCGCAATCAGGTCGGTCAGGTAATATTCGCCCTGTGCGTTGTTGCTGGACAGGCTGTTCAGCCAGCCTTCGAGCTTGGCGTTGGGCAATACCAAAATGCCGGTATTGGTTTCTTTTACGGCTTTTTGGGCGGCATCGGCATCTTTTTCTTCGACAATCGCCACCACTTTGCCCCCGTTTCGGATAATGCGGCCGTAGCCGGTCGGGTCGTCCAACACATCGGTCAGCAGGCCGACTTCGTTACCGGCGGCGGCCAGCAGGTTTTCCAGCGTGGCGGCATCGGTCAGCGGCACATCGCCGTACAACACCAGCGTGCGGCCTTCGGCGGGCAAATGCGGCAAGGCGGTTTTGACGGCGTGGCCGGTGCCGAGCTGCTCGGTTTGTTCGACCCACACCACATCCCGTTGCACTTTTTCCAAAACCTGCTCTTTACCATGGCCGATAACCACGCAGATTTTTTGCGGATTGAGTTGGGCGGCGGTGTCGATTACCCGTGCCAGCATTGGTTTGCCGCCGATTTCGTGCAGCACTTTCGGCATTTTGGAATACATGCGCGTACCCTTGCCGGCGGCAAGAATCACGATATGCAGGGGATTTTTGTTCATCTTGGTTTCTTTCTTGACAGGCCGTCTGAAAAACGGTTAATCCACTCATTCGTTTTCAGACGGCATACATCGGCATCAGCGGGCTTGGTGTTCGGGCTGTTTCCAAGTTGTTCCCCGCACGTTGTCTGCTTCGCCCGCCGCCGGTTTCACGGCGTGCTGTTCGGGGCGGAACTGGTTGTATTTCATATTGCGGGAATAAGAGCCGTCTTGGTAGTAAACCGGTGTGCCGGTTTCGTATTTTTGGCGCAGGCCGGTGTGTCCGTCGGCATCCCGATAGGTTTCCCACGAGCAGCCCGCCACGGCCAGCGCCGCCAGCAGCATGATTGTGTAACGCATTTTGTGTCCTGAAAATAAATGTCTGCCGGAATTATACGCCCGAAGCGGGTCGGCTTAAACCGTTCTGACCGTAAAAATGCGTTTGCTAAAGCCGTTTTAACTGAGTAAAAACTCGTTTTATCCGTTTTGGTCAAACCTGCGGTTTCATTCGTTTTCAGACGGCCTTGAACGCCGCCAGTTCCCGCATATCCGCCGCCGCATAATCGACAAACGGCAATTTGTGCGCTCCTTTGCCGAACCAGACGGTCATCATGCCCAAATCTTTGGCGGTCCGCAGATTGGCGGCGCTGTCGTCCACCATCACGCACTGCTGCGGGGCAACCGACCATTGCCGGCAAACTTCGAGATAGGCCTGCGGATTCGGTTTATACAGCAAACCGAAGGTATCTGTGCCGAAACTGCGTTCAAAAAACGTATCGAGCCGCAAAGCCCTGAGCAAACCGTCCACATAAAAAGACGGCCCGTTGGAAAATACCGCTTTGCGTCCCGACAATGCAGACAGGGTTTTGGCGGTATCGGGCATCGGCTGCAGCGCCGCCAACAGTTGCGGCATGGGGTGGCTCGCCCGCAGAAACGCCATGATGTCGATTTCGGGATGGTGCAGCCGCAGCCCCGCCAGCGTTGCGCCGTAGCGGTGCCAATAATCTTCGCGCAGCTGCGATGCTTTGCGGTGCGGCAAATTGAGGCTGTCTGCCAGATAATCGGTCATCGCTCGGTTGATCAGCCGGAAAATGCCCGCATCGGCATGGTGCAGCGTGTTGTCCAAATCAAACAGCCAAACGGTTTCGGTGTGTGTCATTTTGTGGTCGGATAGGGTGGATGGGTGTCGGCCGCAGTATATCGTGAATTCATTTTAAATACTTACCACCGAAGCATCATTTTCAGACGGCATGAGACCTTTGCAAAACCCTAGATTTGAGTACAGTTCGAAGTTATAGCAGCACAAAAATCGCAGACATATCATAAAGATAGGCAAGATTTTGAGCAGCGCATAACGAAGAAATGTACCAAAGATAGGGAATTTGCAAAGGTCTCGGACTGTTTCTGTTTTCAATGCTACAATATGCTTTTTTATTATCAGCTTCAGGAACAACCATGCAATCTTCTCTGCACAATTTACGCTGGGGAACGTTCAGCCTGATTGAAGGCGATATGATCAGCAATTATGCAAAAGCCTACGGCGAATGGTCGGAAACCGAAGTCCGCTTTTTTCTCAGCCAGCTTGCCGACACCGACAATGTGATCGAAGTCGGTGCTAATTTGGGACTGCATGCCGTTCCGATTGCCAAACAGATTGCCAAGGGCAAACTGTTCTGCTTTGAGCCGCAGCGGATTATTTTCCAACATCTCTGCTGCAATCTGGCACTCAACCAACTGACCAATGTTTATGCTTATCAGGCGGGCGTGGGCGGCGCAACGGGAACAATGGAAATTCAGAGTTCGGATTACCATCATGCTTGGAATTACGGTAGTTTTTCGCTTGATAAAGGTTTCAGCAGCGAGGCTGAATACGATGCCGAAATCAATATGGAATATCTGCCCGTGGTGCGTTTGGACGAAGTCGCCGAAATTCTCAAACTGGATTCGCTCAAACTGCTGAAAATCGATGCCGAAGGCTTTGAAATTCCGGTGTTGTCGGGTGCGAAAGGGCTGATTGAGCGGTTCAAACCGATTATTTTTGTCGAAGCCCTGCCGCACAGCCAAAACGAACTGTATGCCTATCTCAACGCCATCGGCTACCGCTGCTACTGGTTTGTGTCCAACCGTTATCAGGAAACCAATTTCTACGGTCAGGAAAAAATGTTTGACGGCACCGACATCAATTTTGTCTGCTTCCACGAATCGGTGGTGCAGTACAGCCCCGAACAGATTCCGGGCTATCTGGTAGAAGTGCAGACAGAACCGGCCAGCCAGCCAGCCAGCCAGCCAGCCAGCCAGCCAGCCAGCCAGCCAGCCAGCCAGTGCAGGATAACTATACCCTGTTGTCTTGCCAATAAAATTTACACCGTGCCGCTTGATTTCAAGCGGCATTTTTTTGTCTGCTTTCCGCTTTATGAAACATCATTGCCGTCTGAAAATATGGTTTTAGCTGCGCAGAAACTCGCTTTGCTCGTTTTGGCGAAACCTTCGGTTTTCAGACGGCATGAAACCATCAATGAAAAATATGCGCACAACGGCACACACGCCGTACTTGATTTGTCTGAAAAATCGGGCATTCCGGCAATATGTTAAAATACCCCTTTTGCGCCGGAACAACGGTGGGCAATCGGGATATTGTCCCGCTGCCAAATCCCCTGTTTTGGCTGCGCAGAAACTCATTTCATTCGTTTTCAGACGGCCTTTGTCGGAACTTTATATTATGATCGGTTTTTACACCCTGTTTAAAAAAGAAGTGCTGCGTTTTTGGAAGGTCGGGCTGCAGACAGTAGCAGCACCGATGCTGACGGCGCTTTTGTACCAGCTGATTTTTTCCCATGCCGTCGGGCGGCATATCGAAACGCTGCCGGGCGTGTCTTATCATGCGTTTCTGATTCCGGGGCTGGCGATGATGAGTATGCTGCAAAATGCGTTTGCCAATGCCTCCAGCAGCCTGATTCAGTCCCGGCTGACCGGCAATCTGGTGTTTATTCTGCTGCCGCCGCTGTCGGTGCGCTCGTTTTTCGGGGCGTATGTCGGGGCGGCGGTGCTGCGGGGGCTGCTGGTCGGCATCGGGGTGGTGGCGGTAACGGCTCCTTTCGGGCTGCCGATGCCGCAACATTGGGGCTGGATTGCGCTGTTTGCGCTGCTCGGTTCGGCGGTGATGGGCATGTTCGGGCTGCTGGCGGGGATTGTGGCGGAAAAGTTCGACCAGTTGGCGATGTTTCAGAATTTTCTGATTATGCCGCTGACGTTTCTTTCGGGCGTGTTTTATTCGATTGGAAGCCTGCCGGAATTTTGGCAAGGGGTCAGCCGTCTGAATCCGGTTTTTTATATGATAGACGGGTTCCGTTTCGGCTTTTTCGGGGTCAGCGATGTTTCGCCGTGGCTGTCGCTCTCTGTGGTCGGGGCGTTTGCGGCGGCTTGGGCGGCGGGTATGCTGGCTTTGTTGAAGTCGGGCTGGCGGCTGCGTTCTTAATCATGTTCAGCGTATTGTTATCGTGAAATAACCCCAAAGCAACACAAGGCGGCGAGCCGAAGCCAACGCTGTCGTGCTTGGAGCTTATTTCGCTAGAGTACACAATTTTCAGGCCGTCTGAAAAAGCGTAGCTAAAATCTGCTTTGCCCATTTTCAGACGGCCTCACACACTACCAACAGGAAAGGATTGTTATGCAGGATTTTAATTTCGAGCAACTGACCCATTTTAAAGGCTGGGAGCATCTGGCGGATACGGGCATGAGTTTCGGCACCGATGTTTTGGCGGCGCTGGCGATTTTTATTGGCGGCAAATGGCTGGTTACTCGGGTTGTGAAGCTGATGAAGACGGCGCTGACCCGTGCCAAAGTGGATATGACGTTGGTAAGTTTTCTCGGCAATGTGGCCAATATCGGCCTGCTGATTTTGGTGATTATCGCCGCTTTGAGCAAGGTCGGCATTCCGACTACTTCGGTTACGGCGCTGATCGGCGGTGCGGGTTTGGCGATTGCCCTCTCGCTCAAAGACCAGCTGTCGAATTTTGCCGCCGGTGCGCTGATTATTCTGTTCCGCCCGTTTCAGGTCGGCGACTATATCAAAGTAAACGGTTTTGAAGGCTATGTGCGCGAAATCAAAATGGTGCAGACTTCGCTGCGTACGTATGCCAATGAAGAAGTGGTGCTGCCCAACAGCGTGGTAATGGGCAACAGTATTACCAATAAATCTTCGCTGCCGCTGTGGCGGGCGCAGGTGGTGGTGGGCGTGGATTATGCCTGCGATTTGAAAACTGCCAAAGCGGCGGTACTCAAAGCGGCGACCGATCACCCGAAATGTATCCAAACCGAAAAACCCGCCAGCGTGCAGATTACCAATCTGGGCGACAATGCGATTGAAATCACGCTTTGGGCGTGGACGACCGAAGCCGACTGGTGGGCGTTTCAATGCGATTTGAACGAGCAGGTGGTGGAAAGCCTGCGTGCAGTCAATATCAATATCCCGTTCCCGCAGCGGGACGTACATATCGTGTCGCAGGTTCAGCAGTCTTAATCTGCCCGACAACATTGCCATGCCGTCTGAAAACGGGTTTCTGCGAAGCTAAACCGCAAAACCGCATTTTTCAGACGGCATTTTTGTTACAATAAATGTCTTTCTGATTTTCCTGCCGAGCCGATTTCCATGAGCAAACCCGCCGTTTCCCCGATGATGCAGCAATATCTGGGCATTAAGTCCCAACACGCCGACAAGCTGGTGTTTTACCGCATGGGCGACTTTTACGAACTGTTTTTCGACGATGCGGTCGAGGCGGCGAAACTTTTGGACATCACGCTGACCACGCGCGGCCAGATAGACGGCGTACCGATTCAGATGGCGGGCGTGCCGTTTCACGCCGCCGAGCAGTATCTGGCACGGCTGGTGAAAATGGGCAAAAGCGTGGCGATTTGCGAACAGGTCGGCGAAGTCGGCACCGGCAAAGGGCCGGTGGAACGCAAAGTCGTGCGCATCGTAACCCCCGGCACGCTTACCGATTCGGCATTTTTGGAAGACAAGGAAACCAACCGCATCGCCGCCGTTGCCGTCGGCAAAAAACACATCGGGCTGGCGTGGGCATCGCTGCAAAGCGGCGAATTTAAAGCCAAGCTGACCACGGCGGACAAACTCGCCGACGAGTTGGCACGTTTGCAGGCGGCGGAAATTCTGTTGCCCGACAGCAAAAACCTACCCGTTTTTCAGACGGCCTCGGCAAACATCACCCGCCTCAACGCTTGGCAATTTGCCGCCGACAGCGGCGAAAAAATGCTGACCGACTATTTCGGCTGCCAAGACCTCAACGGCTTCGGGCTGAACACGGCGGAGCACGCCGAAGCCGTCGGCGCTGCCGGTGCGCTGCTCAACTATATCCGCATCACGCAAAACCTGATGCCGCAGCATTTGGACGGCATTTCGCTGGAAACCGAAAGCCAGTATATCGGCATGGATGCCGCCACCCGCCGCAATCTGGAAATCACGCAAACCCTCTCCGGCAAAAAAGCGCCGACCCTGTTTTCCACCCTCGACCAATGCGCCACCCACATGGGAAGCCGCCTGCTCGCCCTGTGGCTGCACCACCCCCTGCGCAGCCGCAGCCACATTCAGGCACGCCAAGAGGCGGTTGCCGCCCTACGTACGCAATACCAAGACATTCAAGGCCGTCTGAAAAACACCGCCGACATCGAACGCATCGCCGCCCGCATTGCCGTGGGCAATGCCCGTCCGAGAGATTTGGCCGCCCTGCGAGACAGCCTGTTTGAGCTGGCGGCACTGGATTTCGCTGCCGACACCAGCAGCCTGCTGCTCACCCTCAAACAGGTTTTTCCCGCCACCCTGCCGGTTGCGGAAAAACTCAAAGCCGCCATTCTGCCCGAACCGGCGGTGTGGCTGCGGGACGGCGGCGTGATCAACAACGGTTTCCACAGCGGCTTGGACGAATTGCGCCATATCCAAAACCACGGCGACGAATTTCTGCTCGCCCTCGAAGCACGGGAACGGGAACGCACCGGCTTGTCCACCCTGAAAGTCGAGTTCAACCGGGTTCACGGTTTCTACATCGAACTCTCGAAAATCCAAGCCGAGCAAGCTCCCGCCGACTACCAGCGCCGCCAGACGCTGAAAAACGCCGAACGCTTTATCACGCCCGAACTGAAAACCTTTGAAGACAAAGTCCTCACCGCCCAAGAACAGGCGCTGGCGCTGGAAAAACAACTGTTCGACAACCTGCTCAAAGAACTTCAGGCCACCCTGCCGCAACTGCAACAAGCCGCCAAAGCCGCCGCCGCATTGGACGTTTTGTCCGCCTTTGCCGCACTGGCGGAACAACGCCAATTTGTCTGCCCCGAATTTGCCGACTATCCCGTTTTACATATCCGCAACGGCCGCCATCCCGTCGTCGAACAGCAAGTGCGCCACTTCACCGCCAACCACACCGATTTCGACCACAAACACCGCCTGATGCTGCTCACCGGCCCCAATATGGGCGGCAAATCCACCTATATGCGCCAAGTCGCCCTGATTACCCTGCTGGCGCACACCGGCTGCTTCGTCCCCGCCGACAGCGCCAAAATCGGCCCCATCGACCAGATTTTCACCCGCATCGGTGCCAGCGACGACTTGGCCGCCAACCGCTCTACCTTTATGGTTGAGATGAGCGAAACCGCCTATATTCTGCACCACGCCACCGAACAATCGCTGGTGCTGATGGACGAAATCGGCCGCGGCACGTCCACCTTCGACGGCTTGGCGCTGGCGCAAGCGATTGCCGAACACCTGTTGCAGAAAAACCAATCGTTCAGCCTGTTTGCCACCCACTATTTCGAACTCACCCGCCTGCCCGAAGCCCACGCCGCCGCCGTCAATATGCACCTGAGCGCCTTGGAACAGGGACAAGACATCGTTTTCCTGCACCAAATCCAACCCGGCCCCGCCAACAAAAGCTACGGCATCGCCGTCGCCAAACTCGCCGGCCTGCCCGCCCGCACCCTCAACGCCGCCCGCAAACACCTCAACACACTCGAAAACCAAGCCGCCGGCGCACAACCGCAGTTGGACATCTTCAGCAGCCTGACCGAAGCCGACACCATGCCGTCTGAAAATCATAGGGTTCACCAAAATGAAAACAACAGCAACCCGCCCGCCCCGCCAACAGACGAAACCGCCGCCCGCCAACTGCTCGCCGAACTCGCTAAGCTGCACCCCGACGAGTTATCCCCAAGACAGGCACTCGATGCACTGTATCGGTTGAAAGAATTGGCGGAATGAATGATATGGGTAGGTTACGCAAGGAGAAAAAATGGATAATCGAAAACCACTGAAAACATGGCTGGATTTCGATCAGCAGCTCGAACTGCTGAAAACCAGAGGCTTACATATCGAAAATGAAAACCGTGCCAAACAATATTTACAACGTATCGGCTATTACCGTTTGAGCGGTTATTTTTACCCTTTTCGAGAATTTAATCCTGAAAATACGTTTTCCCGCCTGAATACTTTTCAAAAAGGAAGTACGTTTGAAACCGTATTGGCGCTTTATATTTTCGATAAAAAACTGCGGCTGATGGCTTTAGATGCGTTGGAACGGATTGAAATGGCAATACGGGTAGATGTTGCCTATACTTTAGGTAAAAGAAGTTCTGATGCCCACCAAAACAGTTCCTGCCTGCACGGTAATTTTGTCCGCCCGCAATCAAATGGTTCCCAATCGAAACATCAAAAATGGCTGGAGAAATACGAAGGTTTGGTATCCCGAGCGAGAAAGCAGGATTTTGTCCGGCATAATCTGGAAAAATACGGATGCCTACCCATTTGGGCTGCTTGCGAAATTTTGGATTTCGGTGCTTTATCCATGCTGTTTAGCGGCATGAAATATGAAGATAAACAAATCATTGCCCGAAAATATCATGTGCAAAACCACAATGAAATGGAACAATGGTTACGGAGTCTGAACTTTATCCGCAACGTTTCTGCGCATCACAGCCGTTTATGGAACACCAATATCACTGAACGTGCCAATCTAAGCGCTAATTTTCCACAAGATCCATATTGGTCGCAATTAAAAAACGACCGAGCATTTGCTTATTTTTGTGTGATGCAGAAAATGCTGACTGTTATTTGCCCTCATTCATCATGGAGCAAACGGTTTGATGCGTTGATGGAGACATTCCCCAAAAATCCGATCATCAATCTGCACATGTTCGGTTTGCCGGAAAATTGGCAATTATGGGATTTGTGGGAAAAACCACAGCCTGATAATATCGTGAAATAACCCCAAAGCAATACAAGGCGGCGAGCCGAAGACAGTACAAATAGTACAGTAAGGCGAAGCCAACGATGTAGTGCTTTGAGGTTATTTCATTATAAATAAGAAAGCCGACACGTACATTGTTGCCAATGCAGAGGTGTCGGGCGTATTGCCAGCAATTATAACCCATAATTCAAAAAACACAACCAAAAGCCGTCTGAAAATCCGATTTTCAGACGGCTTTTGGTATGGTTACCCGGCTCACTGTCCTGCTTTGCTGCCGCCGGGACCGTAAACGGCGTTCCATGCGGCATCGAGTTGCTGGCCGGCCTGCTGCAATACGGCGGCGTGGCTGTTTTTGAAGTTTTGGGCGGCTTGGATTTCGCCCTGCAGGCGTTCGATGTCGGCTTGGGCTTTGGCAAGCCGTTTTTGGGCATCGGCAAGCTGGGTGTGCAGGCTGACGAGTTTGCCGTCGTTGTCGGTGTGTGCCTGAAGGGCGCTGCGGTAGCTGCTTTGGGAGGACAACAATGCGTCTTCGGCCGGACCGGCGTAGGCGGTCAGCGGCAATATGATGGCGAGCAGGTATTTTTTCATATCGGTTCCTTGTGAACGTGAAACATCGGCCGCAGGCCGTCTGAAAATGAGCGAAACCAGTTTGATGAAACCTGCGGTTTTAGCTCCGCTGAAACTCGCTTCACTCGTTTTCAGACGGCCTGTTGCGTTTAGCTACGGATACGTTTCAAGACTTCGTCTTTGCCGATCAGTGCCAATACGGCATCGACGCTCGGTGTTTTGGCGGTGCCGCACACGGCGAGGCGCAGCGGCATGCCGAGTTTGCCCATTTTGATGCCTTCTTCGTCGCAAAACGGTTTGAACAGGCTGTGGATATTTTCGGTTGTCCACTCGTTCAGGCTTTCGAGTTTGCCGGCAAACCGCAACATGCGGTCGGCGGCATCGTCGTCCCAGTGTTTGGCAACGTCGGCTTCGGCCGGTACTTGTTTTTGGTAGAAATAAACGCACTCTTCCGCCAAGGCGTTGAGGTCTTGGGCGCGGTCTTTCACCAAGGCAATCACGTCTGTCAGCGCAGGTGCGGCTGTTTCGGTAATGCCTTTTGCTTCCAGACGGTGGCGGATCATGTCGGCGAGGGTATCGTTCGGGGTGATTTTGATGTGTTCGCCGTTAATCCACAACAGTTTTTTCATGTCCATGCGGCTTGGCGACGGGGAAACATCTTTGAGGTCGAACCATTCAACAAATTGTTCCATGGTGAAAAATTCGTCGTCGCCGTGCGCCCAGCCCAAGCGTGCCAGATAGTTGAGCATGGCTTCGGGCAGAATGCCCATTGCGCCGAAATCGGTGATGGCCACGGTGTCGCCGCTGCGTTTGGAAATTTTTTTGCCCTGCTCGTTCAAAATCATCGGCAGATGGCCGTATGCCGGAACATCGGCACCCATGGCTTTTAAGATATTGATTTGTTTCGGAGTATTATTAACATGGTCGTCGCCTCGGATAACATGGGTAACGCCCATATCGAAATCGTCCACCACCACGCAGAAATTGTAGGTCGGCGAGCCGTCGGCACGAGCGATAATCAGATCATCGAGCGCTTCGTTGGGAAAGCTGATTTCGCCTTTGACCAAGTCGGTCCACGAAGTGTCGCCGGTCAGCGGGGTTTTGAAGCGGACCACGGGCTGCACGTCCGCCGGAATGTCGGGCAGGGTTTTACCGGCTTCGGGCCGCCAGCGGCGGTCGTAAGTAGCCGTGCCTTCCCGTTCGGCTTTTTCGCGCATGGCTTCCAGTTCTTCTTTGCTGCAGTAGCAGTAATAAGCGTGGCCGGATTCGAGCAGCTCGGCCACCACTTCTTTATAGCGGTCGAAGCGTTGGGTTTGGTACACCACATTACCGGCATTGTCGTAATTCAGGCCGACCCAGTCGATGCCGTCCATAATCACTTTGACCGATTCGGCCGTCGAGCGTGCCAAGTCGGTATCTTCGATACGCAGCAGAAATTCGCCTTGGTGATGGCGGGCAAATGCCCATGAAAACAGAGCGGTGCGCACACCGCCGATGTGCAGATAGCCGGTCGGACTGGGTGCAAAACGGGTTTTGACGGTCATAATGGGTTTCCAATTTTCAAAAAAGCTGTAAAGCAGTTATTGTACTGTTTTTCAGGGTGCTTGAAAAACAGCGTGCTGTTTCGCCGTCCGCTAACGGTTGCCCGATACAAAGCGCCACAAGCGGTTGCCCCAATATGCAGCATAATAGGCAGACAGGGCGTAGCTTTCCTGCAGCAGAAAACGGTCTTTCTTTTTGCCCTCGTCATAACGGCTGGTTGGCGTTCCCGAAACACGGGCGTTCAGATTCAATTCGTCGGCGATGGCGGCGGCACGGGCCAGATGGTAAGGGTCGCTGACAATTACGATGGTGCGGATATCGTGGTGATGCAGCAGCGGACGGATATTACTGAGGTTTTCGTAGGTATTGCGGGACGTGTTTTCAAACAGAATATCGCGGGCGGGAATGCCCTGTTTGAGCGCATAGCGGCGGCCGACTTCGGCCTCAGTCATATAGCCTTTTTTCGGCGTGCCGCCGGTAAAAATGATTTTATCCACACGTCGGCTCTGATACAGCGCAATGGCATGATTGATGCGTTCCCGAAACACCGGCGAAGGGCGTTTGTCCCACGCCGCAGCACCCAACACCACCGCCGCATCAACATGCACCCCGTCGGGCAGCCTGCTTTTGCCGGTCTGATAAACCAGCCACACGATGGCGGCAAACGCCGACAACGCCAATACCATGCCGAGCGCCGTACCTTGCAGCAGATGGCGGAAGCGGGGAAGGCGGAACATGGTTTTCAGACGGCCTCACACTGACAGCAGCGCTTCGATGTTTTCCAGCGGGCGGCCGACGGCGGCACGGTTGCCGGAAACAAAAATCGGGCGTTCCAGCAAGGCCGGATGTTCGGCGATGGCACGCAGCAAATCATCGTTGCCCAAGGCTTCGTTGTCCAAACCCAGCTCCCGATACAGATCGTCTTTCACCCGCATCATGCTGCGCACGGAATCTTCACCCAGTTTGGCAAACAGCTCTTGCAGCGCTTCCAATGTCGGCGGCGTGTCCAAATAATGCACCACCTCGGCAGCGATGTTGCGCTCTTCCAACAAAGCCAGCGCCGCACGGGATTTACTGCAGCGGGGATTGTGATACAGATATTGTTTGTCGGCACGATTTTCAGACGGCATAGCGGCATTCCTAAAACAGATTAAAGATGTCCATTATCGGCTTCATTGCGGTTTTCCTCAACCGCCTGTGCGAAAATCCAACATAATTTGCCGTTTACCCACTGTTTCCGACTTATCCACATTTCGACAGACTTCGGGCAAACAGGCTACAATAACGTCCATCAACCGCCACGGAGAACCCAATGAAACATTTTTCCGCCCTAATTCTTGCCGCCGCCCTGTTGCCGCTTTCCGCCACCGCCGCCGAGTTGCAGCACTGGCAAACCAATGCACCGCAGTCGCTGCAATCGCTCAAAGCACCAGTGCGCATTATTAACCTGTGGGCAACTTGGTGCGCCCCGTGCCGCAAAGAAATGCCGGCGATGTCGGCATGGTATGCCGCCCGCAAAAAAGGCAGCGTCGATATGGTCGGCATTGCGCTGGATTCTAGCGACAACATCGGCAAATTTTTAAAACAGACACCGGTCAGCTACCCGATTTGGCGCTACACCGGCACCAACAGCCGCCAGTTTATGAAATCCTTCGGCAACCAAATCGGCGTATTTCCGTTTACCGCAGTGGAAGCACCCAAATGCGGCTACCGCCAGACCCTCACCGGCGAAGTCAATGCCCAAAGCCTGACCGCCGCCGTCAAAGCCGCCCAAGCAGCCTGCAAATAAAATCTGTGGATAAGTAAGGCCGTCTGAAAACCATTATTGCAATCGGTTTTCAGACGGCCTTAAATTATTGTGGATTAACTTAATAATCCATACGGTTTCAAATCACCCGTTTCTCCACAACTTTTCAACAATATGTGGATAATTCCGGGATAACTTTCCGCCCTGTTTTCCCCGTTTCCGAAACACACGGGCAGCGGGCGGTTTTATCCCCTATCTAAACCCCGCAAAAACCTTTATAATTCATGCCGGTTGGCTGCTGATTATCCGGCAGGCCGCCAGTATCCGTCCCGCCGCCGTGCCGTTTGTCCGGCATTAATGATTTTGTGGATAATTTTTCCGCAACGGCGGCCGACTGTCTTTCAGGAATGATTTATGATCCGTTTCGAACAAGTTTCCAAAACCTACCCGGGCGGTTTTGAAGCCTTAAAAAACATCAGTTTCCAAATCAGCAAAGGCGAAATGATTTTTATTGCCGGCCATTCCGGTTCGGGAAAATCGACTGTGTTGAAGCTGATTTCGGGCATCACCAAGCCCAGCTTGGGCAAGGTTTGGTTCAACAATCAGGATTTGGGGTCGCTCAACGACAACCAAATCGGTTTTATGCGCCAGCATATCGGCATTGTGTTTCAAGACCACAAAATCCTCTACGACCGCAATGTGCTGCAAAATGTGATTTTGCCGCTGCGGATTATCGGCTATCCGCCGGCCAAAGCGGAAGAACGCGCCCGCATTGCGATTGAAAAAGTCGGATTAAAGGGGCGGGAAAACGATGATCCGGTTACGCTTTCGGGCGGCGAGCAGCAGCGTTTGTGTATTGCCCGTGCGGTGGTCCACCAGCCGGCGCTGCTGATTGCGGACGAACCCTCCGCCAATCTCGACCGTGCTTATGCGCTGGATATTATGGAACTGTTTAAAACTTTCCACGAAGCGGGTACGACCGTGATTGTGGCGGCGCACGATGAAACGCTGATGGCGGATTACGGCCACCGTATTCTGCGCCTGCAGAAAGGACGGCTGGCATGAGCATTCATTATTTTTCCCTGCATACCGAATCGGCACGCAGCGCCTTTAAAGAATTGTTGCGCCAGCCCGTCGGCACACTGCTGACGCTGGTGATGCTTGCGGTGGCGATGACCTTGCCGCTGTTTCTGTATTTGGGCGTGCAAAGCGGCCAGAGCGTGTTGGGTAAACTCAACGAGTCGCCGCAGATTACGGTGTATCTGGACACCCACGCGGCTAAGGAAGATGCCGATACCGTCGCCGCCCTGCTGAAACAGGATCAGCGGCTGGACAAAATCCGTTTTGTCGGCAAACAGGAAGGATTGCAGGAGTTGCAGAGTAATCTGGATCAGAATCTGGTGTCGATATTGGACGAAAATCCGCTCCCCGATGTGTTTATCGTAACGCCGGATGCCCGTTTTACGCCGCAGCAGATGCAGGCGGTGTATGACGACCTGCTCAAACTACCGATGGTGGAATCGGCGGCGATGGACACCGAATGGGTACGCACGCTGTACCAAATCAATGAATTTATCCGCAAAATCCTTTGGTTTTTAGCGGTAACGCTGGGCATGGCTTTTGTCTTGGTGGCACACAATACCATACGCCTGCAGATTCTCAGCCGCAAAGAAGAAATCGAAATTACCAAACTCTTGGGTGCGCCGGCTTCGTTTATCCGCCGCCCGTTTCTGTATCAGGCGGTGTGGCAGGCGCTGCTGGCTTCAGCGGTCAGCCTCGGCCTGTGCGGCTGGCTGCTGGCCGCCGTCCGCCCGCTGGTTGATGCGATATTCAAGCCCTACGGTCTGAACATCGTCTGGCGCTTTTTCAACGGCGGCGAAACCGCCCTGATTCTCGGTGCGGTTACGGCGCTGGGCGTGTTCGGCGCATGGCTCGCCACCACTCAGCACCTGCTCGGCTTCAAAGCCAAAAAATAGTGTTGGTCAAAGATTCAATTTTCAGACGGCCTGTGGATAACAGGCTGTTTTTTTTACATCCAAAACATGGTACACCTCCTGAAAACATGATAATGTTGGACATCGATACCGTCCGCTTTTAAAGCACCTTCACAATCAGGCCGTCTGAAAAACGGACGGGCTTTCCCGCTGCTTGGGATAACCTGTGGATAAAATTTGCCTGCAAAAGGAATTTCACCATGTCTGCACTGCAAACCGTCGCCCTTCATTTGAGCCGACACCACCAAACCGTTACCTGCGCCGAATCCTGCACCGGCGGCCTGCTTGCCGCTGCGCTGACCGAAATTTCCGGCAGTTCGCAATGGTTTCAACAAAGTTTCGTTACTTACAGCAATCAGGCCAAAAGCGAGCGTTTGGGCGTATCGCCGGCAACGCTGCTGGCACACGGTGCCGTCAGTCAGGAAACCGTGCGCGAAATGGCGCAGGGTGCCAAAACGCTGGCGGGGGCGGATTACGCCCTCAGCATTTCCGGTATCGCCGGCCCGACCGGCGGCAGCCCTGAAAAACCCGTCGGCACGGTCTGGTTCGGCTTGGCAACGCCGCAAACCTGCCTGCAATGCACGGTTTTATTTGAGGGCAACCGCCAGCAAATCCGCCAAAAAGCAGTGGACTATGCACTGAATCTGCTGGCGGAACACTTGGTTTGAACCGCTTGCTCGGTTTCAGATATCGTGAATTCACTGAATAATTCATACGTTTTTTTAAACAGAGCGTAGGTTGGGTCGAGACCCAACACGGTTGGAAATACCTTGAAACATAAGATTTTGTTGGGTTACGCTCGTGCCTTGCTAACAACAACCTACGCACTGAGTTGTAATATTTTTAAAGTAAATTCACTATATATGCCCAATCATATCGGGGTATTCTTCCGAGCATTACCCAGTTTAAAAACCCCAAGTGTTACAACAATAAATGCCGTCTGAAAAACGTTTTTCAGACGGCATATTTTTTATTGTGAAGCGTTTTAAATCATTGATTCTTAAAACTTGGCAGCAAAATATGCCAAGGTTCGGATCAACTGGCAAGTGTAAGACATTTCGTTGTCATACCATGCCACGGTTTTCACCAACTGTTTGTCGCCGACCGTCATTACCTTGGTTTGAGTGGCATCAAACAGCGAACCGTATTCGATGCCGATCACATCGGACGACACAATCGGGTCTTCGGTATAACCGTAAGCCTCGCTGGCAGCGGCTTTCATGGCGGCATTGACGGCTTCTTTGGTTACCGGCCGTTCCAACACGCTCACCAATTCGGTCAACGAACCGGTGGCCACCGGCACACGCTGCGCCGAGCCGTCTAATTTGCCGTTCAATTCCGGAATCACCAAACCGATGGCTTTGGCGGCGCCGGTGCTGTTGGGCACAATATTGATGCCGGCGGCACGGGCGCGGCGCAAATCGCCTTTGCGGTGCGGTGCGTCTAAGGTGTTTTGGTCGCCGGTGTAGGCGTGAATGGTGGTCATCAAGCCTTCGACAATACCGAATTCCCGCTGCAAGACGGCAGCCATCGGTGCCAGACAGTTGGTGGTGCAGGAAGCAGCGGAAATCACGGTTTCACTACCGTCCAAAACGGTTTCGTTCACGCCGTACACCACGGTTTTGACATCATTGCCGCCGGGGGCGGAAATCACTACTTTGCGGGCGCCGGCACGGATATGGGCTTCGGCTTTTTCTTTGCTGGTGAAAAAGCCGGTGCATTCCAATACCACATCCACGCCCAATTCGCCCCACGGCAATTCTTCGGGATTGGGTTTGGCAAATACTTTGATTTCCCGGCCATTGACCACAATGGCGTTTTCTTTTAATTCGGCCGAACCTTGAAAACGACCCTGAGTGCTGTCGTATTTAAACAGGTGCAGCAGCATATCGGCCGGGGTCAGGTCGTTTACGGCCACCACTTCGATGCCTTCGGTGCGGGTAATCTGGCGCAGCGCCAAACGGCCGATGCGGCCGAATCCGTTAATCGCTACTTTGATGCTCATATTGGGTTCCTCGTTAATCGGTTAAGCGGAAACAAAATTTCATTTACTCCATTCTATCCTGAAATAAAATTACTCGCTATCACTACATGCAATTACTTTACCGATTGTTTGATTTAGATAAAATCCGCTGAAAGTTTTTGTTTATTTTTATTTATATCGCAATCATTTGAGCGGCTCTGTCAATCTTTGTTATGGTTTAACGTGTTTTGGTGTGTTTTGCAGGGTGCTGTTTACAATAATTCTATAAATTAAAATATAAAAAGATGATTTTGATGAAGACGGATTTTGTTTGTGGGTAACTTTAAAATTATTTTAAAAACAAATTCTTGATAATGATTTTAGGCGGCGAATAAGCCGCCTTGAGCCTTTGGGACGGCTTGGGATAACTGTTGTCGTTTGTGTTATCCTTGTGGATAATGTTATGGTTATCCACAAATTTTGCCAAAGTTGTACCAAAGGCCGTCTGAAAATCGGGGTTTGCGGCGGTCAGGGCAAAAATTTATCCGCAGAAATTCAGGATTTCCGATTGGGAAAATTGTATATAGACTGGGGATAAATGCCGGTTTTTGCCTATTTTTCAAACACAAACGGTTTGTCTTGGCGGCGGCGATGGCTTTATTAGAGAAAAACTATTGGGGAAGAATAGATTATCGCTTATTTTTACCGTATCATCAGGATTCCGAATATTTAGAGAGGCAACATTATGCTGCAACGGACGCTTGCCCAATCCATCAGTGTAACCGGTGTCGGCCTGCATTCAGGCGAACGGGTGGCGCTGACCCTGCACCCTGCTCCGGAAAACAGCGGGATTGCGTTCCGCCGTACCGACTTGGCGGGCGAACAGGGCGACATTATCCGCCTGACCCCCGATTTGATTAACGATACCCGCCTGTCTTCCACCATTGTTACCGACAAAGGCGTGCGTGTCGGCACCATCGAACACATTATGTCGGCGCTGTCGGCCTATGGTGTGGATAATGTGTTGATCGAACTCAATGCCCCCGAAATTCCGATTATGGACGGCTCGAGCCTGCCCTTTATCTATCTTTTGCAAGATGCCGGGATTGTTGATCAAAAAGCGCAAAAACGCTTTTTGCGGATTGTCAAACCGGTGGAAATCCGGGAGGCGGACAAATGGGTGCGCTTTACGCCGTATGACGGTTTCAAAGTAACGCTGACGATTCAGTTTGACCACCCCGTGTTCAACCGCAGCAGCCCGACGTTTGAAATCGATTTTGCCGGCAAATCCTATGTGGATGAAATCGCACGCGCCCGCACGTTCGGTTTTATGCAGGAAGTCGAAATGATGCGTGCGCACAATCTGGGCTTGGGCGGCAATTTAAACAATGCGGTGGTGATTGACGATACCGATGTGCTGAACCCCGAAGGGCTGCGCTATCCCGACGAGTTTGTCCGCCATAAAATTCTGGATGCCATCGGCGATTTATATATTGTCGGCCACCCGATTATCGGCGCATTTGAGGGCTACAAATCCGGCCACGCCATCAACAACGCCCTGCTGCGGGCGGTATTGGCGGACGAAGCCAATTATGAATGGGTGGAATTTGCGCATGATGAAGATTTGCCGGATGCGTTCCACGAGCTGACCTTTAAAAAAGCAGCTTGATTGTTTAATATAAATCTACTAAAAAATCCGCCAAGTCCGAAAAACAGGCGGATTTTTATATTTAAGGCCGTCTGAAAATAAGCAGAAGTTGCTGCAAAGCTAAAACCAAAGTTCTATTGAGTAAACTGTTTTTCAGACGGCCTTGTCGTGGCTTCCCTTTAAAGCAATACAACATTATAGTGGATTCACTTTAAAAGTAGGACAAGGCGGCGAGCCGCAGACAGTACAGGTAGTACGGCAAGGCGAGCCAACGCTGTAATACTTTTAAAGTGAATTCACGATAGCTTGCTTTACCCTCTTTTACCCTATTATCTATTTTACCGCCTAATCTTAAGGTATAAATCAACGGGAAACTGTGTACAGCAGCCAGTTTATCCACAGCATTTCTTTCAAGATAAAAAATATCCACAACTCTGCACATCGATCCAACCGGTTTATCCGCGCCCTTTTTTAAGAGCCAACTGGTTAAAATATATAGGTAATTAAACTTATCCACAAAATTGCGATGCCTTCAATTTCATCATCAAATTATTATTTAATTTATTGTATAGGCTTCTTTCGGCCGTCTGAAATGCCACCATTCACAGTAAAACCATCTTTTCAAAAAATTAAAAAGTTAAGGATTGTTAAACAAACGTAAATCAGGTAGAGTTACGCCCGATAGATTAAAGCAATTATGGAGCTTCAAAATAATGAAAGGCGATATTGGTGTCATCGGTTTGGCGGTAATGGGCCAAAACCTGATTCTGAATATGAACGATCACGGCTTTAAAGTCGTGGCGTTCAACCGAACCACCAGCAAAGTTGACGAATTTTTAAACGGTGCGGCAAAAGGCACCGATATTATTGGCGCCTACTCGCTGCAAGATTTGGTTCATAAACTGGAAAAACCAAGAAAAATCATGATGATGGTTCGAGCCGGTGCGGTTGTGGACGATTTTATCGAACAATTAGTGCCGCTGTTGGACGAAGGCGACATCATCATCGACGGCGGCAATGCCAATTATCCGGACTCTACCCGCCGTACGCACGAGCTGGCGGCCAAAGGCATCCGCTTTATCGGTGCCGGCGTGTCGGGTGGCGAAGAAGGTGCGCGCAGAGGCCCTTCGATTATGCCGGGCGGCGACGAGTCTGCATGGGCGGAAGTGAAACCGATTTTTCAGGCGATTGCCGCCAAAACGCCGCAGGGCGAACCTTGTTGCGACTGGGTCGGCCGGGACGGTGCGGGACACTTTGTGAAAATGGTGCATAACGGCATCGAATACGGTGATATGCAACTGATTTGCGAAGCCTACCAGTTTATGAAAGACGGTTTGGGTCTGTCGTATCCGGAAATGCACGAGATTTTCAGCGCTTGGAATAAAACCGAACTGGATTCCTATCTGATTGAAATCACATCCGATATTTTAGGTTATCAAGATGAAGACGGCGAGCCGCTGGTGGAAAAAATCCTCGATACCGCCGGCCAGAAAGGCACTGGCAAATGGACGGGCATCAATGCCTTGGATTTGGGCATTCCGCTGACGCTGATTTCCGAAGCCGTATTCGCCCGCTGCGTGTCGGCGCTGAAAAGCCAGCGCGAGCAGGCCGGCCGCCTGTTTGCCAAAACCGTTCAAACGGTGGACGGCGACAAAGCCGAATGGGTGGACGCATTGCGTCAGGCGCTTTTGGCTTCCAAAATCATTTCCTATGCACAAGGCTTTATGCTGATCCGCGAAGCGGGCGAAACCCATGACTGGGCGCTCAATTACGGCAACACCGCCCTGTTGTGGCGGGAAGGCTGCATTATCCGCAGCGCATTCCTCGGCAATATCCGGGATGCCTACGAAGCCAATCCGGATTTGGTGTTTTTAGGCACCGATCCTTATTTCAAAAACATTTTGGAAAACTGCTTGCCGGCATGGCGCAAAGTGGTCGCCAAAGCGGTGGAATGCGGCATCGCCATGCCGTGCATGACTTCCGCCATTACGTTCTTAGACGGCTACACCAGCGAACGCTTACCCGCCAACTTGTTGCAGGCACAGCGGGACTATTTCGGTGCGCATACGTATGAGCGTACCGACAAACCCCGCGGCGAGTTTTTCCACACCAACTGGACCGGCACCGGCGGCGATACCGCTTCGACCACTTACGATATTTAATCGAAAAGCGAACAGGCGCTGACCAAGCCGTCTGAAAATCGGGTTTTGCACTGCAAAATGTCGATTTTCAGACGGCTGTTTTCTTTTTGGCAACAGGTTTTCCACAATATGCTTTGGATAAGTTTTTAAAAAGAATAAAAATAAGATATTGAAAATAATCAGTAAAATTTATTATTTAGAGAATTGTACAGAGATCGATACTGTTTTCCACAAAAGTATCCACAATATGTGGATTTGTTGTAGAAAAAATTTCAGTACATTCTAAATTCAACTCGACCGTCATTCCGACGAAAGTCGGAATCCATCTTGGCGGCTTGGGCAACTGTTTTTTTCTTGACGGTTTCCGAATCTGATATAGTGGATTAACTGAATAATCCATACAATTTAATCCGGCACTCGTAGGGTGCGAGCCAAAGCACGCACCTGTTCTGTGCATTTTATGTCGAAGCCGTCTGAAAATCTGATTTTAGCTGCGCAGAAACTCGCTATGCTTGTTTTCAGACGGCATTCATGGGGAATTTAGAGAACACGTGCATGCTTTGGCATGCACACTACACACAATTCCCCGTCCCGTTGGCGGGAAGGGTGGTTCACTTGGGTTGTAATATTTTTTTGGTTAATTCACTATAGATGGATTCCGACTTTCGTCGGAATGACTGGGTGTTTAAAATTTGTATGGTTTATTAAGTGGATTCGCTATACCGTAATCATCAATATTTCTGTAATCCCTGACCTGTGGATAAAAACCAAGCCGTCTGAAAATGCACTTTTCAGACGGCTTGGTTTCTCTGTTTTTCAAGAAGATTCAATCAAATAACCAACTCAGCGCACGGTGTGTTTCCAAGCGCCGTAGCCTTGTTCGTCCATTTTATCCACAGGGATAAACTTCAGGCTGGCGCCGTTAATGCAGTAGCGCAGGCCGCCTTTGTCTTTCGGGCCGTCGGGGAACACGTGGCCGAGGTGAGAATCGGCGGCACGGCTGCGTACTTCGGTGCGGTGCATATTGTAGCTGGTGTCGTCGTGTTCGGTAACGGCGGCAGCTTCAATCGGTTTGGTAAAGCTCGGCCAGCCGCAGCCGGAATCGAATTTGTCGGCAGAGCTGAACAGCGGTTCGCCGCTGACAATGTCCACATAAATACCCGGTTGGAACAGATGGTCGTATTCGTGGCTGAAAGCATATTCGGTGCCGGCCTGTTGGGTAACCCGGTATTGTTCGGTGGTGAGCGACTGTTTCAGTTCGGCATCGCCGGGTTTGCGGTAGTTTACGGCATCAAAACCTTTAGTTTGCGGCTTGGTTTTGCCCACCAATGGTTCATCGGCTTTTTTGATGTCGATGTGGCAGTAGCCGTTGGGGTTTTTGATCAGGTAGTCCTGATGGTATTCCTCGGCGTCGTAGAAGTTTTGCAGGGCTTGGTTTTCCACCACAATCGGGCGGCTGTATTTTTGCTGTTCTCGCTTCAGGGCGGCGGCAATCACGGCTTGTTCGGCCGGATCGGTGTAATACACGCCGCTGCGGTATTGTTCGCCCCTATCGTTGCCCTGTTGGTTGAGGCTGGTCGGATCAACCACCCGCAGATAATATTGCAGAATGTCGTCCAAACTCAGCTTGTCGGCATCATAGGTTACCCGCACGGTTTCGGCGTGGCCGCTGTGGCGGTGGGACACGTCTTCATAGCTCGGATATTCGGTATGGCCGTTGGCATAGCCGGATACGGCATCGGCCACGCCGTCTATGCGTTGGAAATAGGCTTCCAAGCCCCAGAAACAGCCGCCGGCCAGATAAATGGTTTTGGTATTCATAGGTTTCGCTTTCGTATGGTCTGCTTTGTTAAACGGGATTTGGGCAGTGGTTTTCAGACGGCCTAAATCGGCATTCGGGTCGGCAATCAGCGCCAAAGCCTGCGCTTCGTTGATGCTTCCTTTGACAATGCGGGCAACCTGTCCGTGTTTGTCCAACACCGCCCACGACGGGTAAACGCCGATGTTCAGGCTTTTGGCAAGTGTGCCGCCGGCATCGGTCAGCACCGGCAGGGCGGGATAATCCAAACCTTGATACCACGTTTGAAATTCGCCGTCTTTCTTTTCACCCAAAAAGCCCGGCGAGGCAACGGTAATCAGATTGGCCGTCTGAAAACGGGGATCTTTCGCCCATTGTTCGGTGTGTTGCAGTTCGGAAAGACAGAGCGGACACCAGCTTGCCCAAAACTTAATCAGCGTCGGCTTGTCGGCTTTCAGATAATTTTTTGCCGGAACATGCTGCGGCGTTTGCAGCTTTTCCAACATCTGCGGCACAGGTGCCGCTTCCGCATTTGGTATTTGCGGCAGCAGCAAAGTTGCCAGCGCCGCAGCGGCGGCAGCAAGAGCAATGCCCGCTTTGAGGGCGAATGATTTTTTCGGTGAATCCTGCATGATACGGCCTTTTTAAAAAACAGTCATACTGCATTAGACGCAGCATAGCGGAAAATCTTACAAAATAACGGCGTTTGCGATAAATTTTTTCAACTGCGCCCGGCTATCGGCTACAATAAGGGCTTTCAAGTATCGCAAAATCAAAGGAAAACATATGGCATTCTTCGATTTCTTCCGCCGCAAAAAAAACGACACGGCAGAAGCGGCGCAAGCGGAGCGGGAAACCGAAGCGGCAGCAGCCGAAGAGCAGACGGGCGGAGCAGTTGAAACCGTTTCCGAAACAGTAGCGCAGCAGCCCGAAACCGCTCCTGAACCGGCAATAGCAGCAGAAACCGCTGAAAGGCCGTCTGAAAATCAGCCTGAACCGGAGCCAACGCCGACCGACAGCGAATCAGCCGAACCGCAACCCGAAGCAGAAAATTCTGCGGCGCAAAACGAACCGATGCCGTCTGAAAATCCGGTTGCCGATGTTTCAGCAGCAGACAGCAGCGTTACCGTTGCAAGTGAAACCCCCAACACGCCGCCCGCAGTGGCAGACGAAGCCCCGAAAGCCGAAAAAACAGGTTGGGCGGCACGTTTGAAACAAGGCTTGGCAAAATCCCGCAACCAAATGGCCAAATCGCTGGCAGGCGTGTTCGGCGGTGGCAAAATCGATGAAGATTTGTACGAAGAGCTGGAAACCGTGCTGATTACCAGCGATATGGGCATGGAAGCCACCGACTATCTGATGAACGATGTCCGCAAACGGGTCAGTCTGAAAGGTTTGAAAGACGGCAACGAGCTGCGGGGGGCGTTGAAAGAGGCGGTGTACGACTTAATCAAGCCTTTGGAACAGCCGCTGGTGTTGCCCGCAAGCAGCGAACCGTTCGTGATTATGCTGGCGGGGATTAACGGTGCCGGCAAAACCACTTCCATCGGCAAGCTGGCGAAATATTTTCAGGCGCAGGGCAAATCAGTGCTGCTGGCGGCGGGCGACACCTTCCGTGCGGCGGCACGGGAACAGCTTCAGGAATGGGGCGAACGCAACAATGTAACCGTGATTTCGCAAACCACGGGCGACTCGGCGGCCGTGTGCTTCGATGCCGTGCAGGCCGCCAAAGCCCGCGGAATCGATGTCGTGCTGGCCGATACCGCCGGCCGCTTGCCGACCCAGTTACATTTGATGGAAGAAATCAAAAAAGTAAAACGGGTGCTGCAAAAAGCCATGCCCGATGCCCCGCATGAAATCATCGTGGTATTGGATGCCAATATCGGCCAAAACGCCGTCAATCAGGTCAAAGCCTTCGATGATGCTTTAGGACTCACCGGTCTGATTGTGACCAAACTCGACGGCACGGCCAAAGGCGGCATTCTGGCGGCGCTGGCAAGCAACCGCCCGATTCCCGTACGCTATATCGGCGTGGGCGAAGGCATAGACGACCTGCGCCCGTTTGACGCACGGGCATTTGTCGATGCGCTGCTCGATTAAGGCAAAAACAGAACAGCAAGGCCGTCTGAAAACCCGATTTTCAGACGGCCTCGTTTTATCTGGGGTGGTTTTACATCAGATTTATTCGTACACTTTCAGCAGTTCCACCTCAAAAATCAGGGTGGCATTCGGTGGAATCACACCGCCGGCACCGTGTGCGCCGTAGCCCATTTCGGCGGGAATGGTCAGCTTGCGTTTGCCGCCCTCTTTCATGCCGCCGAAGCCTTCGTCCCAGCCTTGAATCACTTGGCCGACACCCAGCGTGATGGTCAGCGGTTGGCGGCGGTCGAGGCTGGAGTCGAATTTGGTGCCGTTTTCCAGCCAGCCGGTGTAATGTACGGTGATTTCTTTGCCTTTGACGGCTTCTTTGCCGAAACCTTCCTGCAAATCTTCAATAATCAGGCTCATGATGGGTTCCTTGTGTCAGGGTTGAAAGAGCTTGATTATAGCGGCGAACCGGTTTTTTTGATACGGCGGTGTTACACGCATTGGTGCAGCGGCACGACCATTTTCTGTTTTTCCGCTTTCTTGCGTTCAAAACGGTTCCACGCTTTTTCGTGGAAATAAAAGACCACGGTATTGACCATAGGTTCAATCAGGGCGACGGCTCCGGAAATGCCGATGCTTCCGGTCAGAATATAGGCGACACTGAATGCCACGCTGAAATGTAAGATTGCAAAAGTAAGGGTTTTCAACATAATATATGTTCCGATAAGAGGCCGTCTGAAAACGGGATATGTTGTGAATGTGATACGAGTAAAAGCCAAATTATTTACATAAATGATAATCACGCTCAATAGCAAAGTAAAGTTGAATCTTGCTATGCTTTATTAGTTAAATTAAATCGTAAATAAAATATCAATAGGAAATTTTATGAAACCTCTGAAAATTGTCGTACTCGACCGAGACACCTTGCCCGACCGGCCGTTCCAACTCGATTTTCCGCACGAATTAATCACTTACGGAAGCACTTCGGCCGCTGAAACTGCTGCCAGAATTGCCGGAGCGGAGATTATCGTAACCAACAAAGTGCAGATTGATGCTGCTGCCATTGCCGCCAATCCGCAACTGAAACTGATTGCGGTAACTGCAACCGGCGTGAACAATGTCGATGTCGCCGCTGCCAAAGCCGCCGGTGTTGCCGTGTGCAATATCCGTGCTTACGGCAACGAATCGGTGGCGGAACACGCCTTTATGCTGATGATTACCTTAATGCGCAACCTGCCCGCCTATCAGCGTGATGTGGCCGCCGGATTGTGGCAACAATCGCCGTTTTTCTGCCATTTCGGTGCGCCGATGCGGGATTTGAACGGCAAAACGCTGGCCGTTTTCGGTAAAGGCAACATCGGGGAAACGCTGGCGGGCTATGCACGGGCGTTTCATATGAACGTGGTATTCGGCGAACACAAACACGCCGAAACCGTGCGCGCAGGCTATGTTTCCTTTGACGAGGCGCTGCAAACGGCTGATGTGGTGTCGCTGCATTGCCCGCTGACCGAGCAGACCAAAAATATGATCGGCGAAGCCGAACTGAAACGCATGAAAGCCGGCGCAGTATTGATTAACTGCGGACGGGGCGGCTTGGTGGATGAAGAAGCCTTGGTTGCCGCCTTGAAATACGGCCAAATCGGCGGTGCAGGGTTTGATGTTTTGACCCAAGAGCCGCCGCGCGACGGCAACCCGCTGCTCAAAGCCCGCCTGCCGAACCTGATTGTTACCCCGCATATGGCGTGGGCCAGCCAAGAAGCCATGAACCGCCTGTTTGATATCCTGCTCGACAATATCAACGGTTTTGTCGCAGGCAAACCGCAGAATTTGGTGTAACGCCGGACGGAAAATCCCCCGTATCTGCCGAAATATCGGCGGATATGGGGGATTTTTTGTTTTGGGTTTGGTTGTGAAAATCCGCTTCGCTTGTTTTCAGACGGCCTGTGGATAAGTTTGATGAGGCCGTCTGAACATCAGGCTTTTTTCACGAATTCGGATTTCAGGTTCATGGCACCGAAGCCGTCGATTTTGCAGCCGATGTTGTGGTCGCCGTCTTGCAGGCGGATGCCTTTGACTTTGGTGCCTTGTTTGATGACGGACGAGCTGCCTTTGATTTTTAAGTCTTTGATCAAAACAACGGTGTCGCCATCTGCCAAGACTGCGCCGTTGGCGTCTTTGACGGCGGCGGTTTCTTCAGCGGCGGCTTCGCCCGGCTGCCATTCGTGGCCGCATTCGGGACAAACCAGCATGGTGCCGTCTTCGTAGGTGTATTCGGATTGGCATTGCGGGCATGGTGGGAGGGTCATGGCGGGTGTCCTTGGGGTGTTGGTTTTACCGACTTATCATTATCGGTTGGGAAAATACCGGCGGTTGCCGTGTTGTAAACGGAAAGTTGAAAATATACCGTATTCTTGGGTTTTTGTCTTTTCCGGCGCTTGAGGCCGTCTGAAAACGGATTATTTTTTAACCAGAACATACAGGCCGAGCAGGGTTAAGATGATGCCGGTGAGTTTGTTCCAAGAAAAGGATTCGTGAAACAGGAAGATGCTTAGGGGAATCAGCAGCAGCGCTGCCATGCCGTTGACGGCGACGCCGCTCCATTGCGCCGAACCGCCTGCCTGATAGGCGAGCAGGAAGCCCAGTTCAATCAGGATAATGCCGAGAGCGACCAGCCAGACTTTGGTGTTGGCCAGCAGCAGTGCCGCCTGTTTCCAACCGCCGTTGCTGTTGCCGAAAAACGGCATGGCGGTCAGGCAAATAATCATGGCGGCGAGGTAATAGACGGCCAGTATCAGCATGGGATTGGCGGTTTGGTTGTGCAGCGATTTCTGCCCGAGATGGTAGGCGGTGTTGCCGATGGCGGCAATCAGTAGGAACAGGATGTATTTCGGCATGGTGTCGGTTTGAGATGTGTGTGAGGCCGTCTGAAAACGGGATTTTCAGACGGCCTGTTGTGTGGAAAAGTGATTGTGAACCCACTTTTAAAACAGTACGGCTTTGTTTTCTTTTAAATGGAATTCACGCTGAAAAACGGTTTTCAGGCGGCATCAGCCGACTTTGTCGCCCGGCTGTGCGCCTGCGTCCACGTCGAGCAGTTTCAGTTTGCCCTCTGCCGTGGCCGCGCTCAAAATCATGCCTTCGGATACGCCGAATTTGGCCATTTTGCGGGGGGCAAAGTTGGCAACGGAGATGACCATTCTGCCGTTGAGTTCGGCCGGATTGGGATAAGATGCAGCGATGCCGGAGAAGATGATGCGTTGCTCAAAGCCGAAATCGAGGTTGAATTTGAGCAGTTTGGTGCTGCCTTCTACGGCTTCGCAGTTTAATACTTTGGCGACCCGCATGTCGATTTTCATAAAGTCGTCAAAACTTGCCTGTTCGGCAACCGGGGTGTATGTGCTTTCTTGGGCGGGGGCGGTTTCGGCCGCTGCCTGAATGCTTTGTTTGTTGGCTTCGATAAGGTTATCCACTTGTTGTTGCTCCACTCGCTGCATAAGGTGTTCGTATTTGTTGATGGTATGCTCGCCCAAGGTTTGGCGGGTGTTGTTCCAAGTCAGTGCTTCCAGATTGAGGAATTTGGCGGCGTTGGCGGCAACGTTGGGCAAAACCGGTGCCAGATAGGCGGTGAGCATGGCAAAGGCGTTGATGAGTTCGCTGCAAACTTGGTGCAGTTGCTCGTCTGCGCCTTCCTGTTTGGCAAGTTCCCACGGTTTGTTGGCATCGACGTATTCATTGACGATGTCGGCCAGCGCCATAATGTCCCTCAGGGCTTTGGCGTATTCCCGGTTTTCGTAGCACTCGGCGACGCTGTCGCTGGCGGCGGCAAGTTGTGCCAGCAATGCGCTGTCGGACACGTTTTTCAGACGGCCTTCAAAGCGTTTGGCGATAAAGCCGGCGGCACGGGAGGCGATGTTGATGTATTTGCCGACCAAGTCGCTGTTGACACGGCTGATAAAGTCATTCAAATTCAAATCGATGTCTTCGATTTTGCTGTTGAGTTTGGCGGCGATGTAGTAGCGCATCCATTCGGGATTCAGGCCTTGTTCCAGATAGGATTTGGCGGTGATGAAGGTGCCGCGGGATTTGGACATTTTCTGGCCGTCCACAGTCAAAAAGCCGTGGGCATACACGCCGCTCGGGGTGCGGTGGCCGGAGAAGTGCAGCATGGCGGGCCAAAACAGGGCGTGGAAATAGAGAATGTCTTTGCCGATAAAGTGATACATTTCGGTATCGCTGCCGGCTTGGAAAAATTCGTTGAAATCGGTGCCGATGCGGTCGCAGAGGTTTTGGAACGAGGCCATATAGCCGACCGGCGCATCGAGCCACACATAGAAATATTTGCCCGGCGCATCGGGGATTTCAAAGCCGAAATACGGCGCATCGCGGGAAATGTCCCAGTCTGAAAGGCCGCCTTCGCCGTTTTCGTCGGGGTGCAGCCATTCTTTCATTTTGTTGAGCGCTTCGGGCTGCAGGTGCGGTTTGCCGTCGTGCGGATTGCTGCCGGAGGTCCATTCTTTGAGGAAGTCGGCACATTCGCCCAATTTGAAGAAGAAGTGTTCGGATTCTTTCAATACCGGCGTTGCGCCCGATACGGCGGAATACGGGTTGATCAGTTCGGTCGGGGCGTAAGTCGTGCCGCAGGCTTCGCAGTTGTCGCCGTATTGGTCTTGGGCGTGGCATTTCGGGCATTCGCCTTTGACGAAACGGTCGGGGAGGAACATCTGTTTTTCAGGGTCGTAAAGCTGCTCGATGGTGCGGCTTTCGATTTTGCCGTTGGCTTTGAGCGCACGGTAGATGGCTTCGGAATGGGTTTTGTTTTCCGGCGAATGGGTGCTGTAGTAATTGTCGTAACCGATTAAAAAGCCGGTGAAATCCGCCAGATGCTCTTCTCGCACTTTGGCAATCATGTCTTCCGGTTTCAAGCCCTGTTTTTGCGCCGCCAGCATCACCGGCGTGCCGTGGGTATCGTCGGCGCAGCAGTAATAACATTCGTTGCCGCGCAGTTTTTGAAAACGCACCCAGATGTCGGTTTGGATATGTTCGACCATATGGCCCAAGTGAATGCTGCCGTTGGCATACGGCAACGCCGAGGTAACTAAGATTTTGCGTGTCATGGTTTGTTCTTCTTTGGAAAACAACAGAATAAAGATTGGGGAATTATACCGCAAAAGGCCGTCTGAAAACGAGTTCGGCAAGACGGGGATTGACTATATTTGTACAGTCTTCTTTTAAAGGAAGCCCGCTATAGCGGCGAATTTCTTAACATAACTTAAAACATTAAGGTAAAAAGCCGTTCAGGCGGGCAAAGGCCGTCTGAAAATCGCTTATAATCCGGCCCAAGCGACAACAGAAGCACGAATCATGGCCAAAAAATTCCCGATTTTCCCGAAAAACCCCGAACGTATCTGCTGGGGCTGCGATAAATACTGCAAGAGCGATGATTTGCAGTGCGGCAACGGCTGCGAGCGGATTCAGCACCCGATTGAGCTGGACGGCAACGAATGGTATAAAAAAGGCGACTGGAGCGGCCTGTTGAGCGAAGAACAGCAAATCGAACTGGGCTTGAAAACCGCCCCGCCGCCCGCCAAACCGCATATCAAGTTGCCGCTGAAAAAGCCGCAAGGATAATCGCATTTGTGGATAAATTATGGATAAAATTGTGGATAATAAAAAGTGCATTCGGATTTTGGGAATGCACTTTTTTGGTTGAGGCCGTCTGAAAATCAAAACCTTGCCATGCCAAACCTGATTTTCAGACGGCATGTTTTATGGCAAAACATTTTTTGTCGGGGATGGGAAACAGTGAAATAAACGCAAAGCAAGACAAGGTAAAGCCACGCTGCAGTGTTTGAGATTATTTCACTATAAATAATTCCGGCGATATAATTTCGTTTCTATATTCATATTCAGGAAAAAACAATGGACCGTTCGGCTGATGAATACCGGCAAGGCGTAGTCTGTGCCTTGGGCTGCTATTTGATTTGGGGGCTGTTTCCGCTTTATTGGTTTCCGATTACCGACAGCGGTATCGGCGCAGACCAGATTTTGGCGCAGCGTATTTGCTGGTCGGCGGTGTTTGCCGTTTTGGTGCTGCTGTGGAAACAGCAGGGCGGCGCTTTGCGGCGGGTGTTAGGCGATTTTAAGCTATTGACAACGTTTATATTTTCATCACTGGCAATTACGCTCAACTGGCTAGTGTATTTGTGGGCGATTACCCACAACCATATATTGGATGCCAGTTTGGGCTATTTTATTTCGCCGCTGGTGAATGTGGTGTTCGGGCGGATTTTCTTTGGGGAAACGCTCAACCGTTACCAACGGTTTTCGGTATTGGCGGCGTTGACGGGCATCTTGTGGCTGGCCTTACCGGCGGGACACTTGCCGTGGGTGTCGCTGCTGTTGGCGGGCAGTTTCGGCGTGTACGGGCTGCTGCGCAAACTGGCACCGGTCGATGCGCTGACGGGCATGACGCTGGAAGCCTTGCTGATGTTGCCGTTTGCCTTGGTTTATCTGGGTTATGCCGCTTTGCAGGGAACTCTGGTGTTTGCCCAATTGAGCGGGCTGCAGATGTCGGTATTGATTGGATCGGGCGTGGTAACGGTGGTACCGCTGCTGCTGTTTGCGGCGGCGGCAAAACGGATTTCGATGGGCGATTTGGGCATGGTGCAGTATTTGGGCCCGAGTTTGCAGTTTGGATTGGGGCTGACCCTGTTCGGCGAAGCCTTCAGTTTGCAGAAATTTACCGGCTATGCTTGGGTATGGCTGGGCGTGGCGCTGTATATTTGGGGTGCGGTGCGGGATACGCCGAAGCGGTAAGATATAGTGGGTTCATTTTAAAAGTAGTACTGTCTGCGGCTCGCCGCCTTGTCCTCTTTTGAATTGAACCCACGATATGAATATCAACAGGCCGTCTGAAAATGCAATAGCGGTTTTCAGACGGCCTGTTTTATTCACAGTTTATACGCAGTTATCCACAGATAATTGAAGATTAATCTACAACCTTCCCCCAATTAATCCCCTGTATGCGGCCGTACGGCGGTAATGTATGCCTGTTCGCCGTCAATCTGAAAGCTGACATCGTAATTCAGAATATGCATCACATAAATGCGTTCGGGGATATTCTGATAAGCCGGGCGGGGGTCTTGGGCAATGCTTTGGGCAATCAGTTGCCGCTCGGTTTCCGACAAGGCGTGTTCCGCTTGATTTTGCCAGATAACGGCTAATTCGGGCGGTTTGGCGGCGGCAAATCCGCCGGCGGCATCGGGCTTGGCTTCGACAAACGGAATATAGGGTTTGATGTCCACCACCGGTGTGCCGTGCAGCAAATCGGCACCGCTGCAATAGATTTTGACCGGTCGGCCGCTGTCGATGCGTTCCAATTTGAGCAGCGACAGCCCCAAATGGTTGGGACGGTGCGGGCTGCGGGTGGCGAATACGCCCATTTTCTGTTTGCCGCCCAGTCTCGGCGGGCGTACCAGCGGCGACCAGCCTTCGTTTAGCACGCCGTGAAACACGAAGCTGACCCAAATATAGTCGAATTCGGTCAGCCCTCGCACGCAGTCGGCATGAAATTCGGGGTTGAGGGTAATGCAGATTTCAGCGGCGGGAACAAGGCCGGGCTGGCGGGCGACACCGAATTTCTGTTTGTAGGGCGAATCGACATGGCCGACGGCTTCCAGTGTGTAAGACATAGCGTTGCATGGAACGGATAAAAATGCCATCATACCATGCTTGTGTTTCTCTTTCCTGTTGGCTGAATCGGCTATATAATTGCCCTATAGTGAATTTACTTTAAAAGTATTACTGCGTTGGCTTGCCGCTTTTAGTAAATCCACTATATTTTCTCGATGTTGCCGGCGTTTGTGCCGCATTATTTTTATCTGTCAGCTCACCGCGGTTTGGTGGGGAACATGGTCATTCCAACGATGTTCCGACTATATGGGAATCCGAAATGATTGTTTCTATTGACGTTGATGCCCAAAAAACTTTTTCGCCGCTGTGTCCGGCCGAGTTGCCGGTGGCGGGCGGAGATGAGATTGTTGTCGAACTTAACCGGCAGGCGGCGCTGGCGGATTTGCGGGTGATGACCAAAGATGCCCACAGCCCTGCGGCCAAATGGCTGGTCGATACTCCGCAGCAGATGTTGCAGCCGACCGGTTTGCCCGATGCCGATGTAACTTGGGTTGCCCATGCCATGGTCGGAACATACGGCTACGAATTGTTGGACGGTTTGCCCGATACCAAGCAATACGATTACTGCGTTTGGAAAGGCGTTGATCCCGAATTTCACCCTTATGGCGCATGTTTTCACGATTTGCAGGAAAAATTGAGCACGGGGCTGATTGAATGGCTGCGCGACCGGCAGGCAAAGATTATCATGGTTGGCGGTTTGGCGACTGATTATTGTGTAAAAACAACAGTTTTGCAGTTACTGAAAGCCGGTGGCTGGCAGGTATGGGTAAACCGTGCAGCGTGCAGAGGCATTGCCAAAGAAACTGTCCGTTTGGCTTGGCAGGAAATGGAAGCAGCCGGTGCAACAGTGTTTCATAATGCAGAAGAAATAGAAAACTTTATAAAATTCAATAATTTAAAATAATAAAATACGGATTTTGTTTTCTGTCGGATATGATGTTTCACGTGAAACATCGCTTATTTTTGGATTCATACCGCTTTGAAAATAAAAATTTTGCTTGTCCGCCTGTCGAGCATGGGCGATTTGATTCACACCCTACCGGCGGTCAGCGATTTGGCAACCGCCTACCCCGATGTGGAGCTGCATTGGCTGTGTGAAGCGGGTTTTGCCGATATTGCCAAACTGCATCCGTTTGTGAAAAAAATCCATGTAATGAAATGGCGGTATTGGCGCAAGCATTTGACGCAGAAAGCCGTTTGGCAGGAAATAGGCCGTCTGAAAAACGACTTGCAGGCGGAACAGTTTGATTTTGTGTTGGACAGTCAAGGTTTGGTAAAAAGTGCCGTTTTTGCCAAAATGGCGGCAGCGCCGGTGAAAGGTTTGGATTGGCAGAGCGCCCGCGAGCCGCTGGCTTCGCTGCTGTATCAGAACAAATTTGCCGTAGAAGTCGGTCGGAATGCCGTATGGCGCAACCGCAAACTGTTTGCGCAGGTATTTGATTATGCTTTGCCGGAAACCCTAACATTTGGCTTGCGTGTGCCGAAGAGTGAGCATATTCAGGCCGATAAACCGTATTATGTTTTCCTGCATGCCACCAGCGCCGAGCGCAAATTGTGGCCGGTTGAGCATTGGCGGAAACTGCTGGCAGATTTGACCCAGCATCAGGATTGTGCGGTATATCTTCCGTGGGGTAATGAAAGCGAACGGCAGCGGGCGCAGGAAATTGCGGCAGGTTTTGCAAAAGCGGCAGTCTGCGACAAAATGAATTTGATTGAAGCGGCGCAGCTGCTGAAAGGTGCGCAAGGTGTGGCCGGTGTCGATACCGGCTTGCTGCATTTGGCGAATGCGCTGGATTGCCCGTTAGTCGGCATTTATACCGATACCGATCCGCATAAAACCGGCATTCAGCCGTCGGCTTGGGCAAAAAATTTGGGCAATATCGGCAGCGTTCCGAGCGTGCAGGAAGTGTATGCCGGACTGGCGGCCTGCGTTGCAGCCAAAGAGGCCGTCTGAAAACAGAGTTTCAGAAAAAAATTGGGAGTATTGTTGATGAAAGCATTGGTTGCTGTAAAACGCGTTGTGGATTACAACGTCAAAGTCCGTGTCAAAGCCGACGGTTCGGATGTCGATATTGAAAACGTCAAAATGTCGATGAACCCGTTTGACGAAATTGCGGTTGAAGAAGCCGTGCGTTTAAAAGAAGCCGGAAAAGTTAGCGAAATTGTGGCCGTCAGCTTGGGCGGTAAAAAAAGCGAAGATACTTTGCGTACGGCGTTGGCCATGGGTGCCGACCGTGCGCTGCACATCGAAACCGATGAAAAATTAGAGCCGCTGACTGTTGCCAAACTGTTGAAAGCCGTTGCCGATAAAGAACAGCCGCATATTCTGCTGTTGGGCAAACAGGCGATTGACGACGATGCCGGACAAACGGCGCAAATGCTGGCGGCGTTGATGAATGCGGCGCAGGGTATGTTTGCTTCCAAGGTCGAATTAACGGAGCAGGAAGCTGTAGTAACTCGTGAAATCGACGGCGGTTTGGAAACTGTGGCATTGACCTTACCGGCGGTGATTGGTGTCGATTTGCGATTGAACGAGCCTCGTTTTGTCAAACTACCGAATATCATGGCGGCGAAGAAAAAAACACTGGAAAAAACATCGCCTGCCGATTTGGGCGTGGCCGTGGTTTCCCATTTAAACGTAGTGCGGGTGGCCGAACCGAAAGCACGTCAAACCGGCGTGAAAGTGGCGAATGCCGCCGAGTTGGTCGATAAACTGAAAAACGAAGCCAAAGTTATTTAAATCGGAGTGTTGAGATGAGCGTATTGATTATTGCCGAACATGACAACCAACAGTTGAATCCGGCCACTTTACACGCCGTAAAAGCCGCTGCCGGATTGGGCGAAATCCATGTATTGGTCGCAGGCAGCAATGTGGCCGCCGTTGCCGAAGCTGCCCGTAAAATCCAAGGCGTTGCCAAAGTTTTGGTTGCCGAAGCAGAATATTACCGCCATGGTTTGGCGGAAGAATTGGCCGCTTTGGCAGTAAAATCGGCAGAGCCTTACCGCTATTTGCTGGCAACGGCGAGCGCATTCGGCAAAAACCTGATGCCCCGTGTGGCGGCGTTGTTGGATGTGCCGCAGATTTCCGATTTGACCGAAATAGTGGACGGTAACACTTTTGTCCGCCCGATTTATGCCGGCAATGCGTTTGAAACCATTCAGACAAGCAGCGAAAAAGTGGTGTTGACCATTCGTGCGGCGGCATTTGAAACAGCGGCAGCCGAAGGCGGCGCAGCGGCGCTGGAACAGGTAGAGGCTGCTGCAGAGCAGAAATTAAGCCGTTTTGTATCGCAAGAATTGATTCATTCCGACCGCCCTGATTTGGGCAGCGCCAAAGTGGTGGTATCCGGCGGGCGGGCGTTGGGCAGTGCTGAAAAATTCAACGAAGTATTGACCCCGCTGGCAGATGTGTTGGGCGCAGCCATCGGCGCTTCTCGTGCGGCAGTAGATGCCGAATATGCGCCGAACGATTTTCAAGTCGGTCAAACCGGTAAAATCGTTGCCCCGCAGCTTTATATTGCAGTCGGCATTTCCGGTGCAATCCAACATACCGCCGGTATGCAGGACAGTAAAGTGATTGTGGCCATCAACAAAGACCCTGATGCACAGATTTTCAATATTGCCGATTATGGCTTGGTTGGTGATTTGTTTGAAATCGTGCCGCAATTAACCGAAGCATTGAAAGCCTGATTGATGATGAAATCTTGCAGTACTTTGTTTTGGTTGAATAAAAACAAAGTACTGCAAGATTGGCATATGGTGAAATGCTGAACCATACAGCGTTAATTTTGCTTGTTTGTAATTGGCAGCATTATGTTTCACGTGAAACAATAACTGCATTTTCAGACGGCCTATGTTGTGAAATAATTCATTTTCTATACAGTGTTGGCGGCCAATTCTGTATAGAAAATATAGTGGAATGTTTCCTATGCAAAACAAGGCGAAGCCAATGCCAATGCTGTAGTGCTTTGAGGTTATTTCACTATAAATTGTTTCAGAAACAATAACTTTTAAGAACAAAACATGACGGTTGAAACCTATAAAACCATTGCTGCAGCGCAAATTGCAGAATTTAAAGACAAAGGCAGCCGCTTTATTGCCTTTGCCTATCCGGTTGAGACCGTGGCCGAAGTTAAGCAGTATGTCGATGCCCTACGCGAGCAGCATCATAAAGCCCGGCATTGGTGCTATGCCTATCGATTGGGTGTGGACGGTATGCAGTTTCGAGCCAATGATGACGGCGAACCATCAGGCAGTGCAGGCCGTCCGATTCTCGGTCAGATTGATTCTGCGGATTTAACCGATGTATTGGTGGTGGTTGTCCGCTATTTCGGCGGTACGCTGCTGGGCGTGCCGGGGTTGATTCATGCCTACAAAACCGCTACCGCCGAGGCCTTGTCTTTGGTGGAAGTGCTTGAAAAAAATATTGAAAAAACCGTTTGGTTGCGGTGCGAATATCCGCATTTGAATGATGCGATTCGGATTGCCAAACAATATCAAGGCAATATCGTGCAACAGGATTTGCAGCTTGATTGCCGTCTGACGGTAAAACTTCCGCTGGCAACTTATGAAGCCTGCGTTGCTGCTTGGCAGCAAACCCGTCAAATCACGCTTTTTTCGGAAGTGCTGCAAGAAGATTAAAACATAATAGTGAAAATCGGACGTTTAAATTTGCAGTGCGAGCCATTGCAAACTTAAACGGCTGAAGTCGGAAATTTATTCACAAACAATCCGGAAAACCGTTTCGGTTTGCTCTGGTTTTAGGAGACGGTATGAAATTGCTCGTTATCGGTAGCGGCGGCCGCGAACATGCGCTGGCTTGGAAATTGGCTCAATCCCCGAAGGTAGAAAGTGTATTCGTTGCACCCGGCAATGCGGGTACGGCGCAGGAAGCCAAGCTGCACAATCTTGCCCTCAGCGGCCATCAAGAATTGATTGATTTCTGCAAAAAAGAGCAAATCGCTTTTACGGTTGTCGGGCCGGAAGCGCCGTTGGCAGCAGGGATTGTCGATGCTTTCCGGGCGGCAGACCTGAAAATTTTCGGGCCGACACAATATGCGGCGCAGTTGGAAAGTTCAAAAGATTTTGCCAAAGCGTTTATGGCGAAATACAACATTCCGACAGCCCGTTACCAAACTTTTGAAGATGCGCAGCAGGCTCACCGATATATCGAGCAGCAAGGCGTGCCGATTGTGATTAAGGCCGACGGTTTGGCGGCAGGTAAAGGCGTGATTGTCGCCATGACCGAAAACGAGGCTCATGCAGCAGTTGATGATATGCTGCTGGGCAACAAAATGGGCAATGCCGGCGCCCGTGTGGTGATTGAAGATTTCCTAAGCGGCGAAGAAGCCAGCTTTATTGTGATGGTGGACGGCGACAATGTATTGCCGATGGCAACCAGCCAAGACCACAAACGCCTGTTGGACAACGATTGCGGCCCGAATACCGGCGGTATGGGTGCATACAGCCCTGCGCCAGTGGTAACGCCGCAGGTGTACGAGCGGGCAATGAATGAAATCATCTTACCGACCGTTGCCGGTATGAAGGCCGAAGGCCATCCGTTTACCGGCTTTTTATATGCCGGATTGATGATTGACAAACAAGGTGCGCCGTTTACCGTAGAATTTAATTGCCGTTTCGGCGATCCCGAAACCCAACCGATTATGAGCCGCTTAAACAGCGATTTGGTGGATTTGGTCGAAGCAGCGGTCGATGGCCGGTTGGATACCGCCGTTGCCGAATGGAATCCGCAAACGGCGGTCGGCGTGGTATTGGCGTCGGAAAATTATCCCGAATCGCCGAAAAAAGGCGATGTGATTTCAGGTTTGGCCGAAGCCGATACCATCGGCAAAGTATTTCATGCCGGTACCAGCCAAGACGAATCGGGCAATATTCTCACCAACGGCGGACGGGTATTGTGCGTGGTCGGCTTGGGTGACGGCGTGGCAGAAGCCAAAGCCAAAGCCTATCAAGCCTTAGCACCGATCCATTTTGACGGTATGCAATACCGCAAAGACATTGGCGACAAAGCCATCAAAGCCTGAAATGAAATTAGGCCGTCTGAAAACAGGCACAATGTGTTTGCAGAATAAAACCAAAGGTTCTGCTGAAACGTTCTGTGCTTCATTTTCAGACGGCATGGCTTTCTGCTTAAACATTGATTATGAAACCATTTCCCAGAATCCTTGCCGCAGCCGATCAACGCCGCTTGACCGCCCATTTGCAACGCAACGGACTGGTTGCCTATCCTACCGAATCCTGCTACGGTTTGGGTTGTTTGCCGACAGCAGTTCGGGCAGTCAAGCAGTTGATTCGACTGAAAAAACGGCCGCAGCACAAAGGCATGATTGTGATTGGTGCAGATTTTTCACAGTTGCAGCCGTTGCTGCGGCCGTCTGAAAAAAACGCCGCCCTGCTGCAACAACCGCAAACTTTGCCGACAACGTTTCTGTTGCCCGCTTCCCGAAAAATCACGCCGACCTTGCGGGGCAGCAGGCGGAACAAATTGGCGGTGCGGATTCCGGCTCATGCCGGTGCCAAAAGATTGTGCCGTATGTTGCAAACGCCGTTGGTTTCGACATCGTGTAATCAGGCAGGCAAAAAACCGTGTCGGAGCGAACGGGAAGTCAGGAGATTGTTCGGACGCAGAGTTTGGGTAGTTGGTGGTTTGGTTGGCCGGTATAAGCAGCCGAGCCGGATTATTGACGGAGAAACCGGCAAACGGTTGCGGTAAAAATCATCGTAAAATTTTATTTATTAAATATCAGCGTGTTGTTTGTCGAAAGAACGGTTTTATAATCGAATTAAACAGCAATCCAAATAAATCCACTAAAGTAAATTCACGATATGCCATAGTATCAGCGGCTTGCCGCCTTATCCGGCAGCGTGTGTCAGTGATTGTTGCGGGATTTGAAAACCGATAAAAGCCGTCTGAAAACGGTAATCTTTGCAAATGCGGTTTACTTTGTTTGCTTTTTTCTAGCATAATGAGGCGGCATTTATTCTAAAAAGGAATCCAATGAACAAATCTTCTATCCGCTTTGCGGCAGCGGCTGCGTTTGCCTTGTGGTTGGCGGGTTGCGCTGCTACGGGCAGCAGCCAATGGCAGCAAATCGGTGTGCTGAACGACAATATCAAAATTGCCATCGATAAAACCAGTATTCAGAAAAACGGCGCATTGGTTACTTTTCGGGAACGGAAAATCATCAGCAATCCGGCCAAAGAGCGTTTCGTCAATATGCCGATCCATAAAACCGCTTTTTCCGATTGGGAAATCCATTGCAGCAACAAAACCTACCGTTTGACGGCGCTGATGTTGCAAGACAGCCATGGGCAAACCGTCGGCAACTATAAATTTACCGCCACCGCCATCCGCCCGATGAGCGTTCCGGCCGATACCGTGATTGCCAAAGAATATGAATTGGTTTGCAGTAAAGCCGTTTAAATACAGCCTAATCTACACCGAAGGCCGTCTGAAAATCGATTTTCAGACGGCCTGTTTTGTTTTTCAGGTATTTCATTCAAAATCGAATGGTTATTTAAACCGACTTTTTCCTGCACGCAAAGGGTAAAACCGTTAAAATAAGGCTTTCCTTTTTCCCGTGAATCACGCCATGCCGACAGCCAGACAGATTTTGCACGAAACGTTCGGTTACCCCGAGTTTCGAGGTAACCAAGAAACCGTTGTCAATCGGTTGGCGGCAGGCGGCAGCATGACGGTATTGATGCCGACGGGCGGCGGCAAGTCGCTGTGTTATCAGATTCCGGCTTTAATGCGTGAAGGCGTGGCCGTGGTGGTGTCGCCGCTGATTGCGCTGATGAACGATCAGGTGGCGGGTCTGCATGCCGCAGGCGTAGCAGCAGCCTGTGTACACGGCGGCACAACGCCTGATGAGGCCCGACAGATTGCCGACGAATTGGCGGCAGGCCGTCTGAAATTGCTGTATGTTGCCCCCGAACGCTTGGTCAGCGACCGTTTTCTGCGTTTTCTCGACCAGCAGACCATCAGCCTGTTTGCCATCGACGAGGCACATTGCGTCAGCCAATGGGGGCATGATTTCCGCCCCGAATACCAACAGTTGGGGCTGCTGGCGCAACGTTATCCCGATGTGCCGAGAATCGCCCTGACCGCCACCGCCGATGCCGCCACCCGTGCCGATATCCGCCGGTATCTGCATTTGGAAGACTCGCCCGAATACGTTTCCAGCTTCGACCGCCCGAATATTTATTATCAGGTGATTGAAAAAAACAACGGCAAAAAGCAGCTTCTGGATTTCATTCAAAAACAAATGAGCGGGCAGAGCGGCATTGTTTACTGTTTGAGCCGCAAAAAAGTCGAAGATGTGGCGGCATTTTTGTGCGAACACGGCTTGGAAGCCATTCCCTACCATGCCGGTTTGAGCATGGAAACCCGGGAAGCCAACCAACGCCGTTTTACCCGTGAAGACAACATTATCGTGGTGGCAACCGTGGCGTTCGGCATGGGCATCGACAAACCCGATGTGCGATTTGTTGCCCATCTCGATATGCCGCAGAGTATCGAACATTTTTATCAGGAATCCGGCCGTGCCGGGCGGGATGGGCTGGCTTCAGTCAGTTGGCTGTGTTACGGTCTTAATGATTGGGTATTGCTGCGGGAACGCATTACCGAGGGCAACAGCGATGAAGCGCAAAAACAGGTGGAAATGCACAAATTGGATGCCATGCTTTCGGTGTGCGAAACCGCCGATTGCCGCCGTGTACTGCTGCTGAAACATTTCGGCGAGGATGCCGAGCCTTGCGGCCATTGCGACAACTGTCTGCACCCGCCCGTCCGATTTGACGGTACGGTATTGGTGCAGAAACTGTTGAGCTGCGTCTATCGTGTCGGCCAACGCTTTGCCGCCGGCTATGTAACCAACGTTTTGCGGGGGAAAAGCGACGACTGGATTACCCGCAACGGCCACCAAGACCTGTCCACTTTCGGTATCGGCAGCGAATTGAGCGATAAAGAATGGCGCAGCGTGATCCGCCAAAGCATCAGTTTGGGCTGGCTGACCGTCAATACCCAATACCATCAGGCGCTGCAGCTTACCGAAGATGCCAAAACCGTTTTAAAAGGCGGCAGCCAAGCGTGGCTGCGGCCGTTCAAACGGGAAAAAACCGCTACCCAAAAACCGAAAGACGACTGGCTGCGTACCGAGCGGGAAGAGCGTATCTGGCAGGCATTGCGTGGCTGGAGGCTGCAGAAAGCCAAAGCCGCCGAAGTGCCGGCCTACGTTATCTGCGGCGACCAAACCCTGCGCGATATTGTCGAACAAATGCCGCAGACGCTGGACGAATTGCACCGCATCTACGGCTTGGGCGAAGCCAAAATCAACGCATTCGGCAGCGAAATTCTCGACATTTGCCACCGTGCCGCCGAAGGTCAGGCAATGCCGTCTGAAAACGCAGCAAACGCAGTTTCAGACGGCCTGACGGGCGAGCGAGAGCAAATCATGTGGCAGGCGTTGAACGAATGGCGGACGCAGCAGGCGGCAACCGAAGGCGTGGCGGCCGGTAAAATCTGTTCAGACGAAAGCCTGCTGGACCTAATCCGCTTCACGCCCGAAACCGAAGCCGATTTGCAGGGCATTTACGGCTTGGGCGAAGTCCGCATCGGCAAATACGGCATCGACATCCTTTCCGTCTGCTATCCCTTTGCCGACAGCTTGGACACCGCCGCCGAAGCCGCCCGCAACCGTATGCGCCGCTTATCCGCATGGTGCAGCCGCACCGCACGCCAAGCCGATGTTCCCGAATATCAGATTTTCAGCAAAATCACCCTGCGTGCCATCGCCGCCAAACAGCCGCAAACCGAAGCCGAACTGTTGGAAATCCACGGCGTGGACGCAGCAAAAGCGCAGCAATACGGCTCAGCCGTTTTGGAAGCATTGCATGAACAATAAGGGCTTTGTCGGATAAGGAACTGCTTATTACGCATATTTCCCACTTCACAGGCCGTCTGAAAATCGGGTTTTTCATATATGGTGAATTGGCCATAAAACCCGATTTTCAGACGGCCTGCTCGTCTTTATCAACTGTTTTCATCTTCATTATCATCATTCTCTTTTAACTTTATTTCCATTAAAAACAATCAATTATTTAACTTTTAAAAAATTATTGTAAGAAACGGCTATCTGTTTCGTCTAACGGGTATCAACAAACTTTGGACGTTTTATGAAACCGAACGCTTCATGGCAGTCTGGATTGGGGCTGCTGGCATTGAGATTATTTGCCGCTTACGAATTTTTTGAATCGGGCTTGGAAAAATGGAAAGGCGAAAACTGGTTTGCCGATATTCACGACCAATTTCCGTTTCCTATCAGCCTGTTGCCCGACAGTTTGAATTGGCAGATGGCGATGTTTGCCGAACTGGCATTGCCGGTTTTGCTGGTGGTCGGTTTGGCGGCCCGATTGTCCGCCTTGGGGCTGATGATTGTAACGTGGGTGGCTTGGGTGTCGGCTCATGCCGGTGCGGGTTACAACGTGTGCGACAACGGCTACAAAATGGCGCTGATTTATCTGGTGGTATTGTTCCCGATTTTGCTGCAAGGCGCAGGCGGGTTTTCGCTTGATGCGCTGCTGAAGAAATATGTTCTGAAAAAATAAACATATATAACGGTTTACCGGTCGTGGAATCAGACCTTAAACATTCCGCTTTATTCAAAATCTTGTTATTTTTAACTTTTTAAAGGAAATCAAAATGAAAAAAAATATTGCTGCTGCTTTGGCCGGTGCGTTGTCTTTGTCTTTGGCTGCCGGTGTACACGCTGCCAACAAACCTGTAAAAGACCATGTTGCCGTAACAAAAGCCAAAGCCGCCAAATCTGCAGAGGGTAAATGTGGCGAAGGAAAATGCGGTGCGAGCAAAGCCAAAGCAGCCGAAGGCAAGTGCGGCGAAGGCAAATGCGGTGCAACCAAAGCCAAAACCAAAGCTGCGGAAGGTAAATGCGGCGAAGGCAAATGTGGTGCAACCAAAGCTAAAGCCAAAGCAGCCGAAGGCAAATGTGGCGAAGGTAAATGCGGTTCAAAATAATCAAAGCGATTTGATTGGCCGAGAGCCGTATCTGATGAAACATCGGGTGCGGCTTTCTTTCAGCCGATGTTTCATGTGAAACATTTCGGATAATGAGCCGGCCAAAATAAAGCCGTTACAGCATTTTAAAGTGAATTCACCATAACCGACTGTTTTATTTTAAATTTAAACAGTATCTGTTCGGTTTTATTTTGTTTGGCAACAGCAAAAATTCAGGAACACCACCATGATTCAATACGCAGGTTTAGGCTACCGCCGAGATTTGGCGGAGGATTTTTTATCCTTGTCGGAAAGCAGCCCGATTCGTTTTATCGAAGCTGCGCCGGAAAACTGGCTCAAAATGGGCGGTTTTGCCCGCAAACAGTTTGACCGGGTGGCGGAAAAACTGCCGCTGGCGCTGCACGGTCTGTCGCTGTCTTTGGGCGGACAAGCGCCGTTGGATAAAGAATTGCTGGGCGGCATCAAACAGATGATGGCGCAATACCGCTGCTCGTTTTTTTCCGACCATTTGAGCTATTGCCACGACGGAGGCCATCTTTACGATTTGCTGCCGTTGCCGTTTACCGCCGAAATGGTCAAACATACGGCGCAGCGGATTCGGGAGGTGCAGGATTTTCTCGGCTGCCGCATTGCTGTGGAAAACACTTCGTATTACCTGCATTCGCCGCTGGCGGAAATGAACGAAGCCGAGTTTCTCAATGCAGTGGCTGATGAAGCCGACTGCCATATCCATTTGGATGTCAATAATATCTACGTGAATGCCGTCAATCACAATCTGCTGCTGCCGGAAGATTTTCTGGCAACGGTCAATGTAAATCGGGTCAATTATATCCACATTGCCGGACACGATGTCGAAGCACCGGATTTGCTGATCGATACCCACGGCGCAGCGGTTTTGCCGACAGTATGGGATTTGCTGGAACAGGTGTACCGCCGCCTGCCGGTGATTCCGCCGACCCTGTTGGAGCGGGATTTCAATTTCCCGCCGTTTGCCGAATTGGAAGCCGAAGTCGCAAAAATTGCTGATTACCAGCAGCGTTCCGGAAAGGAGTTTCTCAATGTCTGACGCTTCAGCAGCTTATCAGGCCGCATTTGCCGCCGCCATCCGCCAAGGCGGGGCGCAAGGCTTTGATGAAAAACGGCTGGCGGTCTATGTCCGCCTGATACGCAACAACATCAACGGTTTTCTCGACCGCTGCTATGTGGAAACGCCCGAATATTTGGGCGAGGAAACGTGGCAGGCATTAAAAGAAGATTTTGTGGCACACGGACAGGCACATTCGCCGTATTTTCAGGAAATTGCCGGCGAATTTCTGGCTTTTTGCCGCCAAAAGCCGCTTTCAGACGGCGTGTTGGATTTGATGGATTTTGAATACGCCCAACTGCTGGCCGAAGTGGCGCAGATGCCGTCTGAAAACCGCATCGAAACCGCCGCCGCAACGCCGCACACGCTGGCTGCCGCTGCATTGCTGCGGGATTATGCCTACGCCGTAACCGATGCCTTGCAGCCGCAGCCGACACCGGTTTTAATCTGGCGCAATTTTGAAGACGAAGTATTGTTTCTCGAGTTGGACGGTTTCGACCGCCTGTTGCTGCACACCGTATCAGAAAGCCCGCTGGCATTGGCGAAACTGGAAACCATGCTGGCGGAATGGATGCCGTCTGAAAACGGCTGGCGGCAAGGCTTGGCGGAACGCTGGCGGTATTGGCAGGAACAGGGTGTGTTGGTGGCGGCGGAATAAGCAATCTGCTAAAGCGGGTAAAGCAGTATAAAAGCAGCGGCGTTTTGGGTTAAAATTCCAAGTTACAGATAAACCGCCCTTAAGGGGAACGGAATGAATTTTTTTAATCTTGACGATGCCGAATTTGACCGGCTGCGCAAGCTGCTGCTGCGTTTCTGCCGTATCCAGCTGCCCGACCGCCCCGATTTGGCGGAAGATTTGGTGCAGGATACCATGTTGTCGGCTTATCGTGCTTGCGATCAGTTTAAAGGCGAAGCGCAGTTGAGCAGTTGGCTGTTCGGCATTTTGAAAAACAAAATCATCGACTGCCTGCGCAGTATCGGCAAACAGCGGGAAGTGTTTGTGTCGCCGGCGGAAGAATCAATGGACGAAGCGTTTGAAAGCCATTTTTCCGAAAACGGCCACTGGACGGCAAGCGGCCGCCCCGATGCGTGGGGTTCGCCCGACCAGTCGTTGAACAACAAAGAATTTTATCAGGTTTTGCAGGCGTGCCTGTACCGTTTGCCGGAAAACACCGCACGGGTATTTATGATGAAGGAAATTCTCGGGCTGTCGTCGGCTGAAGTGCGGGAACAGTGCAGCTTGAGCGAGTCTAATTTCCACACCACCATGCACCGCGCCCGCGAGGGTTTGCGCCAGTGTCTGCAAATCAAATGGTTTAATCAGGGGGAGCAATATGGATAAATGCAGAAAAGCCACTGCGTTATTGTCCAAACAATACGATCAGGGCAAGCTCAACATGAAAGAGCGGGTATTTATCAACGGCCACCTCTTAATTTGCCCGCACTGCCGCCGCTATAAAAAACAGATGGACACAATTCAGACGGCCTTGAAAAAGCTGTTTTGATTTTTGGTGTGTATCTGCCGTATGCCGTCTGAAAATGCGTTCAGGCGGCATTTTGTATGGCGTTGCCGACTGTATATAGTTAGAACACCGAATTTTCCATACAAAAACAGGCGTAGATTGTGGTTAGCGAGGCACGGGCGTAATCCAACAAAATCTTATGTTTCAAGGTATTTTCAATCGTGTTGGGTCTCGACCCAACCTACGCTCTGTTTAAAAACCGTATGGATTATTAGGTTATTTCACTATAAAAATCGCCTGCTGCTCAGTCGGGGCTGTGCGAAAAATGTTAAAATGGCGGGAGTCTGAACCGAGTCATACCGCAAACCCGGTTCCCTTCACGCCAACCCCTATTTTCAGACGGCCTTTATGCTCACCGATTTAGAAAAAAACGCCATTCGCGACCACTACCACAACATCGGTAAAAACCTGCCCAATTTCCGCCCCCGTGCCGCCCAGCGGGAAATGATCGCCGCCATCGCCAACACCTTTGCCCGCACGCAGACAAGGGAAGAAGGACAGGAAGCGCCCAAACGGGAAGGCGAAAGCATTATCGTGATTGAAGGGCCGACCGGTGTCGGCAAATCGCTGGCGTATCTGCTGGCGGGCGGTATTATGGCGCAGACCAGAGGTAAACGGCTGATTGTGAGCAGCGCTACCATCGCCCTGCAGGAGCAGCTGGTGGAGCGGGATTTGCCGTTTCTGGTCGAAAAAAGCGGCTTGGAACTGACTTTTGCTCTCGCCAAAGGTCGCGGCCGCTATCTCTGCCCCTACAAACTCTACCAACTCACGCAGGGCAACGCCCAGCAAAGCCTGCTCGGTTTTGAAACGCCGGCGGTATTGTGGGACAGCAAACCCAAGCCCGAAGAATTGGCGCTGCTGAACAATATGTCGGATGAATTTTCCGCCCGCCGCTTCAATGGCGATAGAGATACTTGGCCCGAAAAAATCGACGACGGGATATGGTTCAAAATCACCAACGACCGCCACGGCTGCCTCAAAGCCGCCTGCCCCAACCGCAGCGAATGCCCGTTTTATCTGGCACGGGATACATTGGAAACCGTTGATGTAGTGGTTGCCAACCACGATTTGCTGCTGGCCGACATCAGCATGGGCGGCGGCGTGATTCTGCCCGCCCCCGAAAACAGTTTCTACTGCATAGACGAGGCGCACCATCTGCCCAAAAAAGCCCTCAGCCAGTTTGCCGCCGAACATTCGTGGAATACCGCCGTATGGAGCTTGGAAAAACTGCCGCAAATCACCGCCAAAATCGCTGCCGTCGCCGACAAAACCGAACTGGCCAACCTTGCCGACGAAGCCGCCGCCTCGCTGCTCGACAGCCTGCACGAATGGCAATTCCACCTTGCCGAAGCCCCCGAGCTTTCCCTGATGCCGTCTGAAAACGAGCGCAGCACGTTTCGCCAAAACGAGCGTGAATCCGATTTCGGCCGCAAAAACAGCGACCCCGTCTGGCTGTGGCAAGACGGACAAATCCCCGAAGGCTTGGAAACCTTGGTGCAAAACACCGGCGTAGCCGCCCGCAGCTTGCTTAAACACGTTTACAGCCTCAACGACGCACTTTCCGGCTGCCGCAGAGACAAAGAGCAAGACAGCGCCCTTATCGACCGCCTCAGCACCGAATTCGGCATGTTTGTTGCCCGAGCCGAACAAATCAGCGCCGTGTGGGACTTGATTTCCACCGTTCCCGCCGAGGGCGAAGAGCCGCTGGCAAAATGGATTACCCGCCGCATAGACGACAAAAACGACTATGTGTTCAACGCCAGCCCCATCAGCAGCGCCGGCCATCTCGCCAACAGCCTGTGGCGGCGTGCCGCAGGTGCCGTATTGACCTCTGCCACCCTGCAATCCTTGGGTAACTTCAACCTGCTGTTGCGCCAAACCGGCCTTGTCTGGCTGCCCGAAACCGCCACCCTCGCCCTCAAAAGCCCGTTTGACTTTGAAAAACAGGGCGAACTCTACCTGCCGCCGATTTACGCCAGCCCGAAAGACCCCGTTGCCCACACCGCCGCCGTCGCAGAATGGCTGCCCAAATTGATTGCCGCCGACCAAGCCATCGGCACATTGGTACTGTTTTCCTCCCGCCGACAAATGCAGGAAGTCGCCCTGCGCCTGCCCGACGACTACCTGCCGCTGTTGCTGATACAGGGCGAGCTGCCCAAAACCGTATTGCTGCAACGCCACTATGAAGCCCTGAAAGCAGGCAACGCCAGTATTATTTTCGGATTAGACAGCTTTGCCGAAGGGCTGGATCTGCCCGGCGAAGCCTGCGTGCAGGTCATCATCGCCAAACTCCCGTTTTCCATGCCCGACAATCCCATCGAGAAAACCCAAAACCGCTGGATCGAGCAGCGGGGCGGCAACCCCTTTATCGAAATTACCGTTCCCGAAGCCAGCATCAAACTCGTCCAAGCCGTCGGCCGCCTGATCCGCACCGAACAAGACTACGGCCGGGTAACAATACTCGACAACCGAGTCAAAACCCAACGCTACGGCCAACAATTATTGGCATGTTTGCCACCGTTTAAACGGATTGGGTAAGCAGAAAATAAAACAAGGCCGTCTGAAAAGTTAAGATTGAGTGTTTTTGCAGTGCTGCAACCGAATTTGTTTTTGGATGGATTTTATTATGGCAAACAGATTGGCGGATATTCTTAATCGGCGCACTCATCAAGATTTCACATCTTAAAAAAGAAAATGCAATATATGAATTTACGGTTTAACACAGACTTAATTGCCGGTTACCGCAGCCCAAGACAAATTATCAGGCGCTTATCGGAAGACTGGTTGGCACATAACGGTTATTGTCCGAATTGCGGCAACCGGCCTATACAACCGTTTGCTAACAACACAAAAGTGGGCGACTTTTTTTGCACCGAGTGTAACGAACAATTTGAATTGAAAAGTAAAAGCGGACTTTCAACCGGTAAAAAAATCCCTGATGGTGCCTACAACAGTATGATTGCCCGTATACAGGCTGAAGATAATCCCAACTTTTTGTTTTTAGCCTATAAAAAAGCTGATTATTCTGTGCAGCAACTTATCTTAGTACCCAAACATTTTGTGAACGTGAAAATGATTGTTCCACGAAACAAGCCATTGAAAAATCGAGAAAATTATCTGATGTGTGATATGGACATCAGCAGTTTGCCGGAAAGCGGTAAAATCCTATTGGTTGATCAGGCTCGAATGATTGACCCCGGAAAAGTACGCCAACAATGGCAATCTCATTTGTTCATGCGTCAGCAACAAAGCAAGAGCAAAGGTTGGTTGCTTGCCATAATGAAGTGTATTGACCAATTACCTGAACAATTCGATTTGCGGCAAATGTATGTATTTGAACAAGCATTATTGCGGCAATTTCCCGAAAATCGACATATTAAAGAGAAAATCCGCCAACAGTTGCAAATCCTACGCAATCACGGGGTAATTGAGTTTTCAAATCGGGGAAAATATCGGAAAGTGAAGCCGTAAACTTTTTAAGTCGTTAATTAAATTTAAGATTTTGACGTATTTCTAACATGTAAACTAAGATTCCTCCACATCAGCCCAAAAGATAAGGCAAGGCCGTCTGAAAATCGAAAACATCATTTTCAGACGGCCTTGTTTTATTGCACTATGTCTTAGGAAAAAACCGTTCACCCCCTCGGATAAAACTGCACCAAATTTTCCCCCTGCGGTAGCTTCAAGGCTTTAACGGCGTGGCCGTATACGGTTTCCAGCGTAACCGTGAGGCCGCCTTCTTCTGCGAAAATGCGGTCGATACAGGCTTGGGCGGCTTCGGGGCGGTCGAAGGTGATGGCTTGCGAGAGGCCCAATGTGTCCATATCTTGTCGGAAGGTGTCGGCTTTTTTGTAGTGCAGTTCGAGCTTGGCGGTGTCGGTTACCGGGTCGTAGAAGCCGTTGCCGGCGAGCATGTCGCCGATGTCGTGCATGTCGATTAAAGTTGGGGCGTGGCAATGAATGCCGTGGTTTTTCAGACGGCTTGTGAGTTCCGCCAGCGTGTCTTGTCCGAAGTGGGTGAAAAACAGCAGACCGTCGGTTTTGAGGGCGTTTGCCCAGTTTTGGAACACGGGCGGGAGTTCGGCGGCGGTTATCAGGCCGAGGTTGGCCCACAGCATATCGGCGGCGGCTTGGGGCAGCGGGTCGGTCGGGCTTTGGCAGGTTTGGGGAACGGTTTTGCCGGTGAGTTTTTGCCAGAAACCGGTTTTGCGCTCGGCTGCGGCGGCTTGAAGAAATTCGGGGCGGCTGTCGTATTCGGCAAACTCGGCGTGCGGATAGCGTGCGGCGAGCAGGCGGCGGCTGGTGTCGGCATCGGCACCGCATAAGAGAATGCGTTGCGGCGTGCTGCGAACCAGCGTCAGGCGTTGGTCGGTGGTTTCGGCGAGATGGCGGTGGATTTGCCAGCGGTCGGTCATGGCGGTTGCTCTTAAAATTGCGGGTTTTCAGACGGCCTGTATGTGGTTTGAGGCCGTCTGAAAACGGGGTTTGAGTTTACGGGCGCTCGGATGGCGTGTTTTGATTGATAACGCAGATCGGGAAATTTCCCGGATTTTTGCCGCCGCCCAAGTCTAAGCAGGTGTCTTCATAAAGATGGTTTTGAAACACCATACCGGCATAAAATGCGGCGGCAAGGGTCAGCAGCAGCACGGCGGTTTTTATCAGGCGGTTTGGTTTCGGATTCATCATAACGGGCTGTTCAGGTTGATAAATTCTGTCCACAAGGCGGCGAACTGTTGCGCATGGCTGAGAAACGGCGCATGGGCGGCATGGTCGATCAGGTGCAGCGTGCTGTTTGGCAGATGGCGGTTGAGATATTCGCCCATGCGGGGCGGCGTGATGGCATCTTTTGCGCCGAAAATCAGCAGTGTCGGGGCGGAAATATCGGGCAGCAGCGAGCGGGCATCGGCCTGTTCGACCGCATCCAGTGCCGCTTCCAAGGTCAGCGGTGCGCCGTGGCGGGCGATGTTGGGCAGCACTTTGTCCAGCATTTCGCCCGCATTTTGCGTATGCAGCAACTGTAATTGTAAAAACTGTTTGATATACTTGGCATAATTTTGTTGAAATGCCGCCACCATTTTGCGCAGTGCCGGTTGGCACAGCCCTTCGGGATAATCGTCGGCCGCCCCCAGTTTGGCAAAACCGGCGGTCAGGCAGAGCGAAGCGGTTTTATCGGGGTGGCGTGCCGCCAAGTGCAGCGCAATCAGGCCGCCGAGCGACCAGCCGAGAATATGGGCGGGGCGTTTGATTTCGGTAGCGAACGAATCGGCAATGCCCGCAAGGTCAAACGTATCGCCAAACGCTGCACCGCCGTGGCCCGGCAAATCGAGGGCGTGAACGGTAAAATGCGGCGGCAGGCGGTCGGCCAAATCATCAAAAACATGGCGGTTGGCGCCCCAACCGTGAATCAGGTAAACATCTTGAGCGGAGGTCGGCATGGCTGTTCTCTCTTTTTTGCAAAAGCTGCGGCGGCAGCACTGTCTATTATGCCACGATTTGTGCCGCCGTTCGGATTCAGACGGCCTGTGCAGCGGCTGTCGGGCGGATTTGGCAAGCGGATTGTGCGACGGGGACAACAGTTGCCCCCTGTGTTTCCGCCCGATTGCCGGCGGCGCAGTGTGTGGAAGTTGCCAGCAGAAGCCGCCGCATTTCGACCGCCTGTGGGCTTCGCTGTATTACGAACCGCCGATCAGAAGCATTATCCATCTATTCAAACACTTATCCGACTTGTCGCCCGTTCGCCCGCTGGTGTCGCTGATGACGCAAAACCCACCGCCGTGGCTGGCGCAGGAGCGGATAGACGGCGTATTGCCCGTTCCCTTGAGCAAAAACCGCAGGCTGTATCGGGGATTCAACCAAAGCGAGGAGCTGGCGGAACGCTTGGCGGCGCTGTACGGCTGGCGGATTTTCCCGCACGATACCGTATTGCGTGCCGACAAACCGCCGCAAAGTACGCTGAAAAGCAGCGAACGTCGGCGAAATGTCCGTAATATTTTTCAAGGTCGGACGCAGTTTCCGCCGGATTGTAATATTTTGTTAATCGATGACGTGCTGACCACCGGCGCAACATTGGATGAATTGGCCAAGACCCTGAAAAAATCAGGTGCTGCCGAAGTTTTTTGCTGGACGCTCGCCCGTTCCCGTTTGAAAAAATAACTAAATTTTTTGACACCGCCGAACGCCTGTGGCATTTTATGGCGTTTCGGTAATTCATAAGTGGCTGATTTATATGTTTACTATCGTTCTCTACCAACCCGAAATCCCGCCGAATACCGGAAACATTATCCGCCTGTGCGCCAATACCGGCGCTGATTTGCACTTGGTGAAACCGCTTGGATTTCCGCTGGATTCCGCCAAAATGAAACGTGCCGGGCTGGATTACCATGAATTTGCCAAGCTGACGGTACACGAAAACTTTGCCGACTGCCTGCAAGCCTTGGAAGGCCGCCGCATTTTTGCGCTGACCACCAAAGGCACAACCCGCCCCGATCGGGCGGATTTTCAAGCCGGCGACGTTTTTCTGTTCGGCCCCGAAACCCGAGGCCTGCCTGCCGAAATCCTCGACAGCCTGCCGCCGCAGCAGAAACTGCGCCTGCCCATGCTGCCCGACAGCCGCAGCATGAATCTGTCGAACACCGTTGCCGTAATGCTGTTTGAAGCTTGGCGGCAAAACGACTACCTCGGCGGCGTGTAAGGCCGTCTGAAAACGAGCGAAGCGAATTTCAGCGAAGCTAAAACCGTAGGTTTCGCTAAAATTGCAGGCTTCGCTAAAACCACAGGGTTCAGCGAAGCTAAAACCGCAGGTTTCGCTAAAACGGGCAAAGCAAGTTCGCCAAACCAATGCTGAAACACTAAAACCGCAGACGGGTGCGGTTTCGGTAACGATAAATGCCGCCAAAGCGGCAACCCGCCGATGATTAACTCGAGAATGGACTTGGTTTTGACTGTTCAAAAAAGCAACGCATCTTTCCTGTGTGCCGCATTGGCGGCGTTCCTGACCGCACCGGCGTTTGCCGATAGTGCCAATCTTATTTATCCCGATACCGCAGTCAGCGCCGAAAAGCTGCACCCTTCGGCCAACCGCAGCTATCAGGTCAAAGGCAAACGCTACACGCCGATGACCCGCATTACCCCGTTTAGCGAAACCGGCAAGTCCTCGTGGTATGGCGGCCAATTCCACGGCCGCAAAACCGCCAGCGGCGAACGTTACAATATGAACGCCCTCACCGCCGCCCACCGCACTTTACCGATTCCCAGCTACGCCAAAGTAACCAATATCCGCAACGGCAAAAGCGTGATTGTCCGAGTAAACGACCGCGGCCCGTTTCACGGTAGCCGTGTGATGGACGTATCCAAAGCCGCTGCCCAGCAGCTCGGTTTTGTCAAACAGGGGACGGCCGACATCAAAATCGAACAGATTGTTCCCGGCTTGAACACCGCAGAAGCCCGCTCCGCCCATTTGGGCGAAGCCTTCGGCTTTCAGACGGCCTCTTTGACGCAACCCCAGACAGTCGGCAATATTTATGTTGATTTGAAAAGTTTCGGTACTGAAGCCGAAGCGCAAGCCTATCTGACCCAAACCGGCCAACGCCTGCCGCAGAACACGCCGAAACTGTCGGTGGAAAAACGCAGCTACGAATACACCGTCCGCATGGGCCCGTTTGCCGACCACAAACACGCCGCCGTTGCCGAGCAGCAGGTGAAAAACGGTTTGTTGCCACCGGCGATTTGATCGGGAAGAGCGGTTTTCCATACAATATGGTATGGTTTTATATGGAAAGTAAATGCTTTTCGCTATAATAGGCCGTCTGAAAACCGTAACAGCGGTTTTCAGACGGCTTTTTTGTGCATAATCAACAGGGAAAACAAGATGATAGGTAGGTTGAGCGGTAAGCTGGTCGAGAAAATGCCGCCGCAGGTGGTGGTTGATGTCGGCGGGGTCGGGTATGAAGTCGAGGTGTCGATGCAGACGTTTTACCGGCTGCCGCCGCTTCAGGAACAGGTGCAGCTTTATATTCAGCAGGTGGTGCGGGAAGATGCGCATTTGCTGTTTGGGTTTGCCGATGCGGCCGAGCGTGCGACGTTTCGCCAGTTGGTAAAGGTGAGCGGCATCGGGGCGAAAACGGCGTTGGGGATTTTGTCGGCGATGACGGCGGAAGAATTGGCGCAGGCGGTGGCGCAGGAAGATGTCAAGCGGCTGTCGTCTGCGCCGGGAATCGGTAAGAAAACGGCGGAACGCATGGTATTGGAATTGCGCGGCAAGCTGGTGTCGGCGGAGGTTTCAGACGGCCTGTTTGCACCTGCGGCCGCAGGGGGCAATCTGGACGATGTGGTTACGGCGCTGCTGGGTTTGGGCTACAACGAGCGTGAGGCGAAGGCGGCGGTGAAAGGGTTGCCGCAGGATTGTGATGTGGCCGACGGCATCCGTTTGGCTTTGCGTAATTTGTTGAAATAAAATCAATATTTAAACAATTCATACTGTTTTATCGTAAATCAACCGAAAAAATATGACACTACAGCGAGCCACCCTTCTTCTAGCCCCTTCCCGCCAGCGGGACGGGGAACAAAGTGCAGGTGGATCAACTTAGTTTGCCGATTTGTACAGAAAATTCGGTGTTTTAACTATAAAACGGGGGGCATGGGTTCTCCCGATATGATGAAACGCTGTTGCCCGCCGCTTGATTTGGGAAACCCTGCTTTTCCTGTTTGAAATTGGTGGGGCTGGGCTTTCGGGGTATAGTCGGGAAATCATTCAGGCCGTCTGAAAATCGGGGGAACGGTTTTTCAGACGGCATCAGTACGCTTCTAAAAACATTATTTGTGATTTCGGAATAATAATACAATGATTCAAAAGATATTTTCATGGTTCGAACGGCGGATTGATCCGTATCCCGAGGCGGCACCGTCCACGCCCGAAAAAGGTTTGTGGCGGTTTATGTGGAGCAGCATTGCCGGCGTACGCAAATGGATTGTGATACTCGCTTTGATGACGGCGGTGGTCGGCATTACCGAGGCGCTGCTGTTCCAATTTATGGGTAAAGTGGTCGATTGGCTCGGCAAATATACGCCGCAGACGCTGTTTGCCGAAAAAGGCTGGGCGCTGGCGGCAATGGCGGCGATGATGCTGTTTTCGGTGGGCTGGACGTTTCTCACCTCCAACGTGCGCCTGCAAACCCTGCAGGGCGTGTTCCCCATGCGGCTGCGCTGGAATTTCCACCGCCTGATGCTGAACCAAAGCCTCGGTTTTTATCAGGACGAATTTGCCGGACGGGTGTCGGCGAAAGTGATGCAGACGGCGCTGGCGCTGCGTGATGCAGTGATGACGGTTGCCGATATGGTGGTGTATGTCTTGGTGTATTTTATTACGTCCGGCGTGATTCTGGCGGCGCTCGACGCTTGGCTGCTGTTGCCCTTTATCGGCTGGATAATCGGTTTTACCCTGATTATGCGGTTTCTGATTCCGAAATTGGGCAAAACCGCCGCCCGTCAGGCCGATGCCCGTTCGCTGATGACCGGCCGCATTACCGATGCCTATTCCAACATCACCACCGTAAAACTGTTTTCCCACGGCGCACGGGAAGCAGCGTATGCCAAACAGTCGATGGAAGAATTTATGCAGACGGTACACGCCCAAATGCGACTCGCCACGCTGCTGCACACCTGCAGCTTTATGGTAAACACCGCCCTCACCCTGTCCGCCGCCGCCTTGGGCATCTGGCTGTGGCACCAAGGACAGGTCGGCGTGGGCGCAGTGGCCACCGCCACCGCCATGGCATTGCGGGTAAACGGCCTGTCGCAATACATCATGTGGGAATCGGCACGCCTGTTTGAAAACATCGGCACCGTCAGCGACGGCATGGCTACGCTTTCCAAGCCGCACACCATCATCGACCGCCCCAACGCCTTGCCGCTTGCCGTCGAAACCGGCGGCATCCGTTTCGAACACGTCGATTTTTCCTACGAAGCAGGCAAACCGCTGCTCAACGGCTTCAACCTCAACGTCAGACCCGGCGAAAAAGTAGGCCTGATCGGCAGAAGCGGCGCAGGCAAATCCACCATCGTCAACCTGTTGCTGCGGTTTTACGAACCGCAGAGCGGCAGCATTCTGATTGACGGCAAAAACATCAACGACGTTACCCAAGAAAGCCTGCGCGCCCAAATCGGCTTGGTTACGCAAGACACCTCGCTGCTGCACCGCTCGGTGCGGGACAACATCATCTACGGCCGCCCCGATGCCACCGAAGCCGAAATGATTTCCGCCGCCGAACGTGCCGAAGCCGCCGGATTTATCCCCAACCTGAGCGATGCCAAAGGCCGCCGGGGCTACGATGCCCACGTCGGCGAACGGGGTGTCAAACTCTCCGGCGGCCAGCGCCAACGGATTGCCATCGCCCGGGTGATGCTCAAAGATGCCCCGATTTTACTGCTGGACGAAGCCACCAGCGCCCTCGATTCCGAAGTCGAAGCCGCCATTCAGGAAAGCCTCGACAAAATGATGGAAAACAAAACCGTGATTGCCATCGCCCACCGCCTCTCCACCATCGCCGCCATGGACCGGCTGATCGTGTTGGACAAAGGCCGGATTATCGAAGAAGGCACCCACGCCGAACTGCTGACGAAAAACGGCCTCTACGCCAAACTATGGGCGCACCAGAGCGGCGGCTTTTTGAGCGAACATATCGAATAAAACCGTTTTGGCACAACAAAACAGGCCGTCTGAAAATGAGCAAAAGCACATTTTCAGACGGCCTGTTTTTTGGTGGGCGTATAGTGGAAAGGCAAAAAAACAGCGCAAGGCAGGTTAATTCAATAGCGTGGTATTCTGTCGAATATTTCATTATAATCAACAGAATAAAGGGGGGAGATTATGCACATTTATTGCTTACTGTTTGATGATTACGAAACCTTGGATTTAATGGGGCCGGTCGAATTTCTGTTCCGAATTCCCCATGCGCAACTGCATTATGTGTCGCACACGGGCGGTGCAATCAGCAGCCGTCAGGGGTTTAGTGTCGCAACACAGCGTTTGAACACGTTGCCGCCCGATTCAGTTTTGCTGGTGCCGGGCGGACAGGGGACAAGGGCATTGGTCGGCAATCCTGATTTTATTCGGGCATTGTCAGATTGGGCGCAGCAGGCGAAATATTGTTTGTGTGTTTGCACAGGTTCGGCATTGTTGGCAAAAACAGGGCTGCTTGACGGATTGGCGGCCACTTCCAATAAAAAAGCCTTATCGTGGGTGGCCGGAGTAAATCATCAAGTCTGCTGGCAAACCTCCGCCCGTTGGACAGTATCCGGCAAATTTTACACCTCATCGGGTGTATCTGCGGGCATGGATATGGCACTGGCGTTTATTGCCGACTGTTTTGGCAACAATTTGGCAGAATCGATTGCCGACCATGCTGAATATATCCGCAACCGTTGCGCATCGCATGATCCGTTTGCCGCCACCGCAATTTTGCCCGAACATGCCGTCTGAAAATGGGCAAAAGTACATTTTCAGACGGCCTGTTGCTGTGCCATAATACAGCCGAACCATTTTTCCGGACAGGGCAAGCCCGTCCCCCTAACCGACCGCAAGGAATCCGCCATGCACGCTTTTTCTTTTGTTTGCAGAACCGTTGCCGTTTGTACCGCCGCTGTGGCGCTCAGCGCCTGTCCGAGCCATACCGCACCGAGCAAACAGGCAGAAACGCAGCGTCAGAGCAAGCCCCAAGCCGTTATCGGATTGGCGCTCGGCGGCGGCGCATCAAAAGGGTTTGCCCATATCGGCATTATCAAAGTATTGAAAGAAAACGGTATTCCGGTAAAAGTCGTTACCGGCACATCAGCCGGCTCGATTGTCGGCAGCCTCTACGCCTCAGGCATGTCGCCCGACCGTTTGGAATTGGAAGCCGAAGTTCTCGGCAAAGCCGATTTGGTCGATTTAACCCTGTCCACCAGCGGCTTTATCAAAGGCGAAAAACTGCAAAACTATATCAACCAAAAAGTCGGCGGCCGCCCGATTCAGCAGTTTCCGCTGAAATTCGCCGCCGTCGCCACCGATTTCCAAAGCGGCCGTGGCGTAGCGTTTAACAGCGGCAACGCAGGGCAGGCGGTCAGAGCTTCCGCCGCCATTCCCAACGTCTTCCAGCCCGTGCTGATCGGCGGCCGCCGCTATGTCGATGGCGGATTGTCGCAGCCCGTGCCGGTGAGTGCCGCCAAAAAACAGGGCGCAAACTTCGTGATTGCCGTGGACATTTCCGCCCGCCCCGACAGCAAACTGAGTACCAATTTCCTGTCGTATCTCGACCAAACCCTCAACATCATGAGTACCGCCGCCCTGCAAAACGAACTGGCGCAGGCAGACATCGTGATTAAACCGCAGGTCTTGTCGCTCGGCGCAATCGGCGGTTTCGACCAGAAAAAACGGGCCATCCAACTCGGCGAACAAGCCGCCCGCGCCGCCTTGCCCGACATCAAGCGCAAACTGGCCGCATACCGGTATTGATAACGACCTGATGCCGTCTGAAAACCGATTTCAGACGGCATAATGATGAATAGTTGGCCGAAATAGCCTTATTTTTGCCGCAACTGCGCCAGCAGTTCTTTCAATAACAGATTTTCTTCCTGTTTCTGCTGCAGCAAAATATCTTTTTGTGCCAACATTTCTTGCTGATGGCGAATCGTCAGCTTTAATTTTTCGATTTCGCCCACCCATTCCTGTGATGGGTAAGCATAAAACGAAATATCGCTGTTATTGTCGCCTTCGTTGATTTGACAGACAAAGCCTTTGTTTTCCGGCTGAACCAAGTCCCATAAATCCACATTGAATACCGTCGCAATCTGTTCCAAACGGGGGATATTCAGTTTCGTTTCACCCCTTTCGATTTTGGCGTAACCGTTGGTAGAAAGCCCCAATTTATCGGCAACTTCTTCCTGCGACCAATGGTTTAATTCTCTCATCAACCTAATCTTTTCAAAGGTTTTCATACATATCACTTTTTGTTAGCGGATTACCACTTTTAGGGTAAATTTCAAACCGTTGCTTGCTGGCTTCTTCCATTTTTGCTGCATAAAATCCTTTTCAGTTCCAATTACATTGATACAGAATTTTATGAAGCTGAAAATAAATATGACAGCTGTTTGTAGAAACTTTCAGCGCACAAAATAACACTATTTCTGTTAATCGGCAAACTTTGGTATCAAACATGCCCAAGCAGCCGAATCCGATCTGAAATTTGCTGTGATTTTAGCTTTGGAAAATATTTTGTTTTATCTCAACCTATAAGGAAATGATTATGAAAAAATTACTTATCGCCGTTGTTGCATTGTCTGTTTCAGGCGGGGTATATGCAGAACAATCTTGTAAATTATCTAATGCAGTCGTGCGTCAAGTACCACATGGAAAAATTATTTCTCGTATTAAAGCCCCGAAATCTGTTATTTTAGTTAAGCGATATAAAGATAACAATGGCCAGCAATGGGCTAATGTTGTATACGGAGAGTATGACCGAGAAGCTGGATTTGAAATGCAAGCTGATGGTTGGGTACCAAGCAAACAGCTGCGCAACTGTCGTTAAAAAGTGATTGTCGGTCGGTTTTCAGACGGCTTTTGAACTAAGCTAATAAGGGCTATTTTATGAAAAAATTAATGTGTGCAATCTTGGCTATTTGTGGCACTCAATTTGCGATGGCGGAGATCGGTAGTCTATACCGTTCGCAAACTATCGACTTAAAAATTGCAAAGGTAGGTTCGAAATACCGAGTAAATGCCGATTTGTCTGTCGGAGGTTGTGGTGGTAATTATTCCGGCACGGGGGCGCTTGCAGGGTCAACACTCAATGTTTTTGATGCACCAACTGCTCGGGAAAATGGTGGAGATTCGAGTGAATATATGATGAAAATCAAATTCTCCAATAATTTTCAAACTGCGAAAATTATCCACAGCCCGGGAATGTATTACTCAGGTGCGGCTTGCTCTTTTGTTGATGGCGGACAGCCTAATTTGAGAAAAGTCCGTTAACCAAAATAGCGGATAAATTTGTACTTATATAGCGAAACCATAGCAAAGAGAGGGGTTATCCGCTATAATCCGCCGTTCATACAGGTCAAACAGACAGTCGCCGCGTAATGCGTAAGGCTTACGGGGAGGAAAGTCCGGGCTCCAGAGAGCAGAATGCCGGCTAACGGCCGGGTGCGGTAACGCAACGGAAAGTGGAACAGAGAGCTGAACCGCCGATGGTTTGTGCTTGGGTGCAAACACAGGTAAGGGTGAAAAGGTGCGGTAAGAGCGCACCGTGCGGCTGGTAACAGTGCGCAGCGGGCTAAACCCCATTCGGAGCAAGACCAAACAGAACGCTTTGACGCTGCTCGCCGAGCGTTCGGGTAGGTTGCTGGAGCGCATCAGCAATGGTGTGCCTAGAGGAATGACTGTCCGACGACAGAACCCGGCTTACCGTTTGGGCTGTATGTCCGAAATATGGCGATGCCGTCTGAAAACTGCGTTTTTGCTTGGCGGAAACACGGTTTTCAGACGGCATTTTATTTTTGTATGCTTAAATCAGGCGGTTTATCCATACAGTTGGTAAAACGCCGGTACGGCCAATACGGCCAGTATCAGCAGGATGATTTTCTCGAAACCCTGCAGCTTCAGACGGCCGTGGAAGCGGTGTTGCGAATGCAGATACAGCAGTGCGCCGGGAAGATACAGCAGTACGGAAAACAGCAGGTATTCGGTGCCGGCGGCATAGACAATCCACAATGCGTACAGCGTGGCGGCGGCACCGATGAATTTGTATTTTGCACTCAGATTGCCCGCCAGCGCCAGTTTCAGCAGGTAAGCACCGATCAGCAGGTAGGGAATCAGAATCATGGAGGTGGACACCATCAGCAGCGTGGAATAGCTGTTGCCGGTTTGCCACACCAAAAACAGGCATAATTGGACGGTAAGGGTGGTAAACAGCAGCGATCCGTGCGGCACGCCGTTGGCGTTCAGGCGGATAAATGATTTGGGGAATGCGCCGTTTTTCGCTCCCAAATGCGGAATTTCGGTGGCATACAGTGTCCAGCTCAGATAAGACGACAATACCGATACAATCAGGCAAACGCTGATTAAGACTTTGCCCCAGCCGCCGACCATATACGCCAACACGCCCGCCATCGAAGGGTTGGCCATCGCCGCAATGTCGGCACGGGGCAAAATGCCCTGCGCCAGCACGGTAATCGCCACATACATCAGCAACACCAATACCACGCCCAACACGGTTGCCCGACCGACATCCTCCCGTCGGCGGGCGTATTTGGACAACACCGCTGCGCCTTCAATACCGGTAAACACCCACAGCGTAATCAGCATGGTGTTTTTCACTTGGGACATAATGCCGACATCGGGTTGTTCCGGCGTTGCCAGCGTTGCGCCGCTCCAGTCCGCCATAAAAATATCGCTGCGGAAAAAATACGCCGCCAAGCCGATAAACACCATCAGCGGGAACACTTTGACAAACGTTGCCACCAAGTTCACCCCCGCCGCTTCTTTAATGCCGCGCGCCACCAGCCAGTAAATCAGCCATGCCACCGCCGACTCGCCGACAAAGGCGGCAAAAGTATTGCCCTTGCCGAACAGCACCGCATCGGGCGTGTCGGTAAACGTGCCGACGGCTTCAAATGCCACCACCAGATAGCCGACAATGCCGATGGTGGTACACAGCCAGTAGCCCCACGCCGAGAAAAAGCCCATCAGCCCGCCGAAACCCTCACGGGCGTAGGTGTAGATGCCGCCGTCCAGATCGGGGCGGAGTTTGGCCAGACAGGCAAAGGAAATGCCGAGAAAAATAATGCCGATGCCGGTAATCAGCCAGCCGATCAGCAATGCCTGCGAACCGGCGACTTCCGCCATATTCTGCGGCAGGCTGAAAATGCCCGAACCGATCATGGAACTGATCACCAGCGTGGTCAGCGCTGTCAGCCCGATTTTTGCTTGTGAAGACATAAATAATACCTTTTTGGAGTGCAATGATTGAGATATTGCCGAAACAAAATTCTCATACGGGCTTGGTTTGCTGCGCCGTATGGAAGCGTGTTTCAGTCGGTTGATATCGTGAAATAACCTCAAAGCACCACATCGTTGGCTTCGCTTTGCCGCCCTGTATTGCTTTGGGTTATTTCACTATAGTTAGAACACCGAATTTTCCATACAAAAGCAGGCGTAGGTTGAGGTTAGCGAGGCACGAGCGTAACCCAACAAAACCTTATGTTTCAAGGTATTTTCAATCGTGTTGGGTCTCGACCCAACCTACGCCCTGTTTAAAAACCGTATAAATTATTCAGTATATTCACTATATATTGTTTTTATTATATTTTCAGACGGCCTGTTTCTGCTGCAGGCCGTCTGAAAATGCGGTGGGAATTTTTACTCTTTATCTTACGGCAATCGTGATAGCAGCATAAACCGTTCATTTCAGGCAATCCAGCCCCACACGCAGCGAAAACGGTTAAAAAATTCAGTTGCCCAATCCGCCTGATACCGGATTCCCGCCTGTGCAGAAATGGCGAGTTGAGGTGTGAAACATTAATGGTGTTGAAACAATGTTGCCGACCATTTTTCAGACGGCCTGTTTGATATTTCAGGCCGTCTGAAAATCAGGTTTTGAAATAATTTGCCAATACGCCGATATGTTCCGGCCCGATGCCGCAGCAGCCGCCGATAATGTCGGCACCGGCGGCCTGCCATTGCTGCGCCCAGCGCAGGTAGTTCGGCGGTGCGGTGTCGGTACGGATTTCGTCCAAGCCCTCGTTGGCGGCGTTCATACCGTTTTCGGCCGGTTCGAAAGCGTTGGCGTACACGCCCAGCCGCAGAGACCGACCGGCGGCACGCACCGCTGCGGCGGCTTCGCGCACGGCATCGGTCATCACTTCGGGGCGGCTGCAGTTAAACAACATGGCACCGGCGTGCCATTGCAGGGCGGCTTGGGCGGCGGCGGTAATGCTTTCGCCCGAACGCAGGCGGGGCGGGTGGTCGGGTAGGCTGTCGTCTAGGGTGAACGACACCCAAAACGGTTTGCCGTCGTCGGGTAGGCGGTTCTTCCAGAATGCGGCTTCGGTAATGCTGCTTTGGGTTTCTGCCAGCCAGATATCGGCATAGGGCTGCAGTCCCCGTATCAGCGGGTCGGCAAGGGACGGAGCGGCGGCGGGGTCGAACAGATCGGGGCGGTATGAGCCGAACAGCGGCGGAAGCGAAGCGGCAACGGCAACGCTCCGGCCGCTGCTGCGTGCGGCTTCCTGCGCCAGCCTGCCTGCGGTATCCGCCAGTTGTTCTGCTTCGGCGGCAAAACGTTGGTTGCCGATATGAAACGGTACAACGGCATAGCTGTTGGCGGTAATCACCTGCGCTCCGGCTTGGATGTAGTCGAGATGGATCTGCCGTACACTATCGGGTGCTTCGGTCAGCGCCAGCGCCGACCATTCGGGTTGGCGGAAGGGTGCGCCCCGGCGGTGCAGTTCCCGCCCCATGCCGCCGTCAAGGATGGTGATGGCATTCACGGTTTATGGTTCCTTTTGCGAATGGTTGCCGGCGGCGGCTTGGGGTTGGCTGTCGTCCTTACCGTTTTTAAACAGACGATCGAAGCGGACGGTGTATTTTAATTCGCCGCCCCACGATTTGCTGCCTACCCGTGCCACGGCCTGCAGGGATCGGGTCAGTTGGTAAATCAGTTTGACGGTCTGCTCGGCGCTGGCGATGCCGTATTCGTAGCCGAGATACAGCTCGTTGGTGAGCTGTTTGCCGACGGTCAGGACTTGCTCTGCCGGATTGAGTTCGCCGGTTTGGGCGTTGCGGCTGCGTTTGCTGGTGAAACCGAAATCGTCCACCAACCCCAGACGATCATTGACCTGTCCTGCGAGCAAAGCGCCGGCGGCGGCGGACAGGGCGGCTTCGTCGCCGTCGCTGCCGCTGCTGGCACGGTTGAGAATCAGCCATGAGAGTTTGTCTTTTTCACTCATCGGCTCGTCGGCCACCAGTGTAATCCGCGGTGCAGCCAGATTGCCCAATACTTCGACACCGGCACCGACCGGCGACAGGCGGCGGGCGGCACGGATGTTCAGATTCGGATCGCCCAGCGGGCCGACAAAGGAAACCGTGCCTTTGGTGATGTCCAAATCCTGTCCGTAGGCTTTGTAGCGGCCTTTGATGACTTTGACCGTGCCGATGCCCTGAATGTCTTCGCCGGGGCGGGAAGTCAGTTTGAGTTTGCCGCCCAAGGTTACGTTTAGGCCTTCGCCGACAAAGCGGATATTGTCGTTCAGGTCAAAATCCAAATCCATGCGGATCGGGGTGGCGGTGTTTTTCGCTTTCGGCGCTTCGCCCAATACCACGACATCATCGTCCAAAGTCGGCATGGAAGATTTCTGCATACCGAACATACCGTAATCGGTTTTCAGACCGCCGATCAGGGACACGCCGTTTTGCACGGTGTACAAAACCTTGGCTTTGCCGCTGAGTACCAGACGGCGGTTGGGGCGGGAGAGGGTGCGGTATTTGTCTAACACGATATCCACATCCACATCGGGATCGCTGCCGGTCAGGCCGACCGAGCCTTTCAATTCTGCCGAGCCGCCTCGGTGGAATTTCAGGCTGTCGATGATCCAGCGGCGGCCCTGCAGGTGGGAGCGCAGGACACCGTTGTCTAAAATCAAACCCTGTTCCTGATTGCGGTAATACAGGTTTTCGCCGTTGAGCGTGCCGTTTAGTTGCGGATCATCGATTCTGCCGCCCAAGCCGACCAGCGCCGACAGGCGGCCTTTGACGGTTTGGCCGACCGGTAGGAAATTGCGGAATACTTCGAGATTGTCCACATTCAGGCGGATTTTGCCGCCCAGCGGGGCGGAGGCGAAGTCCTGACCCTGTCCGACGGTAAGCGTGCCGTCGGCATAGCCGTAGTTGGTTTGGCCGTTGATACCGGCATTGACGGTCGGCGCACCGATCCGGCCGCCGATGGCCGCCGTGGTTTGGAACGAACCGCTCAAGCCTTGGGCGGCGGGTGGCAAAAAGATTTTCAGGGTCGATAAATCGGGAACGGTTGCCGTGATTTTGCCGCTCACCGGCGCTTGGGTGATGTCGCTGCCAAACTGCTGGCTGATACCGAGATTGCCTTCCACCCGGCCGAAGCGGGTGTTGCCGTTGAACAGGGCATCGATGCGGCCGTTTTGGAAGCGGGTTTTCAGACCCAAATCGCTTAAGCCCAGCGGCTGGCGGTAGTCGGGAAGAATCACGTCGCCGCCTTGGCGGACGAGGTTCAGATAGCCGCGGGCGTTTTGTCCGTAGGCCATGTCCCAGTCGCCGCCCAAGACCAGATTGTGTTCTACCGGCGGTTGGTAAAACTGGTGCAGCTCGGCCAAGTGCAGATTGGCGGCGCTGCCTTTGGTGGCAATGCCGTTTTTCTTGTCCCAAGCGAAACTTTGCAGGTTCAGGCTGCCGCCCATGGCGGCGAAATGGGCGGGACTCATCACCACCCGTTCGGCACCGGCTTCGAGGTTGATGCGGTTTTGCAGCTTGAGGTTGAACGCACCGCCGATGTCCAACACGCCGACGCTGCCTTTCCATTGGTTCAAATCGGCATTCACGCCGCCCTCGGCATCTAATTGCAGGCGGTAGGGCTTGTCGGCCAGCATCATATTGCCGCTGCCTTTCAGACGGTGTTTGGCACCGCTGCCCTCGGCATTGAGGTTGATGTGGTCGATGCGGGTGGTTTGGTCGCCGGAAAACAGAATCCGCTCGCCGTTGATATTGACCGCCAGCGGACGGTGGATGTCGGGCGAACCTTTAAGCCGGAAATCCAAATGCTGCATTTCCAGCAGCGAAGCGGCTTTCAGATTGCGGACGTTGCCCGCCAAATCGGTTTCCAGATTTTTGAGGCCGTCTGAAAAATCGCCCGACAGATGGCCTTTGGCATTCAATGCGCCCGAGAGGCCGAAGCCGAAGCGGGACAAATCGGGGGCTTGGATATTGAGGTTGAGGCGGTCGCCTTTTTTGCCGAACGAGCCGTCGGTCTGAATCAGGTTGCTGCCCAGCCGGATGTCCGCCAAGGCACGGCTCAGGTGTTGTTTTTCATAGGCAACGTCTGCCTTGCCGCTGAGTGCCACGCCGTTGAGTGTACTCGGGGCGAAATTCATTTTGCCGGCAAACAGCGGCCCGGCGAGTGCGCCGCTTAGGGCAACCGTACCGCTGACGCTGCCTTCGGGCAAGTTGCGGTCGATTTTGGCCGGATTGAAACGGCGGCTGGCAATATCCAGTTTCAGAGCTTGGTTTTGAAACAGTTCGAGATAACCGGCGGCGGTGAGTTCGCCGCCGTTTTGCGGTAGGATTTTGGCGTGGTCGAGCTTGAGCGTGCGCTGGCCTGCCTTGCGGTCGGTTACGACAGACAGCAAACCTTCGCTGTCGGCGGTGCCGCTGTTGATGTTCCAGCGCACATCGGGCGAATCGGTTTCGCCGCTTGCCGCAACCCTGCCGTTGAGCGTCAGGGCATAATCCTGCTGCACCACATCGGCGGTTTTCACACCGGCCAGATTCAGGGCAAGATTGAGCTGGTTATTGACTGTATCCAGCGTACCGCCGAGCGTGATCCGCCCTTGCTGCAGCAGGGTTATTTCGCTCTCGTCAATATTGACGACCCCCTGATGATTAACGGTAAAGCTGCCCAGCAGGCTGCGTACGGGAATGGCTTGTCGGTCGGCAAAACCGGCTTTGCTGTTGAGCAAATCGATTGAGCCTTCCAAAGCGAGGCCGTCTGAAAATGCGGGAACAACGGTGGCATCAAACGTCAGATTGGCGGTGGGCAAGGTTTCCAAAAACGCCGCCGGATTGAGGTTGCGCCCTTTGATCAGAATTTCGCTTACGGTTTCATTGAGCGTGGCGGCAAACGGGTGCAGCTCGGATTTTGCCGACAGATGGACATCATCGCCGTCGAGCAGAATATCGGTATGCACGTCCTGCAGCGAACCCCACAGGCGGGTTGTGCCGTGTATGGTCTGCCCTTCCAGTTCGCCTTTGGTGTAGATGGCGGTGTTGAGCGCAAACGGCGGTTTCAGCCCCACCACCGCTGCGCCGGCGGATTCGCTCCACGGCGTTTGCAGCGACACAATATCCAAGCGGTGTTCGCGGCGGTCGTAGTGGTACGCCGCCTTGACTTTTTCGATATACACCGTTTGCTGTTCGAAATTTTTGCCGACACTGATTTTGCCGGTTTCAATGCGGTCGGCAAACACGGTAATCGGCAAATCAATGCTCTCAGGCAAGCCCGAAGCCGGTTCTTCTTCCTTCACCGGCAACGGTTTGGCGACGACGGCAATATCGCCGGCACGCAGTTCGGTGATGTGCAGGCTGGGGCGGCTCAACTCGGAGGGCTGCCACGCAAAGTGGAAATCGCTGATTTTTACATCGGCACCTTGGGTTTCAATCAACCAGTCTTTGCCGCTGAAACCTTTGAGCAGCGTACCTTGCAGCGTTTGCGACGAAATCTTGACACCAAACCACGAAGGGAGGCGGTATAACCCGAAGCGTAAGCCGGATTCGGTGGCCGAGAGCCAGCCGACAAAGCCGGTCAGCAGCAGAAACACCGCCGACAGCGTCCACGCCGCCCGTTTCCAAAAACGGGCTTTGCTGCGGGGCTTGGCGGGTTTTTCAGACGGCCTTGCGGCCGCAGGGGGAGGATTGTGCGTTTTGCTCATAAGGTAAACCGTAAAATAGGGGGTAAGGCCGTCTGAAAAATAAGCGAAGCGAATTTCTGCGAAGCTAAAACCGTGGTTTTGCTCATTTTCAGACGGCCTTTGCCGCTTTGGTGTCTGTTTAAAACCGTGTGCCTAAGCTGATATGCCAGCGCAGTTTTTTGTCGTGGTGGCCGTAGGCAACGTCAAACGAAAACGGGGCGACGGGGCTGAACCAGCGTACGCCCAAACCTGTGCCGTGCCGGAACGTCATCTGTTTGAAGTTTTGGGCGGCATCGCCGACATCGTGGAACACGGCGGCGGAGAAGTTCTTGGTAACCGGATATTGGTATTCCAAGCTGCCGACCACGACGGCACGGTCGGGCAACACTGATCCGCCCGGCCCTTCCAGACCGATGCTGTCGAGTTCGTAACCGCGGACGGTAGAAGCACCGCCGGTGCGGAACATCAGTGTGGACGGTACGTCCGCTTCTTTCCGTGCATAAACATAGCCTGCCTGCCCGCGGGCGATAAACGTGCCGATTTTTTTGTTTTCCGGCGTGAAGAAATAACCGGCACGAATATTGGCACGTGCCAGTGCAGACGAGGATAAGGCTTTGCCCAAGGTGGTGCCGATTTTGCCGTCGAGATAATAGCCGTTTTCCGGTTTGAGCAGGTTTTCGATGTTTTGGCGTTTCCACGAAGCGGTGAGCATGGTGGCATGGTTGCGGCCGAAGTTGTAGCCGACATCGGGGATTTTGCGGTCTTCTACGATAAATTCCGCACCGAGACGGGCTTCGATGTTGTTGCGGTCGCGTACATACCACACGCCGCTGGTGAGCGAGCGTTTTTCCAGATTCTGCGTGGTCGAGCGGTTGTAGGAAAGGTTGGTGGTCCAGTAATTGCCCCGATTGTTGCGGGGCTGGCTGATACCGGCGGCGAGTGTGGTTTCGTATTTGTCCATATCGAACACCACCGAGCCGATGTAGCCCCGGTTGAAGAGGTTGTAGTAATCGTAGGCAATCCTGCCGCCGACACCGTATTCCGAATCGTAGCGCACGCCGGTTTCGAGTTTGTGGCGTTTGACTTCGCTGACGCTGACTTTTACCGGCACCCGGTCGTCGTGCAGATTGTCGAAGTCTGCCTGCACCGATGCGCCGGAATAATGGCCGTTTTGTTCCAATGCCTGTTGGAAATCAAGCAGCAAATCCAAATCATAAGGCGAACCGGGTTGGAAGCGTGCCAAGCCGGTTACCACGTTTTCGGGGTAGCGGCGGGTGCCGCTGACGTTGAACTCGCCGAAGTAAATCGGGCGGTTGCTTTCGACAATAACGTTTAAATCCGCTGTTTGTGTATTCGGATTGATGGTGGCTTGGGTGGTGCTGAATTTTGCCAGCGGGTATTTTTTGCGGGTAACGGCGGACAAGACGGCGGTTTTGCTGCTGCTCCAACGGTCTTGGTCGAAATGGTCGCCCACCGGCTGCTGCCAGTGTTCGATGGCGTTTTGATAATATTTTGCCAGATCGTTGTCGGAAAGAATGTCGCCGATAATCGCTACGCCGACATTATCGACTTTGGTCCGGGGGCCGGGTGTGATGCGCACGGTGTAGCGGTCTTGTTGGTCCTGTATGCTGACGCTGCTGTTGAAATAGCCTTTGGTACGCAGCATGGTTTTGACATTGTCGGGCGCTTCTTCCGCCAAAAAGCCGACCTGCTCTTTATCCAAGACTTCTTCCTGCTGTTGGGTAATCAGCGGGAGATGTTCTTCAATCATTTCCCGAATATCGCTGTTGTCGGTTTCGATTTTCACCGGAAATTTGGGGTCGAGCTTGGTTTCGGCTACGGTTTCGTCCTGCAGCTCGCTTTCGGGAATGGGTTCGTAGTCATCAACAGACGGCACAAACCGTTCCGCCGCAAATGCCTGCATACAGGCAAATGAGATGGAAGTGAGCAACAGCGGCCGGGTCAGTTTGGTCATCATTTGTTGAAATCCTTTATGGCTGAAACGCTTATGCCTGTGCAGCGCCGGTTTGCGGTGCGCCGGTGCGGGCAAGGCATACGGAAACAGATTTTAACATACAAATTCAGACTGTCAGCAAAACCGTCTGCCGATTGATGCGGTTTGGGTTTTGTAGAAATCCGTTTTGCTCATTTTGGTGAAACCTATGGTTTTAGCTTCGCAGAAATTCGCTTTGCTCATTTTCAGACGGCCTATCATTTTCCAAACAAACGGCCATAATCTGTTAAAATCGCCCCACAGCAATTTCCCACAATGAAAATCGAATATGAATATTTTTTACGAAGAATCCGGTCAGTTTAAAGTGGCATCGGTGGTGCAGAAAAACGATTCCACCTACCAAGTCGATACCCAGCACGGCAAACGCACCAAAGTCAAAGCCAATAATGTTTTCGCCGAATTTGACGGCGATATGGCGGCGTTTTTGGACAAAGCGCAGGCCGAAGCGGCCGACATCGACACGGATTTGCTGTGGGAAGTCTGCGGCGAGGACGAGTTTTCCGCCGAGGCCATTGCCGGAGAATATTTCGGCCACACGCCTGCCAAAACCGAGCTGGCGGCAACCTTAATCGCCCTGTATGCCGCCCCGATGTATTTCTACAAAAAAGGCAAAGGCGTGTTTAAAGCCGCCCCCGAAGAAACGCTGAAGCAGGCGTTGGCGGCGGTGGAACGCAAAAAACAGCAGGACGCGCAAATCGAAAGCTGGGCGGAAGCCTTAACAGCCGGTGAAATGCCGTCTGAAATCCAAGCCGATTTAAAAACCATTCTTCATGCGCCCGACAAACAGGCGCTGACCTACAAAGCCTTTACCAAAGCGGCGGACGCATTGAAACTGTCTGCCTACGAATTGGCCAAACGCAGCGGCGGCATTGCGTCTGTGCCGCAATATCTGCAGGACGGTTTTGAAGTCAAACATTTCCCCAAAGGCACGGGTTTCCCCGAAATCGCCGTGCCGCCGCTGCCTGAGTTGCCACAAGCCGCAGCGGCCGCTTTCTCGATTGACGATGAATCCACCACCGAAGTGGACGATGCTTTGAGCCTGACCGATTTGGGCAACGGCATGAAGCGGGTCGGTATCCACATCGCCGCCCCGTCGCTGGCGGTCGAGCGGGGGAGCGACATTGAAAAAGTGATACACGAACGCTTGAGTACGGTGTATTTCCCCGGTAGCAAAATCACCATGCTGCCGGAAAACTGGATTGCCGCCTTCAGCTTGGACAGCGGCGATTATCGTCCTGCAGTGAGCATTTATTTTGATGTGGACACCGAGTTCAACATCAGCCTGCCGAGCTGCAAAATCGAAGCCGTCAAAATTGCCGACAACCTGCGTATCCAAGCCATCGAGCCGCATTTCAACGCCGAAACCGGTTTGGACGAAAGCGGCGAGATGAAATTTGCCCACCATGCCGATTTAATCTGGTTTTACCGTTTTGCGATTGCTTTGCAGAAGGCACGGGGCAAATACGAGCCGGAGCGTGCGCCGCAATACGATTACAGCGTGGAAGTGGATTCAGACGGCATCGTCGGTATCTGCCGTCGGGAGCGGGGTTCGCCGATTGATACGCTGGTGAGCGAAATGATGATTCTCGCCAACTCGACTTGGGCGCAAATGCTGGACGAACACGACCTGCCGGGCTTATTCAGAGTGCAGCCTAGCGGCAAAGTGCGCATGAGTACCCAATCCGAACCGCATATCGGCATGGGCGTGCAGCACTACGGCTGGTTCACCTCGCCGCTGCGCCGTGCTGCCGACTACATCAACCAAAAACAGCTGATCAGCCTGATTGACGGCAACGCCGAACCGCTGTTCCAAAAAAACGATGCCGACCTGTTTGCCGCTCTGAGGGATTTCGACACCGCCTACACCGCCTACGCCGATTTCCAACGCCAGATGGAAAGCTATTGGAGCTTGGTGTATCTGCAACAGCAGGGCATCAAAGAGCTGACCGCCACCATTTTGAAAGAAGATTTGGTACGCATCGAAGGCCTGCCGCTGACCGCCCGTGCCACCGGCATTCCGTTTGATGCCCTGCCCAAATCGCAGGTATTGCTCAATATCACCGAGCTTGATGCTGAAAAACAGTTTATCGCTTTGAATTATGTCAAAGCCGTTGCCCCGAACGTGGCGTAAACATTGATGAGGCCGTCTGAAAATCAGGTTTTCAGACGGCCTTTAAAATATCGTGAATACATTTTCATTTACTTTGAAAAGATAAGGCGCTCAACGGATAAAACGGGTTGTCAAAATATGTTGGAACAATGCTTTCAAATTGATTCCTGCCGCTCCCGTTAAAATCAGAATCACGCCGAAAAATTGTTCGGGTTCAAGGTGGATATTGAAAAAACAGCGGTCAATCAGCAAGGCTAGGACGGGATAGAGGAAAGAGAGGGAGGCCACTTTGTATGCTTCCAATTTCTGAATTGCGCCGTATAGGAAAACATACATCAATCCGGTGTGTACCACACCCAAGGTTACTGCTGCCGATAAGGAAACAGGGGCGGTTTGGGTAAAAAGATTGAAGTCGGCAAAAGGTAGGAAAATAACCACACCGAGCAGCATTTGATAAAACGCAATCAGCGTAGGCGGGTAGTTTTTGAGAAATTTGGCGGCAACCGAAGCGACTGCATACAGGGCGGCTGCCGCTAATGCTTCAAAAATCCCCGTGAGATAGCCTGAATAGGGTTTTCCGCTGTGGATTTGCGTTGATGAAATCAGATACAGCCCGCCAAATGAAACCAAGAGCCAGAAAACAATGGATTTGGTAATTTTTTCTTTAAATAAAAACAAACAAATCAAAACCATCATAAACGGCTGTGTGTTATACACGGTTGTGGCAATGCCGACCGAAGTTTTGGCATAGGCGGAAAATAAGAAATACCAGTTTGCCAATAAAGCTGTACCGCCTATCAAAGAAGCAATCCAAAAAGTCGGTGTGTAACGAGTTTGGCTGAAAATGCCTTGGTGCCAACACAACAAGCCTAAAATCAATGCGCCGAACAAACAGCGAAAAAAGATCAGTTGTGTTTCCGGCAAGCCCGACAGGGTAACGGTCAGGCCGATTGTGCCGCAGATGGTCATGGCCAATATCATTTCGATTAGGCCGCAACGGTTTGGCGAAGTTGGACAGTGATTCATGATACATAAACCAAACAGTGGTTTCAGACGGCATCAGGATATAAAAACATTGGAAATGTGTTAATATAATAATTAAGATATTTTTATATTTATCTTTATTTTTCTAAGATAATTTCAAAAATTCATTAAAAATTTAATTATGGATAACTATGATATGAAAATCTTACAGGCATTGCATCAAAATGCCCGTATAACTATGAAAGAATTGAGCCAAAAAGTCCACTTATCCCAGCCGGCCTGTACGGAGCGGGTCAAAAAGATGGAGGCAAACGGCATTATCCGCCAATATACTGCGGTAATAGATTGGTCAAAGCTTAGCTATCCGTTGGCAACTGTGGTACGAATCAGGCCGCTTCCGGGATATTTGCAGGAGGTAGAGAGGATTATCAAAGAAATGGGCAATATTGCTTGGTGCGTCAAAGTAACAGGGGACGATGCGTTTATTTGTCAAATGCTGATTCATTCGGTAAGCGAATTAGATGCCTGTTTGTCGAAAATTGCACAAATCGCTACGACCAACACATCGGTTATTAAATCTACGGTAGTCGAGAATCAGTTTATCCAATCCAACTGAATCAATAAAAAAGCAAGGCCGTCTGAAAATCAGGTTTTCAGACGGCCTTGCTTGTATAGTTTCTAAAAAACAGGCAACTTTGAACGTTGCCTGTTTTTGTCGGTTGGTTTGCGGATTTATTGCTGTTTTTGACGGCCTAAATCTGCGGCGGCGGTAAACAGTACGTCGGTGGACGAGTTCAGCGCTGTTTCGGCGGAGTCTTGGATCACGCCGATGATGAAGCCGACGGCGACGACCTGCATGGCGACATCGTCGGAAATGCCGAACAGGCTGCACGCCATCGGGATCAGCAGCAGCGAGCCGCCTGCTACGCCGGACGCACCGCAGGCGCCGATTGTTGCCATCAGGCTCAACAGCAGGGCGGTCAGGAAATCAACGTGAATGCCCAAAGTATGGGCGGCGGCCATGGTCAGCACGGTAATGGTAATCGCTGCGCCTGCCATGTTGATGGTTGCGCCCAGCGGAATCGAAATTGAATAAGTGTCTTCGTGCAGATTGAGTTTTTTCGCCAGCGCCATGTTCACCGGAATATTGGCGGCGGAAGAGCGGGTGAAGAAGGCGGTGATGCCGCTTTCGCGCAGGCACATCAGTGTCAGCGGATAGGGGTTGCGGCGGATTTGTGTCCACACAATCAGCGGGTTCACCACCAAGGCGATAAACAGCATACAGCCGAGCAGGACTGCCAGCAGTTTGGCATAGCTTGCTAAGGCGGAGAAACCGGTTTCGGCAACGGTTGAGGCGACCAGTCCGAAAATGCCCAGCGGGGCAAATTTGATGACCCATTTTACGACTGTGGACACGGTATCTGCCAAGTCGGCGGCCACTTGGCGGGTGGTGTCCGAGCCGTGGTGGCGCAGGGCGGCACCCAATACCAGCGCCCATGCCAGAATGCCGATGTAGTTGGCATTGGCGATGGCGCTGATCGGGTTGGCAACCAGATTCAGCAGCAGGGTTTTCAATACGGATACAATGCCGGAAGGCGGTGCGGTGGAAACGTCGCCGGCGCTGGCCAATACGATGTGGGTCGGAAACGCCATGCTGGCAATCACGGCGATAAATGCGGCGGAAAATGTGCCGATCAGATACAGAAGGATAATTGGTTTGATGTGTGCTTCACTGCCTTTGCGGTGTTGGGCAACGGCGGACATAACCAAGACAAACACCAATATCGGTGCAACGGCTTTGAGTGCGCCGACAAACAGTGTGCCGAGCAGTCCGACACCGTTGCCGATTTCGGGCGCAGTCCAGCCGACCAAGATACCCAATATCAAGCCGATTGCAATCTGCTTGACCAAGCTGACGCTGTTGACTGCGTCCATGAGTGGATTGCCTGCCATAATGAATCCTCTTGAGAGTTTTGTTAAGAATGGATTACATTCTAAAATAAAATCTTACTTTTTGTGGGGGGATTTGGTTTGCTTTGATGAAAATTAGCATAATCTGCGTTAAATGTAAAACATTAGGATATTTATTTTTGTGAATATGATTTTTTGAGAAATTTAATTTGATTTTGTTTTGGCAATTCGGATACAGAAAGGCCGTCTGAAAATCGGGTTTTTCGGTTTTCAGACGGCCTTGGGCATTTTAAATTTCAAAGGTTTAAGTGTTTACGCTGCGGCGGTTTCTTCTGCGCCCACCAGTGCGATGAGTTTGCCGTGCGGCATATTCAGCGGCTGGTTGGCGTGGGCAACGTTGAGGTTGCCCTGTTTGTCCACCGCAAACAGTGGCACGAAATGTTTGTTGTCCGCCTTATATTGCTCCAGCGTGTAGCTTTCGGTGATGTTGGTCATTTTGACTTTCGCCCCTTTGGACAGCATACCCGCCAGCTTGGTATAAGTGGCCTCTTCGTCAAACAGCCAGCGCGAGCGGTATTCTTCGTGGCGGGCATCTTTTTCCCGACGCTGCGCATCTTCGCTGAATTTCAGGCGGAACACGTTTTTCGAACCGAAATCGTGGCGGTAGTGCAGCTCGGAAAGCCCGTTGAGTTCGCGGTCGGTACTCATCGCAAACAGATTGCCGATGCCGATTAAGTCGAGATGGCTGTCGGCATGGGCGGAAATCGGGCTGCCGTAATAAGTGCGCAAACCCATCATGCGGGCTTTGGCGATGTCGTCGTAATTGTGAAACGCTACCAATACATCAATCCCCGAATCTTTCAGCGCCTTGGCAATCATCAGTGCCACATTGTTCGAACCGACAATCAGCACACCGTTGTTTTTCGCCTGCCGCACATTCAATAAACGGGCGACAAATTTGGCGCTCAAACCCTGAATCAGAACTGTGCCGATAATAATCGTAAATACCAGCGGCACCAGCAGTTCCGAACCTTTCAGGCCGCTGTCTTGCAGCTTGATGGCAAACAGCGAAGAAATCGCCGCCGCCACAATCCCGCGCGGGCCGATCCAACTGATCATCAGTTTTTCGTTCACACTCAGATTCGAGCCGATGGAAGAGAGAAACACCGCCAGCGGGCGGGCGACAAACATTGCGACCAGCAACAGCATCACACCCGCCGTGCCAACCCCCGCCAAAGCGTTCAAATCCACCCGTGCCGACAGCACGATAAACAGCGTGGAGACCAGCAAAACGGTCAGCGATTCTTTAAATTCGAGAATGTGGTCTTTCGGAAACCCTTTCCAGTTGGCCAGTGCCACGCCCAAAATGGTAATCGTCAGCAGGCCGGATTCGGATTCGATGTAGTTGGACAGGGCGAAAATCATCAGGATATACGACAGTGTAAACACATTGCGCAGATAGTCCGGAATCCAGTGTTTCTTCACCAGTTTCGCCAGCACAAATGCGCCCGCCATGCCCAAAATGGCGGCCAATACCACGATTTTGCCGAAGGTCAAAAGCTCGATATGGCCGTCTGAAATAATGTATTCATACACCAACACCACCGCAATCGCACCGATGGGATCGACAATAATCCCTTCCCATTTCAACACATTGGCAATATTGCTGCTGGGTCGAACGCTGCGCAGAAGCGGCGCAATCACCGTCGGACCGGTTACACATACCAGCGCACCGAACAGCACGGCGATTTTCAAATCCACATCAAACAGCGAATACGTCGCCGCAGAAATCACGCAGATGGTAATCAACGCCCCCAACGTTACCAAAAGCTGCACCACCCGGCCGTGTCCCTTGATTTCCTTAAATTCCAGCGTCAGCGCACCTTCAAACAGAATCACCGCCACGCCCAGCGAAATAAACGGAAACAGCAAATCGCCCAACACCTGATCCGGGTTGAAAAAATGAAATACCGGTCCGGCCAGAATCCCGATCAGCAACAAAAACAGGATAGACGGCTGCTTGAGATACCAAGCCAGCCACTGGGCAAAAATCCCCAGCCCCACCACCAAAGAAAGCAGCAATGCAGTATCCATTTTTCTTTGCCTCCTTATGTTTAATCTTAATAAGTCTGCCGCAACGGCAACACCTGCCGCCCGACCCGAGCTGCCGATTCTACCACAAGCCGGTTTGCCTGCAGGGAACAGCGGTTTGCCGACACTATACCGCAAAGCCGCCGCAAGGTTCAAAATATCGGTTTTCAGACGGCCTTATGCCGCTGTTTTGACAAAGTCTCACGATGTATCTACAATGTAGATACTTCAAACAAGCAAAGGCGATTCAGATGAAACTGCAAAAATGGGGCAACAGCGCCGCCGTCCGCTTTCCCAAAGAAATCATCAGCCAGCTCGGGCTGAAAATCGGTGATGAATTGGAAACGCAAGCCCAAGGCGATACCATCGTGATTCGTGCTGCCAAGCGCCGCCGCTATACCCTTGCCCAACTGCTGGCGGAAACACCTGAAACCGCCCCCCGTGTGGCGGGCTGGGAAGAAATGGCCGAGGTCGGCAAAGAGGTGGCCGAATAATGTATATTCCCGACAAAGGCGACATTATCCATCTTCAATTCGATCCGGCTTCGGGTCGGGAAATGAAAGGCAATCATTTTGCGTTGGTACTCTCGTCCAAAGCCTTCAATCAGAAAATCGGCTTGGTGTTTGCCTGCCCGATTTCGCAAGGCAAGGCCGACACCGCACGGGGCATGCTTTCTACTTTGCTCGGTGCCGGTACGGTTTTGCAGGGTAACATTCACTGCCATCAGCTCAAATCTTTGGATTGGAAAGAACGCCGGGCTGTTTTGAAAGAAAAAGTTCCTGATTATGTATTGCAGGACGTATTATCCCGAATCGAAGCCATTTTAGAATTGTAATGCCGTCTGAAAATCCGTTTGAAGCAACAACGGTACAAGGATTTCAGCCGTATGGCCGTTTTCAGACGGCATAGAAAAAACCGTGTAAATCCATTACAATACCCGCCTAAAAATCTGAAAGCAAAAAACAATCATGGAAGCCGAAGTAATCAATCAGCTCAATAATACGCTCGACGACTTGGAACGCCGCAGCGCTGACATCCGTGTCTATATGGACTACCAAGGCAAAAAAGAACGCCTTGAAGAAGTCATCGGCCTGTCGGAAGATCCCGAATTGTGGAACGACCCCAAACGCGCCCAAGAAATCGGTAAAGAACGCAAAATCCTCGAAGGCATCGTGCTGACGCTCGACACCATCGCCACCGGTATCGACGACAACCGTATGTTGATCGAGATGACCATCGAAGAGAACGACGAAGAAGGTTTCGCCGCCATTCAGGAAGACGTTGCCGGTTTGGAAAAACAGATGGCGGATTTGGAATTCAAACGGATGTTCAACCAGCCTGCCGACCCGAACAACTGCTTTATCGACATTACCGCCGGCGCAGGCGGTACGGAAGCGGAAGACTGGGCGGGTATGCTGTTGCGTATGTACAGCCGCTACGCCGAACGCAAAGGCTTCAAGCTGGAAATTCTCGAAGAAGACGACGGCGAAATCGCCGGTATCAACCGTGCCACCATCCGCTTGGAAGGCGAATACGCCTACGGCCTGCTGCGCACCGAAACCGGCGTTCACCGCTTGGTGCGCTACTCGCCGTTTGACTCGAACAACAAACGCCATACCTCGTTTGCGTCCGTGTTCGTTTATCCCGAAATCGACGATTCCATCGAAATCGAAATTAACCCTGCCGATTTGCGTATCGACACTTATCGTGCTTCGGGCGCAGGCGGTCAGCACATCAATAAAACCGATTCGGCGGTGCGCATTACCCACGAACCGACGGGGATTGTGGTGCAGTGCCAAAACGACCGTTCGCAACACGCCAACAAAGCGGCGGCGATGGATATGCTGAAAGCCAAGTTGTATGAGTTGGAAATGCGCAAACGCAACGAGGAAAAACAGGCTCTGGAAGAGGGCAAGTCCGATGTGGGTTGGGGTAGCCAGATTCGTTCCTATGTTTTGGATTCCTCACGCATTAAAGACTTGCGCACCGGCCACGAAGTCGGCAATACCAAAGCCGTGTTGGACGGCGATTTGGACGGCTTCATCGAAGCCAGCCTGAAACAGGGCGTGTAACTATCGGGACATGCCGTCTGAAAATGCAGTTTTCAGACGGCATGGCAAGCGAAAGAAAAAAAGCGGACAATGTATTGTCCGCTTTTTTGTGGTCGAAACACGCTGATACCCAATCCATTCTGCAATCTGTTCCCTCGTCTCATCGGTGGAAAAGGGGTGGGCGAAGCATGGTTCGCTGCCAAACCCGCAATCATCGGCAATCTCCCGTTTTCAGACGGCCTGATTGTCAACAATTCCACGTTTATTTTCACACGCTGCCAAACCGAAACGCCGTAAAATCAGGTATAATGCCGACCATCCGGCGAGTCTCTGCGCCGCCCGTTTTTCTTTCTCTTTTCAGCTCACAGGAACCGCAACATGATTAATCCGATTGCCGCCCTTTCCCCGCTTGACGGCCGCTACGCCAAATCCGTAGAAACCCTGCGCCCGATTTTTTCCGAATACGGCCTGATGAAAGCCCGTGTCAAAGTCGAATTGGAATGGCTCAAAGCCTTGGCTGCCGAACCGAAAATCGCCGAAGTGCCGGCATTTGGCGAAGCCACGCTGGCGGAAATCGATCGGGTAATTGCCGGTTTCTCGCTGGAAGATGCCGCAGCGGTCAAAGCCATCGAAGCCACCACCAATCACGACGTAAAAGCCATCGAATATTGGCTCAAGCAGCGTTTTGCCGAGGTTGCCGAAGTTGCCGCCGCTGCCGAATTTATCCATTTTGCCTGCACCAGCGAAGACATCAACAATCTGTCGCACGCCTTGATGCTGCAGGAAGCCCGCAACGATGTCTTGTTGCCGAAGCTCAATGAAATCATTGCCAAACTTACCGAAATGGCGCACGAACTCGCCGCCGTTCCCATGATGAGCCGCACCCACGGCCAACCTGCCACCCCGACCACGCTGGGCAAAGAAATCGCCAACGTCGTGTACCGCCTGCAGCGCCAAGCCGAATTGTTGGGCAAACAGGAATTTTTAGGCAAAATCAACGGTGCAGTCGGCAACTACAATGCGCACATGGTCGCTTATCCCGACATCGATTGGGAAAACCACTGCCGCCGCTTTGTCGAACAGTCGCTCGGCCTCACCTTCAACCCCTACACCATTCAAATCGAGCCGCACGACTACATGGCGGAACTGTTCCAAACCGTCAGCCGTGTCAATACCATTCTGATCGATTTCAACCGAGATGTGTGGGGCTATATTTCACTGGGTTATTTCAAACAAAAAGTCAAAGCGGGCGAAGTCGGCTCATCGACCATGCCGCACAAAGTCAATCCCATCGACTTTGAAAATTCCGAAGGCAACCTCGGTATGGCCAACGCCGTGTTGGGCTTTTTGGCGGAAAAACTGCCCGTGTCCCGCTGGCAACGCGATTTGACCGACAGCACCGTTTTGCGCAATATGGGTGTCGGTGTCGGCTACACCGTTCTCGGCTTCACCGCCCACCTGCGCGGCCTGAACAAGCTCGAACCCAACCCCGCCGCCCTTGCCGCCGATCTGAACGCCACTTGGGAACTCTTGGCCGAACCGATTCAAACCGTAATGCGCCGCTACGGTGTCGCCAATCCGTATGAAAAACTGAAAGACCTCACCCGCGGCAAAGACGGCATCACGCCCGAAGTGCTGAAAACCTTTATCGAAGCCCTTGATATTCCAAGCGAAGCCAAAACCGCACTGCTGGCGCTGACCCCTGCAGGCTATGTGGGCAAAGCGGAAGAATTGGCCAAACGGATCTGATGGGTTTTAACTGATTGGTTTGATTGAAAAATTAAAAAACATGCCGTCTGAAAACGAGCCAAGCGGGTTTCTGCGAAGCTAAAATCGATTTTCAGACGGCATTTGTGTGTAATGTGTTTACTCACACCCCACATTTGCTTTATGTTTTAAGTAGGCTTGCAAGAGATAATGCGTGCTTTATATTTCCGCCTGATAATCCTTTTTGCCTCTGCTGCTGTTTTAACAAAAACTTGAGTAGCATCACGATTGTTCCTGCCTGCCCCTGCTCTTTGAAAAACGACACGCCAATGCATGTTTGTTTTCTTGAGCCTTTTTGTCTTTTTAAGCATTCTTATTCTTTTGAGCATTTTGTCTCCTTGATTAGTTATTTCGCTATACTTTGTTGTATGTACGTTACGGGCTGCATAAAGCACTATTTTTAAATTGTGCTTAGCGCAGAGATATGCTGTGGTTGCAAGAATATTGAATGTTCTCTTTAGAATCGGAATTTCTATATTAAGAGAAATGTCTAATTCTTTCATTATTTTAGTTCGTAACGATATATTAATCTACTATTCCTTCCCGCTACTTTCGCTTTATCCATAAACAACACATTTTCAGACGGCCTTGCCGAATTTCTGTAAAATAAGCCGTTTCCACCTCAGGGTTTGACTGCCAATATGAGCGATACCGCCCAAATCATCACCAGCTACGGCCGCCGCTATATCGTCCGCACTCAAGACGGCAAAACTTATGATGCCACCACCCGCAAAAAGCGGGTCGATTTTGCCTGCGGCGATTTTGTCCGTATCAGTCCGATTAACGGCGAGCAGGCGGTGATTGAGGATTTTCTGCCCCGCCAAAGCCTGCTTTACCGCCAAGACGCTTGGAAAACCAAGCTGATTGCCGCCAATGTCGATCGGCTGTTTATCGTGTTGGCGGCTTCGCCCAGTCCGAGTGAGACGTTTGTCCAGCGGGCGCTGCTGGCGGCGGAGGCGGCACAGATTGATGCCGTTATTGTGTTGAACAAAGCCGATTTGCCCGAAACCGCCGTGTGGCGGGAAAAGCTGGCGTTTTATCAAACCTTGGGTTATCCGCTGGTCGAAACCTGTGCGCTAGACGGGGCGGACACGCTCAAGCCGCTGATGGCGGGGCGCACCAATATTCTGCTGGGTCAGAGCGGCATGGGCAAATCCACGCTGACCAATGCCCTCTTGGGCAACGCCGCCGCCCGCACCGGCGAAATTTCCACCGCCCTCGATTCGGGCAAACACACCACCACCCACGCCCAACTCTATGATTTGGACGGCGGCACGCATTTAATCGATTCCCCCGGTTTGCAGGAATTCGGGCTGTATCATCTCGAAGCGGCGGATTTAATCGGCTATTTCCCCGATTTGAAACATCTTGCCGGACAATGCCGCTTCCACAACTGCACCCACCGTGCCGAACCCGGCTGCCGTGTCAAACAGGCGGCGGAAACCGGCGAAATCCGCCCCGACCGTTTGGCTTTGCTGCAGAAGATTACCGATGAATTGCTGCGGTAAATTCAATTCATTATATAGTGCATTAACCAAAAAAATATTACAACTCACGCAAACCACCCTTCCCCTAACCCCTTCCCGCCAGTGGGACGGAACAGCGTGTAGCGTGCATGCTTTAGCACGCACGTGTTCTTTAATTCACATTGATGCCGTCTGAAAACGAGCGTAGCGAGTTTCTGCGGAGCTATAGTTAAAACACTGAATTTTCTGTACAAGCCAGTAAGCTAATGCCACCTGCACACTGTCCCCCGTCCCGCTGGCGGGAAGGGGTTAGGGGAAGGGTGGCTCGCTACGGTGTCATATTTTTTAGGTTAATTGACTATAAAACCGTAGGTTTCGCCAAAATGAGGGTAACGAGTTTCTGCGAAGCTAAAATTGGGAAAAGGCCGTTTGCGTTGTAATATTTTTAAAGTGAACCCATTAAAAATCACTCATTCCCGCTCAAGCCATCATAAACGAAGCCGTCTGAAATCGTGTTTTTCAGACGGCTTCGTTTTGTGTGCTGCGGTTCAGTTTTTGCGGGCAACGACAAATTCCGCCAGTTGGCGCAGGTGGGCGGCTTTTCCGCCGAACGGGGCGATCTGTTCGAGGGCTTCGGCGATCAGGGTTTCGGCGTAGCGGCGGGCGGGGGCGAGGCCCATCAGTTTGACGTAGGTCGGTTTGTCGGCCTCTTGGTCTTTGCCGGCGGTTTTGCCGAGGGTGGCGGTGTCGGCTTCGCAGTCGAGTACGTCGTCGATAACTTGGAAGGCGAGGCCGAGGCGTTCGGCATAGGCATCGAGGCGGCGGCGGGCTTCGTCGTCGAGGTCGGTGCAGGCGAGTGCGCCGAGGCCGACGGCGGCACGAATCAGAGCGCCGGTTTTGAGGCGGTGCATGTGTTCGAGTTGCGCTTGGGTCATGGCGTTGCCGACGTTGGCCAAGTCAATCGCCTGTCCGCCTGCCATGCCGAGGCTGCCGGCGGCTTGGGCGAGCAGGGCGACCATTTTGAGCTGGCGCTCTGCGGGCAATCCGGTCGGGCGGCTTAAGATGTCGAAGGCTTGGGTTTGCAGGGCATCGCCGGTCAGCAGGGCGGTGGCTTGATCGTATTGCACATGGCAAGTGGGCTTGCCCCGCCGCAGGCTGTCGTTGTCCATTTCGGGCATGTCGTCGTGAACCAGCGAATAGACGTGGATCATTTCGACAGCGGCCATGGCGGCTTCGACGGCGGCGGGGTCGGCGCTGCCCAGTTCGGCGGCGGCGAGTACCAGCAGCGGGCGCAGGCGTTTGCCGCCGCCGAGGGTAACGTAGCGCATGGCTTGGTGCAGGGTGTGCGGGGTTTGGTTTTCAGACGGCATCAGGCGGGCGAGCAGCAGTTCGGTTTGTGCCTGCGCCTGATGTTGCCAGCTTTTGAGGTCATTCGCTTGGGTCAAGGTTCAGCTCCTTCATTTCTCCGGCATCGAGAACGTGCAGTTTTTGTTCGACTTCTGCCAGTTTGGTTTGACAGTATTTGACCAATTCGTTGCCTTCCTGATAGGCGGCAAGGGCTTGTTCCAGCGGCATTTCGCTGCTCTGCATGGCTTGGGTAAGGGCTTCCAGCCGTTTGACGGCATCTTCAAAGGATTTGGGTGCGGCGGTTTTTTTCATGGTATTCGGCGGATTGGATTAAATGTAAACGGGCTATTGTAGCATTTTTACGGGCGGCCAAGGCCGTCTGAAAATCGGGTTGGGGCGGCTGTTTAAAAATGGGGAAGCCACAATGCCCATTGTTCGTCGGTGTCGGCGGTTACGGTCAGCGGTTGGCCGTTGTCCAAGCTGCGGAAGGTCAGGCTGCGGGCGTGCAGCATCAGGCGGTGGCTGCCCAGATGGTCGGCAACGGCGTGGTTTTGCCGCAAATCGCCGTGGTTGGTGTCGCCGACAATGGGGTGGAAAATGTGTTTCAGATGGCGGCGAAGCTGGTGTTTGCGGCCGGTGTGCGGGGTCAGTTCTGCCCAAGAATAGCGGGAAGTCGGGTAGCGGCGGGCGGATTGGAAGGGAAATTCGGTGCGCCCCAAACAGCGGAAATCGGTAACGGCATCCTGCAGCGTGGCTTCGGTGTGTGCTTCGGCGAGGCGGTCGGGTTGGTATTTGAGCGGATAGTCGATGCGGCCGCTGTCGGGCAAATGCCCCCGCACAATGGCCCAATAGGTTTTGTGTACCTGTTTGTCGGTAAACTGTCGGGAAAGCAGGTGGGCGGTTTCGCTGTCGAATGCAAACAGCAATACGCCCGAAGTGGGGCGGTCGAGGCGGTGGACGGGGTAAACGTGCCGCCCGATTTGGTCGCGCAGGGTCTGCACCGCAAAGCGGGTTTCACGGCTGTCGAGCCAGCTTCGGTGTACCAGCATACCGGCGGGTTTGTTGATGGCGATGCAATATGGGTCGTGATGAAGGATGGTCAGGTTTTCAGACGGCATGGCGGGTGTCGGTAGGGCAAAGGGGCAAGGGTAGGGCGGCGCAGGGGATAAGTCAAGGGCGTGAGGCCGTCTGAAAATCGGGTTTGCCTTGAAATGGAAAACATCGACTTTGCAATAAGAAAAAGGACAGTTATCGCCTGTCTGAAAGAATTAGACCGGCTAAACCAAATAGCCGAATCATTGTGCAAATAATAATTATTCTCAAAAAGAGTTTGAAAACATTGGATTTTTTTCGGCCTATTCCGCAGATTAACCTTTAAAGACAAGTAAAACTCCGTTAAAATATCGGAATATTTTTCTGTTTTCTATTCACAATACGGGTGCAACCATGTTGGCCAGTTATTTTCCAGTTCTCCTGTTCGTCCTGATCGGGCTGATTGCGGGCATCGCATTCATCCTGTTGGGAACGGTTTTGGGACCCAAACGCCACTATGCGGAAAAGGATACGCCGTTTGAATGCGGCTTTGAAGCGTTTGAAAACGCCCGCATGAAGTTTGACGTGCGCTACTATCTGGTGGCGATTCTCTTTATTCTCTTTGATTTGGAAGTGGCATTTATGTTCCCTTGGGCGGTGGTGTTCAAGGATTTGGGCATGTTCGGATTTTGGTCCATGCTGGTGTTTATTGCCGTGCTGACGGTCGGCTTCGTGTACGAATGGAAAAAAGGAGCGTTGGAATGGGAATAGAAGGCGTATTGAAAAAAGGGTTTGTTACCACCAGCGCCGACACGGTATTGAACTATATGCGTACCGGCTCGCTGTGGCCGGTAACCTTCGGCTTGGCATGTTGTGCCGTGGAAATGATGCACGCCGGTATGGCACGCTACGACCTTGACCGCTTCGGCATTATTTTCCGCCCGTCGCCTCGCCAGTCGGACTTGATGATTGTCGCCGGTACGCTGACCAATAAAATGGCACCCGCCCTGCGCCGTGTGTACGACCAGATGGCCGAACCCCGCTGGGTATTGTCTATGGGTTCGTGTGCCAACGGCGGCGGTTATTACCATTATTCTTATTCGGTGGTGCGTGGCGCAGATCGGGTTGTGCCGGTCGATGTATATGTACCGGGCTGCCCGCCGACTGCCGAAGCCTTGATTTACGGTCTGATTCAGCTTCAGCAGAAAATCAAACGCACATCAACCATCGCACGGGACTGAGAGCATGGCAACTTTAAGCAACTTCCAGCAAACAGTATCCGATATTCTGGGTGATAAAATCCTGAATATCATCAACCGTTTGGGTGAAATTACCATTGAATGTCTGCCGCAGCACTACCGTGAAGTGATGACGGTGTTGAAAGAAAACGAAGCGCTGCATTTTGAATCGCTAATCGACCTTTGCGGCGTGGATTACAGCAGTTACCGCAATCAGACTTGGCAAGGCAAACGTTTTGCCGTGGTCAGCCAATTATTGTCGGTGAAAAACAACCGGCGTATCCGTGTCCGAGTATGGGCGCAAGACGATGATTTCCCGTTGGTGGAATCGGTGGTGGATATTTACAACAGTGCCGATTGGTACGAGCGGGAAGCCTTCGATATGTACGGCATTCTGTTCAACAACCACCCTGATTTGCGCCGCATTCTGACCGATTACGGCTTTGTCGGCCATCCGTTCCGCAAAGATTTTCCGGTTTCCGGCTATGTGGAAATGCGTTACGACGAAGCGGAAAAACGGGTGGTTTACCAGCCGGTAACCATCGAACCTCGTGAGATTACGCCGCGTATTGTGCGTGAGGAGCATTTCGGTGAGCAATAAATTAAGAAACTACACCATCAACTTCGGCCCGCAACACCCTGCGGCGCACGGCGTGTTGCGTATGATTTTGGAATTGGAAGGCGAAACCATCGTCCGTGCCGACCCGCACATCGGCCTTTTGCACCGGGGTACGGAAAAGCTGGCGGAAACCAAAACCTATCTGCAGGCGTTGCCGTATATGGATCGTTTGGACTATGTTTCCATGATGGTCAATGAGCAGGCGTATTGTCTGGCGGTAGAAAAGCTGGCCGGGATTGATGTACCGATCCGTGCCAAATATATCCGCACCATGTTTGCCGAAGTAACCCGCATTCTCAACCATTTGATGGGTGTCGGCTCGCACGCCCTCGACATCGGCGCCATGACCGCCATTCTCTATGCCTTCCGTGACCGTGAAGAGCTGATGGACTTATACGAAGCGGTTTCCGGTGCACGTATGCACGCCGCTTATTTCCGTCCGGGCGGCGTTTATCGGGATTTGCCCGACTTTATGCCGAAATACGAAAGCAGCAAGTTCCGCAACGCCAAAGTCTTGAAACAGCTCAACGAAGCCCGTGAAGGCACCATGCTTGATTTTATCGACGCTTTCTGCGAACGTTTCCCGCAAAACATCGACACGCTGGAAACCCTGCTGACCGACAACCGTATTTGGAAACAGCGTACTGTCGGCATCGGCGTGGTGTCGCCCGAGCGTGCCATGCAGAAAGGCTTTACCGGCGTGATGCTGCGCGGTTCCGGCGTGGCGTGGGACATCCGCAAAACCCAGCCGTATGAAGTGTACGACCAAATGGATTTCGATATTCCGGTCGGCGTGAACGGCGACTGCTACGACCGTTATCTGTGCCGCATGGCGGAAATGCGTCAGTCGGTACGTATTATCAAACAATGTTCCGAATGGCTGCGTGCCAATCCGGGGCCGGTGATTACCGAAAACCACAAATTCGCTCCGCCCAAACGCAGCGAAATGAAAACCGGCATGGAAGACTTAATCCACCATTTCAAACTGTTTACCGAAGGCATGCACGTTCCCGAAGGCGAAACCTATACCGCCGTCGAGCATCCGAAAGGCGAATTCGGCGTTTATATTATTTCAGACGGCGCCAACAAACCCTACCGCCTGAAAATCCGTGCGCCGGGCTTTGCCCACCTGCAAGGTATGGACGAAATGGCAAAAGGCCACATGCTGGCCGACGTGGTGGCGATTATCGGCACACAAGACATCGTATTCGGGGAGGTTGACCGCTAATGTTATCCGCAGAATCTTTACAACTGATTGATGTCGAGCTGGCAAAATATCCCGCCGACCAACGCCGTTCCGCCACCATGAGCGCCCTGCGGATTGCGCAGGAAGAAAAAGGCTGGCTCGCCCCCGAAACCATCGCCTTTGTTGCCGACTACATCGGCATCAGCGCAGCGCAGGCATACGAAGTCGCCACGTTTTACAATATGTACCAACTCGAGCCTGTGGGCAAATACAAGCTCACCGTCTGCACCAACCTACCCTGCGCCCTGCGGGGCGGCGTGGATGCCGGCGAATACCTGAAACAGAAACTCGGTATCGGCTACGGCGAAACCACGCCTGACGGTAAATTTACCCTGATTGAGGGCGAATGTATGGGTGCTTGCGGCGATGCACCGGTGATGTTGGTGAACAACCACAAAATGTGCAGCTTTATGAGTGCCGAAGCGATTGAAGCCAAACTGGCGGAATTGCAATAGGCCGTCTGAAAACCGCTTTTCAGACGGCATCGGCCGAAAAAAGCAGCGGCCATGGCGAAACAGGACAAAACATGAGCCAGCAAATCATCCGCAGCGCCGAATTTACCGCCGACAGAGCGTGGGGTGCATTGGATATTGCCAATATGAACGGCATTACCGTACGCCTGCATTGGACGGATCAGCCTTACCGTTGGCACATTAACGACGGCGAAGAAGTGTTTGCTGTGATGAGCGGCACAGTCGATATACACTATCGGGAACACGGCGTAGAACAAATCGTACGTTTGCAGGCAGGCGATATTTTCTTCGCCGCCGTCGGCACAGAACACCTTGCCCGCCCGCAGGGCGCGGCACGGATTTTGGTAATTGAAAAAGAAGGCAGCGTATAAACAAAGTTGCAGAAAACAGAGGCCGTCTGAAAAGCGGTTCTCAGACGGCCTGAAAAGCCAAGCGGCAGACCAATGGAGAAAATGATGGACGACCTCAAACAAGTCCGGCAAGCCATCGACGGCTTGGACATGCAGCTCATTAAGCTGCTGGCCGAGCGGCAGAAACTGGTGGAGCAGGCGGGAAAACTGAAGCCGAAAAATGATGCACAGGCCGTTGCCGCCCCTGAAAGAGTCGCCCAAGTGCTTGCCGCCCGACGGCTGCAGGCAGAAGCGGCGGGGCTGTCGCCCGATGTGGCCGAAGCCGTGTGGCAGGCGATGATTGAGGCGTTTATCCGTTTGGAAACCGAAGTGAACAAACACACTGTTTGACACAGTTCAGACAGTTGATTTAACCAACAAAACCAACCCGAAAAATTCAGACGGCCTCAAACAGCCGTCCGGACAAAAAAACCGAAATACCCGAGATAAGCAAAATGGCTATTTACCAATCAGGCGTGATTTTCGACCAAGTCGATACCGCCCAACACGATTGCTGGAAACTGGAAGAATACGTCAAACGGGGCGGCTACCAAGCCCTGCGCCGTATTCTGACCCAACCCATGACCCAAGACGATGTCATTTCCGAAGTCAAAACCTCGGCGCTGCGCGGGCGCGGCGGTGCGGGCTTCCCCACCGGTTTGAAATGGAGCTTTATGCCCCGTTCGTTTCCGGGCGAAAAATACGTCGTCTGCAATACCGACGAGGGCGAGCCGGGTACGTTTAAAGACCGCGACATCATCATGTTCAACCCCCATGCTCTGATTGAAGGCATGATTATTGCCGGTTTCGCCATGGGCTGCCGGGCGGGTTACAACTATATCCACGGTGAAATTTTCGAGGGCTACCAACGCTTTGAAGCCGCTCTCGCCGAAGCCCGTGCCGCCGGATTTTTGGGCAGCAACATTCTGGGAACGGATTTCTCATTTGAACTCCACGCCCACCACGGCTACGGTGCCTATATTTGCGGCGAAGAAACCGCCTTGTTGGAAAGTTTGGAAGGCAAAAAAGGCCAGCCCCGCTTCAAACCGCCGTTCCCCGCTTCATTCGGCTTATACGGCAAACCGACCACCATCAACAACACCGAAACGTTTGCGTCTGTCCCATTTATCATTCGGGACGGCGGCCGGACTTTCTTAGAACAAGGCGTAGAAGGCGCAGGCGGTACCAAACTGTTTTCCATTTCCGGCCATGTCGAACGCCCCGGCAACTACGAAGTGCCGCTGGGAACACCATTTGCCGAACTCTTAAAAATGGCGGGCGGAATGCGCGGCGGCAAAAAACTCAAAGCCGTGATTCCGGGCGGATCGTCCGCCCCCGTGTTGCCCGCCGACATCATGATGAACACCAATATGGACTACGACTCGGTCGCCAAAGCCGGTTCGATGCTCGGTTCGGGTGCAATTATCGTGATGGACGAAGACGTGTGCATGGTCAAAGCCTTGGAGCGTTTGAGCTACTTCTATTTTGAAGAATCCTGCGGCCAATGCACTCCATGCCGTGAAGGAACAGGCTGGCTCTACCGCATTGTCCACCGCATCGTACAGGGAAAAGGCCGCATGGAAGATTTGGAACTCTTGGATTCAATCGGCAACCAAATGGCCGGCCGCACCATCTGCGCCCTCGCCGATGCCGCCGTGTTCCCCGTGCGCAGCTTCACTAAACATTTCCGTGACGAATTTGTGCATTACATCGAACACGGCAAACCGATGAAAGAACACTGTTGGGGCGGCTGGTAAAACGTTGAGGCCGTCTGAAAATCAAGCAATATGCGTTACAGTACCCGCAATCCGGCATTAAAAAACAATGCCCGCAATTTGAAACGCAATATGACGCTTGCCGAACAACGGCTTTGGTATAGCTTGCGGGACAAGCGTTTGAACGGTATGAAGTTCCGCCGACAGCAGACAATCGGCCCGTATATTGTCGACTTTGTCTGTATGGAACACAAACTGATTGTCGAATTGGACGGCGGACAGCATGCCGAACAGGCTGTTTATGACAGCAAACGTACCGAGTTTCTCAACAACCAAGGCTATTGCGTATTACGTTTTTGGAATAATGAAGTTTTGCAGCAGACGGCCGCAGTATTGGCAAAGATTGTTGAAATGTGTGGTAGTCGGGTAGACCGAGTGAAACAAAGGCTGTCTGAAAACCAGTAAAATAGCAGTAACCTGTCCCCCGTCCCGCTGGCGGGAAGGGGTTAGGGGAAGGGTGGCACGATGGGCTTTGGTTCGTAAACGTCGTGCAATACGTGCAATAAATAAGGCTGTAAACAGTTTGGAAGCCACCCCCTTCCTAGCCTTCCCCCGCCGGGCGGGGGAAGGAACAGATTGCTAAAGTGATACTTTTTAGTTGGTGAAATAATGCCGTCTGAAAACCAGTAAAATAGCAGTAACCTGTTCCCCGTCCCGCAGGCGGGAAGGGGTTAGGGGAAGGGTGGTACGGCGGGCTTCGGTTCGTAAATGTCGTGCAATACGTGCAATAAATAAAGGCTGTAAACAGTTTGGAAGCCACCCCCTTCCTAGCCTTCCCCCGCCGGACGGGGGAAGGAACAGATTGCTAAAGCGATACTTTTGCAATCGGTAAATACAGAATAGAAAAACGGTTTGATTTGCAAACCTCACTAAATAACATCAGGCCGTCTGAAAATCAGGTGCAGTAAATCTGCCCGCTTCAGGCAGCCAAACAAAAAACCTTAAAAATCCGTAACTAGGAAACTTACCATGTTACAAATCGAAATCGATGGCAAACAGCTTGCGGTAGAGCAGGGGACGACGGTAATCGAAGCCGCCCACCGGCTCGGCACGTATATCCCGCATTTCTGTTACCACAAAAAACTCTCTATCGCCGCCAACTGCCGTATGTGTCTGGTGGAAGTGGAAAAAGCGCCTAAGCCTTTGCCGGCCTGCGCCACGCCGGTAACCGACGGCATGGTGGTGCATACCCATTCGCCCAAGGCCAAAGAAGCGCAGTCGGGCGTGATGGAATTTCTGCTGATCAACCACCCGTTGGATTGTCCCGTATGCGACCAAGGTGGCGAATGCCAGTTGCAGGATTTGGCGATGGGCTACGGCAAAACTGCCAGCCGTTATACCGAAGAAAAACGCTCCGTTGTCGGCAAAGACATGGGGCCGCTGGTGTCTGCCGAAGAAATGAGCCGCTGTATCCACTGCACCCGCTGCGTGCGTTTTACCGAAGAAATCGCCGGCGTGCAGGAAATTGCCATGGCGGGGCGGGGCGAGCATTCCGAAATCATGCCGTTTATCGGCAAAGCGGTGGAAACCGAATTGTCGGGCAACGTGATTGATTTGTGTCCGGTCGGCGCATTGACCAGCAAACCGTTCCGCTTCGATGCCCGAAGCTGGGAACTCAACCGCCGCAAATCGGTTTCGGCACACGACTCGCTCGGCTCGAATCTGATTGTACAAACCAAAGAACACACCGTCCGCCGTGTATTGCCGCTGGAGAACGAAGCCATCAACGAATGCTGGCTGTCCGACCGCGACCGTTTCGCCTACGAAGGCCTGTATCACGAAAGCCGTCTGAAAACGCCGAAAATCAAGCAGGGCGGCGAGTGGATTGATGTTGATTGGAAAACCGCCCTCGAATACGTCCGCAATGCGGTGGAATGTATCGCCAAAGACGGCAACCAAGACCAAATCGGCATTTGGGCGAACCCGATGAATACGGTGGAAGAGCTGTATCTGGCGAAAAAACTTGCCGCTGGTTTGGGCATCGGCAATATCGATACCCGTCTGCAACAGCAGGATCACCGTCTTTCAGACGGCCTCAAAGGTGCGCAATGGCTGGGACAAAGCATTCAGGATTTGGCCGATAACGATGCGGTTTTGGTGGTCGGTGCCAATCTGCGCCAAGAACAGCCGCTGCTAACCGCCCGTCTGCGGGTGGCGGCGCAAGGACATCTGCAACTGAGCGTATTGGGCAGCCGCAAGGAAACGCTGAATATGCCGCTGCTGGCGCAAGAAGCGCAGCACCCCGCCGAGTGGGCAGGCCGTCTGAAAAAATGGGCGACCGACATTGATAATACCGTTTTTGCCAGCCTCAAGCAGGCTGAAAAAGCCGCCATTATTTTGGGTGCGGAAGTGCAAAACCACCCTGATTACGCTGCTGTTTACGCCGCCGCACAAGAGCTGGCCGCCGCTACCGGCGCTGTTTTGGGCATTCTGCCGCAGGCGGCAAACAGCGTTGGTGCGGCCGCACTGGGTATCAACAGCGGGGCAAGCATTCCGCAAATGATTGCCGAGCCGAAACAGGCGGTGATTTTGCTGAATGTCGAGCCTGAAATCGATGTGGCCAATGGCACAGCAGCCGTGGCGGCATTGAAACAGGCAAAAAGCGTGATGGCGTTTACCCCGTATGTCAGCGATACTCTGCTTGACGTTTGCGATGTGCTGCTGCCGATTGCGCCGTTTACCGAAACTTCGGGTAGCTTCGTCAATATGGAAGGCCGTCTGCAACCCTTCCACGGCGTGGTGCAGGCCTACGGCGAAGCCCGTCCGTTGTGGAAAGTATTGCGGGTATTGGGCAATCTGTTCGGCTTGAGCGGGTTTGACTACCAACACAGCGAAGAAATTTTGAAAGAAAGCGGCTTGGCCGAAACGCTGGCGGCAAAACTCGACAACCGCTGCACTTGGTCGGGCGAAGCGCATTTTCAGACGGCTTCAACCCTGCTGCGTACCGGCGGTGTCGGCATTTATCATACTGATGCCATTGTCCGCCGTTCTGCACCGCTGCAGGCAACCGGCCATGCCGCCGTGCCTGCCGCCCGTGTCCACCCGAATACTTTGGCTGCGCTCGGCTTAAAAGACGGCGGCTTCGCCCTTGCCAAACAAAACACTGAAAGCCTGCGGGTGGCCGTGGTTGCCGATAAAAATATTGCCGAAAACGTGGTACATCTGCCGCTGCACAGCGAAAATACAGCGTTGGGTGCGTTGATGAACCCGATTGAACTGGTAGGGGAATAATCATGCAGGAATGGTTTGAAAACCTGTTTGCCGTAACATTGGGCATGGGCGGTTTGGGCGTAACGGTCGGTTTGGTGGTATCGGTGCTGCTCAAAATCGTGATTATCTTAATCCCGCTGATTCTCACCGTGGCCTATCTGACCTATTTCGAGCGTAAAGTCATCGGCTTTATGCAGCTGCGCGTCGGCCCCAACGTAACCGGCCCGTGGGGCTTGATTCAGCCGTTTGCCGACGTGTTCAAGCTGCTGTTTAAAGAAGTTACCCGCCCGAAACTGTCCAACAAAGCCCTGTTCTACATCGGCCCGATTCTCTCGCTCGCCCCCTCGTTTGCAGCGTGGGCGGTGATTCCGTTTTCCGAAGAATGGGTGCTGACCAACATCAATTTGGGCTTGCTGTATATCCTGATGATTACCTCGTTGTCGGTGTACGGCGTGATTATTGCCGGTTGGGCGTCCAACTCGAAATATTCCTTCCTCGGCGCCATGCGTTCTTCCGCACAAAGCATTTCCTACGAAATCGCCATGAGTGCGGCGCTGGTGTGCGTGGTGATGGTGTCGGGGAGCATGAACTTTTCCGACATCGTGGCCGAACAGGCCAAAGGCATTGCCGGCGGTTCGGTATTGTCGTGGAACTGGCTGCCGCTGTTTCCGGTGTTTATCGTTTATCTGATTTCCGCTGTTGCCGAAACCAACCGTGCGCCGTTTGACGTGGCCGAGGGCGAATCCGAAATCGTGGCCGGTTTCCACGTCGAATATTCCGGCTTTGCTTTTGCCCTGTTTTTCCTTGCCGAATACATCTTCATGATTTTGATTGCCGCCCTGACGGCGCTGATGTTCCTTGGCGGCTGGCTGTCGCCGTTCCCGCAAAGCTGGGGCATTATCGGCGCACCGAGCGCCCTGTGGATGTTTGCCAAAATGGCATTCGTGTTATACGGCTACCTGTGGATTCGTGCCACCTTCCCGCGCTACCGCTACGACCAAATCATGCGTTTGGGCTGGAAAATCCTGATTCCGATCGGCTTTGCCTATATCGTGATACTGGCATTGTGGATGGTTTCGCCGCTGAGTTTGTGGAAATAAAGATCAGGTGTAAACAATTATGGCTAATTTATTCAAAACCTTCCTGCTCGGCGAATTGGTAAAAGGCATGGGCGTAACGCTCAAAAACTTTTTCGCCCGCAAAGACACGATTTATTTCCCCGAAGAAAAAACGCCGCAGTCGGTGCGTTTTCGGGGCTTGCACGCCCAGCGGCGTTATCCCAACGGCGAAGAGCGCTGCATTGCCTGCAAACTGTGCGAAGCGGTTTGTCCGGCGATGGCAATCAACATCGAATCGGAAGAACGTGAAGACGGCACCCGCCGCACCACTCGCTACGATATCGATTTAACCAAATGTATTTTCTGCGGTTTCTGCGAAGAAGCCTGTCCGACCGATGCGATTGTGGAAACCCATATTTTTGAGTACCACGGCGAGAAAAAAGGCGATCTGCATATGACCAAGCCGATTCTCTTGGCCATCGGCGACCAATACGAAGCCGAGATTGCCAAACGCAAAGCGGCCGATGCGCCGTACCGCTGATGCCGATGCCGTCTGAAAATTGATAATCCTTGTTTTCAGACGGCCTGCAACGGTTTGTTGAATATTAAGAAAGAGCGGAAATCATGACTTTCTCCCTCATTATGTTTTATATTTTTGCCGCCATCATTCTCTATGGCGCAGTGCGGACCGTAACCGCCAAAAACCCCGTCCATGCCACGCTGCATCTGGTGCTGACCTTCTGCGTGTCGGCGATGATGTGGCTGCTGATGCAGGCGGAGTTTTTGGGCATCACGTTGGTGGTGGTGTACGTTGGCGCTGTGATGGTACTGTTTTTGTTTGTGGTGATGATGTTAAACATCGACATCGAAGAAATGCGTGCCGGATTTTGGCGGCATGCGCCGGTGGCGGGCATTGTCGGCGCATTGTTTGCTGTGGCGCTGATTCTGATTCTGATCAACCCGCAAACCAATCTGGCGGCATTCGGCGAAATGAAAGACATTCCCGCCGATTACAACAATATCCGAGATTTGGGCAGCCGCATTTACACCACTTATCTGCTGCCGTTCGAACTGGCGGCGGTGCTGCTGGTGTTGGGCATGGTGGCGGCGATTGTTTTGGTACACCGTAAATCCACCAACCCGAAATACATCAATCCGGGCGATCAGGTTAAAGTTACCGCAGACGAAAGCCGTATGCGTCTGGTCAAAATGGCAGCGGTGAAGCCGTCTGAAAATCAAGAAGAAGCCGAAACCGGCAAACAGGAGGGCGGAGCATGATTACCCTGACACATTATCTGGTATTGGGTGCGCTGCTGTTCGGTATCAGCGCTATGGGCATTTTTATGAACCGCAAAAACGTGCTGGTCCTGCTGATGTCGATCGAGCTGATGCTGCTGGCGGTGAATTTTAACTTTATCGCCTTTTCCCAATATCTGGGCGACACCGCCGGACAGATTTTCGTATTTTTCGTATTGACCGTAGCCGCCGCAGAATCCGCCATCGGTTTGGCAATTATGGTATTGGTGTACCGCAACCGCCAAAGCATTAACGTGGCCGAGTTGGATACGCTTAAGGGTTGATGTTTTTAGATGGCTTTGTCAATGAAAGTTGTCTGAAAAATATGAGGTAAGAGAATGCAACAATATCAGATGGATTTGTTTTCAATTATTTCTTTTGCATTGGCTATTGCAGCTTTTATTCTATCTATCTTTATGGCATGGCTTTCGTGGGATATTTACAAAAAATCAACAGAGGCTGCCACTCAAACTCAAGCTGCCGTTACGAAAATAGAAACGGCTGTATTGAACATCCAATCTGAAATAACAGAAATTGTTCGTAGGGCTGTTGGGTATTGGACAGGAGGAGATGGTGTTGGAGAAAATTTTACAGAGCAAAATATCGAATTAACTTCAAAAATTGAAGAGTTATTGTCACAGATACAATCTCTTCCCGGAGCCGGTAAGCAGATTGCGGAAGATAAACTCATGGAAATTTCTCGTTTACAGCAAGAACAGGTTTCTGCATTAACCGCTTCTCTAGTTGAAACAAAAACAAAAGCACTTGTCCCGTCCTACAAAATGCAATCATCAGTAGCAAAGGTTAAACAAAATATATCATCTAGGACAGACCAGGAGGAATGTGGCGTATTGATTATTGAGGTTATTGGAAAGACTAAAATCACGACAGCAACAGGTAAGTTTACCCCTCCTTTTTCTGATATACCTAAACTTGATAATGTGGAATTGGCTACATCACCATATAAATCTGAGGAACAAGAGAAACAATTAAAAGTAACACAAGGCTGCGGTAAAACTACTGATTTTAATGTACATATAAATAGTAATTCAGGTATGTTAGAACCGGGGTTCTATATTATTAGGTATACCGCAAGGTTAAGTGAATAATTAGAAACTAAAGAAGTTTAAAAATTAAAAGGTTCAATCAAATGAACGAGATGACTTTATATTTAACCATCGCACTCACGCCGCTTCTGGGCTGCCTGCTGGCGGGTCTGTTCGGCAACAAAATCGGCAGGGCAGGGGCGCACACGGCGACCATTCTCGGCGTGGCGGTGTCGGCGGCATTGTCGGCCTATGTGCTGTGGGGCTTTATCGACGGCACACGCACCCAGTTTGACGAAAACGTCTATACTTGGCTGACAATGGGCGGCTTGGATTTTTCAGTCGGCTTTCTGGTGGACAGCCTGACCGCCATGATGATGGTGGTGGTTACCAGCGTGTCGCTGATGGTGCATATCTACACTATCGGCTATATGCACGACGAAGAAACCGGCTACCAACGCTTTTTCAGCTATATTTCCCTGTTTACCTTCAGTATGTTGATGCTGATTATGAGCAACAACTTTATCCAGCTCTTCTTCGGCTGGGAAGCTGTGGGCTTGGTGTCTTACCTGCTGATCGGTTTCTACTTCAAAAAAGAAAGCGCCACCTTTGCCAATCTGAAAGCGTTTTTGGTGAACCGTGTCGGCGACTTCGGCTTTATCCTCGGCATCGGTTTGGTGTTGGCGTATTTCGGCGGCAGCCTGCGTTATCAAGACGTATTCGCCTATCTGCCGAATGTGCAAAACGCCACGATCCAGCTTTTCCCCGGTATCGAATGGTCGCTGATGACCGTAACCTGCATTCTGCTGTTTGTCGGTGCAATGGGTAAATCCGCCCAATTCCCGCTGCACGTCTGGCTGCCCGATTCGATGGAAGGCCCGACCCCGATTTCGGCACTGATTCACGCCGCAACCATGGTAACGGCAGGTCTGTTTATGGTGTCCCGTATGTCGCCGATGTACGAATTGAGCGATACCGCCTTGAACTTCATCATGATTATCGGCGCAATTACCGCCCTGTTTATGGGTTTCTTGGGTGTGATCCAAAACGACATCAAACGGGTGGTGGCATATTCCACGCTGTCGCAACTGGGTTATATGACGGTTGCGCTGGGTGCATCCGCCTACTCGGTTGCCATGTTCCATGTCATGACCCACGCATTTTTCAAAGCCCTGCTGTTTTTGGCGGCGGGCAGTGCCATTATCGGTATGCACCACGACCAAGATATGCGCCACATGGGTAATCTGAAAAAATACATGCCGATTACTTGGCTGACAATGTTGATTGGCAATCTGTCGCTGATCGGCACACCGTTTTTCTCCGGTTTCTATTCCAAAGATTCGATTATCGAAGCGGCAAAAGCCAGCACTTTGCCGGGCAGCGGTTTCGCCTATTTCGCCGTGCTGGCAAGCGTGTTTGTAACCGCATTTTATGCGTTCCGCCAATACTTTATGGTGTTCCACGGCAAAGAAAAATGGCGTGAAATCCAACACGGCCACCATCACGACGATGCCCATCATCACGGCTTGGGCAAAGACGACAATCCGCACGAAAGCCCGCTGGTTGTAACCTTGCCGCTGCTGGTGCTGGCTGTGCCGTCGCTGATTATCGGCTACATTGCCATTGAGCCGCTGCTGTACGGCGACTTTTTCAAAGACGTGATTTTCGTCAATCATCAAGCCCATCCGGTGATGAGCGAAATGGCACATGAATTTGCCCACCACGGCGGCGCATTGGGCATGGTGGCACACAGTTTCACTTCGCCCGTGCTGTATCTGGCCTTGGCGGGTGTGGCAACGGCTTGGCTGCTGTATGTCAAAGCGCCGCATTTGCCGGAAAAAATCGCTGCTGCTGTCAGCCCGGTTTATAAACTGTTGGACAACAAATACTTTTTGGATACTGTGTATTTTGCCGTATTCGCCAAAGGTTCGAGAGCGTTGGGCAATTTCTTCTGGAAAGTCGGTGATGTGGCCATTATCGACAACGGTATCGTGAACAATGCCGCCAAACTGGTCGGCGGTGTCGCCGCCCAAGTGCGCAAAGCCCAAACCGGCTTTATCTATACCTACGCCGCAGCGATGGTGGTCGGCGTGCTGGTGCTGATCGGTGTAACGTTCTGGCGGCTGTTTGCCGGATAAGCGGTTTTAGCTGCATAGAAGTCTGCTTGGCTTATTTTCAGACGGCCTTGAGGCCGTCTGAAAACCCGGGCCGGACATCATTTAAGAATTAAAATAGAGAAAACAGGTAAAACGATGTTTTTCAATAACTTGCTTAGTTTGTCAATATGGGTGCCGATACTGGCGGGCCTGCTGGTGTTGGCGACGGGATCGGATCAGCGTGCGCCGCTGGCCCGTGTGATCGCCTTAATCGGTGCGGCGGCCGGATTTTTGGTTACGCTGCCGCTGTTTACGCAGTTTGACCGTTTGAGCGGCGGCTATCAGTTTACCGAGTTTCACGAGTGGATTCCGCTTTTGAAAATCAATTACGCTTTGGGCGTGGACGGCATTTCCGTGCTGTTTATTATCCTGAATGCGTTTATCACGCTGATGGTGGTATTGGCGGGCTGGGAAGTGATTCAGAAGCGTGCGGCGCAGTATATGGCGGCGTTTTTGGTGATGTCGGGTCTGATTAACGGCGCATTTGCGGCGCAGGATGCGATTCTGTTTTATGTATTCTTCGAGGGTATGCTGATTCCGCTGTATCTGATTATCGGCGTGTGGGGCGGTCCGCGCAGGGTGTATGCTTCGGTGAAACTGTTTCTCTATACTCTGATGGGTTCGCTCTTAATGCTGGTGGCGATGGTGTATCTTTCCTATCAGGCGGGCGGAAGCTTTGCGATTGCCGATTTCCAAAATCTGAAACAGATTCCGATGGGTGTGCAACAGCTTTTGTTTGTGGCGTTTTTCCTGTCGTTTGCGGTGAAAGTGCCGATGTTCCCCGTGCATACTTGGCTGCCCGATGCCCACGTTGAAGCACCGACCGGCGGTTCGATGGTGCTGGCGGCGATTACGCTGAAACTGGGTGCATACGGCTTTTTGCGCTTTATCCTGCCGATTCTGCCTGACGCTTCCCGCTATTTTGCGCCGGTAATTATCGTATTGAGCCTGATTGCCGTGATTTATATCGGCATGGTGGCACTGGTGCAGACCGATATGAAAAAACTGGTGGCGTATTCTTCCATCAGCCATATGGGTTTTGTAACGCTGGGTATGTTCCTGTTTGTCGGCGGCGAATTGAACGACTGGGCGCTCAAAGGTGCCGTTATCCAGATGATTTCGCACGGTTTCGTGTCGGCGGCAATGTTTATGTGTATCGGCGTGATGTATGACCGGCTGCACACCCGCAATATTGCCGACTACGGCGGCGTGGTGAATGTGATGCCGAAATTTGCCGCCTTTATGATGCTGTTCGGCATGGCCAACGCAGGCTTGCCGGCAACTTCCGGCTTTGTCGGCGAATTTATGGTGATTATGGGTTCGGTGGAAGTCAATTTCTGGATTGGTGCGCTGGCAGCGCTGACGCTGATTTACGGTGCGTCTTATACCCTGTGGATGTATAAACGGGTGATTTTCGGCGCTATCCATAATCCGCACGTTGCCGAGATGAAAGACATCAACTGTCGGGAATTTCTGATTCTGGCGGTATTGGCGGTTGCCGTATTGGGTATGGGCCTGTATCCGCAAGCCTTTATTGAAGTGGTTCATCAGGCGGCAAACGACTTGATTGCCCACGTTGCACAAAGCAAGATTTGAGGTGTTGAATGAACTGGAATGATTTGAATATGTTTTCCGCCCTGCCTGAAATCGTATTGCTTGCAGTGTTGGTGGCGGTGTTGCTCGCCGATTTGTGGATCAGCGACAAAAACCGTTATCTGACCCACTGGCTGAGTCTGGCGGGCGTGGCAATCGTGGCGCTGACCCAGCTGGCGGTGTGGGAACAGGGCAGCCTGTCTTCTTTCAGCGGCATGTATATTTCAGACGGCATGTCCCGCTTTTCCAAGCTGGTGCTGTATGCCATGACCTTCGGTCTGTTTGTGTACAGCAAACCGTATAACCAAATGCGGGGGATGTTTAAAGGCGAATTTTATACCCTGTCGCTGTTTGCCCTGCTGGGCATGAGCGTGATGATCAGCGCCGGACACTTCCTCACCGCTTATATCGGTTTGGAACTTTTATCGCTGGCGCTTTATGCCATGATTGCCATGCGCCGGGATTCCGCCCGTGCCGCCGAAGCTGCCCTCAAATATTTCGTACTCGGTGCGCTGGCTTCGGGCCTGCTGCTCTACGGCATTTCCATGGTGTACGGTGCAACCGGTTCGCTGGAATTTGCCAGCGTGTTGGCCGCAGCGTTTGACGGACAAGCCGGTCAATGGATGTGGCTGCTGAAACTGGGCTTGGTATTCATTGTTGTTGCCATCGCCTTCAAACTCGGTGCTGTGCCGTTTCATATGTGGGTGCCGGACGTGTACCACGGTGCGCCGACTTCGGTAACTGCTTTTGTCGGCACTGCGCCGAAAGTTGCCGCAGTCGTGTTTGCCTTCCGCATTCTGGTTACCGGCTTGGGGCCGGTCAGCCAAGACTGGGCGCAAATGCTTGCCATTCTTGCCGTTGCCTCGCTGTTGGTCGGTAACCTTGCCGCCATTATGCAGACCAATATCAAACGTATGCTGGCCTATTCCACCGTGTCGCATATGGGCTTTATCCTGCTGGCGTTTATGGCGGGTGCAGTCGGCTTTGCCGCAGGCTTGTATTACGCCGTTGCCTATGTGGTGATGAGCGCCGTCGGCTTCGGCGTATTGATGGCCTTGTCGAATCAGGACTTTGAATGTGAAGAAATCCAAGACCTTGCCGGTCTGAACCAGCGCAATGCGTGGTATGCCTTTTTAATGCTGCTGGCGATGTTTTCCATGGCGGGCATTCCGCCGCTGATGGGTTTCTATGCCAAATTTGCCGTGATTAAAGCCCTGCTCTCGCAAGGTCACGCCGCCTTGGCCGTGTTTGCCGTGATTATGTCCCTGATTGGTGCGTTCTACTATCTGCGGGTGGTCAAAGTGATGTATTTTGACGAATCCGCCCACCTACGCCCGACAGGTGGAAATTGCGCCGCCAAAATTTTATTGAGCGTCAATGCTTTACTGCTGCTGCTGTGGGGCATTATGCCGCAGACCGTTATCGACTGGTGCGCAGCGGCATTGAACAATACGCTGTAAATTACACAGACAAACGGCAACCTGTTAAAGGTTGCCGTTTTAATATATCGTGAATTTACTAAACAGTAGGACAGGGCGGCGAGCCAACGCAGTAATACTTTTAAAGTGAATTCCCGATATCAGGCGGAGCAATTTATTAGCCTACTGTCTTCGGATGGGTAATTGTTATAGAATATCGTGAATTCACTTTAAAAGTATTACAGCGTTGACTCGCCTAGCCGTACTACCTGTACTGTCTGCGGCTCGCCGCCTTGTACTACTTTTAAAGTGAATCCACTATAGCCTTTCTCTCAAAAGACCGCAGACAAACGGAATTATCATGACTTCTGCAATGTATATCCTGCTGGTGTTGGCGCTGATTTTTGCCAATGCCCCGTTTCTCACGCCCAAGTTTCTCGGCATTTTGACTTTAAACCGCAAACATTTCGGCCATCATCTGCTGGAGTTGGCCATTGGCTTTGCCGTTACCGCCCTGCTGGCGTATATTCTCGAATCCCGTGCCGGAGCGGTTCAGGCGCAGGGGTGGGCGTTTTATGTGATTGCCGTTTGCATGTATCTGATTTTTGCTTTTCCGTGTTTTGTGTGGCGCTATTTTTGGCACAGCCGCAATCGGGAATAATCCCGCTTCCCTTATGTCAGCGAAACCTGCGGTTTTAGCTTTGCAGAAACTCGCTTTGCTCGTTTTAGCTTCGCAGAAACTCACGGTGTTCGTTTTAGCTTCGCAGAAACTCGCTTTGCTCGTTTTCAGACGGCCTCTATTTTCAGGAATTCATCATGACTGCTCAAAACATTTCCCAAGCCAAACTGATTGTGGTTAAAGTCGGTTCCAGTTTGGTTACCGCCGAAGGGCGGGGCATTGATCAGGCGGCGCTCAACCGTTGGGCGACCCAGATTGCCGAGATTAAAGCCCAAGGCGTACAGGTGATATTCGTTTCCAGCGGCGCTATTGCCGAGGGCATCAAGCGGCTGGGTTGGGCGAAGCGGCCCACGGCGATTAACGAATTGCAGGCCGCCGCCGCCGTGGGGCAGATGGGCATTGCCCAAGCCTACGAATATGCGTTTGCCTATCATCAAATTCACACCGCCCAAGTGCTGCTGACCCACGAAGATTTGAGCAACCGCACCCGCTATCTCAACGCCCGCAGCACGCTTTTGACCTTGGTGGAAAAAGGCATTGTGCCGATTATCAACGAAAACGACACCGTTACCACCGATGAAATCAAACTCGGCGACAACGACACCTTGGCCGCACTGGTAACCAATCTGGTGGCCGCCGATGCGCTGGTGATTCTCACCGACCAAAGCGGCTTGTACGACAGCGATCCAAGAAAAAATCCGCAGGCACAGTTTATCCGCCAAATCGAAGCCGACCACCCCGAATTGGAACAAATGGCAGGCGGAGCAGGCAGCAGCGTCGGCACCGGCGGCATGTACACCAAAGTTACCGCCGCCAAACGAGCCGCCCTAAGCGGTGCCGATACCGTGATTGCCAGCGGCAGGGAACCGAATGTCTTGGTTCGTCTGCAACAGGGCGAAGCCATCGGCACACTGTTCACCAGCACCCGCAGCCGAGTCGCCGCCCGCAAACAATGGCTGCTCGGCCATGTCCAACTTGCCGGCAAAATCACCGTGGATAACGGTGCCGAACGGGCTTTGACCGAAAAACACGCCAGCCTGTTGCCCGTCGGCTGCACCGGCGTATCGGGAACATTCCACCGCGGCGAATTGGTGGCGGTGGTCAATCAAAACGGCGACGAAATCGCCCGAGGCCTGATTAATTACAGCAGCGACGAAACCGAACGCCTGCTGCAAACCGATTCCGAACACATCGCCGAGCGCTTGGGCTACGCCCACGAAGACGAATTGATCCATCGGGACAATCTGGCGCTGAGCCGTTGAAATCATGAGGCCGTCTGAAAATCAGCCCAACCCGATTTTCAGACGGCTATATAGCGACAGCCTAATGAAAAAACAAGCAATTTCAGCCCATCATTTCCACCTGTGCGGAACGGTGTGGAGCATGCTTGCCTAAGCAAGAACGTGTTTTTTAATCCCACATGAATGCCGTCTGAAAACGAGCGTAGCGAGTTTCTGCGGAGCTAAAACTCATACAATGAGTTTCTGCGGAGCTAAAACCGAAGGTTTCGCCAAAACGAGGGTAACGAGTTTCTGCGAAGCTATAGTTGAAACACCTAATTTTCTGTACAAGCTGCTAATAGTTTGGCGGTCAATAAGTTTGCCCTATACGCTGTTCCCCGTCCCGCTGGCGGGAAGGGGTTAGGGGAAGGGTGGCTCGCTGCGTGATAATATTTTGGTTAATTCACGATAAAACTCATACAATGAGTTTCTGCGAAGCTAAAACCGAAGGTTTCGCCAAAATCGGGAAAAGGTGGTTTGGTGGTGTAATCGTTTTAAAGTGAATTCACTATAATTATAGAAAGGGCTAAGCGAAGCCGAAAAACGGTTTCGACTTACGCAAGACGGGCAGCGTTCAACAAGCGGCAACGGGCGGTTTTTGAAGAATATTTGCGCCACAACGTTCAGCCCGCCACTTTATTGCTCTGTACAAAATCATTATTCCCGCCCCAGTTTGTCTTCTCCACATTTTAAAGTGAACCATACTGCTTTAAATCCTTAAAATTTCTGCTAAAATCAACCCTGTGCGGCTGTAGGCCGCATTTTCATCCAACCCATTTTCAGACGGCCTTGCTATGCAAAAAACAACGCTTGTTTGGTTCCGCCGCAATCTCAGGCTGGCGGATAATGCCGTGCTGCGTGCGGCGGCGCAGGAAGGGTTGCCGCTGGCAGCCGTTTTCGTGTTTGACAGGCCGTCTGAAAACGACAATCCCCGACAAACGGAATTTCTCTACCGCTCGCTGCAACCGCTGCATCAGGATTTGGGCAGGCTGGGGATTCCGCTGTTTGTGGAACGTGGCGACGCAGCGGAACAAATAGCGGCATGTGCCGCACGGCTGAATGCGGCGGCAGTTTGGGCGGACGAGTCGGCAGCACCCGACGGCAGAGCGTGCGACAACCGGACTTGGCGGCTGCTTGATGCGGCGGGTGTGCGTTTCGAGCGGGCCAACGACCGCAACGTGTTTGCCAAAAACGAAATCATGGGCAACTACGGTTCGCCGATTGCCGATTTCGAGAGCTACCGTCAGGCATGGTTGCGAGCGTTTGAACAGCGTTTCGGCGGTTTTCGTTCTGCAGAAACCTGCGGTTTTAGCTGCGCAGAAACTCGCTACGCTCGTTTTCAGACGGCCTTTGCGGCTTTGCCGCCGTTTCCCGAACGTTCGGCATTGGGCATAACGGAAACCGATTTGGCACAGACGGGCGGCGAAGCGGCGGCGTGGCAGTTGTGGCAGGATTTTGAACCGATGGCGGCAGATTATGCCTTATTGCGGGCGTTTGCCGCCAAAAAATATACCGCCCAACTCGGGCCGTATCTGTCGGCAGGCTGCATTTCGCCCCGTATGCTGGCGGTGCAGGCGGCGCAAAAACAGGCGCATTCGTGGCTCGACAATCTGATTTTGCGGGATTTTTATCATCAGCAACTGTTTCACTTCCCTCCGTCCGATTTGGGCTGGGCGGCAGAATGTTCCGCCGGTGATTTGGCACGCTGGCAGCAGGGGCAGACGGGCTTTCCGCTGATTGATGCCGCCATGCGTTGCCTGAATGCGGGCGGCTGGTTGCACCCGCTGCTGCGGCAGGCAGTGGCGGAATTTTGGTGCGGTATGCTCGGCGGCAGTTGGCAGCACGGTGCGGCATGGTTTGCCCGATGTCAGACCGATTATGATGAGGCCGTCAATATCGGCAACTGGCGCACAGCGGCCAAGCAGGGCGGCAAATCCGACCGCCGCCGTTTGGTGCGGCAAGCCCAGCAGCTCGACCCCGACGGCACGTTTGTCCGCCGCCATCTTCCCGAATTGGCGCATTTGCCCAAAAATTGGATTCATACGCCGTGGCTGGCGGGTTTGGATATTGATTGCCACGGCTATCCGCCGCCGATGGTGTAGGTGGACGGCTGTCGGTTTGGGTTTCGCAGAAACCTGCTTCGCTCGTTTTGGCAAAAACTTCGGTTTTAGCTTCGCAGAACTCATTGCATGAGTTTTAGCTTCGCAGAAACTCGCTTTGCTCATTTTCAGACGGCATTCATGTGGGATTTAAAGAATACGTGCTTAGGCAAGCATGCTACACACGGTTATACACGGTTCTCCCGTCCCGCCGGAGGGAAGGGGTTAGGGGCAGGGTGGCCCGCCGCCATGCTGTGCTTTTTAGTCAATTCACTATAATTTAAAACAGAATATTCAAATAAAAACAAATTATTAAGATAAAAGAAGATGAAAGCCTCAATCAAAGCCGGTTTTGCACAAGTCTGGCTCAATTCTTACGAACGCTACCGTTACCGGCGGCTGATTCATGCCGTCCGCCTCGGTTTGACCGTTTTGCTCGCCACGCTGATTGCACGCCTGCTGCATTTGCAACACGGCGAGTGGATCGGCATGACCGTGTTTATTATTTTGGGTATGCTGCAGTTTCAGGGGGCGATTTATTCCAAAGCGGTGGAACGTATGCTCGGCACGGTTATCGGGCTGGCGGTCGGTTTGAGCGTGTTGTGGTTGAACCAGCACCATTTTCACAACGGGCCGCTGTTTTACCTTGCTGTCGGCGTTGTGAGTGCGGTGTCGGGTTGGTCGGCGGTCGGCAAAAACGGCTATATTCCCATGCTGGCGGGGCTGACGATGTGTATGCTGATCGGCGACAGCGGCGAAGACTGGTTCGACAGCGGGCTGATTCGGGCAATCAATGTGTTAATCGGCGCAGCGATGGCCATCGGTGCCGCCAAACTGTTGCCGCTGCGTTCGACGTTGATGTGGCGCTTTATGCTGGCGGACAACCTGACCGAATGCAGCCGCATTATTCTCGAAGTGGGCAGCGGCCAGAAAATGCCGCATGACCGTTTTCTGCACAATATGAAAAAAATGAAAGAAATCAACGCCCGCATGATTAAAAGCCGCAGCCATTTGGACGCTACTGCGGGCGAGAGCCGCATTCCCAAACACATGATGGAAGCCATGCAGCACACCCACCGCAAAATCGTCAACAGTACCGAACTGCTGCTGACCACCATGAACAAATTGCCCCGCCCCCGCCTCAGCCCCGAAGAAGCCCGCCTGCTCAACCGCCACTTTGTCGCCCTGCAGCGGGAACTGCGTTTGACAGTGCGGCTGATTAAAGGGCATTATGCCCGCCGTATCCGCATTAATACCGACATCAACCCCGAACTGGCAGAGCTGGCGAAACGTTTGCCGTTTGAGTGGCAGGGTTTTTTGTGGCTCGGCACCAATATGCGCAGCGAAGTGGCTTCGCTGGTGGTTCTGCTGCAACGCACCCGCCGCAAATGGCTGGACAAATACGAACTCGAACGCCTGCGCGAACACTTACGCCACCAGAAAACCGCTCAAGCCGACGATACCGCAGACAAGGCCGTCTGAAAACGAACACTGTGAGTTTCAGCGAAGCTAAAACCGCAGGTTTCGCCAAAACGAGCGAAGCGAGTTTCAGCGCAGCTAAAACTCATGCAATGAGTTCTGCGAAGCTAAAACCGCAGGTTTCCACGCAGCAAACAACATTATGTTACTCAAAATCCTCTACACCATACTCTGGCAGATTGCGCCGCCGTTTATCCGCCGCTACCTGAACAAACGGGCGCAGCGGCAGCCCGCCTATGCGGCGCATTGGGACGAGCGTTTCGGCAAACCGTTTGCCGATCCCGTGCAGCGGCCGATATGGATACACGCCGTATCGCTTGGCGAAACCCGTGCCGCCCGCCCGCTGGTCGAAGCCCTGCGCCGCCGCTTCCCCGACAGCCCGCTGCTGCTGACCCAGATGACCCCCACCGGCAGAGCCGCCGCCGAAGCCCTGTTTCCCGAAGCCCAATGCCGTTATTTGCCCTACGACCGGGCCGATTGGGTACGGCAGTTTCTGCAGGAACACCGCCCCCGTTTCGGCGTATTGATGGAAACCGAAATCTGGCCGAACCTGATGGCCGGTTGCAGCGCCGAAGGCGTGCCGCTGTTTCTCGCCAACGCCCGCCTGTCCGAATCTTCGCAGCGGGGCTATCTGAAAGCCCGCAGCCTGATTGCCCCCGCCATGCAGACGCTGGCAGGCTGTTTCGCCCAAACCGAAGCCGACGCAGGCCGTCTGAAAAGCATCGGTGCGGCAAATGTGCAGGTGTGCAGCAACACCAAATACGACATTGTGCCGGATAAAGACATGCACACGCTGGCCGCCGGTTTCCGCCGCCTGATCGGGAAACGCCAAGTCGTCGTGTGCGCCAGCACCCGTTTTTACAAAGGGGAAGACGAGGCCGAAATCCTGCTCAAAGCATGGCAGGATTATCACGGCGATGCCCTTTTGGTGATTGTCCCGCGCCACCCCGAACGTTTTCAGACGGCCTGCGACACCGCCCGCTCGCTCGGTTTCAAAGTGCAACGGCGCAGCAGCGGCGAACACATCGCCGCCGATACCCAAGTCTGGATCGGCGACAGCATGGGCGAATTGGCCGCCTATTATCTGAGCGCCGACATCGCCTTTGTCGGCGGCAGCTTGGTGGACAGCGGTTGCCAAAACATCATCGAAGCCGTCGCTTGCGGCCTACCGACCCTGTTCGGCCCGTCCACCTACAATTTCGCTCAAGCCTGCGCCGAAGCCCAAGCCGTCGGTGCCGCCAAACAAGTTTCCGATGCCCAAACATGGCTGGCGCAAACCCGCCGCTGGCTGGAACACGAAAACGAACGCCGCCAAACCGCCGCCAACGCACAGCACTGGATTGCCGGACGGCAGGGCGGTAGCGAACAGACCGCTGCGGAAATTGCCAAAATTATCGTGAAATAACCCCAAAGCAATACAGCGTTGGCTTCGCCTTGCCGTACTATTTGTACTGTCTTCGGCTTGCCGCCTTGTATTGTTTTGGGGTTATTTCATGATAACGAAAAACAGTAAAAAAAGCCCCCAAAAAGGCGAAAAATAAATTGACACCGTTTTTTTTTTTTTTTTTACAATTAAGGGGTTTAGCCAAATTTTTGGATTTTGGACAAACACTCGGAAAATTTTGAATTTTTATTCATGATGCTATGAAGACCGGACAGCGTGTGCTTGGCCGGTCTCTTTTTGTGGAATATATATAGCGGTTTTAACTATAGATTATTATCGTGAATTTACTTTAAAAGTATTACAGCGTTGGCTCGCCCGGCTCAAAGAGAACGGTTTTTGTAACCGGATTAAACAACAATCCGGACAAAACCTGTCCCGTACTACCTGTACTGTCTTCGGCTCACCGCCTTGTACTACTTTTAAAGTGAATCCACTATATATAAAAAGCCGATAAAACAATATTTTATCGGCTTTTGGGCTTGATGTTTAACTGTTAATTATTGGCAATGCAGCTGCGGATACTGTCTTTGAATGAGGAACCATCATCTAAAATATCATCTACCAAACATTGGTTGTTCCTGCATTGCATCACATAAACCAAATTGGCCGGATTACCAAGATTACGGTATGAAACGCCAACATTTCCATCGTTCAACATGGAAATTTTCAAGCTGCGGCGAATTTCTTTGTGGTTGAGGTCTTGGCCTGAAACAACAACGTCGTAATCAATGCAGCCGAGTTCGCCTTGGGCATAATGTTCATCTTCTTTAAAAACGGCTTTGAAATCATGGCTGGCGTATTTTCGTAAAAGCAGGAGCAGCCCATTTTCCGGGTCTGAATAGATTTTTTGAATGATTTGTCGTTTTTGCTGATTGAAATCTTGAGCATGAGCCAAAGTGGATACGCTGAGTAATGCGGTGAACAATAATAGCGCTTTTTTCATTTTTGCTACCTGTATTTTTGATGATTGATGGACAAGATTATAGGTAGAACAATTGAAAGAACAAGCAAGTAAAAGTATGAATAAACCACTTAAAAGAAGGGAAATAAACACTAATAGTTGTAATACCTGTAAATCGTGAAAAAAAAAGAAATATTCCTTCAAAAGTAAAAGGCCGTCTGAAAACCTGATTTTAGCTGCGCAGAAACTCGTTACACTCGTTTTCAGACGGCCTTGATTGATTCAAACATTCAAACCTTATTTAATCTGACTACCGATAACGCCGCCGAGGGCTGCACCGCCCAAGGTTGAGCCGGTGTCGCCGCCGATCAGGTTGCCGGCCACGCCGCCGACAACAGCTCCGGCGGCGGCACGGCGTTGCTGGGTGGAGAGGTCGGCGCAGGCGGTGAGGGAAGCGGCGAGGGCGATCAGACCCAAGGTTTTGGCGAGGGTGTTCATATTATCAAGCTCCATTTTGAGGATAATCGGAACATCAGTATCGCAGAAAACATCAGTGGAAAATGTAAAGGAAGTTTTAAACTGGGCAAAGTGGGGCGCTCGGCGATATAATCCGCTCAATATGTTACGGAATGCTTTGCTATGAATATTTATGCCGCCGCCCATATCGTCCACCTTTATTGCGCCCTGATTTTTGTCGGCGGCGTGTTTTTTGAGGCACTGGTGCTGTCGGCGCTGCACGGGCGGCGGGTATCGAGGGAGGCGAGGCGGGAGGCGCACGGTGCGGTGTCGCATCGGGCGGTGCGGGTGATGCCGTGGGCGGTGGCGGCGCTGTTTGTTTCCGGCGGGGTGATGGTGTGGGAACGTTATTTGCCGCTGTTGCAGCAGCCGTTTGCTTCATCGTTCGGTGGCTTGCTGGCTTTGAAAATTGTGTTGGCATTCAGTGTGTTGGCACATTTTTTGACGGCGGTTGCGAAAATGGTGCGGCACACGATGACGGCGGCGTGGTCGAAATACATCCATGCGGCGGTATTGGTGCATATGCTGCTGATTGTGTTTTTGGCTAAGGCAATGTTTTATAGCTGAATTTTCAAACTTGTGTGATTGTTTGAAAATAAATGATAATTTTCAGACGGCCTGACGGGTGCGTGTTAGAATGCCTGCGCTTCGGCTTGGTCTTGACGATAGAGTAAATGAAATTAAATCAGAACAAGACGAGGCAAGGTTGTACGGGTTTTAAATTTGTTACGATAAAAGGTAAGGTTTATGGAACATCTTTCCATCGGCACGCCGTTGTTTTACGGCGTGTTTTTTGTCGCAGTATTACTGATGATTGCTGTCGATATGCTGCTGTTGAAGAAAAACGGGGCGCACAAAGTCAGCGTGAAAGAGGCGCTGGCGTGGACGCTGGTGTGGATTGCGGCGGCCTGCGGTTTTGCCGGCTGGCTGTATTTTGAACTGGCGGGCAATCCGGCCTACGGTGCGGCGGTGGCGCAGCAAAAAGTATTGGAATTTTTCACCGGCTATGTGTTGGAAAAATCGCTGGCGGTGGACAATATTTTTGTATTCCTGATGATTTTCAGCTATTTCAAAATTCCCGACCAATATCAGCACCGTGTGCTGCTGTACGGCGTATTGGGGGCATTAATCCTGCGGGCGGTGATGATTTTTGCCGGTGCGGTGCTGGTGCGTGAATTTGAATGGATTTTGTACTTGTTCGGCGCATTTTTGCTGTACACCGGCGTGAAAATGATGGCACCGGACGGCGATGACGAGGAAGATTTGTCGCAAAACCGTATGGTCGGTTGGTTGCAGAAACGGATTGCGGTCAGCAAAAATCTCGACGGCGAAAAATTCTTTACGCTGGAAAACGGCAAACGCATGGCAACGCCGCTGCTGCTGGTGTTGGTGATGGTGGAATTGAGCGACGTGGTGTTTGCGGTGGACAGCATTCCGGCGGTTTTTGCCGTAACCACCGATCCGTTTATCGTGCTGACATCCAATATTTTCGCCATTTTGGGTTTGCGGGCGATGTATTTCCTGCTCGCCGACATCGCCGACCGCTTCGTGTTTCTGAAATACGGGCTGGCGTTTGTGTTGAGCTTTATCGGCATTAAAATGCTGATGATGCACTGGGTACACATTCCGATTGCCGTATCGCTGTCGGTGGTGTTCGGCGCACTGGGCGCTTCGGTGCTGATTTCAATGATTTACAGCCGCCGTTTGCAAAAAGCGGGCGAATAAGCCTGAACCGGATACAGCAAGGCCGTCTGAAAACCGATTTTCAGACGGCCTTGTTTACAGCGTGAAGCCAACTTATTTGCTGGCAGCGTCTTTTACCGCATCTTTTACTTCGGCAGCAGCGTCTTTCACCGCATCGCCGGTTTTGGCAGCAGCATCTTTCACCGCGTCGGCAGTTTTACCGGCCACTTCTTTGGCGGTTTCTTTGGCATCGGCAGCCGCATCTTTCATCGCTTCTTTGGCATCAGCGGCGGCTTCTTTAGCCTCGGCAACAGCGTTACCGGCAGCATCTTGGGCAGACGCAGCGGCAGTTTCGCCCATTTCGGCAGCAGAAGCAGCAGCGGCTTCAACGGCAGAAGCAGCTTGGTCTTTGGCAGCAGCTACATCAGAAGCAACCGCTTGGGCGGCTTCTTGGGTTTCTTGTTTGGCCTCTTGCGAGCAGGCGGTCAGGCCGGCGGCCAGCAGGGCGGCGATCAGCAGTTTTTTCATGGATTTAGTCCTTAAAATCAAAAATCATATTGTTCAAACAGTTTGCGGGCGTTAATGTGTGTGTTCACCCTCAAACCGTGCCAAATGATAGCACAGCACATGAGCAAAGGTCGGCATTTTTCAAATTCAATGTCATTTTTTACAATAAAAAGCAAAAAACGCTTGACGGCGGGAAACGGTATGCGTAAAATACGCAGCCTATCGGGTCGTTAGCTCAGTCGGTAGAGCAGCGGACTTTTAATCCGTTGGTCGAAGGTTCGAATCCTTCACGACCCACCACATTTTTTTATTCATTTATATCCTCCTTTCTGAATTGATAAATGGTTGAGACCTGCTGACGAGCAGGTCTTTTTTTATCCGTACTTACCGCCGATTGATGGCAAAAACACCTGATATGGCGTAAAATGGCGGTTATTTATCATTTATTGCATAGATAGCCGAACCGGTTATCCTATATACATTCAAGGCCGTCTGAAAACGGCCGGTTTTATCTTGGAAACATTATGAGCGAACACAATCCGGTCGAACAATTCGACGAAAACCAGATTATTGCCCTGCGCCGCGAGAAATTGAACGAAATCCGCAAAAACGGCATTGCCTTCCCCAACCAATACCGCCGAGACGCTTTTGCCGCCGATTTGCAGGCGCAATACGGCAGCTTGGAAAAAGCCGAACTCGATCCGCAGGAAGTGGCGGTTAAAGTGGCCGGCCGCATGATGCTACAGCGGGCGATGGGCAAAGCAAGTTTTGCCACCATTCAAGACGTGAGCGGCCAGATTCAGGTTTACGTGAACAATCAGGGCGTGGGCGAAGAAGCGCATAATGCGTTCAAACACTGGGACTTGGGCGACATCATCGGCGTGGAAGGTACGCTGTTTAAAACCAACCACGGCGAATTGACCATTCGTGCCGCCAAGCTGCACCTGCTGACCAAATCGCTACGTCCGTTGCCCGACAAACATAAAGGCTTGGCGGATCAGGAAACCAAATACCGCCAGCGTTATGTCGATCTGATTGCCAATGCCGACAGTCGGGAAGTGTTCTTCAAACGCAGCAAAATCATTCAAACCATCCGCAACTATATGGTTAATGAGCGTTATCTCGAAGTTGAAACCCCAATGATGCACCCGATTCCGGGCGGCGCAGCGGCCAAACCCTTCGTTACCCACCACAATGCGCTGGATATGCCGCTGTATCTGCGGATTGCGCCCGAACTGTATCTGAAACGGCTGGTTATCGGCGGCTTTGAGCGGGTATTTGAAATCAACCGCAGCTTCCGCAACGAAGGCATGTCGGTGCGCCACAATCCCGAATTTACCATGATGGAATTTTACGAAGCGTTCTGTACTTACGAACGCATGATGGAAATGACCGAAGGCGTGATTCGGGCAGCGGCGCAAGCCGTATGCGGCACGGCAAAAATCAGCTACAATGGCAAAGAAGTCGATTTGGAAAGCCCGTTCGAGCGGCTGACCATTCTGCAGGCGATTAAAAAATACAACCCACATTACACCGACGAACAACTGTTTGACGAAGCATGGCTGAAAGAAGAAATCGTCAAACTGGGCGAAAAACTTCCACCGTCGCCGGGTATCGGCAGCCTGCAGTTGGCATTGTTTGAAGGCTGCGCCGAAGGCAAATTGTGGAATCCGACCTTCATTATCGACTATCCGGTCGAAGTATCGCCGCTGGCCCGTGCCTCCGACACCAAACCGGGTTTGACCGACCGCTTCGAATTATTCGTAGTCGGCCGGGAATTGGCCAACGGTTATTCCGAGTTGAACGACCCCGAAGATCAGGCGGAACGCTTCAAAGCCCAAGTGGCGCAAAAAGATGCCGGCGACGACGAAGCCATGCACTACGATGCCGACTATATCCGCGCCATGGAATTCGGCTTGCCGCCGACTGGCGGCTCCGGCATCGGCCTCGACCGCTTGGTTATGCTGCTGACCGATTCACAAACCATCCGCGACGTTATCCTGTTCCCGCAAATGCGTCCGGAATAATTGGGACAAGATAACCCGATTTAGCCCAAACCGCCCGCTTGAGCAGGGCGGTTTTTTTCATTATTGGTTTGAGAAAATTATGGAATATAGCGAATTTACAATATAACAGCAGATTGGTGTCAGCTAATGATGGGCATGCTAATGCTTATTGATGCCGTCTGAAAACCGAAGGTTTCAGACGGCCTTTGCCCTATTTCCGAGTTTGGTTTTGAAAAAAATGTAAAGATATTCACATTGATTGTTAACAAAATTTGAATCTGATACAATCTGCGGCGGTTTGTGGCGGCGGTTTCCGATTGGGAAGGCCGTCTGAAAATACTGATTATTGAAAGGGCTATGATGACTGAATCATTGCATGCGTTGGTGAATGCCATCAACGGGCCGATGTGGAACGGCTTGATTTTTGTTTTGTTGGGGGTCGGTGTGTTTTTTACGCTGGCGACCGGATTTGTACAGTTCCGCCTGTTCGGACAGAGTATTCGAGCAATGCTCGGCGGCCGCAAGCAGGGCGATGATCCGCATGGGATTACGCCGTTTCAGGCGTTTGTAACCGGCTTGGCGAGCCGTGTCGGCGTGGGCAATATTGCCGGTGTGGCGATTGCCATCAGCGTCGGCGGCCCGGGGGCGGTGTTTTGGATGTGGCTGGTGGCCTTGATCGGTATGAGTTCTGCTTTTGCCGAATCTTCGCTGGCGCAGCTGTTTAAAATCCGTGATTACGACAACCATCATTTCCGCGGCGGTCCGGCGTATTATATTACCCAAGGTCTGGGTCAGCGCTGGTTAGGCATATTGTTCGCCCTGAGCCTGATTTTCTGTTTCGGCTTTGTGTATGAAGCGGTGCAGGCGAACTCGATTGTGGCGGCGGCCGAAGTGGCGTGGGGCTGGAACAAACACGCTGTCGGCGTGGGCTTGGTGATTCTGACGGCACCGATTATTTTCGGCGGCATCCGCCGTGTGGCCCGTTGGTCGGAAGCGATTGTGCCGGTGATGGCAACGCTGTATCTGCTGATGGCGCTGTATGTGATTGCGACCAATATTTCTATGGTGCCGCAAGTGTTTGCGTTGATTTTCAACAATGCCTTCCATTGGGATTCCGCCGGCGGCGGCCTGTTGGGCGGTTTGATTTCGCAAACCATGATGATGGGTATCAAGCGAGGTCTGTATTCCAACGAAGCCGGTCAGGGTTCGGCACCGAATGCGGCTGCGGCGGCCGAGGTGAAACATCCGGTGTCGCAAGGCATGATTCAAATGTTGGGCGTGTTTGTCGATACCATGATTGTCTGCTCTTGTACCGCATTTATTGTGTTGATGTCGGATGTTCAGTTTGGCTCGGACTTGAGCGGCGTGCAGCTGACGCAGGCGGCGATTGTCAGCCATGTGGGTAACTGGGGTGCCGATTTCTTGGCGGTGGTGCTGTTTATGTTTGCCTTTTCGACCATTATCGGCAACTACGCTTACGCCGAATCCAATGTTCAGTTTATTAAGAGCAACTGGCTGATTTTGACCATTTTCCGCATGGGCGTGCTGGGCATGGTGTATTTCGGCTCGGTAACCAGTGTGCCGCTGGTGTGGGACATGGCGGATATGGCGATGGGTACGATGGCGTGGATTAACCTGATTGCGATTGTTCTGCTGTCGCCGCTGGTGTTCCTGCTGCTGAAAGACTATACCGCCAAGCTGAAAATGGGCAAAGACCCTGAATTTAAGCTATCCGAACACCCCGGTTTGAAACGCAAAGTAAAATCGGATATTTGGTAAGTTAAACTCGGCTTGATAGAATGATTGAGGCCGTCTGAAAACTGAACTGTCGGTTTTCAGACGGCCTTGTTTGATGTGAAATAAAAAACCATCGGTTGCACCGATGGTTTTTGCCGTATTGACATAGTGGATTCCTTTCAAAACAGAACAGCGTTGGCTTCGCCTTGCCGCCTTGTCCTCTTTTAAAATTGAATCCGCTATATTTTCTGAACCAGACACTCAACCGTTGATAAACGTTACGCCGGCCAGCTGCGATTTCATAATCGCCGTTTTCAGCGTATTCAGGGCTTTGGGGCGGACGAAATTGCGGCGGTAGGCGAGTACCACCCGCCGTTGTGGGGCGACACCGGCAAACGGGATAATGCTGAACAGCATATGGTCGTTTTCGGTGAGCGCCGTGGCGGGCATAATGCTGATGGCCAAGCCGCTGGCGACCATGTGGCGGATGGTATTGATGGAGCTTCCCTGCAGCGTATTGGTCAGGCCTTGGATTTTCTGCTTGGTCGCCAATTCCGAACAGCTTGCCAATACCTGATCGCGCATACAGTTGCCCTCGGTCAGCAGCAATACCTGTTCTTCCGCCAGCATTTGCGGCGTAACCGAATCCAGTTCCTCAAACGCATGGCCTTTGGGGACAATCACGAAAAACGGTTCGTCATACAAAGGCTCGGTGATGATGCCCGGTTCGTGAAACGGCTCGGCAACGACCAATGCGTCCAAATCGCCCCGTTTGAGCGATTCGGTCAGCGTTTGGGTATAGTTTTCCTCCAGCATCAGCGGCATTTTCGGTGCGGTTTTGCGCAGGGCGACAATCAGTTTGGGCAGCAGATATGGCGCAACCGTAAAAATCAGCCCCAGTTTGAATGCGCCCTCAAGCTCGTTTTGCTCTTCGGTGGCCAAATGCCGGATCAGGTCGGCTTCTTCCAATACCCGCCGGGCTTGGGCAACGATGCGCTCGCCCGCTTCGGTGGTGATGATGTCGTTGCTGCTGCGGTCAAACAGGGAAACTGACAGCTCTTCCTCCAGCTTTTTGATGGCGATGGAAAGCGTCGGCTGGCTGACAAAACAGCGGCGGGCGGCCCGCCCGAAATGACGCTCTTGTGCGACTGCGACAATATAACGCAATTCGGTCAGGGTCATGTCTTAGGCCTTTTTTTGTTCCGGCAGGGTAATATTCAGTTCGAGTACGTCCAAGCCGTCTTGTTTTTCTTGGGAAATACGGATGTCGTCCAAGGAAACATTGACGTATTTCGACAAAACTTCCAACAGCTCTTTACGCAGCGTCGGCAGATAGTCCGGTGCGGTTTCGCCGGTGGTGGCACGCTCTTGGGCAATGATGATTTGCAGGCGGTCTCGGGCAACGCTGGCCGATTTCGGTTTTTTGCCAAACAGCAGATCGATTAAAGACATGGATCAGCCTCCGAACAGTCGTTTGAAAAAGCCTTTTTTCTCGGCTTCGAGGAAACGCATTGGGCGGTTTTCACCCAACAGGCGGGCAATAACGTCTTTATAGGCTTCGGCGGCCACGGCGCTTTGCTGGTGAATCACCGGCTCGCCCGCATTAGAGGCCTGCAATACGTTTTGCGACTCGGGAATCACGCCGATCAGCGGAATGCGCAGAATGTCGCAGATGTCTTGTACGGACAGCATTTCGCCTTTTTCCACACGCTCGGGCGAATAGCGGGTAATCAGCAGGTGTTCTTTCACCGTTTGGCCTTGTTCGGCTTTGCGGGACTTGCTTTGCAAAATGCCCAAAATGCGGTCGGAGTCGCGCACGCTGGATACTTCTGGATTGGTGGTAACAATGGCTTCATCGGCAAAGTAAAGCGCCATCAGAGCGCCCTGTTCGATACCGGCAGGCGAGTCGCAGATAATGTATTCGAAGCCCATTTTCTTGCTACCCAGCTCTTTCATCACTTTTTCCACGCCTTCACGGGTCAGAGCGTCTTTGTCCCGAGTTTGCGAAGCCGGCAGGATAAACAGGTTTTCGCAGTTTTTATCTTTAATCAGCGCCTGAGTCAGCGTCGCTTCGCCCTGAATCACGTTGATTAAGTCGTAAACGACACGGCGTTCGCAGCCCATAATCAGGTCGAGGTTGCGCAAGCCGACATCGAAGTCGATAACGGCGGTTTTATGGCCGCGCAGCGCCAGACCGGTTGCAATGCTGGCGCTGGTCGTTGTTTTGCCGACACCGCCTTTTCCTGAGGTTACTACAATGATTTTTGCCACGATAATTTCCTTTTAAAATGCTTGAGGGAGCAACTTATTCTGCGTCAATCGCACTAATCACCAGACGGTTGTCCTGCAAGGAAACCTGAACCGGCTGTTTGTGCAGATGAGCGGGTAAATCCTGTTCGAAATTGCGGTAGATACCGGCCACGGAAACCAGTTCCGCCTGCATGGAATGGATAAAAATCCGGGCTTCGGTATTGCCGGCCGCACCGGCCAGCGCCCGCCCCCGCATAGGGGCGTAAATATGGATATTGCCGTCGGCAATCAGTTCCGCCCCTTGGCTGACGGCGCCGGTAACGATCAAATCGCTGTTTTCCGCATACACTTGCTGGCCGGTGCGTACCGGCGTGCTGACCAATACGGTCGGGCGGCAGCCACTTTCTGCAGCTGCGGCGCTTGGTGCAGGCGGCGGTTCGTATGCCGCCGCAGGTTGCGGCTCGGCCGTATTTTGCAGCGGTTCGGTGTTTTTCGGGTTTTGGTTGAAAAACAGATGATGATACGCAGCATAAGCCGCCCACGCCGCATCATCGTGCCGCAGGCTGATAATCCGCATACCGTAACGGGCAAACAGCCCGATAACGGCAGCGGTATCGAGCATTTCGGGGTTGGGAAAATCCTGAACGTCCAAAATAAACGGAACCGTGTCCAGTTCCCGATATTGTCCGGCGATTTGGCTCAATGCGGCTTCCAGTTCCGCTAAATCTGCAGTGTGCAGATGAACGGCAAGCACGTCCAAACGGGCCGATTTGACTTCAAAAGCAGGTTTCATCAAACTTCCTTGCTGGTCGAATCCACCCCCGAAGATAAACTTGACAGCCCGTCTGTCGGGGAGAGTAGAATTCGGCAGATGTGGCAGCGTTGCCGCACCATAAAATTTTTCAATGGCGTAAGTTTACCCTGTAAATCCATACTATTCAATCCATCTATGCCGTCTGAATTCAAAAAAACATGCCATATTATCGGTGCCGGACGTGTCGGCAAAACGCTGGCATTACTGCTGTCGCAGCAGCACACATGGCGCTTGTCGCACATCGTCAGCAGCAGCCTGTCGCCGTCCGCCGTTTCCGCCGAAGTTTGCCGCTCTGTTGCACAATTACCACCGGCGGATGCCGTTTTGCTTGCCGTACCCGATGATGCCATCGAAACCGTGGCGCTTGCCTTAGCCGACAGCCCCCATTTTCGGGCGGGAACGCTGGCGGTGCATTTAAGCGGTGCCAAAACCGTTGCTGCTCTTGCCGCCGTAACCGAACGGGGTGGCTTGGCGGGCAGCCTGCATCCGGTGTTTGCCTTTGCCGATCCCGTTTTGGCGGCGGCCAACCTTGCCGGAAGCCTGTGTGCCTTGGAAACGCAGGATCAGCGGGCATTGGCATTGCTGACCGAATTGGCGCAAATTTTGGGTCTGCAGCCCTTTACCGTGCTGTCCGAATACAAAAGCCGTTACCATGCCGCCCTGTCTGCAGCGTCCAATTTTAGCATCACGCTGGCGGGCTTTGCCCGCAATTTGTTAAGCACCATCGCCTTGCCCGACGATTTGGCGCAGCGGCTGGTGTACCGCCTGATGAAACAAAGCATAGAAAACCTCGCCGCCCTGTCACCCGAACAGGCGCTGACCGGCCCGATTGTGCGGGGCGACACCGCTACGGTGGCGGCACATCTGTCGGCGATGACGGCGGAAGAACAGGCATTTTACCGAGTGTTGGCGCAAGCAACGGCCGAACTCGCCGCAGGCCGTCTGAAAATGAGCGAAGCGAATTGCTGCGAAGCTAAAATTCAGGCGGCGCAGGCAATGCGGGCGGTTTTGCGGCAACAGACGGAATAATATCGAAAATAGATGGAATGAAGGCCGTCTGAAAACTTGGCGATACAGAAATTCTGCTTTGCTCAGTTTTCAGACGGCCTGTGTTTACGGAAGTTTAGCGGTCGGTTTGTTCAAACAGCTGCAAGTGGTTGCGTGCCAGCGTATCGGCGGCTGCGGCGATGCCGGCCAGCCCCGCCAGCGACAGGGCGGCAATGGCGAGGTATTTTTTAATCATGGCGGTTTCCTTGGCTGTATGGGGAATGCGTATGATACGGGTGGCGGCTGTTAATCGGTGCGGGGCGTGTGCAAATATTGTCGGTAAAACGGTTAAAGTGGATTCACTATAATGAATCCACTTAATAAACCGTACGATTTTCAAACATACTCGTCATTCCGACGAAAGTCGGAATCCATCTATCAGATTCAGAAACCGTAAAGAAAAACAGTTACCTAAGCCGCCGAAATGGATTCCGACTTTCGTCGGAATGACGGGCATGTTGGGTTTGATATGTACTGGAAATTTGGCTAATTCACTATATAGTTAGAACACCGAATTTTCCATACAAAAGCAGGCGTAGATTGTGGTTAGCGAGGCACGAGCGTAACCCGACAAAATCTTATGTTTCAAGGTATTTTCAATCATGTTGGGTCTCGACCCAACCTACGCCCTGTTTAAAAACTGTATGGATTATCGTGAATTCACTTTAAAAGTATTACAGCGTTGGCTCGCCTAGCCGTACTACCTGTACCGTCTGCGGCTCGCCGCCTTGTACTACTTTTAAAGTGAATCCACTATATTTTGACTGCAGGCGGTGAGGCCGTCTGAAAATGGGGTTTGCCGAAAAAGAAAAAAGCCGCACATGAACAATGTGCGGCTGATGTGTTTATCGGTTTAGTGATGGATACCCAGCACTTTGGCGGTGTGGGAAATGATTTCTTCCGCCAAATCGGTGTTGTCGTTGAGCTTGATGCCGTAGCCCGGAATCAGTTCCTGCAGGCGGGTTTTCCATGTTTCGGCTCGTTCCGGGAAGCAGGTGTGCATCAGGCGCAGCATCAGCGGTACGGCGGTTGATGCGCCCGGCGATGCGCCGAGCAGGGCGGCAAGCGAGCCGTCGGAATGGGTAACCAGTTCGGTGCCGAACTGCAAAACGCCGCCTTTTTTGGCATCTTTTTTAATGACTTGCACCCGTTGGCCGGCGGTAATCAGTTCCCAGTCGTCGGGGTTGGCCTGCGGATAGTATTCCAGCAGTGAGGCGATGCGTTCTTCTTTGGTTTTGCGCAATTCGCCGATCAGGTATTTGGTCAGCGGCATATTGTCCCAACCGGCGTGCAGAATCGGCATCAGGTTGTCGAGATGAATCGAGCGGGGCAAGTCCATCAGCGAGCCTTGTTTGAGGAAGTTGGGTTTGAAGCCGGCATAAGGGCCGAACATCAGGAAGCGTTTGCCGTCCACATGGCGGGTATCCAAATGCGGTACGGACATCGGCGGCGCACCGACCGAGGCTTGGCCGTACACTTTGGCATTGTGTTGGGCGGCGGTGGCTTCGTCGTTGTTGCGCAAAAACAGGCCGGATACGGGGAAACCGCCGTAGCCTTTGCCTTCGGGAATGCCGGTTTTTTGCAGCAGCGACAGTGCGCCGCCGCCTGCGCCCAAGAATACGAAGCGGCTGCGGAAGGTGAGCGGATTGTCGCCGTTATCGGTGGCAACGGTTTTGATGACCCATGCGTTGTCGGCTTCCCGGCTGATGTTTTCCACATGGCGGTTTAATTTGAGTTTCACGCCTTTTGAGGTCAGGTATTGCACCATTTGGCGGGTCAGGCTGCCGAAATCGACATCGGTGCCTTCGGCGGAATAGGTGGCGGCAACCGGCTGGCTTTCCTGACGGCCGTTGATGGTCAGCGGCGCCCATTCGGCGATTTTGGCACGGTCGGTGGAAAATTCCATTTTTTCAAACAGTTTCTGCGTTTTGAAGGCATCGAAACGTTTGTGCATATAGGCGCAGTGGTCGGCATTCATCACCAGCGACATGTGCGGCACGCTGTTGATAAACGAGCGGTCGGTCAGTTTGCCTTCTTCAACCAGAGAGGCCCACAGTTGGCGGCTGATGTGGAACTGTTCGGCAATGCCCAGCGCGCGGGTCGGATCAACCGTACCGTCTGCGCCCAGCGGGGCATAGTTGAGCTCGCACAGGGCGGAGTGGCCGGTACCGGCATTGTTGAATGCCTGCGAAGATTCGAGCGCAACATCGTTCAGCCGTTCGATAATGGTGATTTCCCAAGACGGTTCGAGTTCTTTCAACAGAATGCCGAGTGTGGCACTCATAATTCCCCCACCTACCAATACGACATCGGTTGCTTCAGCCATGGTTCATACTCCTAAAGAATAAGCCTGTCGTTAAAATGTTTATTTTTCAGACGGCCTTGGTTTGCCGCCGCTGCGGAAAATAATTTTTTTAACGCTCTCTTTGCTTTTATGATTATTTTTTAAACACGAATCCGCACGAGTGCGGATTGTTGACATATTTACCCAAGAATTTAGTAGATTTTTCAGAGAAATGCAAAGAATTTATGCAGCGGGGGCATATATTTTTTAGCCCCCGTTGCGGTGCGAGATTAAAAATATCTATTTATCAATACGTTATAAAGATTTAAAAAAGTTATTAACTTCTTAAAATTTTTTGCGTAAGGTAAAAAACGGTTAAACGATAATCGCACCGAGCGAGTCGGTCGGTTTGAAGGCGGCCCAAATGCCCTCGATGATGCCGACAATACCCGGAATGCCTGTCCAGCAAAAGAGGACGTAGAGCAGACCCATCCACACCCGACCGGCGCAGAATTTGTGTACGCCCAACGAACCGAACAGCAGCGCCATGGCGACATACAGCGCTTTGTTGCAGGTGTGGCGGTGGGTGGCGGCATAAGAAACGGGCTGCATGAGCTTTCCTTTCAGATTTTTTGATAATGAATTAACAGTTCCCAATATCGGGGCGGGCTGAGTCAGTTTCAATGCCGTCTGAAAACAGGTCGTAAGTGAATTTTGGCTTCGTAGAAACTTGCTTTGCCCGTTTTAGCGAAACCTGCGGTTTTAGCTGCGCAGAAACTCGCTTCGCTCGTTTTCAGACGGCCTTAAAACCTCAGATTGTCGTGTTCCGACACAAAACCGTCCAGCGGGATATCGTGCGCTTCGGCGGGTAGGGCATCGACCAGTTGGCAGGCAAAGCCCGCGCCTATGGTTTTGGCCTGCAGTCGGTGTTTCATCGCCGACAGCGTGGCATCGTAAAAACCGCCCGCTTGCCCGAGGCGGAAACCCCGTCTGTCCATGCCGACCACGGGAACGATCAGCGTGTTCAGGCGGTGGACACGGATTTTTTCACCGGCAAACTGCGGAATATAGAGTTTGCTCCGCCCTTTGCGGCGTTCGGGGCGCTGGCGTTGGTCGGCAAAATAAGGCGTGAACCACAGCCGTCTGGCGTTCGGTTCGATATAGGGAAGATACAGTTTCGCCCCACGCTGCAGGGCGGCTTGGACAAAACCGTCCAGCCGCAGTTCTTTGCCGATCGGCCAGTAAATGCCGATTCTGCTGTTGCGGCGAATCAGTCGTTTGAGCCGGACATTGATGGTTCGGGTCGCCGCCGCCCGTTCGGCTTCGGACATGGCGGCACGGGCTTTGCGCAGCCGACGGCGCAGTTCGGTTTTCTCGGTATTTCTCGTTGTAGCTGCACAGAAATTCGTTTCACTCATTTTCAGACGGCCTGTTATGATTCGGTTTGTCAAAGTATATAGCGTTTGCTTTCAGGCGTGCAAAAATCACTGCATGCCGTCTGAAAACTGTAGGTTTCGCCAAAACGAGCAACGTGGGTTTCAGCGCAGCTAAAATGCGTGAAATGAATTGCTGCACACGAAAACGGACGGTAAGAAAGGATTATTGAAATGTGGCATATTGTGGTGATGGGTTATCTGTTTGTGGCGGTACTGTTTTCCGCCGCCCAGCCGTCGTTGGCGAGGGCATTGATTTATTTTGTATTTTGGGTGGTGTTGCCGATGGTGCTAACGGCGGTCATCGTCCGTATCCGCCGCCGCAACCGCTTGATGAAGCAGCAGGAAGCGGCGGAAGGCAACGGCGGTATGCAGCCTTAATGCCGCCTCTCTTTTCAGACGGCCTAAAATCCTATATAATTCTCAGGCTTTGGCTTTTCAAAGCAAAACAAACTTTTTTAAATATGCCCACTTTCGCCGAAGGGTGCTTGGTCAAACAAGTTCTATGCGATTGAATGTGTGCTCTTAACCCTTTCAAATTTAAGGAATATCATGTCTCAAATTACTATGCGTCAGATGATTGAAGCCGGTGTTCACTTCGGTCACCAAACCCGTTTCTGGAACCCGAAAATGGAACAATACATTTTCGGTTCGCGCAACAAAATCCACATCGTGAATCTGGAAAAAACCCTGCCGATGTTCCAAGATGCGCAAGAAGCCGTTCGTCGTCTGGTTGCAAACAAAGGTACTGTGCTGTTTGTCGGCACCAAACGCCAAGCCCGCGAAATCATTCGCGAAGAAGCAACCCGTGCCGGTATGCCTTTCGTGGATCACCGTTGGTTGGGCGGTATGCTGACCAACTATAAAACTGTGAAACAGTCTATCAAACGTCTGGAAGAAAAAACTGCTGCTCTGGAAAATGCTGCCGAAAGCGGTTACAGCAAAAAAGAAATTCTGGAAATGCAACGCGACGTTGAAAAACTGGAACGCTCTCTGGGCGGTATCAAAAACATGAAAGGCCTGCCTGATGCCATCTTCGTTATCGATACCGGTTACCAAAAAGGTACGCTGGTTGAGGCCGAAAAACTGGGCATTCCGGTAATTGCCGTTGTCGATACCAACAACAGCCCTGACGGTGTGAAATACGTGATTCCGGGTAACGACGACTCTGCAAAAGCAATCCGTCTGTACTGCCGCGGCATCGCCGATGCGGTTTTGGAAGGCAAAAACCAAGCCCTGCAAGAAACCGTAGCTGCTGCCCAAGCAGCCGCCGAGTAATCCGGTTAAACCAAGAGGGGCTTTATGCCCCTTTTTTCAGAGTATTACGATTGAACGCAAAACGGACGGCCTATCCGCCGCATCAGCCGTTTTGCCAAATATTAAGGAGCTTAACATGGCAGAAATTACTGCAAAAATGGTTGCCGACCTGCGTGCCGCTACCGGTCTGGGCATGATGGAATGCAAAAAAGCCTTGGTAGAAGCCGAAGGCAATTTTGAAAAAGCAGAAGAAATCCTGCGCATCAAATCCGGCGCCAAAGCCGGCAAACTGGCAGGCCGTACTGCTGCTGAAGGCGTGTTGGCATTCGCCGTTGAAGGCAATGTCGGCGCATTGGTTGAAGTAAACTGCGAAACCGACTTCGTTGCCAAAGACGCAGGCTTTGTGGCATTTGCCAATCTGGTTGCCAAAACCGCCGCCGAGAAAAAACCGGCTACTGTGGAAGAATTGAGCGAACTGGTTGAAGCCGAACGCAAAGCCATTATCGCCAAATTGGGCGAGAACATGTCTGTACGCCGCTTCCAAGTGATTGACACCCAAAACAAACTGGTTGCCTACATCCACGGTGCATTGGCGACCGAAGGCGTATTGGTTGAATTCAGCGGCGACGAAGACGTGGCACGCAAAGTAGGTATGCACATCGTAGCGGCCAAACCGCAATGCGTTTCCGAAGCCGAAGTGGATGCCGAAACCGTTGAAAAAGAACGCCACATCTACACCGAGCAAGCGATTGCTTCCGGCAAACCTGCTGACATCGCAGAGAAAATGGTCGAAGGCCGTATCCGCAAATTCTTGGCAGAAATCACTTTGAACGGCCAAGCATTTGTGATGAACCCTGACCAAACCGTGGCGCAATACCTGAAAGAAAACAATACCGAAGTATTCAGCTTTGTACGTTACAAAGTAGGCGACGGTATCGAGAAAAAAGAAGTGGATTACGCTGCCGAAGTCGCTGCTGCTGCGAAAGTGTAATCAAGCCATGAAGAAAAGCACCTGGATTCAGCGCTGAATCAGGGTGCTTTTTTTTGAAAAAACAGCGATGAAAACCGTTGTGGGAATAGTGGTTTAACCACAAAAGATACGCAGGTTTCTTTTCTGTTTAAACCATTACCGCCAACCGGTCCGACAACATTATTTATTTGAAAGAAAGCAAGGTATTTTATGACACAGCCAACAAAATACAAACGGATACTGTTAAAACTTTCCGGCGAATCGCTGATGGGGCAGGACGCATTCGGCATCAACCGTGAAACCATCATGCAGATTGTCGGACAGGTCAAAGAAGTCGTAGAAATGGGCGTGCAGGTCGGCGTAGTAGTCGGCGGCGGCAACATTTTCCGGGGCGTATCCGCACAAGCGGGCAGCATGGACCGAGCCACCGCCGACTATATGGGCATGATGGCCACCGTGATGAATGCCTTGGCACTGAAAGACGCATTTGAATCGCTGGGCATCAAAGCCCGGGTTCAATCCGCCCTGAGTATGCAGCAGATTACCGAAACCTACGCCCGCCCGAAAGCGATTCAGTATTTGGAAGAAGGCAAAGTAGTGATTTTTGCCGCCGGTACCGGCAATCCGTTCTTCACTACAGATACCGCCGCCGCCCTGCGCGGTGCAGAAATGAACTGCGATGTGATGCTCAAAGCCACCAATGTGGACGGCGTTTATACCGCCGACCCGAAAAAAGACCCTTCGGCTGCCCGCTACGAAACCATCACTTTTGATGAAGCCCTGAACAAAAACCTGAAAGTGATGGATGCCACCGCATTCGCCCTGTGCCGTGAGCGCAAGCTGAATATCGTGGTATTCGGTATCGCCAAAGAGGGCGCACTCAAGCGGGTGGTACTCGGCGAAAACGAAGGTACGTTGGTACATTGCTAAGCGGACATTGCGTTAAGGGTTGGTCCGCAATCCATACCGTAAGGCCGTCTGAAAACCGTAGGTTTCGCTAAAACGAGCAAAGCGAATTTCTGTGAAGCTGAAATCATAGGTTTTGCTAAAATGAGTGAAACGGGTTTTCAGACGGCCTTGTTACGGCTTGTCGTTCCGCCCGATTAACGGTACTATGTAACGTTACCGAACCGATTATAGTGGATTCACTTTAAAAGTAGTACAAGGCGGCGAGCCGCAGACAGTACAGGTAGTACGGCAAGGCGAGCCAACGCTGTAATACTTTTAAAGTGAATTCACGATAGGCCGTCTGAAAACAGCATGGCTCGTTTTTCAGACGGCATACAGTGTTACCCGATTGATTTTTAAATACGAAAGAACAAGATGATTAGCGATATTCAAAAAACAGCCGAAGGCAAAATGCAGCGCTCGTTGGAAGTGCTGAAAGAAAACCTGTCCAAAGTGCGTACCGGCCGTGCGCATACCGGTTTGCTTGACCAAGTGGAAGTGGAATACTGGGGCAGCATGGTGCCGGTGAGCCAAGTGGCCAACGTAACCCTGCTCGATGCCCGAACCATCGGCGTGAAACCGTTTGAAAGCAATATGGCGGCCAAAGTGGAAAAAGCGATTCGTGATTCCAATCTGGGGCTGAACCCGGCCGCTATCGGCGATTTAATCCGTGTGCCGATGCCGATGCTGACCGAAGAGCGCCGCAAAGACCTGATTAAAGTCGTGCGCGGCGAAGTGGAAGAAGGTCGCGTGTCTATCCGCAACGTGCGCCGCGATGCCAACGACCACATCAAAAAATTGTTGAAAGACAAAGAAATTTCTGAAGACGATGCCCGTCGTGCCGAAGAAAATATTCAAAAACTGACCGACAAAGCGATTGCCGAAGCGGATAAGATTTTGGAAGCCAAAGAAGCCGATTTGATGGCGATTTAATGCACACCGGCGGCAAACCGAGCAAAGGCTTGCCGCCGCAGACGAGGCAGTTATGAACAGCAGTACGCAGACGATTCCGCAGCACACGCAGATTCCGCAGCATATCGCCGTGATTATGGACGGCAACGGCCGTTGGGCGAAAAAACGCTTCCTACCCCGGGTGATGGGGCATAAACGGGGCTTGGATGCCTTGGAAAACATGGTGCGCAACTGTGTCGAAAGCGGAGTGCGCTATCTGACGGTATTTGCTTTTTCCACCGAAAACTGGCGTCGCCCCGAAGAAGAAGTCAGCTTCCTGATGGGGCTGTTTTTACAGGCGCTGCAAAAACAGGTCAAACGGCTGCACGAAAACAATATCCGGGTGCGGGTCATCGGCAGTCGGGAACGGTTTAACGAAGAGATTTGTCGGGGCATTGCCGCAGCCGAGGCGCTCACCGCCGCCAATACCGGCCTGACCCTGACCATCGCCGCCGACTACGGCGGCCGCTGGGACATTTTGCAGGCAGTCGGCAAACTGATGGCGGCAGGCGAAACCGACATCAGCGAAGAAAAACTGGCCGCCCATCTGATGCTGGGCGATGCCCCCGAACCCGATCTCTTTATCCGCACCGGCGGCGAAACCCGCATCAGCAATTTCCTCTTGTGGCAGATGGCGTATGCCGAACTCTATTTTACCGATATTCTGTGGCCCGATTTCGACCGCAAAGCCCTAGACGCAGCGATTGCCTCGTTCCAAAACCGGGAACGCCGTTTCGGCCGCACCTCGGAACAGTTGCCGCAGGATCAGCAACGGAGTTGATATGTTGAAACAACGGATAATCACCGCATTATGGCTGTTGCCCCTGATGTTGGGTATGCTTTTTTACGCACCAAATGCCTTGTGGGCAGCCTTTTCCGCCCTGATTGCCCTGTTGGCGCTGGCGGAATATACCCGCATCAGCGGCATCGAAAAAGAACAGCGCCGCACTTATCTGGCAACCAGCGCCGGTTTCTGTCTAGTTGCCTATGCCGGCGGCTGGCAGCTTCCGGCGCTGGTGTGGTGCGTGGTGCTGGCGTTTTGGCTGGTCGGCGTACCGCTGTGGCTGAAAAACAAATGGACACTGACCCAAAACCGGCAGCGTTATGCCTTGGGCTGGCTGCTGATGATGCCGTTTTGGTTTGCACTGGTTTCCCAACGCCCGACACGGGAAGCCGCCGTTTCGCTGCTGGCCATTATGGGCTTGGTGTGGGTGGCGGATATTGCCGCCTACTTCTGCGGCAAGGCATTCGGCAAACGCAAAATCGCCCCCGCCATCAGTCCCGGCAAAAGCTGGGAAGGTGCCATCGGCGGCGCATTGTGCGTGGCACTGTATATGGTCTGCGTCAATCATGCCGGCTGGCTGGCGGTTGATGTCGGCGATACGGCAGCCGTGATTATCGGCTGGCTGCTGACGGCGGTCAGCATTTGCGGCGACCTGCTTGAGAGCTGGTTCAAACGTACCGCCGGACTGAAAGACAGCAGCAATTTATTGCCCGGCCACGGCGGCGTATTCGACCGCACCGACAGCCTGATTGCCGTTCTAAGCGTGTACACCGCCATCATGGCGCTGACGGCTTAACCACGGTTTCAACAAGAAAAGAGATGAGGCCGTCTGAAAATCCGCTACGCTTATTTTAGTTTTAGCGCAACCTTCGGTTTTAGCTGCGCAGAAATTCGTTACACTCATTTTAGCGAAACCTTCGGTTTTCAGACGGCCTGAATAAGAAATAAGAATGCCAACATGACACAAGCTCTGACCATTTTAGGCAGCACCGGCAGCATCGGTGAAAACACGCTGGACGTGATTGCCCGCCACCCCGACAAATTCCGGGTGTTCGCCCTGTCCGGCCGCCGCCAAACCGAAAAACTGGCCGCACAATGCCTGCGTTTTGCACCGCAGTTTGCCGTGGTCGCCGATGCCGAAAGCGCCGCCGAATTGAGTGCATTGCTGGCAGTGGCGGGCTGTAAAACCGAAGTATTGTACGGAGAGAAGGCGTTGTGTGATGTGGCATCGGCAGACGAAGTCGGCGGTGTGATGTGTGCGATTGTCGGTGCCGCCGGATTGCCTTCCGCATTGGCAGCGGCGCAGGCAGGCAAAACCATTTATCTGGCGAACAAAGAAACGCTGGTGGTGGCGGGTGCGCTGTTTATGGAAACCGCCCGCCGCAGCGGCGCACGGGTGTTGCCGGTGGACAGCGAACACAACGCCGTGTTCCAAGTTTTGCCCGAAGACTATAACGGCGACCTGCAGCGGCACGGTATCGAATCCATCGTCTTAACCGCTTCCGGCGGTCCGTTTCTGAATACCGATTTGGCGGATTTCGCCGCCATCACGCCGGCGCAGGCGGTCAAACATCCGAATTGGCAGATGGGGCAGAAAATCTCGGTGGATTCCGCTACCATGATGAACAAAGGTTTGGAACTGATTGAAGCGCATTGGCTGTTTGCCTGTCCGCCGCAGCATTTGGAAGTGGTGATTCACCCGCAGTCGGTAATACACAGCATGGTGCGTTACCGAGACGGATCGGTGCTGGCGCAGCTGGGCAATCCCGATATGCGTACCCCGATTGCCTATTGTCTGGGCTTGCCCGAACGCATCAACTCGGGCGTGCCGCCGCTGGACTTTGCCACACTGTCGGCGCTGACCTTCCAAACGCCCGACTTTAACCGTTTTCCGTGTCTGAAACTGGCCTACGAAGCCATGCAGACCGGAGGTGCAGCGCCTTGCGTGTTAAACGCCGCCAACGAAATCGCCGTCGCCGAATTTCTGGCCGGACATATCCGTTTTACCGATATTGCCGCCGTAACCGAACATTGCCTGTCGCAAAACTTTTTGCCCGCCGCCGCCGATATTGCCGGTCTGCTGGCGCAAGATGTGGAAACCCGCCGTACGGCGCAGCAGTTTGCCGCTCGGTTGGCAAAATAACGGATAAAGATTGCGGCATTTTCAGACGGCATTACCGGCAAGGCCGTCTGAAAAACGGGTAAAACGGTTTCTTGCAGAGTGAAAACCAAAAGTTCCAACAAAATAAAATCAATATCGGGACAAAATTAAATCAGGTTCGGCAGCATCCGCCGTCGCACCAACCAAACCAATCAGGGGATTTTTTTGCAAACCATATTATCGTTTATTGTCGCCATTCTGATTCTGGTCAGCCTGCACGAACTGGGGCATTACAGCGTTGCCCGCTTGTGCGGCGTGAAAGTCAAACGCTTTTCGGTGGGCTTCGGCAAACCGTTTTACACCAAAAAACGCGGCGATACCGAATGGTGTCTCGCCCCCGTTCCCTTGGGCGGCTACGTCAAAATGCTCGACACACGGGAAGGCGATGTCGCCGAAGCCGATTTGCCGTATGCCTTCGACCGCCAACACCCCGCCAAACGAATTGCGATTGTTGCCGCCGGCCCGCTGACCAATCTGATTTTGGCGGTGCTGCTGTACGGTACGGTGTTTTCTTTCGGCATAACCGAAATCCGCCCGTATGTCGGCACGGTCGAACAGGGCAGCATTGCCGCCCAAGCCGGTTTTCAGGCGGGCGACAAAATCCGTGCGGTAAACGGAAAAAGCATTGACGATTGGAACGCAGCTCTGACCGAAATGGTGTTAAACCTCGAAGCCGGAGCGGTAACGGTGGCGGTGGAAACCGCCGAAGGCAGCGAAACCGTACGCACCATCGAGGCAGCGGGGACGGAAGCGGCAGGTAAAATTGCGAAAAACAATGGCGGTATCGGCTTGTGGGCTTTTAAAATAACCCCGAAAATCGCCTTTGTGCAGGAAAACAGCGCCGCCGAGCGAGCCGGGCTGAAAGCAGGCGATACCCTGTTGGCAGCAGACGGCAAAGCCATCAGCGACTGGCAGCAGTGGGCGGAACTGTTCCGCAACAGCCCCGGCAAGAAATTGGACATTACCTACAACCGTGGCGGCGAAACCTTCAAGACCGCCCTGCGCCCCGACAGTTTTGAATTTTCAGACGGCCTTTTAGTCGGTAGGGCAGGCCTTGCGCCGGAGCATGATCAGGCGTGGGATAAAAAAGTACGCAGACATTATGTTCCCACCATCGGCGAAGCCTTTAAAATGGGTTGGGACAAAACCGCAAAATATGTGGTGCTGACTGTGAAATTTATCGGCAAACTGATTACCGGCAATGCTTCGGCCGCCCATCTTTCCGGCCCGCTAACGATTGCCGACGTTGCCGGAAAGTCGGCCTCGTTGGGCATTTTGAGCTATTTGGAATTTTTGGCGGTGGTCAGCATCAGCCTCGGCGTATTGAATCTGTTGCCGATTCCTGTGTTGGACGGCGGCCATTTGGTGTATTATACCGCCGAATGGATACGCGGAAAGCCTTTGAGCGAGCGGGTACAGGCAGTCGGATTGCGTATCGGCATGGCCGTTATGCTGCTGATGATGCTGGTGGCTTTCTTTAATGATATTAACCGTTTGTTTGGATAATTTTATGAAATTAAAACAGATTGCATCTGCTTTGGCGATTATGGGCATGGCTCCGCTGGCGCTGGCAGATTTCACGATTCAGGATATTCGGGTGGAAGGCCTGCAGCGTACCGAACCCAGCACCGTATTCAGCTATTTGCCGGTTAAAGTAGGCGATCAGTTCTCCGACAGCCGCAGCGAAGAAATCATTAAAAAGCTGTATGATACCGGCTTTTTTGACGATATCCGTGTCGAAACCGCAGGCAATCAGGTATTGCTGACCGTAGTCGAGCGGCCGACCATCAGCACCATCAACATCAGCGGTGCCAAAACCTTACCGAACGACGGTATCAAGAAAACCCTCGAATCAATGGGTTTGGTACAATCGCAATATTTCAATCCGGCCACGTTGAGCCAAGCCATTGCCGCCCTGAAACAGGAATATGTCAGCCGGGGCAAACAGTCGGTGAAAATCACGCCGACCGTAACCAAACTGGCACGCAACCGTGTATCGATCGACATCAATATCGAAGAAGGCAAAACCACCAAAATCAGCCGCATTGAATTTGAAGGCAACCGCCATTTCTCCGACCGCAAACTGCGCGGCAAAATGTCTTCCAGCGACGGCGGCCTGTTTGCCTGGCTGACCCACAGCAATACCTTCAACGAGCAGAAGTTTGCTCAGGATATGCAGCGGATCAGCGAGTTTTACCAAAACAACGGTTACTTCGATTTCCGCATTGTCGATACCGAAGTGCAGAGCAATGCCGACAAAACCGAGCAGACGGTAAAAGTGATCGTGCATGAAGGCGAACGCTTCCGCTTGGGCAAAGTAACGATTGCCGGCGACACCAAAGAAGTGCCGAAAGAAGAATTGGACAAACTGCTGGTCAAAGGCGGCAAATGGTACGAACGCAGCCAGCTGACCGCCGCTTTGGAACGGGTGCAAAACCGCATGGGTCAGGCAGGCTACGCATTCAGCGAAGTCAGTGTGCAGCCGATGCCGAATTCAGAAACACAAACCGTCGATTTTGTGCTGAATGTCGAACCCGGCCGCAAGATTTACGTCAATGAAATCCATATTTCCGGCAACAACAAAACCCGAGATGAAGTGGTACGCCGCGAGCTGCGCCAAATGGAAGCCGCGCCTTACGACTTGGCGAAACTGCAACGCTCGAAAGAACGTGTCGAGCTGCTGGGCTATTTCGACAATGTCCAATTCGATGCCGTGCCGTTGAGCGGCACGCCCGATCAGGTTGATTTGAATATGAACCTGACCGAGCGTTCGACCGGCTCGCTGGATTTGAGCGCCGGCTGGGTGCAGGATACCGGTTTGGTATTGTCGGCAGGTGTGGCGCAGGATAATCTGTTCGGTACCGGCAAATCCTTAGCCGCCCGTGCCTCGCGCAGTAAAACCTCGCTGAACGGCTCGTTGTCGTTTACCGATCCGTATTTCACCCCCGACGGCGTGAGCCTCGGCTACGATATTTACGGCCGCACTTACGATGCCCGCAAATCTTCGGGCAGCACCAAACAGTATAAAACCACCACCGTCGGCGTGGGCGCACGCATGGGCGTACCGATTACCGAATACGACCGTGTTAATTTCGGCTTGGCGGCGGAACACTTGACGGTAAACACCTACAACAATCCGCCGAAACGCTATTTTGACTTTATCCGTGAGAACGGCGAGCTGGGGGCCGACGGCAGCGGCAAATTCAACGGCTGGCTGTATAAAGGCACCATCGGCTGGGGTCGCAACAAAACCGACAGCGCCCTGTGGCCGACCCGGGGCTACTTGACCGGCATCAACGGCGAAATCGCCTTGCCGGGCAGCAAACTGCGTTATTACACGCTGACCCACAACCAAACTTGGTTCTTCCCATTGTCGAAGAGCTTTACCCTGATGCTTGGCGGCGAAGTCGGCTACGGCAACAGCTACGGCAAAACCAAAGAAATGCCGTTCTTTGAAAACTTCTACGGCGGCGGTTTGGGCAGCGTTCGAGGTTATGAAAGCAGTTCTTTAGGCCCGAAAGTGTATGACCGCTACGGCGACCGCATCAGCTACGGCGGCAACCGCAAAGCCAACGTAACCGCCGAATTGCTGTTCCCGATGCCGGGCATGAGCGATTCCCGCACTGTACGCTGGAGTCTGTTTGCCGATGCCGGCAGTGTGTGGGACAACAAAACCTATACTGATAACGATAACGATACTTATGGCGAGGATCGGAGACGTCAAAACGTTTATGGTTTAGGCAGTAAACACAAATCAACCTTTAAAGAAGAGTTGCGTTATTCCGCCGGTGCCGCCTTTACTTGGCTCTCACCAATCGGTCCGCTGAAATTCAGCTACGCCTATCCGCTGAAGAAAAAAGAAACCGACGAACTCAAACGCTTCCAATTCCAACTGGGTACGACATTCTAACGGCGAGGCCGTCTGAAAATACCGTTTTCAGACGGCCTGTTGCGCAAACAGCGTCCGCTGTTTATCCGGTTTTACCGTTGAAGGATATTTCATGAACACAATGACACACATTATCCGCTTGGGCGGCGCAGCGCTGCTGTCTCTGGGGCTTGCCGCCGCAGCGAATGCCGCCGAAACCCTGCAGAAATTCGGTTTTATCAACACCGAGCGAGTTTATCTGGAATCCAAACAGGCGCAAGACATTCAGCACACGCTGGATCGGGAATTCGGTAGCCGCCAGCAGGCATTGCAGAAACTGCAGCAGCAGGGCGAAGCCTTAGAGAAAAAACTGATGCAGAAAAACCTTGCCGCCGCCGAACGCCAAACCTTGAACAGCCAATGGGAAAAACTGGCACAACAATTCCGCCGCGAGCAGGCGCAACTGGCGGTGGACTACAACCTGCGCCGCAATGAAGAATTTGCCGCCCTGCAGCAAAACGCCAACCAAGTGATTATCGAATTGGCGAAAAAAGAAGGGTATGACGTGATTGTGCAGGACGTGATTTACGTCAACAGCCGCTACGATATTACCGACAGCGTGATCAAAGCCTTGAATGCACATTGATACCTGCAATACGGCTTGCCGAGTGATGGTATAGTGGGCTCACTTCAAAAGACTACGGCGTTGGCTCGCCCGGCTCAAAGAGAACGGTTTTTGTAACCGGATTAAACAACAATCCGGACAAAACCTGTCCCGTACTATCTGTACTGTCTGCAGCTCGCCGCCTTGTCCTCTTTTGAATTGAACCCACTATAAATTCACTCTATCCTGCAGCCGCTGTTGCGGCGAGGCCGTCTGAAAACAGCCTTGCCCGAATTTTGGAACCAACATGACCCGACCCAGCTATACCCTTTCCGAAATTACCGCCCGCTTGGGCGGAGAATGGCGCGGCGAAGATGTCCGCATCAGCGCCGTGCAGCCGCTTTCGCAGGCGCAGGCGGAGCATATCGGCTTTCTCGCCAACCCCAAATACAAAGCAGAAGTCGCCGAAAGCCTTGCCGGCGCAGTGATTGTTTCCGCCAAAGCCGCAGCGGAGTTTCCCCAACGCAACCTGATTATCGCCGCCGATCCGTATCTCTATTTCGCCAAAGTTGCCCGACTGTTTTCGCCGATTGTCGAAGCCAAAGGCGGCATTCACCCGACAGCAGTGGTCGAACCAAACGCCATTGTACCGCCAAGTTGCGAAATCGGAGCGCATGTCTATATCGGCGAACATACCGTATTGGGCGAGCGTTGCCGCATTCTTGCGGGGAGCGTGGTCGAACAGAACTGCACCTTGGGCGACGATGTATTGCTGCACCCGAATGTTACTGTTTATCACGGCTGCACCTTGGGTAAGCGTGTCGAAATCCACAGCGGCGCAGTGATCGGTGCCGACGGCTTCGGCTTGGCGTTTGCCGGCGATTCATGGTTTAAAATCCCGCAAACCGGCGGCGTGCGGCTGGGCGACGATGTCGAAATCGGTTCAAATACCAATATCGACCGAGGTGCAATGAGCGATACCGTTATCGGTGAAGGAACCAAAATCGACAACCAAGTGCAGATCGGGCATAACTGCATTATCGGCAAACACACCGTGATTGCCGCCCAAACCGGCATTTCCGGCAGCACCACCATCGGCAGCTACTGCATTTTCGGCGGTGGTGTCGGTACGGTTGGCCATATCGAAATCGCCGACAAAACCACCGTCGGCGGCGGCACGTCCATTACCCACAGCATCAAAGAAAGCGGGCAGCACATGGCTGGTCCGTATCCGATGCAGACCCACAAAGAATGGGCGAGAAACGCCGTCCATATCCGCCGTTTGAGTGAAATGAACAAACGGATCAAAGTTTTAGAAAACCAATTAGGCACGGCGGATACCCAAACCGACCCTGCAGAATAACCGAGGAACACCATGCAATTTGAATTACCGATTGAAGCCAAAGACATCCAAAAACTCATTCCCCACCGTTATCCGTTTTTGCTGCTCGACCGCATTACCGCTTTTGAGCCGATGCAGAGCCTGACCGCCATCAAAAACATCAGCATGAACGAGCCGCAGTTTCAAGGCCATTTCCCCGATTTGCCGGTAATGCCCGGCGTATTGGTGATCGAAGCCATGGCGCAAGCCTGCGGCACACTGGCGATTTTGAGCGAAGGCGGCCGCAAAGAAAACGAATTTTTCTTCTTCGCCGGTATCGACAACGCCCGCTTCAAACGCCAAGTGATTCCGGGCGACCAACTGGTATTTGAAGTATCACTTTTAACCAGCAAACGGGGCATCGGCAAATTCCAAGCCGTGGCCAAAGTGGACGGACAAGTAGCGGTAGAAGCCGAAATCATGTGCGCCAAACGGGTGGTTTGATACCCCGTTTTCAGACGGCCTTAGGAAAACAGGCCGTCTGAAAACCGTTTCAACGGCCGGATAAAGGAAAACCCACCGGTTTGAGCAGGTATTCAGCATCGTGAACAATAAGAAAATATCAGTCGGTGAGCCGCAGACCGTACATTTATCGTAAATTTAATTTAAAGGTAGGACAAGGCGAGCCAACGCTGTAATACTTTTAAAGTAAATTCACGATAGGAGAACCAACGAATCCGTTTTCTTATTTTAGCCCGCAATCATTCTGAACAAAGGAAATCAGATGACCCTCATCCACCCCACCGCCATTATCGACCCGAAAGCCGAACTCGATTCGAGCGTCAAAGTCGGGGCATACAGCGTCATCGGGCCGAATGTCCGCATCGGTGCTGGTACGGAAATCGGCCCGCACGTTGTGGTCAACGGCCATACCGACATCGGCGAAAACAACCGCATTTTCCAATTTGCCAGCTTGGGCGAAATCCCGCAGGATAAAAAATATCGGGACGAACCGACCCGCCTGATTATCGGCAACGGCAACACCATCCGCGAATTTACCACCTTCAATCTGGGTACAGTAACCGGTATCGGCGAAACCCGCATCGGCGACGACAACTGGATTATGGCGTATTGCCATGTGGCACACGACTGCGTGATCGGCAACCATACCGTGTTCGCCAACAATGCCTCGCTCGCCGGCCATGTAACCATCGGCGATTATGTGATTCTCGGCGGTTATACGCTGGTGTTCCAATTTTGCCGAATCGGCGATTACGCCATGACCGCTTTCGCCGCCGGTGTGCATAAAGACGTGCCGCCGTATTTTATGGCGGCGGGCTACCGTGCCGAACCGGCAGGGCTCAACAGCGAAGGTATGCGCCGCAACGGCTTCACCGCCGAACAGATTGCAGCGGTAAAAGATGTGTACAAAACCCTATATCATCGGGGCGTTGCGTTTGAAGAAGCCAAAGCCGATATTCTCCAGCGTGCCGAAACGCAGGTGGAACTGGCGGTATTCAAACCGTTTTTTGCCGAATCGACACGGGGCATTATCCGCTAAACATTTGTACCATGCCGTCTGAAAACGAGAAAAGCGGATTTTGCGCAGCAAAAACCGATAATGCCGTTTTCAGACGGCATTGCTGTATCCGCTGTGAAAGACAAATCCATGAAACAGAAAATCTTTTTACGACTGCTGATGATGATCGGCACAATTTTGCCGCCGTCCCATCAAAAACCGTTCGGCACGGTGGCAAAGCGTATCCGTGCGGCGCTGGCAAGGCGGATTTCGCCGCACTTGGGGCGGAACATCAATATCGAAAAAGGAGCGTATGTGCTGGCGGATACCGAATTGGGCGATGATTCGGGCATCGGCGTTGATTGCGAGATTTGCCGTGGGCTGCGGATCGGAAAGCGGGTGATGATGGGCCCCGAATGCCTGTTTTACAGCAATGCCCACCGTTTTGATACGGATGCCAAGCGCTTTTCCGGCTACACCGAAACCCGCCCGATTGTGATTGAAGACGATGTGTGGATCGGGCGGCGGGCAATTATTATGGGCGGCGTAACCATCGGCAAAGGCGCCGTAATCGGCGCAGGGGCGGTGGTCACCAAAGACGTACCACCGTATTCGCTGGCAGCGGGCAATCCGGCGGTAGTGAAGAAGTATTTGCTGGCGGAGCAGAATTCACTATAGTGTATTCACTTTAAAAGTATGATAACGCAAACTATCTTTTCCCGATTTTAGCGAAATCTACGGTTTTAGCTGCGCAGAAACTTGCTTTGCTCGTTTTGGCGAAACCTACGGTTTTCAGACGGCATTGAATCAACTTTAAAGACTTCGTGCATGCTTAGGCAAGCACGCTACACACGATTCCCCGTCCCGCTGACAGGAAGGGGGCCGCATGTTATATTTTTCGGTTGTGCATCAAGATTGAAAACGAAAATCATGGTGTTTTGATTGGAAAAAGGCCGTCTGAAAATGCAGTTAACACATTTTCAGACGGCATGTTTTCAAGCGAATTTTCTATATGCAGACTAAGCCCTGCGCCAAGTGGTTTGACCGGCCTTGTCTTCCAAAATAATATTCGCAGCGGCCAGCTCGTCCCGAATACGGTCGGATTCCGCCCAGTTTTTATCGGCACGGGCCTGTTTGCGGGCTTCGATTAAGGCTTCGATCTCTTCATTAGACAGGCCGTCTGAAACCGAACCGCCCTGCAGAAATTCGGTCGGGTTGCGTTGCAGCAGGCCGATGATGCCCGCCAGATGTTTCAGACAGGCCGCCAGTTCGGCGTTTTGGGTTTTATTGACCTCGTTTGCCAGTTCAAACAATACCGCCACCGCCTGTACAGTGTCGAAATCGTCATTCATCGCCGCCATAAAGCGGCGGGCGTAATCATTCTCCAAATCCGACGGATTTTCAGACGGCATGGTGTTTTTCAGCGCCGTATAGAGACGGGTCAGCGCACCTTTGGCATCGTCCAGATGCGCATCGGAATAATTCAGCGGACTGCGGTAGTGCGCACGCAGGATAAAGAAACGCACCACTTCGGGATCGTATTGTTTCAACACGTCGCGAATGGTGAAGAAATTGCCCAGCGATTTGGACATTTTTTCGCCGTCCACACGGATAAAACCGTTGTGCAGCCAATATTTCACATGGCTTTCAATGGTTTTGCCGCCGTGTTGGTGGCCGCAGGAATGGCCGTTTGCCCCCACGCTTTGGGCGATTTCGTTTTCATGGTGCGGAAACTGCAAATCTGCGCCGCCGCCGTGAATATCGAAGGTGTCGCCGAACAGGTTTTCGCTCATCGCCGAACATTCGATATGCCAGCCCGGACGACCCAAGCCCCACGGGCTTTCCCAAGCCGGTTCGCCCGCTTTCGCCGCTTTCCACAACACAAAATCCAGCGGATCACGTTTGAAACCGTCCACTTCCACCCGTTCGCCCGCACGCAAATCGTCTAAAGATTTGCCCGAAAGCTGACCGTATGCCGCAAATTCACGCACCGCATAATACACGTCGCCGTTATCCGCCGCATACGCTTTGTCTTTGGCAATCAGCCGCTCAATCATCGCAATCATCTGCGCAATGTTTTCCGTCGCCTTCGGCTCGATGTCGGGACGCAGCACGCCCAAAGCGTCCGCATCTTCGTGCATGGCTTGGATAAAGCGTCCGGTCAAATCGCCGATGCTTTCCCCGTTTTCCGCTGCACGGGCAATGATTTTGTCGTCGATGTCGGTGATGTTGCGCACATAAGTGAGCGGATAACCGCTTTGGCGCAGCCAGCGGGCAATCATATCGAACACCACCATCACACGGGCATGACCGAGATGGCAATAGTCGTAAACCGTCATGCCGCAAACGTACATACGCACGTTTTCAGGGTTGATGGGGGTGAAGGGTTCTTTTTGGCGGGTCAGGGTGTTGTAGATGTTTAGCATGATCGGTAAAAAAATAAATGTAAATTTGACAGTCAGGGTGGAGTCGGTTATATTTGCATACAACACGGCTCCTCTCGGTTATATCGTTTCGGTATGGCTGCTGGGGAGTTTTTTCATGCCCAGTGGTTTTCCCAGTCATCAGGTACGCCCATACCTTTTAAATTCAGCCCCAGATGTGTTAAATCGGGGAAATCGGACAAATGTTGTTTCATTCGTTGCGGCCAACTTGATTGTGGATTGATGACTTTTAATAAATGCCGGCACAGATACAGCAATAAAAAGCAGCGGGCTTTATGTTTTTCGCCAAATATTCCGACCCAAGCGGTATCTGATGCAGGAGGAAGTTTGGGTTGGACGGTAATGTTTCGGTTCCACAGGCGGCTGTGATGGGCGCAGATGTTTCTCAAATAGTTCAGGCTGCGCAGCCAGCTGGCGAATATCCGTCCGTTTCGGATACCGTATTTTTGTGCAACGGCATCTTGATCGTTTTCCTTCATGCCGCCGAATAAGGTGGAAAGACAGCCGAAATCCCAAACTTCGCAGGCAACCCAAATCGGTAAGGGTAAGCCGTATTTTACCTTATTGTGCAGGATAAATTCTTCTTTTGACCGCTTAATCAGCTGTTCGTGTTTGTTTAACCAATCAGTGTGGCGGCTGTGCTGGTCTGATGTTGTTTTGCTGAAAGAATGGTGCAGTAAATCGGGATTCCGGTAGGCAAATTTATCCAAACGGCCGAGATGGTGGGAAACATCAACCCTAAGGGCAATTTCAATGCGTTCCAATGCATCTAAAACGAGCAATCTCAGTTTCTTATCAAAAATATAGAGCAAAACCGCATCTTGAAAACCGGCACCTGATTTGAAATGATCGCCGATTATGTTCCCGTTTCTTTCACGCATGGCATAGAAATAGCCGCTCAAACGGTAATATCCAATGCGTGCCAAATATTCTGTTGCTTTGGCATCATCGGAAATATGTAAGCCTCGTGTTTTCAAAAGCTCAAGCTGCTGGTCAAAACTCAGCCATATTTTAGGGTGAGGCGGTTGCATGATTGGGGCTTTCAATGAATGATGCGGTTTTCAGACGGCCTGTATCACAAAAAGGCCGTCTGAAAATCTTTATTCCGCTACTAAAACGCCGGTATTGGTCTGCGGCTGCTGTTGGGCGGTTTCGGCGTTTGCCGCTTGTTCTGCCGCTGCTTTTTCGGCTTCAACCCGTTTTTTCTCATTCAGATACATACCGATTTGGCGTACGAGTTCTTGTGTGCCTTGGTGTGCTAAGGCACTGATTTTGAAGAGGCGCGGGGTGGTCAGGTCGAATTGGAAGCGGTCGTCGGGTTCGGGGTAGTCCCAGCCGATTTGGGCGAGGAAGTCGGCGGTGCGTGCTTCGGCTTCTTCTTCGCCGAGCATATCGAGTTTGTTTAAAATCAGCCAGCGGGGTTTGTCGTAGAGGGTTTCGTCGTATTTGCGCAGCTCTTCGACAATCGCCAAGGCTTCGGCGGCGGGGTTGACGCTTTCGTCAAACGGAGCCAAATCGACGACGTGCAGCAGCAGGCCGGTGCGGGAGAGGTGTTTGAGGAAACGGTGTCCCAAGCCTGCGCCTTCGGCTGCGCCTTCGATCAGGCCGGGAATGTCTGCCATAACGAAGCTGTTGTTTTCGTCCAAACGCACCACGCCCAGATTCGGGTGCAGGGTGGTAAACGGGTAGTTGGCGATTTTCGGGCGGGCGGCGGATACGGCGGAAATCAGGGTGGATTTGCCGGCGTTGGGCATGCCTAAAAGACCGACATCGGCGAGGACTTTCAGTTCCAAATGCAGCGAGCGGGCTTCGCCTTCTTCGCCAGGCGTGGACTGTTTGGGCGCACGGTTTACCGAGGATTTGAAGTGGATGTTGCCCAAACCGCCTTTGCCGCCTTTGGCGAGGCACACACGTTGGCCGTGGTGGGTGAGGTCGGCGACGATTTCGTCGGTGTCGGTGTCCCGAATCAGGGTGCCGACGGGCATACGCAGTTCGATGTCGTCTGCGCCTGCGCCGTAGCGGTCGGAACCGTGGCCTTTTTCGCCGTTTTTCGCCTGATAGCGTTTGACGAAACGGTATTCGACGAGGGTGTTGGTGTTTTCGTCGGCAACCGCCCACACGCTGCCGCCTTTGCCGCCGTCGCCGCCGTCCGGCCCGCCGCGGGGTACGAATTTTTCGCGGCGGAAACTGGCTGCGCCGTTGCCGCCTTTACCGGCAACGACTTCGATTTTTGCTTCGTCAATAAATTTCATGGTGTTCTCTAATCATTATTTTGTGTTTTCAGACGGTCTTGGCGGGCGGTTTGCCTGTTTAGGCCGTCTGAAAAGCGTGTTTTGTTCGGGCGGAACGGGGTATATGGCGGCATTTTCATGAAATGCAATTATTTTTCCAATTCCTGATCGATTTGGCGGTAAAGGGCGGCGAAGTCGGGTTCGCCGACAAAGGTTTTCAGGATTTCGCCGTTTTTGCCGATTAAAAACGAGGTCGGGTAAACCTGCGTGCCGAAGGCTTTGCCGATGGTTTTGTCGCCGTCGTACATCACACGGAAGGGCAGGCCGTAGTCTCGGACGTATTGCTGCACGCTTTCAATCTGGTCAATCGGTTCGGCAATGCCCAAAACTTGGAAGTTTTTGCCTTGATAGTCTTTCGCCATTTTGATGACTTTGGGCATTTCGGTTACGCAGCCGGGGCAGGAGGGAAACCAGAAATTGATAAAGCTGACTTTGCCCTGCAAATCGGCATTGCTGACGGTTCGGCCCTGCAAATCGGGCAGGGTAAACGCCGGCGCAGCGGCTTTGGACGGAATCAGCACTAAGGCAAGTAAAACGCCGACAATGGCGACGGCGGCAAGGGAAATCAGTTTTTTCATGCGTTCAGCGTGTTCAAAAGGTTAAATAAAGATTCGGGCAGGCGCACGGCTTTGCCGCTGGCGGCATCAATCGGCATCAGCGTGATGTCGGCTTCGACAGCGTTTTTGCCTTGGGCGGCGAGTTCGATATTCTGGCGCAACACCAGATAGCGGCTGCTCAGTTCTTTCACTTCGATATGCACCCGCAAATCATCGCCGGCAAAGGCAGGGCGGCGGTAGCGCAAATCGGCACGCACCACCGCTAGACAGATATTGTCCAGCAGCGGCAGCCAGCCCTGCGTGTCGAAAAACGCCCAGCGGGCTTCTTCGAGAAACTCGAGATAGCGGGCGTTATTGACGTGGCCGTAGCCGTCGAGATGATAGTTGCGGACACGGATCTGCATCTTTTCAGACGGCCTCAGTTCAGATTGAAAGGCTGAAATTCGTCTCGTGCCAACGGCTCGGCTTCGAGGTCGGTGATGACGGTTGAGAGCTGGATATCGAACCATTCGTTGAAAATATCGGCGTGCAGGTCGGGCCAATAGCTTTCGTCTTCGCACCAGTCGGCCAGTTCGGCGGCAAAAATGTCTTCAAAACGCGCTTCGATTTCGTCCCACACTTCATCGGCGTTTTCACACGGACGCACAAGATAGGAATTGGCATCGGCCTGAAGGTCTTCCAAAGTGAGATCGGCCAGATGGTTGCCGGGCAGGGTTTGCAGCCAGTTCCAAAACGGATCGAGCGGCACAAGCAGAAAAACGCTGCGGTTTACTTCGTACATAATGTTTCCTTTTTTTAGATTAGGGAATGATATAGCAAAGGCGGACAGATTAAAAGCAGCTTTGCGAAATCGGGAAACAGCAGACCGCCGCCGAATGCGGCTGTTGGGGAAAATGCGACAGATGTTGAAAGGTAAAGCCGTCTGAAAACTGGTTCAGACGGCTTTTTTAACCTTGCGGTTTCAATCAATGATGATGGTGATGATGTTCGTGCCGCTCGGCTGCACGGTTTGTGCCAATCGGCATAATCAGCGTGGCGTAGGTATTGTCTTCGCCGCAAATGCTTTTATCGGCATAGCCTGATTGATGGACGGCTTTGATTTTCCACAAGCCTTCGATTAAGGGAATTACATTGACTACGCCGTCTTTATCGGTTTTTCCTGAAAAGCCCTGCGGTTCGCGGTGGTCGTGGGTTGCTGTCAGATCCATTTCCGCCAGCGTGTCCGAGCTTGCGGTAACTGTTGCTTTTGCCAACGGTTTGCCTTGGTACAGCACTTTAACAGGCAACAAATCGCCGACTTTGACTTCATTCGGGTTTTTCAGCGGAATCAGTTCCAATTCATGGCCGAGCGGACGGGTCAGCACATTTTCATCCGTATTGCCGTTGCCCACCTGTAAAAAAGCCTTGCCGAACATTTGTGCCTGTTCGCAATAAGTTGCGCCGGGCAATTCTTTTAAAGTCAGCTGTTTCCAGCCTTCGCTGTTTTTCGACCAAAAAGTCGGTTTGTACACTGCACCGATCCAATATGAATCGTCTTTCAAACGGGATTTGGAGACATATTGGTAATTTTCGCCTTGGTTTGTCAAATCAACGGTTTTTCCTGATTTGTCGGTTAATTGCAGCGGTTTGAAAATGTGTACCCGATCGGCGGCAATTTTTTCGAGATTCGGGAAATCATGGCTGTAGCCCAAGTCTGCCTGCAATGAGCTGCCGGAATCCAAATGTGTCGGAGCCGATACCCACAAATCGTGCGCCTGCGCCGCCATGCTCAAACCCAGCGCACCAAGTATCCATAATTTTTTCATGCTTCTTCCTCGTAATTTAATTGTTTATGCGTCAAAACGGACGGAAAGACCGAAAGGTGAAGTAATCCTACTCTTTTTGCTTAGATATGTAAATATTATTGATGATTTTTTGTAGTTATAAAGAACTATATTGGTAATGGGTTTAAGCGTACCGGTCAGCACAAAAAACAGGCCGTCTGAAAATCGGGTTTTCAGACGGCCTTGGTATGGATATGGAAACAGAGATTGCGGATTATGGTTCGCTATGTTCGGCAACGGCTTCGCTTGCGGTTTCTTCGGAAGTATCCGGCAAGGCGGCGGTTTCTGCAACGGTATCGGCGGTGATGCTGTTGTCGGGTTGTTCGGAAACGCCGACGGTTTCGTCGCTGACCAGTTCGTCAATGTCGATGTTGTCGTCTGCCTGTTCGGGTAAAGTGCCGCCGGTTTGTTGGGTGCGCAGGCGCATGTAGAGGTCTCGGGTGTAGCTGTATTTATCGATGGCGGCGCCGTCGAGGCTGTCGGTCAGGTCGAGCAGGTTTTCCCGAGTGTTGACGGCGTTCAGGCCGGTGCTGCCCCAGCGTTCGGCGGAGGTTTTGAGAAAGGTGTTTTTCACCGGATAAACGGTGGTTACGGCGTTGCCGACGGTATCGCGCACGGTGGAGGGGCCGAGCAGGGGAACGACAAAGTAGTTGCTGTTTTTCCAGCCCCATGAGGCGAGGGTGTCGCCCAAGGTGTTTTTGTTGTCGGGTACGCCGCCTGCACCGGCGATGTCGATCAGGCCGCCGATGCCGAAGGTGGTGTTGATGCCGACCCGCACGATGTCTTCGCTGGCACGTTTGATGTCGAGCCGCAGCAGGTTGCTGCCGAAGCTGACGACATCACGCAGGTTGTTGAAGAAGTTGCTCACGCCGGTGCGTACGGGTTGTGGGGTGATTTTGCGGTAGCCTCGGGCAACGGGTGCCATGATGTAGCGGTCGGCGGTGTCGTTGAATTTGGATACGGCACGGTTGTAGGGTTCGTAGGGGTCGGCGGGGTTGCGTTCGGCAAAGGCGGGCTGGGCGGCCAGCAAAACGCTGAGAATGAGGGGAACGGTGGCTTTTTTCATGATGCGAACCAGTCGTTGATGTCGTAAAGTCCGCCCAGCGCCTGCACGGATTCGGGCAAGTGCTGCAGGCGGAGGGGGTGTTTGCTCAGGCGGCGTGCGGTCAGCAGCAGCGACACGCAGGCGGAGTCGGCACGGGTTACGCCGCTCAAATCGAGGCTTTTGCACGTTTTCAGACGGCATTGCTGCTCGAAGCGGGCGAATACGGCGGCGGTAAGGGTTTTCACGGTTACGTCGCCGCTGATAAAGAGCGTGCCTTCTCGGATTTCGGAGTGCATGGTTTATTTGCTGCCGTTTTTGGTTTTCAGGTCGGCAATCAGGCCATCGATGCCTTTGGCTTTGACGGTTTCGCCGAATTGGTTGCGGTACACGGTTACCAGACTTGCGCCTTCTACGGCGACGTTATACACACGGTAGCGGCTGCCGTTTTGGTAAGTGGTGAAATCCATATTGACCGGTTTTTCGCCGTTGGCGGACACTTCGGCACGAACGATGATTTCTTTGCCGCCTTTATTGACAATCGGGTTGTCTTTAACGGTTACGTTGGCGTTTTTGAATTTCAGCATGGTGCCGCTGTAGGTGCGGATCAAGAGGGTTTGGAATTCTTTGGTCAGCGCCTGTTTTTGGGCATCGCTGGCGGTTTTCCACGGTGCGCCGACGGCAAGGGCGGTCATGCGTTGGAAGTCGAAGTAGGGCAAGGCGTAGGCTTCGGCTTTGCGGCGGGCGGAAACGGCATCACCGCTTTTGAGAATGGTCAGCACTTGCGTGGCGTTTTGGCGGATTTGGCCGACTGCGTCCGCAGGAGCGGCAAATGCCAGATTAATGCTGAGTAAACCGATGCTTAAGGCGCTGATGATGGATGTTTTTTTCATGGTTTTATTGTCCTGAATTTAATATGATTTTCAATATGGTTGGGGGTTGTGTGGTGATTATTGTCCGGCGGATTCGGTATTGTCGCCACCGGCGTTTTTCTCGGCAAAACTGGTCATGAATTTGCCGATCAGGTTTTCCAGCACCAGCGCCGAGCTGGTTACGGAGATGGTGTCGCCTGCCGCCAAATTATCGGTGTCGCCGCCCTGCTGCAGGCCGATATATTGTTCGCCCAACAGGCCGGAGGTCAGGATTTGGGCGGAAACGTCGCTGCTGAAGGTGTATTTGCTGTCGATATTGAGGCTGACTTTTGCCTGATAGCTGTTCGGGTCGAGGGTAATCGAACCGACACGGCCGACCAGTACGCCGGCGGATTTAATCGGGGCGTTGGCTTTGAGGCCGCCGATGTCGCTGAAGTCGGCGTAAACGGTGTAGCTCTGGCCGGACGTGCCGGAGGCGCTGCCTGCTACCCGGAAGGCTAAAAAGCCGACGGCAACAACGCCCAGTAATACAAACAGGCCGACCCAAAATTCTAAAATGCTTTTTTTCATTGTCTTTACTCGGTAAACATCCATGCGGTTAATACAAAGTCGATTGCGAGAATCGTCAGGGCGGAAGAAACCACCGTGCGGGTGCTGGCACGCAGAATCCCTTCGGAAGTCGGGGTGCAGTGAAAGCCTTGGTGAACGGCAATCAGGGTAACGGCAACGCCGAATACGGCGGATTTAATCAGCCCGTTTGCAACATCGTAACTCAGGGTGATGTTGCTCTGCATTTGCGACCAGAAAATGCCGCCGTCCAGCCCCAGCCACTGCACGCCGACGAGATAAGCGCCGTAAATGCCGGCAACGTTGAAAATCGATGCCAAGAGCGGCATAGAAAACACGCCCGCCCAAAAGCGGGGGGCAACCACACGGGCGACGGGATCGACCGCCATCACGTTCATTGCTTCGAGCTGTTCGGTGGTTTTCATCAGACCGATTTCGCTGGTCATGGCTCCGCCGGCGCTGCTGGCAAACAGAATGGCCGCCAATACCGGCCCCAGTTCCCGCAGCAGCGAGGCGGCAACCATGTAGCCGAGAATGTCGGCGGATTTGAATTTGGCCAGTTGGGTGTAGCCCTGCAGCCCCAATACCATGCCGACAAACAGGCCGGACACGGCGATAATCAGCACCGACATTACGCCGGCGAAGTAAATCTGGCGTATGCTCAGGCGCGGCCGCACGAATGCGGTGGCGGATTTTCCCAGTATCTGCAGCAGAAACAGGGTAACGCTGCCGAGCGATTGGATAAAGTTCAGGGTGTTGGCCCCGATGTTTCGGATAAAGTTCATAAACGCTTATATTGTTCGCTATGCAACACGGGAAGTGGGGTTGCGGTAGTGTGGTGTTCGGGCTGTATCAAACCGGCTGTCGTGAATTGACTGTATGCCTGTTTTCAGACGGCCTTGTTTGCGGATGATTTGGAAAGGCCGTCTGAAAAACGGGGGCAACAGGGTTCAGCCCAATAAATCTTCTTTCAGCGAAGTCGGCGCAGGGTAGCGGAAAGCCACCGGCCCGTCTGCCAGCCCGCCGATAAACTGCTGCACCCACGGCGAATCGAGTTGCCGCATTTCTTCGGGCGAGCCGCTGAAGATGATTTTGCCGTGTGCCAGAAAAATCACCTGATCGACAATCTGCAGCGATTTTTCGATGTCGTGGGTAACCATCACGCTGGTGGAACGCAGGGCTTTGTTGGCACGGCTGATTAAGTGGGCAATCACGCCCAGCGAAATCGGGTCGAGACCGGTAAACGGTTCGTCGTAAATCATCAGTTCGGGGTCGAGGGCGATGGTGCGGGCCAGCGCCACCCGCCGTGCCATGCCGCCCGACAATTCAGACGGCATCAGGTGTTCGATACCCCGCAGTCCGACAGCGTCGAGTTTGAGCAGCACCAAATCCCGAATCACGCTTTCGGGAAGCTGGGTGAGTTCGCGCATGGGGAAGGCGATGTTGTCGAACACCGATAAATCGGTAAACAGTGCGCCGTGTTGGAACAATACGCCCATGCGGCGGCGGTGTTCGTAGAGTTCGGCGGCGGAAAAGTGTGCCAAGTCCCGCCCTTCGATTAAAACCTGCCCCTGCTGCGGACGAATCTGGCCGGTAATCAGGCGCATCAGCGTGGTTTTGCCGCTGCCCGAACCGCCCATCACGGCGGCAAAATCCCCTTGGCGGATACTGAAATTGATGTCGTGCAGAATCGGGCGGCTGCCGTAGGCAAACGCAACGTTTTTCATTTCAATAAAAGGGGTGTTGTTCATGGGTTGGTGCGCAAAGAATCAGCAGGGTATTTTGACGAACCTGCTATTCTAATGGGGAATGGGAAACAGGGCAATTTCCGCCGCTGCGAATTGCGGCGGTTTGTGTTAAGAAGTGTCAAAACCGTAACCTTGCGTGCGTTTGCTGCGGTGGTAAACATACAACAGTGTAGGTTTTACAGCGTTGCCAGAAAATCGGGCAATTCGGCGAGGCGGTTGAGAACCGCCAAATGCGGACAGCTTCGCAACTGCTCGGCGGTGTGCGCACCGGTGGTTATGCCGATAGCACGGGCTTTGGCGTGGGCGGCCATTTCCAAATCATAAGTGGTGTCGCCGATAACGATGCTTTCAGACGGCATTACGCCCAGTTGGTCGCACAAATGCAGCACCATATTGGGTGCGGGTTTGGAGGGTTGTTCGCCGGCGCAGGTGGTCGCCAGCCAAAAACCGGCGGTTTGGGTTTGGCGTATGGCATTGTCCAAGCCACTGCGGCCTTTGCCGGTGGCGACGGCCAGCCAGTAGCCTTGCGCTTTCAGGGCATTGAGACAAGGAAGGGCATCGTCGAACAGGGTCATGTTGTGGTTGTTCGGATTCAGATAATGCGTTGAATAAGTGGCGGCAATGCGGTGTTGCAGGGCGGTGTCGGCTTCGGGCAACAGACGGCGGATGATTTCCGGCAAGCTGTAACCGATCAGGCTGCGGACGGTCTCGTCGTCGGGAACGGCTTGGCCGCATTCGGCAAAACTGTGTTGGAAGGTGTGGACAATCGGGGACGTGGTGTCGGCGAGTGTGCCGTCCCAGTCAAAAATAATCAGTTTGGGCTGCATGGTCGGGGGCTTTCGTTTTGGATAAGTTGATGCCGTCTGAAAATCAGGTTTGGAACATACGATTTTCAGACGGCCTTTCAGTGTTCCGCTTTCGGGTGCGACAGTATCAGGACCAGCTGCTGCAATTCCTGCGGCAACGGGGCTTTCAGCACCAGTTTTTCGCCGCTCAGCGGGTGGTCGAGATGCAGCTCCGAGGCGTGGAGGAACATTCTTTTCAGCCCCAGTTTCTGCAGCCGCCGGTTGGCTTGGTAGTCGCCGTAACGTTCGTCGCCGGCGATGGGGCAATTCTGCGATTGCAAGTGAACCCGGATTTGGTGAGTGCGGCCGGTTTTTAGGGTGGCTTCGACCAGAGTCAGGGCGGAGAGGCCGACTTGGTGCAACAGGCCGTCTGAAAAACGGTTTAGCACACGGAATACGGTGTGGGCGGCCTGCCCGTCTTCGCCGACCCGCACTATTTTTTCGCCTTGTGCGCCAGTGTATTTAAACAGCGGGAGGCGGACGTGGAAACGGTCGTTGGGCAATTTGCCCACGCCCAGCGCCGTGTAGATTTTTTTCGGGTGGTCGTTGCGGATCATTTCGTGCAGCTTCACCAGAGCGCTGCGTTTTTTGGCAATCATCAACAAGCCGCTGGTGTCTTTGTCGAGGCGGTGGACAAGTTCCAGATATTTGGCTTCCGGTCGGGCGCGGCGCAACTGCTCGATAACGCCGAAACTCACACCGCTGCCGCCGTGTACCGCCACGCCTGCGGGCTTGTCGATAACCAGCAGCGCTTCGTCTTCATACACGATATCGAATTCCCGTGCCGGAACGGCGGCGGTGCGGGCGGGCGGTTTTTCGGCGGTGCGGATTGGCGGAATGCGCAACACATCACCGGCGGCAATGCGGCTGTCGGGCTTGGCACGCTTTTTGTTCAGGCGGATTTCGCCGCTGCGGATAATCCGCTGCAGATGGCTTTTGGGTACGCCTTTGAGGATTTTTATCAGATAGTTATCAAGACGTTGCCCGGCTTCTTCGCTGCCGATTAGGATATGGCTGACTGAATCTTTGCTTATTGTGCTCATTTTCTCTATAATCCGAACCATCCGTTTTCTGTTTGTACGGCAGCCGAAAAATATATCGCTGCAGTCTCGGCCGCAACGGCGGGGCTGTAACTTTACAGGCCGTCTGAAAACGGATTTACTGTTAAAAAGAGATTTTATATTAAAAACGCACTCTGCAAAGCATTTCCTTCCGCCCTGCGACAGCCCGCCGGCGGAAGTGCGTGATTAAGTTTGATTGGTTTGCCGGAACAGTCCGGCAAACGGTGAAGAAGATGACGGCTAAGTTTTCAGGGATTTGCAGCGATGCAGGCCCTTACCGGTCGGGTGCGGCAACAAGTGCTGCACCGGCCGCCGCAGCGGAATTTCTCCCGGCTGCATTGTTCTTTATGACCTTCTTTGTCTATCCACGCCGCACATGGCCGTTTTAGCGAAACTTTCGTTTTCAGACGGCATGAATCCTTGCGGAACGACCATTCAAAAACTGATTACACCGGGTCGGCTGATTGATGTTCATGTCCAATACCGCCGAAGCTGCCGCCGCCGTACGGAAAACGGCATTTGGGCGGTAAAACCACCCTGCCTCGTGAGTGCATACTGAGTCTTGCGTCTGCAACGCAAGATTGACGAGGGTATCATGAAACGCATGTTATTTAATGCAACACAGGCCGAAGAGCTGCGTGTTGCGATTGTCGACGGGCAAAACCTGCTCGATTTAGACATCGAAACGCTGGGCAAAGAACAGCGTAAAGGCAATATTTACAAAGGGGTGATTACCCGTATCGAGCCGTCGCTGGAAGCGTGTTTCGTGGACTACGGAACCGACCGCCACGGCTTTTTGCCGTTTAAAGAAGTGTCCCGTGCCTATTTTCAGGATTACGAGGGCGGCCGGGCCCGCATTCAAGATGTCTTGAAAGAGGGTATGCAGGTCATCGTTCAGGTTGAAAAAGACGAACGGGGCAACAAAGGCGCAGCGCTGACCACCTTTATCAGTCTGGCCGGACGCTATCTGGTGCTGATGCCGAACAATCCGCGCGGCGGCGGCGTATCCCGCCGTATCGAAGGCGAAGAGCGTCAGGAACTGAAAGCAGCGATGGCGGAATTGGACGTGCCGCGCGGCATGAGCCTGATTGCCCGTACCGCCGGTATCGGTCGCAGCGTGGAAGAATTGCAGTGGGACTTCAACTATCTGCTGCAACTGTGGCACGCCATTGAAGAAGCCGGCGAAGCCCACCACGAGCCTTATCTGCTGTTTATGGAAAGCTCGCTGCTGATTCGGGCGATTCGGGACTATTTCCGCCCCGATATCGGCGAAATTCTGGTCGATAACCAAGAAGTACACGACCAAATCGCCGAGTTTATGAGTTATGTGATGCCCAACAACGTAGGCCGTCTGAAACTCTACGAAGACCACACGCCGCTGTTTTCCCGTTTCCAAATCGAACACCAAATCGAAAGCGCTTTTTCACGCAGCGTCAGCCTGCCTTCAGGCGGGGCCATCGTGATTGACCACACCGAAGCGCTGGTGTCGATTGACGTAAACTCCGCCCGTGCCACCCGTGGTGCCGACATCGAAGACACCGCTTTCAAAACCAATATGGAAGCCGCCGAAGAAGTGGCACGCCAAATGCGTTTGCGGGACTTGGGCGGTTTGGTGGTGATCGACTTTATCGACATGGAAAATCCGAAGCACCAGCGCGATGTGGAAACCGTGTTGCGCGATGCGTTGAAAAAAGACCGCGCCCGGGTGCAGATGGGCAAACTGTCCCGCTTCGGCCTGTTGGAACTGAGCCGCCAGCGCCTGAAACCGGCATTGGGCGAAAGCAGCCACGTTGCCTGCCCCCGCTGCGCCGGTACCGGCGTGATTCGGGGCATCGAATCCACCGCCCTGCACGTGTTGCGCATCATTCAGGAAGAGGCGATGAAAGACAACACCGGCGAGGTGCATGCCCAAGTGCCGGTGGATGTGGCAACCTTCCTGCTCAACGAAAAACGTGCCGAACTCTTCGGTTTGGAAGAACGCTTGGACGTATCCGTTTTGCTGATTCCGAATATCCATCTGGAAAACCCGCATTACGAAATCAGCCGCATCCGCATCGACGATGTGGAAGAAGATGCCGAGCCGAGCTACAAACGGGTTGTCGAGCCGGAAGAAGACGAGAGCAGCAAACCGTTCGGTAGCGAAAAAGCCAAAGCCGCCCGCCCCGAACCTGCCGTCAAAGGCGTGAAACACACCCGTCCTGCGCCGGTGGTGTCCGAGCAGAAAGCCACATGGTGGGACAACTTCAAAGCATGGTTGGGCCGCATTTTCTCAGGTTCAAACACCGAGAGCGAAAAACCGGCTGAAAAAGACAGCGGCAAACACACCGCCGTCAACCGCAACAACGCCCGCCGCAGCAACAAACGCCGCCAAACCCCGCGCCACAACGGCAAACGGGACAGCAGCAAAGTCGAAGTTCAGGAAGTCGGCGCAGCCAAAGAAAACCGTGCCGCCAAAGCCGCCGAGAGCAAAAACGAAGTGCGGGAAAACCGTCGGGAACGCAACGAGCGTGCCGAACGTCAGGAACGCCGCGAGCGTCAGGAAGAGCGTCAGCAGCCGCAGGAAGTATTGGCGGTGATGCCGTCTGAAAATGCCGTTCAGCCCGAAGCAAATGCCAAGGCCGCCCGCAACGGCGACAACCGCCGCCGCAACCGTAACGCCGAAAAAGCCGCCGAACCTGTCGCAGCGCCGGTTGCCGCCAATCCGGTTGTGGAAACGGCGGAGCAGGACGAGGGCGAACGCAAACGCAACCGTGAGCGTAACAACAACCGCAACCAGCGCAACAACCGCAATCAGCGGGACCGCCGCAACAACGGCAAAAAACGCAATATTCCGTCTGCAGCCAAAATCGAGCAATATCTCAATATCGCCGATACCGCCGATAAAGTGCGTTTTGCCGTCGCCCATGTTCTCGGTTACGAACAGGCCGGATATGCCGCCGAAGCCGAAGCGGGCAACGAACCTTTGGTTGTGGTGGTACCGGAAATCATCGATACCGCAGCACCGGCCGTGTTCGCCATCGAAAGCGACGATACTACCGTTGCCGCCGCAGGTGCAGCCGAGCAGGAACACGACATGGTGCGTGCCGCCGCCGATAATGTGCGTGAAGCCTTGGCAAGCGTGCTGGTGATTGAGATGGAAGAAACCGACACCACCGAGGCGGAAACAGCGGTTGCCGCCGAAACCGAGCCTGTTCAGGCTGTTGCCGAAACCGAATTGCCCGAACTCAACGGCCTGATTTTTGTCGAAACCAAAGCCGAAGCCTTGGCCGCTTTTGCCGCCCAAGCACAGCCGCAGCAGAGCAACGCCCTGCGCCGTGCCGACGTGCCGAAACCGGCCGCCGCCGACATCGCCGCTGTAGAAATGGTTCAGGTCGAAACCCGTCAGGCTTAGGCATGGCGGAATAACCGGACAATATTTATCGGCCAATATAACCCCGCCTGCTTGTGCGGCGGGGAAAAGGGCGGTTTTCCGCTTGGCGGGGTGTTCCGGTTATTTCATTTGCCTTTCAATTTGAACCGAGGCCGTCTGAAAATCGCATTTTCAGACGGCCTGTTGTCGATACGGAAAATGGTTTCCGGCATTTGCACAAAAACGACAAAAACCGCAACATCCGCTTGACGTTTCAGCAAAAAATCGCAATAATCGCACGTTTCGGTAAGGAAATGGGATGACATTTCTTTTCCGTATCCATGAAGCATAGGCAAAACCCCTATGCCCGCTTAACAAAAAGGACATAACATGAAACAAGATATCCACCCTAATTACCACGAAATCACGGTAAACTGCTCTTGCGGCAACAAATTCACCACTAAATCTGCGCTGGAAAAAGACAGCTTCAATATCGAGGTTTGCTCTTTGTGCCACCCGTTCTACACCGGTCAGCAAAAAATCGTCGATACCACCGGCCGTGTGGACAAATTCAACAACAAATTCGGCAACCTGTTCAAACGCTAATCGCTTGCCGTTGAAAGTTGGAAGAAAAACCGAATCCTGCGCAGGGTTCGGTTTTTTGTTGCCTGCGGCGAATTTTGTTACACTAGGCTATATAGCGGATTAACTTAACTTTCGCTACGGCGTTGCTGCACCTTGCCGTACTACTTGTACTGTCTGCGGCTTGCTGCTTTGTATCGAAAATTAATTAAATCCGCTATAAAGTGAATTCACGATATTCGCCAACCGCAAGCGGCAACTGTTTTGCCTGTTCCCCCGAATTTTTCATCATACTGACTATCTATGCTGACCTACACCCCGCCTTCTGCTTCCACTTTCAAAACCCGTGAAAAACCGTGGCTTCTGCTGCTGATGGCATTTGCCTGGCTGTGGCCGGGCGTGTTTTCCCATGATTTGTGGCACCCGAACGAGCCGGCGCTGTTTACCGCAGTCGAAGCGGCTGTGCAAAGCGGGGCGTATTGGCACGCCGATGTATTGGGCCGCACGGATTTTTCGGTGTCGCCGGTGTATTTGTGGACGGCGGCAACGCTGGTGCGGCTGTTTTCGCCGTGGGCAATGGACGCTTATGCGGCGGCACGGCTTGCCAGTGTACTGTTTACTGCTGTCGGGCTGTTCGGCTGCGGCGTGGCGGGGTTTCATTTTTTAGGCCGACATCACGGGCGCAGCGTGGTGCTGGCGTTGATCGGTTGTGTCGGCTTGTTGCCGATGACGCATTTTCTCAACGGCACATCGCTGACATTTGCGGCTTTGGGTTTGATTTTATGCGGATTTTCGCTGGCGGGGAAAAAAGTGATTGCCGCTTCGCTGCTGTTGGGCGGCGGCTGGGTGTTGCTGTCGCTGGCGGAAGGCTGGCTGCTGCCGTTGTCGCTGATGGCGTTGGCGCTGCTGCTGCCGCTGCACGCTGCATGGCGGTTCAAACGTTATTGGCTGACGCTGTTCGGCGCATTTGCCGTGGCGCTGCCGCTGCTGCCGCTGTATCCTTTTGCGTTGCGGCTGTATTCGCCGCAAGAGTTTGCAGTGTGGCGGGACGCTTATCTGTTGGGCATTTGGGGCGGTTTGCAGCCGCACAATCTGCCTGCTTTTCAGACGGCCTCGTTGCTGTATTATCTGAAAAACCTGCTGTGGTTTACCTTTCCGGCGTGGCCGCTGGCGGTATGGAGCGGTGTGCGGATGCGGATTACGGCGCAGGCGTGGGGCGTGTTGGCGGCGGCGTGGCTGGTGCTGGTGTTGCTGTTGCTGTCGTTTGACCCGCAGCCGGTGCAGGAGCGTTTGGTGTGGCTGCTGCCGCCTTTGGCGTTGCTGGCGGCGGCGCAGTTGGACGGTTTGCGGCGGGGAGCGGCGGCGTTTCTTAACTGGTTCGGCATTATGACGTTCGGGCTGCTGGCGGCGTTTCTGTGGCTGGGTTTTGCGGCGGCCAATTACGGCTGGCCGGCGAAACTGGCGGAGCGTGCCGCTTATTTCAGCCCGTATTATCTGCCTGATATCGACACTATGCCGATGGTGGTGGCTGTGTTGTTTACCCCGTTGTGGCTGCTGGCGATTACCCGCAAAAATATTCGCGGGCGACAGGCGGTAACGAATTGGGCGGCGGGGGTTACGCTGGCGTGGGCGTTGCTGATGACGCTGCTGCTGCCGTGGCTTGATGCCGCCAAAAGCCATGCGCCAGTGGTGCGGCAAATGGAGGCCTCGTTGTCGGCCGAACTGAAAAAAGAGATTTCAGACGGCCTGAGCTGTATCAGTGTTGCGCCGCAGGCGGAAACCGCACGCATGGCGTGGGCGCAATACGGCCATCTGCCGCTGACGCTTGACGAACATTGCACCTACCGTCTGGTCGAGCAGCCCAAAACCGCCGCAGCGCCGACAGGCTGGCGCATGATTTGGCAAGGCGCACGCCCCCGCAATAAAACAGAAGGTTTTGCCTTGTTGGAAAAACTGTAAAACAGGCGTTTGCACGCAGGTATTCTGCCTTGCGCCGTATTCCGCAATCGGTCAAAACGGCGTACAATGTCCGGTTTTGCCTTCACATAACACATTCAATTTATGGCGAATATGATTTATCCTAAAACTTATGATGTCATCGTGGTCGGCGGCGGCCATGCCGGCACGGAAGCGGCGTTGGCGGCGGCACGCATGGGCGCTGCCACGCTGCTGTTGACCCACAATATCGAAACCTTGGGACAAATGTCCTGCAATCCTTCCATCGGCGGCATCGGCAAAGGCCATTTGGTGCGGGAAGTCGATGCACTCGGCGGCGCAATGGCGCTGGCGACCGATAAATCGGGTATCCAGTTCCGCCGTCTGAATGCGTCCAAAGGTCCGGCGGTGCGGGCGACACGGGCGCAGGCCGACCGCATTCTCTATAAGGCCGCCATTCGGGAAATGCTGGAAAATCAGGAACATCTGGACTTGTTCCAACAGGCGGTGGAAGACGTTACGCTGGAGGGTGAGCGCATCAGCGGCGTGATGACCGCCATGGGCGTGGAATTTAAAGCACGTTCGGTGGTTTTGACCGCCGGTACGTTTTTATCGGGCAAAATCCACATCGGTTTGGAAAACTACGAAGGCGGGCGTGCCGGTGATCCGGCGGCGCAGTCTTTGGGCGGCCGTCTGCGGGAATTGAAACTGCCGCAAGGCCGTCTGAAAACCGGTACGCCGCCGAGAATCGACGGCCGAACCATTGATTTTTCCCGTCTCACCGAGCAGCCGGGCGATACGCCGGTGCCGGTGTTTTCCGTGCGGGGCAATGCCGGAATGCACCCGCAGCAGGTGTCGTGCTGGATTACGCATACCAATCTGAAAACACACGAGATTATCCGTTCCGGCTTCGACCGAAGCCCGATGTTTACCGGAAAAATCGAAGGTGTCGGCCCGAGGTATTGTCCGTCTATCGAAGACAAAATCAACCGCTTTGCCGATAAAGACAGCCATCAGATTTTCCTTGAGCCGGAAGGCCTGACCACTCACGAATATTATCCGAACGGCATTTCCACCAGTCTGCCTTTCGATATTCAGATTGCGCTGGTGCGCTCGATGACGGGCTTGGAAAACGCCCATATCCTGCGTCCCGGTTATGCCATCGAATACGATTATTTCGACCCCCGCAACCTGAAAGCGAGCTTGGAAACCAAAACCATTCAGGGTCTGTTTTTCGCCGGACAAATCAACGGCACGACCGGCTACGAAGAAGCCGCCGCACAAGGCCTGCTGGCGGGTGCCAATGCCGTGCAGTATGTGCGGGAACAAGACCCGCTGCTGCTGCGGCGGGAACAGGCGTATCTGGGCGTGTTGGTGGACGATTTGATTACCAAAGGCGTGAACGAGCCGTACCGCATGTTTACCAGCCGTGCCGAATACCGGTTGCAGTTGCGGGAAGACAACGCCGATATGCGTCTGACCGAAGACGGCTACAAAATCGGCTTGGTTTCCGAAGCCCAATGGCAAGCGTTTGACCGCAAACGGGAAAACATCGAGCGTGAAATCCAACGCCTGAAAAGCACGTGGTACACGCCGCAAAAACTGTCGGCGGCCGAACAAGAGCGGGTATTGGGTCAGAAACTCAGCCGCGAAGCCAATCTGCACGACCTGTTGCGCCGCCCAAATATCGACTACGCTGCCCTGATGACCTTGCCCGATGCCATGCCGTCTGAAAAACTGGGCGACGATGTAGTGGAACAAGTAGAAATCCAAGTGAAATATCAAGGCTATATCGACCGCCAAAACGAAGAAATCCAAGGTCGGCGGGACATTGAAACGCTGAAACTGCCGCAGGACATCGACTATGCCAAAGTCAAAGGCCTGTCGGCGGAAGTGCAGCAGAAACTCAATGCCAACCGCCCCGAAACCGTCGGACAGGCAAGCCGCATTTCCGGCGTAACCCCCGCAGCAGTGGCACTGCTGATGGTACATTTGAAACGGGGCTTCAGAGATGCCGTCTGAAAACGGCGCTTTGCTGAATACCGAAATCTAACTGAATAAAAAGGACTTTTTATGAAACTGAATCAATCTCTGATGCTCGCATTTGCCGCCGTATCCGCAGGCGCAGCGTTCGCCCACGGCGTATCGGCGACCACTCAAACCGCCGGTGAATCCTTCCCGGCCTATGTCGGCAACGATGCCGAAGTGGTGTATTACAACCTCGCCGACAGCTATTATTACGACAAAGCCCACAACCGCTTGCCGCGCGAATACCATCCGGGCAAAGACACCGTCGTCGAGCGGATCAACACCAACGAAACCCAAACCGAGCAAACCACCACCACGACTTACCAACGTGAAGACGGCACCACCGTGATTGTCGAGCGTACCGTGGTGCAGCAGCCCGTTGCCAACCAGCAGCTGACCCCGTCTTACCACCACCAACGAGCGCCGATTGAAGGCGTGCGCAGCAACAGCTACACCCATATCAACGGCCGCTGATAAACAGCAACGCAGGCCGTCTGAAAATACACATTTCAGACGACCTGTTTCCCCAAACGGCAAAGGAAACCAACATGAATCATGCCCAAACGCTGCAAGCCGGGATTGCCGAAATGGGTTTGGCAATCAGCAGCAGCGAGCAGGAAAAACTGCTCGCCTACATCGGCCTGCTCAAAAAGTGGAACAAAACCTACAACCTCACCGCCCTGCGGGACGAATCGCAAATGGTCAGCCACCACCTGCTCGACAGCCTTACGCTGTTGCCCTACGTTGCCGGTGCGCAAACCATGCTTGATGTCGGTTCCGGCGGCGGCCAGCCGGGGATACCCACCGCCATTTGCCGCCCCGACCTGCAGATTACCCTGTTGGATGCCAACACCAAAAAAACCTCGTTTCTGCAGCAGGCAGCGATTGAATTGGAACTGAAAAACGTGCGGGTCGTCAGCGGCAGAGTCGAAGCCGTCAGCGATATGCAGGCAGACGTAATTACCAGCCGTGCCTTTGCCGAACTCGCCGATTTTGTCGGCTGGACGGCGCAGCTCTTGAAACCCGACGGCTACTGGGCAGCCATGAAAGGCGTGTATCCGCATGAGGAAATCGCCCGCTTGCCGCAAAACATCACCGTGGAAAAAGTGGACACGCTCCATGTGCCGCAACTCAATGCCGAGCGCCATATGGTGATTTTGCGCCAAACCGCAGCGCAGGCCGTCTGAAAATGAGTGTAACGAGTTTCTACGAAACCAAAACGAAATTTGCGCCAGCTAAACCGTATATCCATTTTCGCCAAATAACGGTACAATCCCAGCCAACCAACCTGAATAACCGAACATTATGAGCGCACAAATCATCGCCGTTGCCAACCAAAAAGGCGGCGTCGGCAAAACCACCACCACCGTCAATCTGGCCGCCTCACTCGCCGCCAGAAAACAACGGGTTTTGGTCATTGATTTAGACCCGCAGGGCAACGCCACCACCGGCAGCGGCATCGACAAAGCCGCCATCGAACAAGGCGTTTACCAAGTCGTATTGGGCGACACCGACATCCGCAGCGCTGTGATCCGCAGCGAAAGCGGCGGCTACGACGTATTGGCCGCCAACCGAGCCTTGGCAGGTGCAGAAGTCGAACTCGTGCAGGAAATCGCCCGCGAAATCCGCCTCAAAAACGCCTTGCAGGCCGTGGATAGCGATTACGATTTCGTCCTGATCGACTGTCCGCCCTCGCTCACACTCTTAACCCTCAACGGCCTTGTCGCCGCCAACGGCGTGATCGTACCGATGTTGTGCGAATATTACGCCTTGGAAGGCATTTCCGACTTAGTAGCGACCGTGCGCAAAATCCGACAGGCAATCAACCCGAAATTAGACGTAACCGGCATCGTGCGTACCATGTATGACGGCCGCAGCCGACTGGTGGTCGAAGTCAGCGAACAGCTCAAACAGCATTTCGGCAACCTCATGTTCGACACCACCATCCCCCGCAACATCCGCCTCGCCGAAGCCCCCAGCCACGGCATGCCCGCCTTGGCATACGATGCTTCCGCCAAAGGTGCAAAAGCCTATCTGGCATTGGCGGAAGAACTGATGAAACGGGTCGGCAAAACCGTCTGACGATGTAACAAGCGAAAGCAATGCCGTCTGAAAATTGGGTTTCCATAAATAGGAAATACAGTTTTCAGACGGCATTGTGAATAACGGGCAATCACCTGCTTTGCCCGTTATTTTATTCCACTATATTTTATTCAAAATTATTCAAACAAACGCCCCTGTGCCAACAATGCCCGCACGGGGGCGAAATCTTGGCGGTGTTCGGGCAGAACGCCGAATTGCTGTAATGCCGCCAGATGTTTGGCCGTGCCGTAACCTTTGTGCTGCGCAAAACCATATTGCGGGTAGCGTTTGTCTAAGGCATACATTTCCGCATCGCGGGCGGTTTTGGCCAGCACTGAAGCGGCGGAAATTTCCATGATTTTGCTGTCGCCTTTCACCACGGCTTCGGCGGCGATACCGAGATTTTCCGGCACACGGTTGCCGTCTATCCACACTTTGCTGGGTGTCAGGGACAAAGCGGCCACGGCTCGCTTCATCGCCAACATGGTGGCGTGCAGAATATTCAGTTCGTGAATTTCTGCGACCGATGCACTCGCCACCGCCCATGCCAAAGCCTGCTGTTTGATTTGTTCCGCCAGTATATCCCGCTTTTTCTCGCTGAGTTTTTTGGAATCGGTCAAACCGGGCAGGTGGTAATCTGCGGGCAGAATTACGGCGGCGGCAAATACGCTACCGACCAGCGGCCCGCGCCCGGCTTCGTCCACGCCGGCGGAAAGAATGGGTTGCATTAGAAAATCCGTTGTATATCGTTAAATCAAACCGGAATGGTCGTCCGGAAATCAGGCCGTCTGAAAATTGGGAAAATGATTATGGCTTTGCAGAAATTCGTTCCACTCATTTTTCAGACGGCCTCTGTTCATTTTGTTTCGCCGGAATTTCCGCTAAAACGGCAGCGGCGGCAAGGGCGGCGGTATCCTGTTTCAACAATAAATGCAGTTGGCGGAAATCCTCTTGTAAAGCTGCGGTTTTTTGCGGTTGGTCGTACCAGTCGGACACCGCCGCTGCCAGTTTTTCCGGCGTTGCATCGTGTTGCAGCAGTTCCGGCACAGCTTCCCGACCGAGCAGGATATTCGGCAGCCCGACATGCGGCACTTTGATTTTGCGCTTCACATAAGCATAAGTCAGCGGTGAAATTTTATAACTGATCACCATCGGTCGTTTGCACAGCGCCACTTCCAGCGTGGCAGTGCCGCTGGTAACCAAAACCACATCGGCGGCAGTGCAGACCAAATCCGACTGTTTGTCGGTCATCAGCAGCGGTAGGGCTGCAAATTCGGGTTGTGCCAATAAAGCGGTCAGACGGCGGCGGGTGGCGGCGGTGGCAGCGGGCAGCAGAAAACGGGCGTTCGGATATTTTTTCAGCAGCAGCAAGGCCGTCTGAAAAAACACCGGTGCCATATAGTCGATTTCACTGGTGCGGCTACCGGGCAGCAAGGCAAATACCGGAATATGTTCCGCCAGCCCCAACGTTTGGCGGGCGGCAGCCCGATCGTTTTCCAGCGGCATGGTCTGCGCCATCGGGTGGCCGACAAATTCCGCCCGTCCGCCCGCATCGAGATATAGCTGCGGTTCCATCGGAAACAGACACAATACTTTGTTCACCTGATGAACAATCGTATTAACCCGTTCCCGCCGCCAAGCCCACACCGACGGGCTGACATAATGCAGCGTCGGAATCCCCGCCGCTTTCAGTTTCTGCGCCACGCCGAGATTAAAGTCCGGCGCATCAATGCCGACAAATACATCAGGGCGGATACGGATTAAATCGTTCACGATCCCTTTGCGGATGCTCAAAATCGCAGGCAGCCGTTTAATCACCTCGACAAAACCGCGTACCGCCAGTTTTTCCTGATCATAAAGGCTCTCAAATCCCTCCGCTTTCATCCGTTCGCCGCCGATGCCGACAAAACGGATATCCGGCCGCTGTTGCCGCAACGCCCGCATCAAATGCGCACCGAGCAAATCCCCCGAAGCCTCGCCCACGCAGATGGCGACAGTCAGCAGATTGGTTGTCTGATTCATAAAATAGGCCGTCTGAAAATAAGATTAAGGCATTGTACCGAAAATATTGGTGAGGGGTGGTGTGGTTTTGGCGAAAATTTAGTGTGGGTGATTTTGGAAGGGCAAGAAATGAAGCAGAGGGGGATTTCGTTTTTCAGAAAAAACTTCAAAAATCTTTAAAAATCTTCAAACAAAATTTCCTTTTGTGATAGGTATTTGTAGATTTTGTCTGCGAAAAGTTGAATTTCAGTGTTGACTGGTTTGGGGACGAGGGGTATAGTTCGGTTCTTCGCTGCTTCGGCGGTGAAGAAAAAGACGAACAGAAGATTATAGCAGTTGGCCGGATTGATTGAAAGAGATTTCGATGAAAAAAGTTGACAGCGAAGAAAAATAGTCTGATAATTCGTTTTCGCTCTTTAACAGACAGATTACCGATAAGTGTGAGTGCATAAAGCCTCACACTGTTGAAAAGACAGACAAGACAAATGTTTTAACATTGACTTGTCAGTTTCTTTGAAGCAGACCAGAAGTTAAAAAAGTTAGAGATTAAACATAAGAGTTTGATCCTGGCTCAGATTGAACGCTGGCGGCATGCTTTACACATGCAAGTCGGACGGCAGCACAGAGAAGCTTGCTTCTTGGGTGGCGAGTGGCGAACGGGTGAGTAACATATTGGAACGTACCGAGTAATGGGGGATAACTAATCGAAAGATTAGCTAATACCGCATACGCTCTGAGGAGGAAAGCAGGGGACCTTCGGGCCTTGCGTTATTCGAGCGGCCAATATCTGATTAGCTAGTTGGTGGGGTAAAGGCCTACCAAGGCGACGATCAGTAGCGGGTCTGAGAGGATGATCCGCCACACTGGGACTGAGACACGGCCCAGACTCCTACGGGAGGCAGCAGTGGGGAATTTTGGACAATGGGCGCAAGCCTGATCCAGCCATGCCGCGTGTATGAAGAAGGCCTTCGGGTTGTAAAGTACTTTTGTCAGGGAAGAAAGGGCAGTTGCTAATATCGACTGCATATGACGGTACCTGAAGAATAAGCACCGGCTAACTACGTGCCAGCAGCCGCGGTAATACGTAGGGTGCGAGCGTTAATCGGAATTACTGGGCGTAAAGCGAGCGCAGACGGTTAGTTAAGCAAGATGTGAAATCCCCGGGCTCAACCTGGGAACTGCGTTTTGAACTGGCTGACTAGAGTGTGTCAGAGGGGGGTAGAATTCCACGTGTAGCAGTGAAATGCGTAGAGATGTGGAGGAATACCGATGGCGAAGGCAGCCCCCTGGGATAACACTGACGTTCATGCTCGAAAGCGTGGGTAGCAAACAGGATTAGATACCCTGGTAGTCCACGCCCTAAACGATGTCAATTAGCTGTTGGGCAACTTGATTGCTTAGTAGCGTAGCTAACGCGTGAAATTGACCGCCTGGGGAGTACGGTCGCAAGATTAAAACTCAAAGGAATTGACGGGGACCCGCACAAGCGGTGGATGATGTGGATTAATTCGATGCAACGCGAAGAACCTTACCTGGTCTTGACATGTACGGAATCCTCCAGAGACGGAGGAGTGCCTTCGGGAGCCGTAACACAGGTGCTGCATGGCTGTCGTCAGCTCGTGTCGTGAGATGTTGGGTTAAGTCCCGCAACGAGCGCAACCCTTGTCATTAGTTGCCATCATTAAGTTGGGCACTCTAATGAGACTGCCGGTGACAAGCCGGAGGAAGGTGGGGATGACGTCAAGTCCTCATGGCCCTTATGACCAGGGCTTCACACGTCATACAATGGTCGGTACAGAGGGTAGCCAAGCCGCGAGGTGGAGCCAATCTCACAAAACCGATCGTAGTCCGGATTGCACTCTGCAACTCGAGTGCATGAAGTCGGAATCGCTAGTAATCGCAGGTCAGCATACTGCGGTGAATACGTTCCCGGGTCTTGTACACACCGCCCGTCACACCATGGGAGTGGGGGATACCAGAAGTAGGTAGGCTAACCGCAAGGAGGCCGCTTACCACGGTATGCTTCATGACTGGGGTGAAGTCGTAACAAGGTAGCCGTAGGGGAACCTGCGGCTGGATCACCTCCTTTCTAGAGAAGAAGAGGCTTTAAGCACTCACACTTATCGGTAAACTGTAGATAGAGATGCGGATAACACTTGAGTGAAGGCTTAAGAGTTAAATCTGGGTTTGTAGCTCAGCTGGTTAGAGCACACGCTTGATAAGCGTGGGGTCGGAGGTTCAAGTCCTCCCAGACCCACCAAGAATGGGGGCATAGCTCAGTTGGTAGAGCACCTGCTTTGCAAGCAGGGGGTCATCGGTTCGATCCCGTTTGCCTCCACCAACTTCACAAATCAAAGCAAGTTGGGAAACAGAATCCTATTGACAAAAGATAGGAAGCTGATAGAATGCCCAGCTCATTTTGATTTGCGGAGTAATAGCAATATCAAACGCATCGATCTTTAACAAATTGGAAAGCCGAAATCAACAAACAAAGACAATGTCGGTTTACTTTAACGTTTAATGTTTGCAAACACTAAACGTTACCAAGAAGTAAACCACAGTATTTGGGTGATGATTGTATCGAGTTGCTCCTGAAACACAAAAGGCAGGAGCAACACACAACAAAGCAGTAAGCTTTATCAAAGTAAAAACCTTAAGCCGAGTTTCCTAGTCAACGGGAGCAAAGCGAAGTCAAAGAGGTTCTTGAAATGATAGAGTCAAGTGAATAAGTGCATCAGGTGGATGCCTTGGCGATGATAGGCGACGAAGGACGTGTAAGCCTGCGAAAAGCATCGGGGAGCTGGCAATAAAGCTATGATCCGGTGATGTCCGAATGGGGAAACCCACACAGCAATGTGTATCCTTATCTGAATACATAGGATAAGAGAAGCGAACCCGGAGAACTGAACCATCTAAGTACCCGGAGGAAAAGAAATCAACCGAGATTCCGCAAGTAGTGGCGAGCGAACGCGGAGGAGCCTGTACGTAATAATTGTTGAGATAGAAGAACAAGCTGGGAAGCTTGACCATAGTGGGTGATAGTCCCGTATTCGAAATCTCATCAATGGTACTAAGCGTACGACAAGTAGGGCGGGACACGAGAAATCCTGTCTGAACATGGGGGGACCATCCTCCAAGGCTAAATACTCATCATCGACCGATAGTGAACCAGTACCGTGAGGGAAAGGCGAAAAGAACCCCGGGAGGGGAGTGAAATAGAACCTGAAACCTGATGCATACAAACAGTGGGAGCATCCTTGTGGTGTGACTGCGTACCTTTTGTATAATGGGTCAACGACTTACATTCAGTAGCGAGCTTAACCGGATAGGGGAGGCGTAGGGAAACCGAGTCTTAATAGGGCGACTAGTTGCTGGGTGTAGACCCGAAACCGAGTGATCTATCCATGGCCAGGATGAAGGTGCGGTAACACGCACTGGAGGTCCGAACCCACGCATGTTGCAAAATGCGGGGATGAGCTGTGGATAGGGGTGAAAGGCTAAACAAACTCGGAGATAGCTGGTTCTCCCCGAAAACTATTTAGGTAGTGCCTCGAGTATGAGACTGATGGGGGTAAAGCACTGTTATGGCTAGGGGGTTATTGCAACTTACCAACCCATGGCAAACTAAGAATACCATCAAGTTGCTCCTCGGGAGACAGACAGCGGGTGCTAACGTCCGTTGTCAAGAGGGAAACAACCCAGACCGCCAGCTAAGGTCCCAAATGATAGATTAAGTGGTAAACGAAGTGGGAAGGCCCAGACAGCCAGGATGTTGGCTTAGAAGCAGCCATCATTTAAAGAAAGCGTAATAGCTCACTGGTCGAGTCGTCCTGCGCGGAAGATGTAACGGGGCTCAAATCTATAACCGAAGCTGCGGATACCGTAAGGTATGGTAGGGGAGCGTTCTGTAGGCCGAAGAAGGTGCATTGTAAAGTGTGCTGGAGGTATCAGAAGTGCGAATGTTGACATGAGTAGCGATAAAGCGGGTGAAAAGCCCGCTCGCCGAAAGCCCAAGGTTTCCTACGCAACGTTCATCGGCGTAGGGTGAGTCGGCCCCTAAGGCGAGGCAGAAATGCGTAGTCGATGGGAAACAGGTTAATATTCCTGTACTTTGATTCAATGCGATGTGGGGACGGAGAAGGTTAGGTTAGCAAACTGTTGGAATAGTTTGTTTAAGCCGGTAGGTGGAAGACTTAGGCAAATCCGGGTCTTCATAACACCGAGAAGTGATGACGAGTGTCTACGGACACGAAGTAACCGATACCACGCTTCCAGGAAAAGCCACTAAGCTTCAGTTGAATCAGAACCGTACCGCAAACCGACACAGGTGGGCAGGATGAGAATTCTAAGGCGCTTGAGAGAACTCGGGAGAAGGAACTCGGCAAATTGATACCGTAACTTCGGGAGAAGGTATGCCCTTCGATGTTAAGCCCTTGCGGCGTAAGCATTGGAGGGTCGCAGAGAATAGGTGGCTGCGACTGTTTATTAAAAACACAGCACTCTGCTAACACGAAAGTGGACGTATAGGGTGTGACGCCTGCCCGGTGCTGGAAGGTTAATTGAAGATGTGAGAGCATCGGATCGAAGCCCCAGTAAACGGCGGCCGTAACTATAACGGTCCTAAGGTAGCGAAATTCCTTGTCGGGTAAGTTCCGACCCGCACGAATGGCGTAACGATGGCCACACTGTCTCCTCCCGAGACTCAGCGAAGTTGAAGTGGTTGTGAAGATGCAATCTACCCGCTGCTAGACGGAAAGACCCCGTGAACCTTTACTGTAGCTTTGCATTGGACTTTGAAGTCACTTGTGTAGGATAGGTGGGAGGCTTAGAAGCAGAGACGCCAGTCTCTGTGGAGCCGTCCTTGAAATACCACCCTGGTGTCTTTGAGGTTCTAACCCAGGTCCGTAATCCGGATCGGGGACCGTGCATGGTAGGCAGTTTGACTGGGGCGGTCTCCTCCCAAAGAGTAACGGAGGAGTTCGAAGGTTACCTAGGTCCGGTCGGAAATCGGACTGATAGTGCAATGGCAAAAGGTAGCTTAACTGCGAGACCGACAAGTCGAGCAGGTGCGAAAGCAGGACATAGTGATCCGGTGGTTCTGTATGGAAGGGCCATCGCTCAACGGATAAAAGGTACTCCGGGGATAACAGGCTGATTCCGCCCAAGAGTTCATATCGACGGCGGAGTTTGGCACCTCGATGTCGGCTCATCACATCCTGGGGCTGTAGTCGGTCCCAAGGGTATGGCTGTTCGCCATTTAAAGTGGTACGTGAGCTGGGTTTAAAACGTCGTGAGACAGTTTGGTCCCTATCTGCAGTGGGCGTTGGAAGTTTGACGGGGGCTGCTCCTAGTACGAGAGGACCGGAGTGGACGAACCTCTGGTGTACCGGTTGTGACGCCAGTCGCATCGCCGGGTAGCTAAGTTCGGAAGAGATAAGCGCTGAAAGCATCTAAGCGCGAAACTCGCCTGAAGATGAGACTTCCCTGAGGATTTAATCCTCCTAAAGAGTCGTTCGAGACCAGGACGTTGATAGGTGGGGTGTGGAAGTGCGGTAACGCATGAAGCTAACCCATACTAATTGCTCGTGAGGCTTGACTCTATCATTTGAAGAACTTCAAAGATAAAAGCTTACTGATGATTCAATCATCACCAACAGTTGATTAAACAATAAATAACTGCAGGAAACTGCATAACGGCTTAACAATTTGTACAGTTTAAGTTTGGCGGCCATAGCGAGTTGGTCCCACGCCTTCCCATCCCGAACAGGACCGTGAAACGACTCAGCGCCGATGATAGTATGGTTCTTCCATGTGAAAGTAGGTCACCGCCAAACACCCATTCCAAGCCCCTGAGGATTCCTCGGGGGCTTACTTCATTTGATAAACACTCAAAACGATACAGCAAATCCCCAAAACCCATCACCAAAACTTGAACCGCTGCAAAAAAATCCGTATCATCAAATCAAAACAACCCACACAAAGGAGAAAAACCATGAAAAAACTGCTTACCGCAGCCGCACTGATGCTTGCCACCGCATTTGCCGCCGCAGCCGTCAACATCAACACCGCTTCCGAAACCGAACTGACTGCCTTACCCGGCATCGGCCCGGCCAAAGCAAAAGCCATTGTAGAGTACCGCAAACTTAACGGTGCGTTCAAATCCCCCGAGGAGCTGAAAAACGTCAAAGGCATCGGGGAGGGCATCTTCTCGAAACTGAAAGGGGAGGCCGTTACTTCCACCCCGCCTGCTAAAAAGGCCGGCCCTGCTTTGAAAAAGTAGGAAGGGTGGCGGGGTAAACGCCGGAATATCAAACCGTAATGTAAAGCCGTCCGGACTATACAGCCCGGGCGGCTTTGCGTTGCCACAAAGGGGGGACGTCTGGAAAATGGGGATTGCTAGGTTGATTGAGGGGTTGGGTAATACCAACAGTAAATGAATGTATTATCGGAATTCATCTTTCCAATTCGGAAACTGTCAAGAAAAAACAGTTACCTAATCCGCCGAGATGGATTCCGACTTTCGCAGGAATGACGGGCGTGTTGGGTTTGGAATGTGCTGGCAATTCGGTTGATTCACTGTAAATGAAAGAACACGTGCGTGCTATGGTGCGCAATCTGCACCAACTTTAAATAGCCAACAAAGATGTCCCAAGTGCCATCATCATTGCTCCGAACCAGATCATGATAACAATTAAATAAAGCCAGATGATTGCTTTATTCAGCATCATGGCTTTTTTATCATCAAGTTTATTTTTAAATAAACGTTGGGTGAAGCCAATGAGGAAGATTGCAACGGAAAGTGGCCAGAGGATGGATAAAACGGTTGGTTCTGTAATCCAAAGACGGCCTGCTCGTGTGAGGAAGATGGCTGTGATGAATGAAATAAAAGGGATAAATGTGGCTATCCAAATAATTTGGGATAGTTTTTGGGTTAGCTTTTGACGTTCTATTGAGCCTTTTTCTTTATTGGTGATGAGGATGGTGAACACGATAGAGGTTAAAAGCAGAATCGGTAAAATAATAAAGCCTGTAACCATCAATGTTATCAATACGAAAGAATCGACATCGGAATTGTTGTAAAACATAGATAACCCGTTCTATATTGTGATGACTAAAATTTTGCAAAGATTTGAAGCCGTCTGAAAATCGGTTTTGTTCAGTAAAATCCTGTTTTCAGACGGCCTGTTTTTATTTTGCCTGTCGGATTTGTTTGACCCGTTCGGAGGTAATCGGGTGGGTGCTGAGTAGCGGGGACAGTGCGTCGTCGTTGTGGCGGTGTTCTGTTTCCAAGCGGTTGAGGAAGGTGGCGAGGCGTTCAGGCGGGATGCCCAGCCGTTTGAGTTCGGCTACGGCGTGGTGGTCGGCTTCCAGTTCGAAGGCTTGGGAATATTGGGCGCTGACGAGGGCGGTGGGCAGGGTGGTGAGCAGGTCGCTGACATCGCCGGTCAGGGCAGACAGGAAGATGCTGATGCCGACACCTTGCAGGGCTTGCTGCAGGCTGTGGCGGTGGATCAGATGGCCTTGTTCGTGTGCCAAAACGGCGAGGATTTCGTGGTCGTGTTGCGTCAGATTGATTAATTCGTCGGTGATGATGATGGTGTTGTTGGGGATGGCGGCGGCGTTTGCGCCGAAGAAATCGCCGCCTTGGCGGAAAATCAGTTTGGCGGGGTGGTCGGGTTTGAGGGTTTGGTAATACAGGGCTTTGATTTGTTCTTGGCGCTGCGTTTTCAGACGGCTTGGTTGGGTGAGTTCGACCAATGCCTGCTCGGCCTGTTCACCGGCATGGCGCATGATTTCGGGCGGCAGGTGTTCGGCGGTATAGCGGGCGGCGGCGGGTATGCCCCACACAAACAGGGAAATGCTGAAACAGATAACGGCAATGATGCTGATGCCGATCCATTTCCAGCTTTTTTCAAGGTGTTGGATACGGGCGAACATTTGCCTGCGTTTGAGCGGCAGCCATGCGGGCGGTTGGCCTTGTTCGAACTCGATACGGCCGTCGTCGGTCAGTTCCAGCGCAGGCGGAATATTGCCGACGGCGGCGATATATTCGGTTTGTGCCAAGTCGTATAAAATTTCTTTGCCGTTGTTGAGCTTAACGCATAAGCAGCCGGCTTCGTTCAGGTAGATTTCGGCGGCGTGGGGTGTATTGGTTTTGCCGTCGTAATAACGGACGGAGGCAGTGGGTTTCATATACTTGGCACTCTCAATCGAAATGAAATATCGGGGAAACGCCCCCGATATTTTGGATTACAGCGAAATATCCAGATCAAACACATCGGCAATTTCTTCGCCGAGTGCCGTGGTGTTTTCCTGCAACTGATTTTCCAGCGTTTGCGGATCATCGCTCAAATTGATGGACAGGCTCTCGATTTTGTAGCGGTACATCCGAATAAACGCCCAAGGCTGAAGCAGGCCGAGCGTGAAAATGCAGGCAAGCACATTGCTGACGCTGATCCACAGATAGGTCAGCGGTTTCAAATCGGTTGAAATTCTGCTGTTGCCGATCTGCGTGCCGTTCCAAGTTGCCCGAAACAGATAGGCCCGTGTCAGCACGATACTCAGCAACATCAAGAGATATAGCGGGAAAAACAGCAGGGCGAAGATTTCAGGCGATTCATCGTTGCCTGCAAACAGCGCAGCAAACATCAACACATAAGCCGCCATCGCCAGCAGATACGGCAGCAGCAAGGCTTTATAAAAACGACCGATGCCGCTGTTCAGTTTAAACTGAAGCTGTCCCGCATGAAGATGGTTGAGTTGGTAGGCTTTGAACCAATACAGCGCTAAGGGCGAGAGCAGGCCGAGACTGAATACCGATACCAGCAGGCATTTCATGCACACCCAATAAGTTTTGCCGACCGATGCCGAGAAATAAAAGCGGCTGTTGCCGTATTTACTGTTGCGTGCCAAAAAACGCATACTCGAACGAATCAGCCACGGCATGGCAAGCGCCAGCACGCCCCAAGCCGCTAAAACATACAGCGGGTCGATTTGCGAAGAAAACACAAACGGCAGAAACAGAATCAGTGCGATAATCCGCCCGATTAAAATCCGACCCGGAGAAGCGGTAAAATCAAAGCGGTTGCCCGCCAGCGCCGTGTTGCCGTAAAGATAGCGCAGGCGGCGCACTTTTGCCCACGGCGCATAAAACGACAGCGTAATCACGCCCAGCACCAAATTGACAATCCAAATCTGAAAATATTCTCCGGCATTGCCGTGAAACTGAAAACGCTGTCGCTGCAGCTTATCAGGGCGGTTTTCAGACGGCATGGGGGTTTCGATATTGTTGTCCATATTGCTCCCGTTTTGATTTTTGAGTGGAACTATCGTGAATTCACTTTAAAAGTATTACAGCGTTGGCTCGCCCGGCTCAAAGAGAACGGTTTTTGTAACCGGATTAAACAACAATCCGGACAAAACCTGTCCCGTACTACCTGTACTGTCTTCGGCTCGCCGCCTTGTACTACTTTTAAAGTGAACCCACTATAAATGTAGCTATTTGAAAAATAAACATCATTATAACGGATAGCGGTGGAAAGTTTAAACAAGAAAACAAAAATCATTTTTATTTGATAGAAAGGCCGTCTGAAAATTGATTTTCAGACGGCCTTTATTACATTGCCTGCGGTTTAGCGGTGTTAATGTGCCGCTTCCCAGTTTTCGCCCACGCCGACTTCGGCCAGCAGTGGCACGGCCATCAGCCCGCCGTCCACCGCCGCCATGATTTGCGGCAGGTGTGTGCGGATGTGTTCCAACTCGGTGTGCGGCACTTCCAACACCAATTCGTCATGCACCTGCATTACCAGTTTGCTGGCGAGGCCGTCTGAAATCAGGTGGTTGCGTACGGCAATCATCGCCCGTTTAATCAAATCCGAGGCCGTACCCTGCATCGGGGCGTTGATGGCGGCACGTTCGGCACCGGCACGGGCGTTGGCGTTTTTGCTGTGGATGTCGGGCAGATACAGGCGGCGGCCGAACAGGGTTTCGACAAAGCCTTGTGCGGCGGCCTGTTCTTTGGTGCGCTGCATGTATTCGGCAACGCCGGGGTAGCGGGCAAAATAGCGGTCGATAAAGGTTTTGGCGGAAAGGTTGTCGATGCCCAGCGATTTTGCCAAACCGTATTGACCCATGCCGTAAATCAGGCCGAAGTTGATGGTTTTGGCGTAGCGGCGCTGCTCGCTGCTGACTTGGTCGGCGGCGATGCCGAACACTTCGGCGGCGGTGCGGCGGTGGACATCTTCGCCGTTTTGGAAGGCATGAATCAGGGTGGCATCGCCGGAAAGGTGCGCCATAATCCGCAATTCGATTTGCGAATAGTCGGCCGACACAATCACGCTGTTTTCGGGCGCAGTAAAGGCTTTGCGTACCCGGCGGCCTTCTTCGGTGCGGATCGGAATGTTTTGCAGGTTGGGGTTGCTGCTGGCAAGCCGTCCGGTGATGGCGACGGCTTGGGCGTAGGTGGTGTGTACCCGTTTATCCTGCGGGGCAATCATTTCGGGCAGTTTGTCGGTATAAGTGGATTTGAGTTTGGCCAAGCTGCGGTTTTCCAAGATGATTTTCGGCAGCGGATAATCGAGGGCAAGCTGTTCCAATACGGCTTCGTTGGTGGAAATGCCGCCGGAGGCGGTTTTTTTCAGGCCTTTGGTCGGAATCCCCATTTTGCCGAACAGGATTTCCTGAAGCTGTTTGGGCGAATTGAGGTTGAACGGCTGACCGGCGGTTTCGTATGCCTGCTGCTCCAATTCGAGCAGGCGTTGGCCCAATTCCCGGCTTTGGCGGGCGAGTTCGTCCGAATCAATCTGCACGCCGCAGCGTTCCATTTCAAACAATACCTGCGCCACCGGCAATTCCATGTTTTGATACATGTCGAGCTGTTTGGCATCCATCTGCTGCTTGAGATGAGCCTCGATACGCAGCGCAAAATCGGCATCTTGGGCGGCGTATTCGGTGGCCTGCGCCACATCGACATCGGCAAAGGAAATCTGCTTCGCCCCCTTGCCGCACAGGGATTCGTAGGTGATGGTCGGCAGGCCGAGCCAGCGTTCGGCGAGTTCGTCCAAACCGTGTCCCAAATGGCTTTCGAGAATATACGAGGCGAGCATGGCATCGCCGGCAATGCCGTTGAGCGCAATGCCGTAATTGGCGAAAACGTGTTGGTCGTATTTGAGGTTTTGCCCGATTTTCTGCAGGGCAGGGTTTTCCAAGTGGATTTTCAGACGGCCTAACACATCTGCTAAGTCCAACTGTTCGGGGGCGGCGGTCGGATTGTGTCCCAAAGGCAGATACACCGCTTCACCGGCGGTAAAAGCGATGCTGATGCCCACCAGTTTTGCCTGCATGGCATCGAGCGAAGTGGTTTCGGTGTCAATCCCGATTTGTTCCGCCTGCGCCAGTTTGTCCAACAGAGCTTGGAAAGCAGCTTCATCGGTAACGGCGGCATAGTTCAGGCTTTGCGGTGCGGCGGCAAGCACAGGTTCGGCACGCTCTTCGGCAAGCGCCGCCTGTTCGCCCACGGTGTCGCTACCGAACAAATCTTCATTGGCACCGGCTTTGAGCTGGGTTTCGGCTTCTTTCAGCCAAGTGCGGAAACCCCAGCGTTTGAAGTCCACCGCCAGTTGCGCCCATTTCGGCGTGCGGCGGCGCAGGCTGTCCAAACCTTCGGGCAAGTCGCCGTGCAAATCGACATCGGTTTTAATCGTAACCAGTTCGTAAGACAGCGGCAAACGGGGTAGGGCAGCGGCCAGATTTTCGCCGACTTTGCCTTTGATTTCGGCGGCGTTCGCCATCACGCCTTCGAGTGAACCGTAAGCGTCCAGCCATTTTACAGCGGTTTTCGGGCCGCATTTTTCCACGCCCGGCACATTGTCCACTTTGTCGCCCATCAGCGCCAGATAATCCCGAATCTGATCCGGCCGCACGCCGAATTTGCCGATGACGCCGGCAATATCCAGCGTTTCGCCGCTCATGGTGTTTACCAGCGTTACCTGCTCATTGACCAACTGTGCCATATCTTTGTCGCCGGTGGAAATAATCACATTCCAGCCCGCTTCGCCGCCCTGTTTGGCCAGCGTGCCGATAACATCGTCCGCCTCCACATCCGGCACAACCAGCACCGGCCAGCCCATCAGCCGCACCAAGTCCGGCAAGGCTTCCGCCTGCGGCCGCAAATCATCAGGCATGGGCGGACGAGTTGCCTTGTATTCTTCAAATAAATCGTGGCGGAAATTTTTTCCTTTTGCATCAAATACAACGGCACAATAATCATGCGGATACTCGCTGCGCAGGCGGCGCAGCATATTCAGCACGCCGTACAGCGCACCGGTCGGCACGCCGTCGGGCGCACTCAGATTCTGTCCCATCGCATGATACGCACGGTAAAGATAAGAAGAACCGTCAACTAACAGCAGGGTCGGTTTGGACATAAATATACTTTCGCTTAACTCGGAATCATCGGGGCATTATATCGTGAATTCACTTTAAAAGTATTACGGCGGGGCGGTTTCATGCGGGTTGCGCCATATCAAAACGGTTTTATCATTTCCCCTGTTGCGTGGTTCAACAAGCGAAACGCCCACCGTTTCCGATGGGCGCTCACTAGGGAGAAATGAAATGAAGCTCACCCTTCAAATCATCTTCTTAGTATCCTGATGTTGGCAAGCAGTAACGCCTTCTGATGATAACCTAGTCAGGCGGCAACGGTAGCAGCCGTTGTTTGCCTGATGCCCTAGCTTTATGCTGAAACGGTTTCTTTTGTCAATTTGCACAGCAGGTTGTTCTATAGTTAAAACACCGAATTTTCCATACAAAAGCAGGCGTAGATTGAGGTTAGCGAGGCACGAGCGTAACCCAACAAAACCTTATGTTTCAAGGTGTTTTCAATCGTGTTGGGTCTCGACCCAACCTACGCCCTGTTTAAAAACCGTATAAATTATTCAGTGTATTTACTATATCCGATAAGAATATTGAAAAAACCGACAGCACAGCGGCTGTCGGTTCTGCATTGATGAACGGTTGCACCGGCGGATTATTCGGCCAGCAGCTCTTCCGGTTTCACTTTGTCGCCGTACACCGGCATCAGGGTTTTTTCGTAGGCGGTTTTCAGACGGCCGTCTTTTTTCATGGCGGCAATTTCGCTGTTTACCCAATCCAGCAGGGCTTGGTCGCCTTTTTTCACCGCAGGGGCAATGGATTCGGCCGGGCCGATGTTGCCGATGGCTACTTCAAAATCAGGGTTTTCTTTTGCCCACGCCCACAGCAGCGCATTGTCGTGCGACAGTGCCACGCCGCGGCCGTCTTTCAAAGCGTCGAAGGTTTCGGTGTTTTGGTCGAATTTCAACAGTTTGACTTCAGGGTGGTTTTTAGTGAAAAACGCATCGGCGGTGGTGCCTTTGTTGACCAGCAGGGTTTGGTCTTTCAACTGGGCAACGTCGGTAATGGGTTGGTTTTTCGGAGAAACCACGCCCAAGGCGACTTTCATGTAAGGCTCGGCGAAATCGACGGCTTCGGCACGTTCAGGGGTTTGGGTGAAGTTGGCGAGCAAAACGTCCACTTTGCCGGAACGGATGTATTCGACACGGTTGGCCGCTTCGGTCAGCACAAATTCGACTTTGTCGGGGCTGCCGAGCAGGTCTTTGGCCATTTCTTTGGCGATTTCTACGTCAAAGCCTTGGTTTTTGCCCTCGGCATCAACATAGCCGAACGGCGGTTTGTCGCCGAATACGCCGATGCGGATAACGCCTTTTTCTTTGATGGCGGCAACGGTGTCGGCTGCGGCTGCCGGTTTGTCGGCGGCTTCCTGTGCCGAACCGCCGCAGGCGGCCAGTCCGAGGCTGAGGGTAACGCCTGCGAGCAGGGCTTTGAATTTGCTGTTCAGTTTCATACTTTCTTCCTTTTTGTGTGGGTTGAATTTAAACGGGGGAGGCCGTCTGAAAATCGGGGCTGTCTGATATAGCGAATGGAATTTATCTGCTATAAAACAATTTTTACCTATGCAGAAACTCGCTTTGCTCGTTTTCAGACGGCATTAAATTAGTAGTCCATGCCGGCCAGAAACTGTTTGGCACGTTCGCTTTTGGGGTCGGAGAAAAAGCCTTCGGGGGTGTTTTCTTCGATGATTTTGCCGGCATCTAAAAAGACGATGCGGTCGGCCACTTTGCGGGCGAAGCCCATTTCGTGGGTAACAATCAGCATACTCATGCCTTCTTTGGCCAATTCCAGCACTACGTCCAACACTTCCCGTACCATTTCGGGATCGAGGGCGGCGGTGATTTCGTCCAGCAGAATCACTTCGGGATTCATACACAATGTGCGCACGATGGCGATACGCTGTTTCTGTCCGCCCGATAATTCCCGGGGGTAGGCGGTTTTGCGGTCGAGCAGGCCGACCCGTGCCAGCAGTTTGTCTGCCTGCGCTTCGACTTCGGCACGGCTGCGGTTTTGGGCTTTGAGCGGGCCGAGCAGGATGTTGTCGATAACGTTCATATGGGCAAACAGTTCGTAACTTTGAAACACCATGCCGACTTTCTGCCGTGCCTGCTGCCATGATACGTCTTTGCCGAATTCGCCGACACCGTCCATGACGATGCTGCCGCCCTGATGTTCTTCCAAACCGTTGATGCAGCGCAGCAGCGTGGATTTGCCGCAGCCGGACGGGCCGAGCAGAACGATGACTTCGCCTTTTTGCAGGTCTAAGTCCAGCGACGGAATGGCGGTTGTGCTGCCGTATTGTTTGTGTAGATTGCGTATGCTCAATAAAGCCATATCAGTGTTCCCATTTGCGTTCCAAGCGTGCCGCCCACAGTGAAAGCGGATAGCAGCACGCAAAATACAGCACAAAAATCAGTCCGTACACCCAAAACGAGGCGTTGGGCATGACCAGCAGCGAGTTTTCGATAATCTGCTGGCCGACTTTTACGACTTCAATCACGCCGATTAAGGCCGCCAGCGAGCTGGTTTTAATCATGCGGGTAAAGAGGTTGATGGCACCCGGCAAAACCCGGCGGATACTTTGCGGCAATTCGATGTGGCAGAATACCTGCCAACGGCTCAAGCCCAGCGCCAGCCCTGATTCGACTTGGTGGGTTTCGATGGAAGCGAGCGCACCCCGCACCAAGTCGCCCATTTCGGCGATGCCCCACAACACAAACACCCACACGCAGACCCAAAAACCGTCCACATGAATGCCCGTCCAAACCGACAGCCCGAAATAAAAGCCGAACAACCACACCAAAATCGGCACAATGCGCATGGTTTCGAGATACAGGCGGCTGACGAAACGCAGCAGCGGGTTGTCGGCACGCAGCAGCAGGCCGAACAGCGTACCCAAAATACAGGACAGCAGCACCGAAATCAGCGAGATTTCCGCCGTCAGCCGCAGCCCTTGTGCCAAACGGGCGATGTTTTGCCCTTCAAACAGCCAATCAAGCGCCATATTTCGCCCTCCGCATCCGTTTTTCCGCCCAGCGTGCCAGCAGCGAAACCGGCAGCAGGATAATCAGATAGCTGGCAAACAGCAGAAACAGGGCTTCGTTGGTTTTATAGTCCATGCCGATAATGTCTTTGGTTACAAACAGCAGTTCGGCAATGCCGACGGCGCTGATTACCGAAGTTTCCTTCATTAAAAACAACACATTTGCCCCCAGCGCCGGCACCGCTACCGCCCACGCCTGCGGCAGTTCGATATGGCGGAACACCTGCAGGCGGCTCAAACCGATGGACTTGCCCGCTTCGACCTGTCCTTTCGGCACGGCGAGAATACCGGCACGGATGGCTTCCGCCATATAGCTTCCGCCCAAAAAGACCAAGGCAATCACGCCGCAGGTGAAACCGTCCCACTTAATGCCGATTTTCGGCAGGCCGTAGTACAGGAAAAAAAGCTGAATCAGCAGCGGCGTGTTGCGAGAAAGCTCGATGTAGGCACGGGCCAGCGTGTTGAGCGGCTTGATTTGATAGGCGGTTACCACCGCCACCGCCAGCCCGAGCAGCAGCGACAGGGCGATGCCGTAAAGCGACAGCTCAAGCGTGAGTTTTGCCGCTTCGACAAATTTCGGTATCGCAGCAATCAGATAGGGCCAGTTCATTTTTATTCGGAATGTCTTTCAAAGAATGCGGATTGTAGCACGCAGGCGGACAATCTCTAAAGAAACCTTGGCGATAAGTTTGGAAGATAATGGCATATCGGGCAGCAAGGCCGTCTGAAAATGAGTGAAACGAATTTCAGCGAAGCTAAAACCGCAGGTTTCGCTTAAACCAACTTTCCTATAGTAGATTGTTCAGTTTTCAGACGGCCTGATGTGTGTTCGGGCAAGGCATCACAGGCCGGGGAACATGCCCTTCATGCCTTTCAGACCTTTTGCCATGCGCATCAGCTTGGCCATGCCGTTGCCGCTGAACATCTTCATCATCTGCTGCGACTGTTCAAACTGCTTGAGCATTTTATTGACTTCCTGCACCGTCGTTCCCGCACCGGCGGCAATGCGGCGTTTGCGTCCGGCCTTAATCAGCGCCGGATTGGCACGTTCTTTCGGGGTCATCGAATTGATAATCGCCTCGACTTTGCCCATCGCTTTTTCCGCCGTGCCTTCGGGAATCTGTTTGGAAAGCTGGCCGATTTGCCCCGGCATTTTCGACATCAGGTTTTCCAAGCCGCCCATATTGCGCATTTGCTGGATTTGTTCTTTAAAATCATTTAAATCAAAACCCTTGCCCTTTTGGATTTTTTTCGCCATTTTGGCGGCGGCTTCTTCGTCTATGCCTTTTTGAACGTCCTCAATCAGGCTCAACACGTCGCCCATGCCCAAAATGCGGCTGGCGATACGGTCGGGGTGGAACGGCTCGAGACCGCTGACTTTTTCGCCGATACCGATAAATTTAATCGGTTTGCCGGTAACTTGGCGCACCGACAATGCCGCACCGCCGCGCGAATCGCCGTCCATTTTGGTCAGAATCACACCGGTGAGCGGCAGGGCTTCGTTAAACGCCTGCGCCGTGTTCACAGCATCCTGACCGAGCATGGCATCGACCACAAACAGGGTTTCCACCGGATTGACTGCAGCGTGCAATGCCTTAATTTCGTTCATCATTTCTTCGTCAATCGCCAAGCGGCCGGCGGTATCGACCATCAGCACGTCATAGAAATGTTTTTTGGCATAATCGACGGCAGCACGGGCAATGTCCACCGGCTGCTGGCTGACATCGGACGGGAAAAAGTCCACGCCGACCTGTTCGGCCAGCAGGCGCAGCTGTTCGATGGCGGCGGGGCGGTACACGTCGGCGGACACCACCAGAATTTTCTTTTTCTGCTCGGCTTTGAGCAGGCGTGCCAGTTTGCCCACGGTCGTGGTTTTACCCGCACCCTGCAAACCGGCCATCAACACCACCGCCGGCGGCGACACCGACAAATCCAGCGTTTTGTTTTCCTTGCCCATCAATTCAATCAGGGCTTCATTGACCACGCCGATAAACGCCTGATCGGGTGTGAGGCTGCCCGTTACTTCCTGACCGAGCGCTTTTTCTTTGACATTGTTCACAAATTCTTTGACCACCGGCAGGGCAACGTCGGCTTCAAGCAGGGCAAGGCGGACTTCCCGCAGGGCTTCTTTGATATTGTCTTCGGTCAGCTTGGCGTGGCCTCGGATATTTTTCAGCACATTGCTGAAACGGTTGGTTAAATTGTCTAACATCGGGTGTCCTCAAGTTGCGTTTTCAGACGGCCTGATGCCGTCTGAAAACAGGGATAGATTGCGTCTGCACGGAAATATCGCGAGCGAAAATGGGTTTCATTTTACACCATAGTCGTTTAACTTTAAAATGCGATAGTTAAAAGTGTTGTTTCACGCAAACGCTTTGAGTTGTTTCTCTTACCGTATGCCTTGCCGCATACGGCCGAAACGGATGTTTCCCGAATCAGGCGGACCGATGCCGCAAGGGAGCAAACCGTTTCGGCGACACTGGAAAGTTTCCTATGCCTATCGTTTTAATCTGCCTGATTGCGGTGTATGCCGCCCTTTCTGCCTTTGTGTGGACGCACCACAAAAAATACGGCGGCAAACGCTACCCGCTCGCCCTCGAATTGGGCATTTTGGGCGCAGCGCTGCTGGCACACGGCGCAGCATTGATGATGCCCGTGCTGCAAGACCATATCCTGATTACCGGCTTCGGCTACTCGGTCAGCCTGATAGTGTGGCTGATGCTGATGCTTTATTTTGCCGGCAGCTTCTTCTACTGCCTGCGGGGGCTGCAGCTGCTGCTGTATCCCTGCGCCACGCTGATGATGCTGCTCGGACTGATTTTCCCCGGCAAATTTGTCGGCTACCAAATCAGCGATTTACCGTTTATGCTGCATATCGGCACATCGCTGCTGGCGTATGGGCTGTTCGGCATCGTTACCCTGTTTGCCGTGCTGATTCTGCTGCTCAACCGCAGCCTGCACAAACGCCGCTTTTCCACCCTTGCCAATTTCCTGCCGCCGCTGTTGAGCTTGGAAAAAATCATGTTCCGCACCATGCTGGCGGGATTTGTATTGCTCACTTATTCAGTGGTCAGCGGCACATTCTTCTCCGAAAGTGTGTTCGGCAAACCGTTTGTGCTGACACATAAAACCGTGTTCAGCATTATCTCATGGCTGATTTATGCCGCCCTGCTGCTCAAACACAGCATGATGGCATGGCGGGGCAAAAAAGCCGCCATTTGGACCATCATCGGCTTCGCCAGTCTGGTTTTGGCGTATGTCGGCAGTAAGTTTGTATTGGAAGTGATTCTGCACCGCTGATGGGTGATGATGTAGTGAAATAACCTCAAAGCACTACAGCGTTGGCTTCGCCTTGCCGCCTTGTATTGCTTTGGGGTTATTTCACTACAAAGCCGTCTGAAAATCGCATTTTAGCGGTGTAGAAACTCGCTTTGCTCGTTTTCAGACGGCTTTGTATAATTTGTTTTTTCATTCACGATAAAAGATTTTTGGGTTGAGTCAAACCTTATCCCGATGGTCGTGCAGTATTTTGTGATACACCGCTTCGGGCAAGTAGCGTTTAATCATTTCCCGCCAGCCTTCGGGGCCGACCAGTCCTTTGACCATGGTGGACGACACTTCGGCGATTTCTCTTGGCGGCATCAGGAAGACGGTGGAAATTTCCGGTGCGAGGTCGCTGTTGATGTAGCGCATGGAACGTTCGTATTCGTAGTCGCCGGCGGTGCGGATGCCGCGTACGATAAAGCGGGCGTGGACGCTGCGGGCGTAGTGGACGAGGAAGCGGTTTTCGAAAACGGCAATTTTGACGTTGGGAAAACAGCCGGTTACGGCTTCCAGCATGGCTTGGCGTTCGGCTACGGTGTAGGTGTTCTGTTTTTCGGGGTTGATGCCGATGGCGACAATCAGTTCGTCAAACAGGGCTTGGGCTTCCTTTATCATCCAAAGATGGCCGAGAGTTGGCGGGTCGAAGCTGCCGGCGTAAACGGCACGGCGGAGGGGGGCGGTCATGGTGGTGTGTGTTTGGGTTTAATCAGCCGAAAGGATAAAGGCTGCAAGGGGGAATGTCAAAGAAAAATGCCGTCTGAAAATGTTTTCAGACGGCATTTTTATGGTTTGCGGCGGAATTATTCGTCTCGGTTGAGCGAGAGCAGGATATGCAGCAGGCTGCTGAAGATGTTGTACAGTGAGATGAAGATGGTCAGCGCTGCGCTGATGTGGCTGTCTTCGCCGCCTTCAATCACTTGGCGCACTTGGAACATAATCATTACCGAGCTGAACAGGACGAAACCTGCGGAAAGTGCCAAACTCAGTGCCGGAATGCTCAAAAACAGGTTGGCGACCACGCCGATCATCAACACAATCGCACCGATGGTCATGAAGTTGCCGAGCGAACTCATATTGACGTTGCTGCGTTTGGCGAGTGCCGACATGGTGAAGAACACGGCGGCGGTCATCACGGCGGCGATGCCGACAATTTGCGAACCTTTGTGGACGTTGAGCGCATATTGCAGCAGCGGGCTGATTAATACGCCCATGCCGAATGTGAACACCATCAGCAGGGTGGCACCGGTGTTGCTGTAACGGTTTTTCTCAATCAGAAACACCATGCCGTAGAAAAATACCATCATGGCGATAAAGCCGATAAATTTTCCGCCGAGCATGGCGTAAATGCTGAAACCGGCCTGCGATGCGATAAAGGCACCGGCTGCGGCGGGGATAAACGATAAACCGAGCAGGCGGTAGGTTTTCTGCAATACCGTATTTTGCGGCACGGTATTCGTGGTGTAGTCGTAAACGTCGTGATTCATGGCGTTTGCTCCAAAAATGAGGTCAAAAAACAAATGAGGCTTGATTCTAACAGGTCGGTGCTAAAAATCAAATTCAGCAGGGCGGTTTCGGATTGATTTTCAAATATTTACCTGAAGCCGCCCAATTCGCCGCCTGTTTGGTGTAAATGGGGCGTTTGGGTGGGAATTCAAGCGTTTGGTTGCGGTGTAAATAACGAGGCCGTCTGAAAACGGCATTTTCAGACGGCCTTGCGGTTTACGCAGATTTATTTCGGCACATAGCCTTGAACCTGATCGGCACCGTCGCCGAAGAAATACTGTTCCATTTGCTGCGCCAGATACTCGCGCGCACGGGGATCGGCGAGGCTGAGGCGGTTTTCGTTGATCAGCATGGTTTGGTGGCGGGTCCACGCCTGCCATGCTTCTTGGGACACGTTTTCAAAAATCCGTTTGCCCAATTCGTTGGGCAACGGCGGGAATTTCATGCCTTCGGCTTCACGGCCGAGTTTGACGCATTGAACCATGCGGGTCATAGCGGATTTCCTTATGATGGGGTTTGAAACTTTGCCATTTTAGCCTATTGCGGCCGAAAATAAAACGCTGCGGATCGCTGTTTTGTTCTGTTCTTAAATTGAATTGACTGTATCCATCACCCCCCAAACAACACAAGCCGTCTGAAAACGGGATTTCTGTTTTCAGACGGCTTGTTTCAAACAATCGGGCGTTTGGCCGGATTATTTTTTGCCCAGTTTCGGCAATACCGAGCCTTCGCCCAGTTGCAGCAGGCCGCTTTGGGAGTAGATGCCCAGTTTGGCACGGGTATCGACGATGTCGAGATTGCGCATGGTGAGCTGGCCGATGCGGTCGGCGGGGGTAAAGGCGGCGTTTTCGACTTTTTCCATGCTCAGGCGTTCGGGTTGGTAGGTCAGATTCGGCGATTCGGTGTTGAGAATCGAATAGTCGTTGCCGCGGCGCAATTCCAGCGTTACTTCGCCGGTAACGGCTTTAGCGACCCAGCGTTGGGCGGTTTCACGCAGCATCAGGGCTTGGCTGTCGAACCAGCGGCCTTGGTAGAGCAGGCGGCCGAGACGCAGACCGTTGATGCGGTATTGTTCGATGGTGTCTTCGTTGTGGATACCGGTTACGAGACGTTCGTAGGCGATGTGGAACAAGGCCATGCCGGGGGCTTCGTAAATGCCCCGTGATTTGGCTTCGATGATGCGGTTTTCGATTTGGTCGCTCATGCCCAAGCCGTGGTGGCCGCCGATGCGGTTGGCTTCGAGGAAGAGTTCCACAGGGTCGGCGTATTCTTTGCCGTTGATGGCAACCGGAATGCCTTCTTCAAAGCGGATGCTGACTTCTTCGGCTTTGACTTCGACGTTTTCGTCCCAGAAGGCAACGCCCATGATGGGCTTCACGATTTTGATGCCCGAATTTAAAAATTCTAAGTCTTTGGCTTCGTGGGTTGCGCCGAGCATGTTGGAATCGGTGGAATAGGCTTTTTCTACCGACATTTTGTAGTTGAAACCGTTGGCGATTAAGAATTCGCTCATTTCGTGGCGGCCGCCCAATTCATCAATGAATTGTTGGTCGAGCCAAGGTTTGTAGATGCGTAGGGAAGGGTTGGTCAGCAAGCCGTAGCGGTAGAAGCGTTCGATGTCGTTGCCTTTGTAGGTCGAACCGTCGCCCCAGATATTGACATCGTCTTCTTTCATGGCGGAAACCAGCATGGTGCCGGTTACGGCACGTCCCAGCGGCGTGGTGTTGAAATAGGCAATGCCGCCGGTGGCAACGTGGAATGCGCCGCATTGAATCGCGGCGATGCCTTCGTGTGCCAACTGGCTGCGGCAGTCGATCAGGCGGGCTTGTTCGGCACCGTATTCCAGCGCTTTTTTCGGAATGGCGTTGTAGTCGTCTTCGTCGGGCTGGCCCAGATTGGCGGTGTAGGCGTAGGGCAGCGCACCTTTGAGTTTCATCCACAATAATGCGGCGGACGTGTCCAAACCGCCTGAAAAGGCGATACCGACTTTGTGGCCGACCGGAAGATGTTGCAAAATAGTATGGTTTTGGCTCATGGGAAATCCTGTCTGCAATAAAAAACGGTGGCAAAATTGCCCACCTGTCTGAACGGGTTTATTATCTTATAAATATTGTCAATAATCCAGTTTTAATCAAAAGTTTGTCTGAATATGCCGTCTGAAAACGAGCAAAGCGAGTTTTCAGACGGCATAACACGGAGATTTCCCGATGAACCGTTTCAACCTGATCGTCATTGGCGACGAAATTCTGCACGGCAGCCGCCAAGATGCCCATTTTGCCTTTTTCCGCAACATGTTGCAGCAGCACGGCCTCAAGCTCGGGCAAGTCCAATATTTGCCCGATGATTTTGAGGTTTTGGTGCAGTCGCTGCAACGCAGTTTTTCAGACGGCCTGTCCACTTTTGTAACCGGCGGAATCGGCGCAACGCCCGATGACCACACCCGCCAAGCTGCCGCTGCCGCATTGGGCGTACCGCTGGTGCGCCATCCGCAGGCAGCGGCGCTGATAGACGGCGTAACCCTTGAGCGGGGCGAAGCCTTGGATACGCCCGAACACCGCCGCCGTCTGAACATGGCGGATTTCCCCGCCGGTGCGGACATCATTCCCAATCCCTACAACCGCATTGCCGGATTTTCCGTGCGCCGCCATTACTTTTTCCCCGGTTTTCCCGTGATGGCGCACCCGATGGCGCAATGGGTGCTGGAAACGGTTTATTCCGACCGCTTCCACCGTGTCGCCAGCGGCACACGGCAACTTTATCTGGTCGGCCAGCCCGAATCCAAAATCGCCCCCGTGATGGAAGACATCGAACGCCGTTATTCAGGCGTAAAAGCCTACAGTTTGCCCAATGTCGGCGGGCAAACCGCAGACGGACGGCAGACCGTGCCGCACATCGATTTCGGCCTGAAAGCCGAAGGTGAAGCCTGCGGCCTGCTCGATGCGGCGTGGGCGGACGTATTGCAGCAGTTTGAACAGACAGGTATCGCATGGCAAAGCGGCTTGCCGGTGGTTGAGGTCGTCTGAAAATCCGGTTTTCAGACGGCCTTGTGCGGCACACTTTTTGCTATAATCGGCATTTTTAAATCTCCGACCGCCGCACCGACTATGCTCGATACCGCCCCAAATCCCCCGCTGTGGCTGCGCAACGGCCATGCCGACACGCTGTTTGCCAAATTGCTGCAGCCGTCGCCGCCCGCTTACCGGCGGGAATTGTTGCCCGACAGCACGGGGCAGGCGCAGGTTGCCTACGATTTTATCGACGGGCAGGACGGCGCACCGCTGGTGGTACTGTTTCACGGCTTGGAAGGCAGCAGCCGCAGCCATTATGCGGCGGCGCTGATGCACGAAACCGCCAAACGGGGTTGGCACGGAGTGGTGGTGCATTTCCGCAGTTGCGGCGGCGTTGCCAACCGAGCGCCGGTGTTTTACCATGCCGGCGACAGCAGCGAAATCGGTTTTGTGCTGCACACGCTGCAACGCCGTTACCCGACGGTTTACGCCGCCGGCGTGTCGCTGGGCGGCAATGCGTTGGCAAAATACCTCGGCGAAGCGGGCGAAGCAGCGCCGGTCAGAGCGGCGGCGGCCGTGTCCGCCCCGCTGGATTTGGCGGCGGCGGGAACTCGCTTCGAGCGGGGCGCAACCCGCCTGCTGTACACCCGCTATTTTTTGAATACGCTGTTGCCCAAAGCGCAGCAGTTTTTGGCGGAACACGGCGACATGCCGTTTCAGACGGCCTCGGCGCTGAAAAACTGCCGCACCTTGGGCGGATTTGACGACCTGTTTACCGCCCCGCTGCACGGTTTTGCCGACCGCCACGATTATTACCGGCGGGCATCGTGCAAACCGTATTTGCCGTTTGTCCGCCGCCCGCTGTTGCTGCTCAATGCCGTCAATGACCCGTTTTTACCGCCCGAAGCCCTGCCTGATGCCGCCGAAGTATCCGACAGCGTAACCCTGCTGCAACCGCCCCACGGCGGCCATGTCGGCTTTGTCGGCCAAACGGCGGGAAAACTGCACATCCGCTGGCTGCCCGAAACCCTGCTGGCGTATTTCGCCCGCTTTGAAGGCGGACAGGCCGTCTGAAAATTGAGTGTATATATAGTTGAAACACCTAATTTTCTGTACAAGCTGCTAATAGTTTGGCGGTCAATAAGTTTGCCCTATACGCTGTTCCCCGTCCCGCTGGCGGGAAGGGGTTAGGGGAAGGGTGGCTCGCTGCGTGATAATATTTTTTGGTTGATTCACGATAGCGGATTTACTGATTTTATCTGTGAAACCAGTGTCTTTAAAGCCGACCCGCCGCCTGATTTTTAAAAGACAAATCCCGACATCCCGCCATTTTTTAATCCGAACGAGAAACTGTAATGACTGATATTCTGAATAAAATTCTTGCCACCAAAGCCGAAGAAGTGGCCGCCCAAAAAGCCGCCGTTTCCCTTGCCGAAATGAAAGAGCGTGCCGCCGCTGCGCCTGCCGTGCGCCCGTTTTTGGCGGCGCTGCACGACAAACACCGTCAAAATCTGCCCGCCATTATTGCCGAAGTCAAAAAAGCCAGCCCGAGCAAAGGCCTGATTCGTGCCGATTTTCAGCCCGCCCAAATTGCGCAGGCATACGAGCGTGCCGGGGCGGCGTGTTTGTCGGTATTGACCGACGAGCCGTATTTCCAAGGTTCACCCGAATATCTGAAACAGGCAAGGGCGGCGGTGTCGTTGCCGGTGTTGCGCAAAGATTTTATGGTGGACGAATACCAAATCTATCAGGCACGCTCATGGGGCGCAGATGCCGTTTTGCTGATTGCCGCCGCTTTGGAAGCCGAGCAGTTGCAGCATTTCGAGCAGGTGGCGCATGAATTGGGCATGACGGTTTTGCTGGAATTGCACGATGCGGACGAACTGGAAAAATGCCGCCGTCTGACCACGCCGCTGTGGGGCGTAAACAACCGCAACCTGCGCACATTTGACGTTTCCCTGCAGCAAACCATTGATCTGCTTCCGGAATTGGACGGCAAAACCGTGGTAACCGAAAGCGGCATCCGCAACAAAGACGATGTGGACTTTATGCGCCGCCACAGTGTGCATACCTTCCTGATCGGCGAAACCTTTATGCGGGCGGACGATATTGAAGCGGAAGTGAAGAAGCTGTTTTAAAACGGCTTTTGAATGATTGCGAAACATTAAACGGCACGGGATAACCGTGCCGTTTGTGTTGCGAGGCCGTCTGAAAATCGGGGTTTATCAAAAACCTGTTTTATCTATTTTCAGACGGCATGATTTTAAATTTCCGAGCGTTTGAAATGTCTCGGGCGGAAGCCCAGCAGGGCGAGGGCGGTGAAGTAGAGGCCGCCGCCCAGCGCAATCAGCAGGCACAGGTGCAGGGCTTTTTGCCAGCCGCCGGCGTGTACCCAGTCAAACGGCAAATAGGTTTGTGCCGCCCACAGGCCGCCGCCCATTACCATCAGTGCCGCTACCATTTTCAGCAGAAACACCGTCCAGCCTTTACCGGGTTGGTAGATGCCGTGGCGGCGCAGCAGGAAAAACAGCAGCCCTGCGTTCAGACACGCCCCCAGCCCGATGGCGAGCGAGAGGCCGACGTGCTGCAGCGGGCCGACAAACAGCAGGTTCATCAGTTGCGTGCAAATCAGCGTAAAAACAGCGATTTTTACCGGAGTTTTGATGTTTTGACGGGCATAAAAACCGGGTGCCAGCACTTTAATCATAATCAGTCCGATCAGGCCGAATGAATAGGCAATCAGGGCGTGCTGCGTCATCAGTGCATCGTGAAGGGTAAATTCACGGTACATAAACAGAGTGGCGACCAGCGGAAACGACAACACCGCCAGCCCGACGGCGGCGGGCAGCGTGAGCAGCATACACAGGCGCAGCCCCCAGTCGAGCAGCCCGGAAAATTCCTGCGTATTGTTGCCGGCGGCGTGTTTGGAAAGCGTGGGCAGCAGAATCGTACCCAGCGCCACGCCGAGTACGCCGGTGGGCAGTTCCATCAGGCGGTCGGCGTAATACATCCACGACACGCTTCCCGATTGCAGAAACGAAGCGAAAATGGTGTTGATTACCAGCGAAATCTGCGCCACGCTGACCCCTAAAATGGCGGGTGCCATCTGTTTCATCACCCGTTTGACCGCAGGGTCGGAAAAACGCAGCTTGGGCAGTTTTAAAAACCCGAGTTTTGCCAGCCACGGGAGTTGAAAGCCAAGCTGCAGCACGCCGCCGACAAATACCGCCCACGCTAGCGCTTTGACCGGCGGGTCGAAATAGGGAACGAAAAACAGGGCAAAAACGATAAACGAGATATTCAGAAACGTGGGTGTAAATGCCGGAATGCTGAATTTTCCGTAGGCATTGAGAATCGAGCCGACAAAAGACGATAGTGAAATCAATAAGATATAGGGAAAGGTGATTTTCAGCAAATCTACCGACAGTTGGAATTTGTCGGGGTCGGCGCTGAAACCGGGTGCGGAAACGTAGATAATCCACGGTGCCGCCAAAATACCGGCGGCGGTAACCAATACCAAGACAAACGACAGCATACCGGCGACGTGCTGCACAAATGCCCGTGTTGCTTCGGGCGAACGGGTTTCCCGATATTCCGCCAGAATCGGCACAAATGCCTGTGCAAATGCACCTTCGGCAAAAATGCGCCGCAGCAGGTTGGGTAGTTTGAAAGCGACAAAAAAAGCGTCCGACACCGCCCCTGCGCCGAAAGTGCGGGCGATAATCGTTTCCCGAACAAAGCCTAAAATGCGGGAAACCATGGTCAGGCTGCCGACTTTTGCCAAAGCTCCGAGTAGGTTCATAAAAAACTCTTAATGGTTGCAATGATGAGGCCGTCTGAAAAGCCGCTTTGCCGGTTTTCAGACGGCATAAAATAAAGTGTGATGGTGAAATTAAGCCCAAAGCAATACAAGGCGAAGCTGACGCTGTAGTGCTTTGAGATTATTTCACTATCGTGAATCCACTATATAAAACGGCATATTGTACGCCATTCTCAAGCCTCGGGTGTGAAAAATGCGTGCCGTGATCAGGGCGGCGGCAGCGGTTTCCCCAACGGAAAAACGCTTTTTCGCAAAAGGCAGTTCATCAAACGGCGAAAATACAATAAAATCCGTCTGTTTCCGTTTGATTTTCCTGTTTGAAAGAAGATTATGAAGTTAAAAACCGTTTCCCTGCTCACCGCCGGCCTGTTTGCCTTGGCAGCCTGCGGCGGCAAAACCGAATCTAGCGTACCGGCCGAAGCGGCCTCCGCCCCGAGCGCTTCCGCTCCTGCGCCCGTTGCCCCTTCGGGTTTGGTCGAAGGGCAAAACTATACCGTGTTGGATAACCCGATTGCCCAGCAGCAGGCGGACAAAGTCGAAGTGTTGGAATTTTTCGGCTATTTCTGCCCGCATTGCGCCCACTTGGAGCCGGTGTTGAGCCAACACGTCAAAACCTTTAAAGACGATACCTATCTGCGTTCTGAACACGTGGTATGGGACGAAGCCATGAAACCGCTGGCACGCCTGTCGGCCGCCGTGGATATGGCGGGCCAGCGTGCCGCCGCCGATCATTTGATTTTTGATACGGTTGTCCATCGTAAAATTGAATGGGAAAACTCTGACGTTTTGAAAAAATGGCTGGACGAACAAACCGAATTTGACGGCAAAAAAGTACTGGCCGCCTTTGAATCGCCTGAAAGCGCCAAACGTGCCGACGAAATGGAAAAACTGGTGATGGCACACCAAATCGCCAGCACCCCGACTGTGATTGTCGGCGGCAAATATGTGGTGAAATTCAGCGACTGGGAATCAGGCATGAACACCATCGATCTGCTGGTGGACAAAGTGCGTGAAGAACAGAAAGCGGCGAAAAAATAAACCGCAGGCATTTGCTTATCAATCAAAAAGCCGTCTGAAAACGGGAAAACACGTTTTCAGACGGCCTTGTTTTTTGTGCCGAGCAAAAATCAGAACGTATAACCCGTTTCCAATTCATCATCGCCGACCAGCTCGACCAACAGGGCATACAGCGGTGCCAAGTCGGTATAGCGGCGGCTGGTGCGGCGCAGGTAGTTGAGGAAGCGGGGGATTTCGGGGCGGTATTTGTCTTTGCCGTCCCGATAATACAGGCGGGCGAAAATGCCGGCGACTTTCAAGTGCCGCTGTACGCCCATCCATTCAAACCAGCGGTAGAATTCGTCAAATTCGGCAGGCACGGGCAGGCCGGCGGCACGGGCTTTTTCCCAGTAGCGGATTACCAAGTCCAACACAAACTCTTCTTCCCATTCGATAAACGCATCACGCAGCAGCGACACCAAATCGTAGGCAATCGGGCCGTAGAGCGCATCTTGGAAATCCAACACGCCGGGGCGGCCGGTTTGCAGCATTAAATTGCGGACGATAAAGTCCCGATGAACATATACTTTGGGCTGTGCTAACAGTGGCGGCAGCAGGGTATCGACGGTTTGTTGCCAGAGTTGGCGTTGTTTGAACGTCAGGGTTTTGCCCAACTCTTTGGCGACAAACCATTCGGGAAACAGATTGATTTCACGCAACATCACTTCCCGATCGTATTCGGGCAATTCGCCCGTACGGCTTGCCTGCTGCAAGACGATTAACTCGTCAATCGCTTCCAGCAGCAGTGCCTTGTGGGCGGCTTCGGACGTTTCCTGCTGCATGGCGGTGAGAAAAGTGGTGTTGCCCAAATCGTTGAGTACCATAAAGCCCAGCGCTTCATCAACGTGCAGCACCTGCGGCACATTGACCATCTGAAACAGTTTTTGCACCTTCAAATACGGCGCAACGCTCATTTTTTCGGGCGGAGCGTCCATACAGACCACGGTTTGGCCGTCTGAAAATGCGGCACGGAAATAACGGCGGAAATCGGCATCCGCCGCCGCAAAATTCAGTTCAAATTCACGGTCGGGATAAACGGTTGCCAGCCAATTCTTCAATTCAATTTGTCGTTGCATAGCAGTTTCGCTGTTTTTCAGGTTAAAATAACCGCTATTCTAACTGGCAAAACCGATTTAAGGTGTAATTTTGGTGCGTTTATTTTCACTCAAACCTCTGGTGCTGGCCTTGGGCGTGGCATTCAGCGCAGCGGCTGCGGCGCAGTCCGATGTGTCTGTTTTGCCCGAAACCGAAACCGCCGCCCGCCCCGAAGCGGCGGAAACGGCTGTCGGCAGCAAAGGCAGCGATACCGAACTGTCTTTGGGCAGCACCTGTCTGGTTTGCGAACCTGAAAACCTCAAGCCCGAAGCGCAACCCGAAATCCGCCGCAGCGGCGAAGATGCGCCGCCCGAGCATACCCGCATTACCGCCGACCATATCGAAGGTCAGACCGGTGTGGAAGTCAAAGCGCAGGGCGATGTAATTGTCGAACGCAATCAGGATATTCTGAACGCCCCGCAAGTACACTACAATCAGGCGGAAAACACCGTAACCGCCGGCGATACCTTTACGCTGTATCAAAACGGCTCAACCGTCAGCGGCGACATCATCACCTATAATCTGGATACCGGCAACGGCACCACGCAAAACGTCCGCCTCGAAGCCGAACACGAAGGCCGCCGTCTGCAAAGCGTGAGCAAACAGGCGGAAATCAGCGGCCATAACCGCTACAAACTGATTCATACCAAATTCAATACTTGCGCACCGGGCGATGCGGCGTGGTATATCCGTGCCGAAAGCGTGGAAGCCGATCAGGAAAGCGGCATCGGCGTGGCGAAACATGCGGCGCTGGTGTTCGGCGGCGTGCCGGTTTTATACACGCCGTGGGCGGATTTCCCGCTCAACGGCAACCGCAAAAGCGGATTGTTGGTGCCGACCATCGCCACCGGTTCAGACGGCCTGACGCTGGATGTGCCGTATTATTTCAACCTTGCGCCGAATCTCGATGCCACGCTCACGCCCAGTATCGTTAGCGCACGGGGCGTTCGTTTGGGCGGCGAACTGCGTTATCTGCAACCGAAATACAGCGGCGAAGTCGAAGGCAACTGGATGCCGTCCGACAAAAGAAGCGAACACGACAACCGCTACCGCTTCAAATGGCAGCACCGCCAGCAGTTTGCCCCCCATTTGAGCGGCGGCGTGGACTTCAATCAGGTGTCCGACAACGATTATTATCGGGATTTCTACAACCGCACCAACCTGACTGATTATGTCAATCTCAACCGGCAGGCATGGCTGGGATACAACAATACCCTGTGGGGCGGCCGCTTCGGCAGCACGGTGAGTGTGCAGAAATACCAAACCCTTGCCAACGAGCTGGGCTACAAAGACGAACCCTATGCCATTTTGCCCCGCTTGAGCGGCAGTTGGCACAAAAACATCGGTAATGCCGAAGTCAATCTGTTCGGCCAGTTCACCCATTTTTCGCACGACAGCAAACAAAGCGCCTACCGTACCGTGCTGCACCCGAGCATTAAATGGGATTTCCACAACCAATGGGGTTATCTGCGGCCGAAAATCGGCGTGAATGCCACGTATTACGATTTGAAACGCTTCGGCGACCAGCCGTCCCGCAACCTCAGCCGCACGTTGCCGATGTTCAGCCTCGACAGCGGCATGACGTTTGAACGCAACAAACGGCTGTTTGGCAGCGAATACCTGCAAACCCTTGAGCCGCGACTGTTTTACAACTATATTCCGACCAAGTCGCAAAACGATTTGCCGAATTTCGATTCATCGGAAAACAGTTTCAGCTACGACCAACTGTTCCGTGAAAACCTTTATTCCGGCAGCGACCGGATCAATGCCGCCAACAGCCTGTCCGCCGCCGTGCAGAGCCGCCTGCTGAACCCCATTACCGGCGCTGAAATCCTGCGGGCGGGTATCGGGCAGAAGTTTTACTTGAAAAACGACAATGTCTTGCTGGACGGCAGCATCGGCCGCAACGAGCGCAACAGTTCCGACTGGGTGGCCTTTGCCCACGGCAATCTGACCGACAGCGTGCGGCTGGATACCGACATCCACTACAACCGCAACCAGCGCCGTTTGGAACAATACGCCGTCGGCCTGCGCTACCGCCCCGAAGCCGGAAAAGTCTTGAGCCTGCGTTACAAATACGGCCATAACGAGCGGATTTATCTGCAGGACAACGGACGCTATCTTTACGACAAACTCAAACAGATTGATGTGGCCGCACAATGGCCGCTGAGCAAAAACCTGTATGCCGTCGCCCGCTACAATTACGAAATCACCGTCAAAAAACCATTGGAAATGCTGGCCGGTGTAGAGTATAAAAGCGGCTGCGGCTGCTGGAGCGCCAGCGTGGTCGGCCACCGTTATGTAACCGGCGAAAACAGCCGCAAAAACGCCGTCTTTTTCAACCTGCAGCTCAAAGACTTGAGCAGCATCGGCAAAAGCCCATTCGAACAACTCCGCTTGGCCGTTCCCGGCTACAGCAAACCAAACGAGGTAATGAAACCATGAATATCAAACCCTTGGCAGCCGCCTTCATCTTAGGTCTGTCTTTCCACGCCGCACAGGCAGCCGACATCAAAGCGTCCGACAGCATTGCCGCCGTAGTGGACAACGAAGTCATTACCCAACGCCAGTTGAACGAAGCCGTTGCCGATGCCCGCCGCAACCTTCCCAAAGGCACGCAGCCCGAAGAAGCCCAGTTCAGAGAACAGGTGTTGTTGCAACTGATCAACCAATCGCTGATTGTTCAGGCAGGCAAACGCCGCAACATTCCGGTTACCGATGCCGAAATCGATGCCGTACTGGCACACAATCCGGCGCTGAAAAAAGGTCGTGCATCCGACCGCAATAAAGCGAAAGACCTCCTGATAATGGAAAAAGTCCGCCAGCAGGCCGTGATGCAGCACAGCCGTGTCAGCGATGCCGAAGTCGAACACTTTATCCAACAGGCCGCCGCCCAAGGCATTGCCTTACCCGAGGGCGAACCGCTGCGCCAATACCGCGCCCAACACATCTTGGTTAAAGCCGACAGCGACAACGCCGCCGTAGCCGCCGAAAGCGCCATCCGCAAAATCCACCATCAGGCACGCAGCGGCACCGATTTCGCCGCACTGGCACGGGAATACTCGCAAGACGGCAGCGCCGCCCAAGGCGGCGACTTGGGCTGGTTTTCAGACGGCATGATGGTCGTACCGTTTGAAGAAGCCGTCCACAAACTCAAAGCCGGCCAAATCAGCGCCCCCGTACGCACCCAGTTCGGCTGGCACATCATCAAACTCAACGAAGTCCGGGATGCCGGCACGCCTGAAGAACGCCGCCACAACGCCGTCCGCCAATACATTTCCGAGCAAAAAGCCCAACAGGCAACCATCGAATTGCTGCAGGAACTGCACAGCGGTGCCTATATCGATGTCCGATAAACCGCCCGAATAACCATCGAACAACGCCCGCAACCGATAAACGGTGCGGGCGTTTCTTATATAGCGAATTAACCAAAAAAATATTACAACCCAAGTGAATCCCCTTTCCCGCCAGCAGGACGGGGAACGGTGTGTAGCGTGCTTGCCTAAGCAGGCACGTGTACTTTAAATTCCACATGAAGCCGTCTGAAAACGAGCAAAGTGAGTTTCTGCGCAGCTAAAGTCAGATTTTCAGACGGCTTCGACATATAGTGGATTCACTTAATAAACCGTACGATTTTCAGACACCCATGTCATTCCGACGCAAGTCGGAATCCATCTGTCAGATTCAGAAACCGTAAAGAAAAATAGTTACCTAAGCCGTTGAAATAGATTCCGACGTGTGTCGGAATGACGGGCGTGTTGAGTTTGAAATGTTTTAGAAATTCGGTTGATTTACTATATAAAACGCACAGAACAGGTGCGTGCTTTGGCTCGCACCCTTGTATATCCAACTTCCAGTATCATAACAAGCAACACCCGCCCGGCCGCCACCCGTGCGCACCCAAGGTTCAACAACCGCTGTGTAGCTTAGGGAAGCCGGGCAACCCATCAACACAACCGGACAGTTGCCCGACAACACAACCGAATGCAAGACAGGTTTATGATGAGTACCCAAAACTACGGCGGTATCGACATCGCCAAACGAAACTTCGTTATCGGCATCACGTCTTCCAAAAAGACCAAAACCGAGACCAACAACCAAAAAGGCTTTCTCCACACCATCGAATACCTGAAAAAACATCAGGTCTCACTGGTTGTGATGGAAAGCACCGGCGGACTGGAAATCCCATTGGCCAAAGCACTGCACCGGGCAGGATTCAAAGTCATCATTGCCAATCCCCGTCAGACGCACCAATTCGCACAGTCGCAATCACTCACCAAAACCGATGCGGCCGATGCCAAAATGTTGGCGTTTTACGCACAGGTAATCACACAAAAGCCCGATTGGGAACGGCAGCTCTATACGCCGCCGAGTGAGGCAGAAGAAATCCTCGAAGCCTTAATCAGCCGCCGCACTCAACTGGTTGAAATGCGCAGTGCCGAAAAAAACCGTTTGCAGCAGGTACATGAAACACAGATTCAAAGTGTTGAAGCACTGATCGCACATTTCGACGCACTAATTGCTGCTTTGGACAGACAGATCGAAGAACATAACGACACTCATTTTGGCGACAAAAGCAGTCTGCTGCAAAGCATCAAAGGTATCGGCCCGACTACTGCGGCGACCTTATGTGCGATGTTGCCGGAATTGGGCAAAGTATCGCATAAACAGATTGCCGGTTTGGTAGGTGTCGCCCCTTATGTGAAAGAAAGCGGCACAATGAAGTTTAAAAGCCGCTGTTTCGGCGGGCGCAGTGCTGTACGCAAAACGCTGTATATGGCGGCGATGGTGGCGGCACACTACGAACCGAGGATTAAGGACTTCTACCAACGTCTGCGTTTGCGGGGTAAGCCGTACAAAGTGGCGGTAACGGCCTGTATGCGTAAGCTGCTGACGATTCTGAATGCGATGATGCGGGATCGTTTGGCGGCAGTGAGTGCTGTTTGATCATGTTGAAGTATTGCCGGTTTTGTTTAGACCGGCCTTCAGACTAACCGTTTTTGTATTTTTGCCCGACGGGGTGAAAAATACAGTTGCTACAAGTGCCGGATTAAATTGTATGGATTATTCAGTTAATCCACTATATTCAACCGCAGGCCGTCTGAAAACCGGACTTTTTGTTGGTTTTCAGACGGCCTGCGGTTAGGGTGTAACTTTGTGTATGGCGTTGGTTGCCAATATTTTGTTTTATACCGTTTCGCCCAAGGGATACACGAATACTTTGGAATTGCGGCCGTTGGCGGTGTATTCCTGATAGCGTTCGGGCGGCAGTGTTTCGGGGGCGGCGGGTTGGAAGCCACGTTCGACAAACCATTCGCCGGTGTGGGTGGAGAGGGCGAACAGGCGGGTCAGGCCTTGGCGGCGGGCGGCTTGGCAGAGGTGTTCGAGCAGGCGTTCGCCGCAGCCGCCGTCCCGGGTGTCGGGGGAAACGGCAAGACAGGCGATTTCGCCGCTGTTGTGTCCGGCAAAGGTTTTGAGGGCGGCGCAGCCGTAGATGTGGCGGTCGTGTTCCAGTACGCAGAAGGTGTGGATATGGGTTTCGAGATAGGCTTGGCTGCGGCGCACGAGTATGCCTTGTTCTTCCAGCGGGCGGATCAGCGCCATGATGTCGGGAATGTCGAGGCTGTCGGCTTGGCGTACTTTGGCAAAGGCGTTGCGGGCGATGGACGTGCCGCTGCCGTTGCGGGTGAACAGTTCCTGCAGCAGGCCGCCGTCTTGGTAGCCGTTGAGAATCTGGCTGCGGGTTACTCCGTTTTCAACGGCGTGGACGGCGTGGCGCAGCAGGCGGCTTTGCGGGCTGTCGGGCTGCTGTTGCGCCAAGTCGGTGGCTTCTTGGGCGGAAAGGTTGGTTTTCAGACGGCCTTCGCTGTCTAAAATGCCGTCTTGTCCGACCAGATAAATCAGTTTTTCTGCTTTCAGCGCCACGGCAAGGGCGGCGGCGGCTTCGTACATATCGAGGCTGAAGGTTTTGCCGCTGAGGGAATAACCCATCGGGCTGATGAGGACGAGCGCCTGCTGGTCAAGGCGGTTGAGGACGGCTTCGGTGTCGATTTTGCGGATAACGCCGCTGTAACCCATGTCGATGCCGTCAATCACGCCCAGCGGGCGGGCGGACAGGAAATTGCCCGCCGCCACGGTCAGCGGTTTGCTGCGGCGGGGCGACTGGGGCAGGCTGCTGCACAGGGCAGCTTCGATGTCGTAACGCAATGCGCCGACGGCATATTTGGCGTGGGTCAGCGTGGTGTCGTCAGTGATGCGGCGGTGGCGGTAATATTGCGGCGTGCCGCCGTGTTCGGTAATCACTTGGTCAATCTGGCAGCGTGCGCCGTGTACCCAAACCAGCCGCACGCCCAAACTGGCGAGCAGGTTGAAATCGGCGGCAAGGCGTTTGAGCGGTTCGCCCGCCAGCAGGCCGGAAACCGTGCCGACAACCAGAGTTTTGCCCCGCAGATAGTGGATATAGGGGGCGGCTTCGCGAAAGTCGCTGACAAAGTTGCGGGTGGGATTCATATGCTTGAAATCCTTGCAGTGAAGGCCGTCTGAAAAACGCATTGTGCTGTCGGCGGCAAACAGGCCGGAAAGATTGAACAGAACCGTTTCCCCTGTTCTTTTGCAGAATAGGGGAAACGTGCTGCTGTGTGTATTGAAAAATCAGGCGGCTGTGCCGTAACGCTGGCGGTAGGCACGAACCGGCTCTAAATAGCGGTTGAAATCGGCATTGTGTTCCAACAGGGCGAGCAGGTCGTTGAGGCTGGCGATGGCAACCACCGGCAAACCATATTGCTGCTCGACTTCCTGCACGGCAGACAGTTCGCCCGTGCCTTTTTCCATGCGGTCCAAAGCGATAGATACGGCGGCGGGCGTTGCGCCTTCGGCTTCAATCAGTTTGACCGATTCCCGCACCGAAGTGCCGGCGGAAATCACATCATCGATAATCAAAACCCGTCCTTTGAGCGGCGCACCGACCAACACCCCGCCTTCGCCGTGGTCTTTGGCTTCCTTGCGGTTGTAGGCAAACGGCACGTTCACGCCTTTTTCGGCCAGCATCATCGCCGTGGCCGCCGCCAGAATAATGCCTTTGTAGGCCGGGCCGAACAGCATGTCGAATTCGACTTTGCTCTCGATAATCGCTTGGGCGTAAAATTTCGCCAGTTGCAGCGTAGCAGCGCCGTCATTAAACAGGCCGGCATTGAAGAAATACGGCGACAAACGACCGGCTTTGGTGGTGAATTCGCCGAATTTCAATACGTTTTGTTCAAGGGAAAATTTCAGAAAATCTTGGCGGAAATCAGACATATTTTGGCTTTCAAAATCAGTGGGAAAAATGGCGGGCGGCAAAAATACCGCAGTGAGAGGGATTATATCGTTGAAATCGTTTATTTTCCATACGGAGCGGTTTTTCAGACGGCCTGAACTCGGTTACAATGCCGCTATTCTTTACTACATGAAAAGCCATTATGCTGAAAATCATCTCTGCCAATGTGAACGGTATCCGTTCTGCCTACAAAAAAGGTTTTTGGGAATACATCGCCGCTTCGGGTGCCGATATTGTGTGCGTGCAGGAACTTAAGGCGCAGGAAGCGGATTTGTTGGACGAAATGAAAAATCCGCACGGTATGCACGGCCACTGGCATTGTGCCGAAAAACGGGGGTACAGCGGCGTGGCGGTGTACAGCAAAGCCAAGCCCGACCATGTGCAAATCGGCATGGGCATTGAGGAATTTGACCGCGAAGGGCGCTTTGTACGCTGCGATTTCGGCAATTTGAGCGTGATTTCCCTGTATTTGCCCAGCGGCACCAGCGCTCCCGAGCGGCAAGAGTTGAAATACCGCTTTTTAGATGCGTTTTATCCGATGCTGGAAGAAATGAAAGCGTCCGGGCGGGATATTGTGGTTTGCGGCGACTGGAATATTGCGCATCAAAACATTGATTTGAAAAACTGGAAAGGCAATCAGAAAAATTCCGGCTTTTTGCCCGAAGAGCGGGAATGGATAGGCAAAGTGATTCACCGGCTCGGCTGGGTCGATATGTGGCGCACGCTTTATCCCGATACGCCGGGCTACACTTGGTGGAGCAACCGGGGTCAGGCGTATGCCAAAGATGTCGGGTGGCGTATCGATTACCAGATGGTTACGCCGCAGTTGGCGGAAAAAGCCATTGAAGCCCATGTTTACAAAGACGAAAAATTTTCCGATCATGCGCCGTTGGTGGTAACGTATGATTACAAATGATGAAAATCAACAGTTTCGGCGGTATGCCGTCTGAAAACGAATGTAACGAGTTGCAGAGAAACGATAACGGATTATGTTGGATACCTACGCCCTTGAAGATTTGACCTTGTTTCTCGTCCGAGATGCCGCCGAGCCGCCGATGTGGCTCGACCGCTGGGCGGCGAGTTATCCGCAGGTGCAGATCACGGAAGTATCGGCGGCGCAAACCATTGCCCAATGGCAACAGCAGATTGCCGCCGCATTCCAAGCAGTCAAAGGGCGGCATATCGCCGTAGTGGCACACGGAAGCGGCGTGGCCGCATGGCTTGCGTGGCTGTATCAGGCGGATATGCTGACGCAGAAACGCCTGTGCAATATGATTTTGGTGTCGCCCAAACCCGAAACCTTTTATCAAGACGAAGTGCATACCCTGCAACGGGTTCGCTGCCCATGCCGCACGGCTTTGGTGATTGGCAACAGCGGCGATTGCGACCGGCAATGGGCGCAGCAACACGCCGATTTGTGGCGGGCAAGGCTGCTGGTGTCGCCGCACGCCGGACGGCTGGACGGCACACTCGGCGGCTGGCAATGGGGCATGAAATTGATGCAGGAAATGTTGCTGGCTTAAAAAGCGTGGAAGACAAAACCATGCCGTCTGAAAAACGCATTTTCAGACGGCATGGTTTTACCCGAATCTTAGCCGGCGTTTTTCAAACTCAAGGCAAAATCGTACAGGGCTTTTTTGCTTTCGCCGGTAATTTTGGCGGCCAACTCGGCGGCCTGTTTGGTGGGGAGTTCGGCGGCCAACACGCTGATGGCGTGGCGGGTGGCATCGGCTAGCTCGCTGTGTTTTTGGCGGGGAGCGGGGTGGAGGACCAGCACCATTTCGCCCCGGCTTTGGTTGCTGTCGTTTTGCAGGGCGGTTTGGATTTCGGCAACGGTGCCGCTGAGGAAGGTTTCAAAAGTTTTGCTGATTTCCCGTGCCAACATCAATTCCCGTTCGGGGAACAGGGCGGCCATATCGGCGAGGGCGGCGGCGATACGGTGCGGCGTTTCAAACATCACCACCGGATAATCGGCTTCTGCCCAATTTTCAAACAGTTTCTGCCGCTCGCCCGCTTTGGCGGGCAAAAAGCCGTTGAAATAAAAGCTCGGCTCGCTCACACCCGCCACGCTCAATGCACCCATCACGGCGCTGGCACCGACCACGGGAACAACCCGAAATCCGGCCGCCCGCACTCTTGCCGCCAGTTTGGCACCGGGGTCGCACACGGCGGGTGTTCCTGCATCGGAAACTTGGGCGACCGTCAGACCCTGTTCGAGATAGGCGGTGATTTTGTCCGCCATTTGTTGCTCGTTGTGTTCGCGCACGCTCACCAGTTTGCCCTGAATGCCGTAGGCACTGAGCAGTTGGGCGGTTACACGGGTGTCTTCGGCGCAGATGATGTCGGCGTGTTTCAATACCGCCAGCGCACGCAGGGTGATGTCGGTCAAATTGCCGATGGGGGTGGCGACAACGTATAATGTCTGCGGGCTGAGGCTGTCGCAGGCTTTTTGATAGTATTTTTGCAGCATGATGGGGTAGAGGCCGTCTGAAAATGAAGAATAAGAATTAAGGCTGGGGCGGAAACTGTTTATATGCTACGGCATAGCCGCCCTGTATGGAAAATAAACCGTTTCCGCTATATTATAGTCGAAAAGCTGCGGGACAGACGGTTTGCAGGGAGAAAAATATGCGGCTGACGCACAAACAGGGTGTGGCGGGCGAAGAGGCGGCGTGGGCATTTTTGCAGCAGCAGGGCTGCAAACTGGTGGCACGCAACTGGCATTGCCCGTTTGGCGAAATTGATTTAATTGTGAAAAACGGTAACACGATTGTGTTTGTTGAAGTAAAATACCGCAACAGCAACCGTTTCGGCGGCGCAGCATACAGCATTTCCGCCGCCAAACTGTTGAAAATGCAGCGCAGCGCCGAATATTATCTGCAGCAAAACGGGCTGACGCAGGCAAACTGCCGCTTGGATGCCGTGCTGATACAGGGTGCGGCATCGATAGAATGGTTGAAAAACATTACAGGTTGATTCAGATGACGACATTACAAGAACGTGTAGCAGCGCATTTTGCCGAAAGCATCCAAGCCAAGCAGCAGGCGGCGCAGGTGCTGGTCGAACCGACGGCGCAGGCGGCGGAACTGCTGCTGCAATGCCTGATGAACGACGGCAAAATCCTTGCCTGCGGCAACGGCGGTTCGGCTGCCGATGCCCAGCATTTCGCAGCGGAAATGACCGGCCGTTTCGAGCAGGAGCGCATGGAACTGGCGGCCGTGGCGCTGACAACCGATTCTTCGGCGCTCACCGCCATCGGCAACGATTACGGTTTCGACCATGTATTCAGCAAACAGGTGCGTGCGCTGGGGCGTGCAGGTGATGTATTGGTCGGCATTTCCACGTCCGGCAATTCCGGCAATGTGATTGAAGCGATTAAAGCCGCCCACGAACGGGATATGCAGGTTGTTGCCCTGACCGGTCGGGACGGCGGCAAAATCGCCGCCATGCTCAAAGACAATGATGTCTTGCTCAATGTGCCGTATCCCCGCACCGCCCGCATTCAGGAAAACCATATCCTGCTGATTCACGCCTTGTGCGACTGCATCGACACCATGCTGCTGGAAGGCATTTGAGCCTTGGAGACAATCCGCTTCGGTCGGCGGACAAAATAGGCCGTCTGAAAACCGGTGCAGCAGGCATCATCGCTGTTTAACAGAGAAAACCGGCTGCACAACCCGTGTTCCGAACTTTCCGAAAGGACGTTTATGAAAATCAAGCAATACACCCGTCCGGTTCTCGCCGCAGTATTGGCGGCAACCGTTTTGAGCGGCTGCGTGGGCGCATTGGTCGGCGGTGCCGCCGTCGGCACCAAATCCGCCATCGACCGCCGCACCACCGGTGCGCAAACCGATGACAACGTGATGGCGCTGCGGGTGGAACAGACGGCATTGTCCTACCTGCGGCAAAACAACCAAACCGCAGGCTATACGCCCAAATTGAACGTAGTCAGCTACAACCGCCGTCTGCTGCTGCTCGGCCAAGTGTCCAGCGAGGGCGAAAAACAGTTTGTCGGCCAGATTGCCCGTTCCGAACAGGCCGCCGAAGGTGTGTATAACTACATTACCGTGGCTTCGCCGGCACGCAGTATCAACGATGTCGTTGCCGATACTTGGGGAACTTCCAAAGTGCGCACCAGCCTGTTGGGCGTATCCGCCGCCACTCAGGCACGCACCAAAATCGTTACTTACGACAACATCACTTATGTGATGGGCATTCTGACCCCTGAAGAACAGGCACTGGTAACGCAGAAAGTCAGCACCACGCTGGGCGTTCAGAAAGTGATTACGCTGTTTCAGAACTATACGCCGCAATAATTTACCATAACACATGCCTGCGGGCCGCAATCCCGACAGGCGTTTCGATGATTGGCCGCCGATGCCGTCTGAAAACGCAGCTGCTGCATTTTCAGACGGCATGACGGCTTGTTGATGACACACAAGAATTATTTGTTATGCCCGCATCTCATTCACACACACCATTCCGACTCAAGCCCAAACACCTGATTAACGCCGTGTTGGGTATCTGCCTGCTGGCCATCGCCATTGTGGCGGTCGGCATTTTCGGCACATTCAACCGCCAAGACACCGAAGCCGTCCGCACCGAACAGCAAACGCAGGTTGAGTTGTGGAAACCGGGTAAAGGCAACAGCCAAACCGCAACCGTCGGCGGACAGGATTTGTTCCAACCGCAGCCGCCGGCCGAGCAGAACGACAGCGCCGAGAGCGATACCGCTGCCGCCGATGCCCCGCTGCCTCCGCCCCGCCGTGTTGCTCCGAAACCGAAACCCCGCCCGCGTGAAACTGCCGCCACAACCGAGCGTTCCGGCGTTGAAACCGCAGAGCCTGCCGCCGTAGCTGAAAATCGGGAAACCCCGATCCGTGCTATTCACAGTGAAAACCGCAGCGAAAGCCGCCGTGAAACACAGCCGGTTCGCCACGAACGCAGCGAAGTGAAAAGCGAACCCAAACCGCAGCCGAAAGCCGAACACCGCCACGAAAGCCGTGCCGAACCGAAAGCGCATAAAGACGTGATCGACAATCTGTTTTAAAGCCCGAGTATCGTTGCAACGCCGGATTTTTTATACCAAATCGAGTGTGGCTTGAGGTTGGCAAGGTGTGGACGAAATCCGAAAAAACATTATTTTTCAATGTTTTTTGAAATAATGTCGGGTGAGGTCCAACCTGCGCCGTAATACTTTTTACTTTTAAAGTAACGCCACGATATAAGTTTGAGCGGTTTTGCTGTTGGATTGGCGGATTGCAATCTTGCCGGTAACGACAATCCGCCTCCGTCCCGCCGATGGGAAAGGGAAGGGTGGTTCGTTGCTTGCCGTGCGTTCAGTTTGCAGGCGGAAGCATACGCCTGCATTTTCCGCTTTGCAGCCATTCCTTATACCCGTTTTCAGACGGCTTCACGCAATGCGTACCCGATTGAAACCAGACGGCGGATGACAAAGGCCGTCTGAAAATTATGAAAGAACCTTATGGATAAAGTGATTATCAAAACCCCTGAAGAAATCGAAAAAATGCGCGAGCTGGGTCGTTTGGTGGCCGAGGCGCTCGACTATATCGGGCAATTCGTCAAACCGGGCGTAACCACCAACGAAATCGACAAGCTGGTTTACGATTACCATGTCAATGTGCAGGGCGGCTATCCTGCGCCGCTCAACTACGGCAATCCGCCGTATCCGAAATCCTGCTGCACTTCCGTCAATCACGTGATTTGCCACGGCATTCCCGACGATAAGCCGCTGAAAGAGGGCGACATCATCAACATCGATCTGACGATTAAAAAAGACGGTTTTCACGGCGATTCCAGCCGGATGTTTGCCGTGGGCAAAATCAGCCCGATTGCCCAACGTCTGATTGACGTAACCCACGCTTCGATGATGGCGGGGATTGAGGCGGTGAAGCCGGGTGCGACTTTGGGCGATGTCGGCTATGCCTGCCAGAGCGTTGCCGAAAACGCCGGTTATTCAGTGGTGCAGGAATTTTGCGGCCACGGCATCGGTAGGGGCTTTCACGAAGCACCGCAGGTGGTGCATTACGGCCGCAGAGGACAGGGGCTGGTGTTGCAGCCGGGCATGATTTTCACCATCGAGCCGATGATTAATCAGGGCAAACGCCATCTGCGCATTCTCAACGACGGTTGGACGGTGGTTACCAAAGACCGTTCGCTTTCTGCGCAGTGGGAACATGAAGTGCTGGTAACCGAAACCGGTTACGAAATCCTGACCGTCAGCCCCGCCAGCGGCAAACCTTAATCCAAACAGATGAAAGATTATGTAAAGATTTCAGACAGATAATTTACATACACAAATAATATATTGATTTATCTGTATTTTATCGGCGCAAATGTCAATCGCTTATCCGAACGCAAATTTGGTGATGATAAGTGCCTGTAAATCTGTATAATTCAACCGCATAAGCTGCCCGAACAGGGCGGCTTTCCGACAATCATCTGTTACGCTTATGTTCACATACAATAATTGAAAAGGATAAAATCATGAAGTCGTTTGCAAAAATTGACAATATCCGCGAAATCCGCAAAAAACTCGGTTTGAACCAAATTGATTTTTGGGGGCAAATCGGGGTAACCCAGTCGGGCGGTTCACGCTATGAATCCGGCCGCAATATGCCCAAGCCCGTGCGCGAGCTGCTGCGTTTGGTACACGTCGAGCGCATCAACCTTGCCAACGTGAATCAGAACGATATGACCGTATTGGCGCTGTTGAAAGAGAAACACGCCGATTTGTATGCCGATTTGAAAAAAGAAGCCAAAGCCATCAATAAGAAAAAATAAACCCGCAGCCTGAAGCTGCCGGTTTGAGGCCGTCTGAAAACGCCGAATCCCTTCCTTTTTGCCTGAAAGCAAAACGGGAACGGAAACAGCGTTTTCAGACGGCCTTTTTGCGTTATAATCCCGATATTCTTGACTGCATTCAATATCGATATCCATCATGTTAGACAAATACAATCCCGCCGAAATCGAATCCAAACATTACCGCAACTGGGAAAGCCGAGGCTATTTCCAACCGAATATGGATTTATCCAAACCCGCATTTTCCATCCAACTGCCGCCGCCGAACGTAACCGGTACGCTGCACATGGGTCATGCGTTCAACCAAACGATTATGGACGGCCTCACCCGCTACTACCGCATGAAGGGCTGTAACACCGCATGGATTCCGGGTACCGACCATGCCGGTATCGCCACGCAGATTGTGGTTGAACGCCAACTGGCGGCGCAAAACGTGTCCCGCCACGATTTGGGGCGCGAAAAATTCCTTGAGAAAGTGTGGGAATGGAAAGAGCAGTCGGGCGGCACGATTACCGAGCAAATGCGCCGTGTGGGCTGCTCCGCCGATTGGACACGGGAATATTTCACGATGGACGACGTGCGTGCCGAAACCGTCAGCGAAGTATTCGTGCGCCTGTATGAGCAAGGTCTGATTTATCGGGGCAAACGCTTGGTGAACTGGGATCCCGTATTGGGAACGGCGGTTTCCGATTTGGAAGTGGAAAGCGTGGAAGAACAAGGCTCGATGTGGCACATCCGCTATCCGCTGGCGGACAATCCGAGCGAAGCCGTGATTGTGGCGACTACCCGTCCCGAAACGCTGCTGGGCGACGTTGCCGTTGCCGTCAATCCCGAAGACGAACGCTATACCCACTTAATCGGCAAACAATTAACCCTGCCGCTGACCGGCCGCACCATTCCCGTGATTGCCGACGAATATGTCGAAAAAGATTTCGGCACGGGCTGCGTGAAAATCACGCCGGCGCACGACTTCAACGACTACGAAGTCGGCAAACGCCACGATACCGCCCTGATTAATGTGTTTGACTTGGAAGCGAAAATCCTCGCCCAAGCCGAAGTGTTCAATTTCAAAGGCGAAGCGCAACAAGGCTTTGCCCTACCCGAATCATACGCAGGCTTGGATCGTTTTGCCGCCCGCAAACAGCTTGTTGCCGATTTGCAGGAACAAGGTTTACTGGCGGAAGTGAAACCGCATACCCTGATGACTCCGAAAGGCGACCGCACCGGCTCGGTGATTGAACCCATGCTCACCAGCCAATGGTTTGTCGCCATGTCCGCCGCACCGAACGGCGGCGAACCCGACAGCGAATTCAAAGGCTTGAGCCTTGCCGACAAAGCCAAAAAAGCGGTGGACAGCGGCGCAGTCCGCTTTATCCCCGAAAACTGGGTCAATACCTACAACCAATGGATGAACAATATCCAAGACTGGTGCATTTCCCGCCAATTATGGTGGGGACACCAAATTCCGGCATGGTATGACGAAGCAGGCAATGTGTATGTTGCCCGCAATCAGGAAGATGCCGAAAAACTGGCGGGCAAAACCGGTCTGACCCGTGATGAAGACGTATTGGATACATGGTTCTCATCGGCTTTGGTGCCGTTTTCTACGCTCGGCTGGCCGTCTGAAACCGATGAACTCAAAGCCTTTTTGCCGAGCAATGTATTGGTAACCGGCTACGAAATCATCTTCTTCTGGGTGGCGCGCATGATTATGATGACCACCCACTTCACCGGCAAAGTGCCGTTTAAAGACGTGTACATTCACGGCATCGTGCGCGATCACGAAGGCAAAAAAATGTCCAAATCCGAAGGTAACGTGATTGACCCTGTCGATTTGATTGACGGCATTGATTTGGAACAATTATTGGTAAAACGCACCACCGGCCTGCGCCGCCCCGAAAAAGCACCGCAAGTGGTCGAAGCCACCAAAAAACTGTTCCCTGAGGGCATTCCCGTATTCGGTGCCGACGCATTGCGTTTCACGATGGCAAGCTATGCCAGCCTTGGTCGCAGCGTTAATTTCGACTTCAAACGTGCCGAAGGCTACCGCAACTTCTGCAACAAATTGTGGAACGCCACCAACTTCGTGCTGATGAACACCGAAGGCAAAGACTGCGGTCAAGACGAAACCCAGCCTTTGGCGTTTACTTTTGCCGACCAATGGATTATCGGCCGCTTGCAACAGACCGAAGCCGCCGTTGCCGAAGCCTTTGAAACCTACCGCTTCGACCTTGCCGCCCAAACCCTGTATGAATTTGTGTGGAACGAATATTGCGACTGGTATATCGAATTGGCGAAAGTGCAAATCCAAACCGGCTGTCCGACCACCCAACGCACCACCCGCCGCACACTGGTTCGGGTATTGGAAGCCATTTTGCGCCTGCTGCACCCGATTATGCCGTACATCACTGAAGAGTTATGGCAGACCGTTGCCCCGCTCGCCAACGCCAAACACACCGACAGCATTATGCTTGCCGCCTACCCGCAGGCGGATAACGGCAAAATCGTTCCCGCCGCATTCGACAAAATCACCGCCCTGCAAGACTTGGCAGGCGCAGTGCGCAACCTGCGCGGCGAAATGGGCATAGCCCCGAACGTGAAAGCACCGCTGTTTGTCGAAGGCGGCAGCGATTTGGCAGACCTGCTCAAATACCTTCCGGCACTGACCCGACTGACCGAAGCCAAATTGGTCGAAACCTTACCCGAAAGCGAAGACGCACCCGTCGCCGTCTGCAACGGCGCACGCCTGATGTTGAAAGTAGAAATCGACAAAGCCGCCGAAACCGCACGTTTGGGTAAAGAAGCCGAGAAGCTGCAAAAAGCCCTCGACAAACTCAACGCCAAACTCTCCAAACCCGGCTACACCGAAAAAGCACCGGCACATCTGGTGGAAAAAGACAAAGCCGAATTGGCAGAGTTGGAAGACAAAATGGCGAAAGTGCAAACCCAGTTGGCAAAACTGAAAGACTAAGGCAGGCGTAAAACCGCCGGGCCAAATCCAATGCCGTCTGAAAATGCACTTTTCAGACGGCATTATTGTTGGCAGCAAAGGAAGCAACATGAATCCCAAATTACAGACCATCATCAAATCCCCAACCCTACCCGACAAAGCCGGTGATGAAGTGCGGGCGGAAAAATGGGCAGAATGCACCGAACAATACGGCTTGAGCGGCGAATGGGCGGTGGCGGCAAAATTGGGCGCAGAAGTCAGCGAAGAACAGATAGAAATGATCGGCCATTTGTTCGGGCGTTGAACCGAACGAATGCCGCAACAGCGGTTTTCAGACGGCCTCAGCGGGTTAAATCAAAACTCAAATCCAGCAGCCGCAACACTTCTTCCGCCGCAAAATCACTGTTCAAATCCAAGCTGAACCAATGTTCCTTATTCATATGATACGCAGGATACACGCCGCTGCTTTGGCGCAGGCCGCCGAGCAGGGCAGGTTCGCATTTCAGATTGATAATCTCGGTATCCGAACCATTCGGCAGCCCCAGTTTGGCCGCAGGAATATTCATCAGCAGCGAAACCAGCGCCGGTGCGCCGCACGGTGGCGCAAAACGGCATAAGCAGGGTGTTTCGCCCACGGAAAATCAGGCGGCACGCCGTAACGTTCGGCGGCATAGTCTAAAATCATTTGGCGGGTCAGCATAGAGTCGGTAAGTGATTTTCAAAACAAAAGTATGGCGGAATTTTACCGACCTTGCCGGAAAAATCAGCCGAGGCCGTCTGAACATACCGTTTTCAGACGGCTTGGGTGGATTGCACGATATATTAAATAGAATATGTTATCATTTACTTTTCATTTTTAAGCAGAAAAATTTGAAAGACACGGTTATGATGAAGCAACTCAGTATTTCAGCCGCTCTTTTGGTATGCACTGCAGCGCAGGCAGCGGGCGTGTCGCCGAAAAATCTGGTCGGCGGATGGCATTGCGAAACCCGGGCAGAAATCGCACAGGGCGAAACGGAAACGGTTTACCGTGCCGACGGCACATTTCAGGCAAAAGAGCTGGTTCGGATTAAAGCGGCAGACGGTTCGGAATGGGCTTATGCGATTGAGGGCGATGGAACATGGTCGCTGAACAAGCAGAAACTGACGGAAACGCCGCAACAGGCAAGTATCGAACGCCGTTACAGCGATGAAACATCGGCAGCATTGGCAGCCTCGCCCGAATTACAGGCAGAAGAAACAGCCCTGTTTGCCCTGTTGCAGCAGGCAGTGCAAGACCATACGCCGCAAACCTATACCGTAACCCGTTTGGATAAACAGCATTTTGATGTGGAGCAGAGCGATTTCCGCAGCCGCTGCGTACGGAAATAGTATTGATAAATTAAGATGTTGTCGAAAAATTCAGCGTTAAATTTATTCCGTCCCGACAACAAAAAAAGGAACACTGACATGACCCCGATTTTAGCCGTTACCAGTGGCGAGCCTGCGGGCATCGGCCCCGATATCTGTTTGGATTTGGCGTTTGCCGATTTGCCTTGCCGCTGCGTGGTCTTGGGCGACAAAGATCTGTTGCGCCGGCGTGCCGCCGCATTGGGCAAAGAGGTGGTATTGCGTGATTTTCAGGCGGGAAGGCCGTCTGAAAAGCCTGAAAAAGGCGTGTTAGACGTGTACCATATTCCGCTGAACGCCGCCTGCGAAGCGGGCAGGCTCAATCCGGCCAATGCTGATTATGTGCTGCAACTGTTGGACACGGCATATCAAGGCATTTCAGACGGCCTGTTTGCGGCGATGGTTACTGCGCCGCTGCACAAAGGCGTGATTAACGAAGGCATGGCGGGCGGCGGTTTTTTCAGCGGACACACCGAATACCTTGCCGAAAAAAGCGGCACGCCGCAAGTGGTGATGATGTTGGCGGGCGGCGGTTTGCGGGTGGCTTTGGTAACGACCCATTTGCCGCTGAAAGACATCGCCGCCGCTGTTACGCAGCCTTTGGTCGAGAGCGTTGCCCGCATTTTGCACCATGATTTAAAACACAAATTCGGGATTGCCACCCCACGCATACTGGTTACCGGCCTCAATCCCCACGCCGGCGAGGGCGGCCATTTGGGGCATGAGGAAATCGATATTATTATCCCTGCGCTGGAAAACCTGCAGGCCGAGGGCATTGACGCCAAAGGCCCGTATCCCGCCGATACGGTGTTTCAGCCGTTTATGCTGAAAAACGGCGATGCGGTGCTGGCGATGTATCACGACCAAGGATTGCCGACCCTCAAATATGCCGGTTTCGGGCAGGGCGTGAATATTACGCTGGGGTTGCCGTTTGTCCGCACCTCAGTCGATCACGGCACGGCGCTTGATTTGGCCGGTAGCGGCAAGGCCGATTCGGGAAGCCTGATGGTGGCGGTGGAAACGGCATGGGAAATGGTGAGTAAGGGTAAAACTGATTGATTATATAGTGGATTCACTTTAAAAGTAGTACAAGGCGGCGAGCCGAAGACAGTACAGGTAGTACGGCTAGGCGAGCCAACGCTGTAATACTTTAAAGTGAATTCACGATAGTAAACGCACCATTCAAATGATGAGTATGCCAATGCTTATCTAAGCCGTCTGAAAACCGAAGGTTTCGCTAAAACGAGCGTAGCGAGTTTCTGCGCAGCTAAAACCAAAGGTTTCGCTAAAACGAGTGTAACGAGTTTCTGCGAAGCTAAAATCAGATTTTCAGACGGCTTCGATATAAAACGCACAGGGCAGGTGCGTGCTTTGGTGCGACCCTACGAGTGCCGGATTAAATTGCATGGATTATTCAGTGAATCCACTATCGCTTCGCAGAAACTCGCTTTGCTCGTTTTAGCGAAACCTTCGGTTTTCAGACGGCATTGCCCTGTTTTGTCGTGTTGCAAACGTTGCTCACAGCCACGCTGGGATTTGGGGCGGGGTGATACCGAAGTGAGGCGGATAATCCACGCCTGTGAGGTAAAGCCCGTCGGGCATAAAGGTGGGCGGGGCTTTGAGGCGGCTGCGTTCGGCAATCAAACCGGCGAATGCCTGCGGACTCATTCTGCCGCTGCCGACATAAACCAATGCGCCCATGATGTTGCGTACCATATGGTGCAGAAAGGCGTTGCCGTGCAGGTCGAGTTTGTAGCATTCGGGCGTGCCGTCGATATGGGCATGATAAATGGTTTTGACCGGCGATTTGGCTTGGCACTGGGCGGCTCGGAAGCTAGAAAAATCGTGTTCGCCGACTAAATGCTGCACAGCCTGCTGCATGGCGGCAAGGTCGAGCGGGTAGTGGGTCCAACCGGCTTTGCCGATGAGCAGCGGCGAACGCACAGGAGCGGATTGCAGCAGATAGCGGTAATGCCGCCCGCTGGCATCGAAACGGGCGTGAAATTCGGGGGCGACGGTTTGGGCGTGCAACACGGCGATGCCCTGCGGCAAATGGGCGTTTACGCCCCGTATCCATGCCTGCGGTACCCGCTCGGCGGCGGTGTCGAAGTGGACGACTTGGGCGCTGGCGTGTACGCCGGTGTCGGTGCGGCCGGCGGCGGTAACGGTGATGGGTTCTTGGGCGATGCGGCTGAGGGCGTGTTCGAGTGCCGCCTGCACGGTGGCAATGCCGTCGGCCTGTTTTTGAAAACCGTAAAAGCGGCTGCCGTCGTAGGCAAGGGTTAAGGCCCAGCGTTGTTTGGGGGCGTGGTGTGGGGACATGGCGGTTGGGGAAATGGGTCGGAAACGGGAATTATAACCGATGTTGGCGTGATGCCGTCTGAAAACGGCTTATTCTGCTATATTTGAAAATGAATGCACGATATTTTCAGTTTTCAGACGGCCTGACGGCTGCGGTGCCGCTTGCCGATGGTGCAAAACTTTGCTGCAGCCTGTATGATTGGGGCTTTACGGTCTGATTGACGATGGATTTATGAAAGTTTTAAGCGATTTATTTGCCGTTATTCTGTTTTTTGCGATTTATTCGCTGACCAAAGACATGATTCTGGCAACGGCGGCGGCTTTGGCGGCCGGTGTGCTGCAGGCGGTTTGGGCGTATAAGAAAAACGGGCGGCTGGATACCATGCAGTGGGTCAGCCTGATTCTGATTGTGGTGATGGGCGGGGCGACGATTCTGCTGAAAGACAAACGCTTCATCATGTGGAAACCGACCGTGTTGTTCTGGCTGGGTGCAGCGGTGTTGCTGGGCAGCCACCTGATGGGCAAAAACGGGCTGAAAGCCACGATGGGCAAAGAATTATCGTTGCCGCAGGCAGTGTGGACCCATCTGACTTATGCGTGGACGGCGTTCTTGATTTTTATGGGTTGTGCCAATATTTTCGTGTTTCAACATTTCAGCGAAGCGCAGTGGGTGAATTACAAACTGTTCGGCTCGAGCGGTTTGATGATTGTTTTTATTCTGGCTCAGGCTTTATACTTGAGCCGACATTTATCCGACAAACATTAAGAAAGGGAAAACAATGGATTATTTTATGCTGTTGGCGACCGATGGCGAAGATGTGCATGAAGCACGCATGGCGGCACGTCCGGCGCACTTGGCACGTTTGGAAAAGCTGAAAGAACAAGGCCGCCTGCTGACCGCCGGCCCGAATCCCTTGCCGGAAAACCCCGAACGGGTATCGGGCAGCCTGATTGTGGCGCAGTTTGAATCGCTGGATGCTGCTCAAGAATGGGCGGAACAAGACCCGTATGTCGATGCCGGCGTGTATGAAGAAGTATTGATCAAACCATTCAAGGCAGTATTTAAATGAGCGATATGCGCCAAGCCATCGAAGGCCGTCTGAAAAGCCTCAATCTGACGGCGTTTGCCTTTACCGATGAGAGCCATCTGCATATCGGCCACGCAGGCAACAAAGGCGGCGGACATTATGCCGTGCTGGCCGTCAGCCCTGAATTTGCAGGCGTGAGCCGACTCAACCGCCAGCGCATGATTAAAAACCTGTTGCAAGACCTGTTTTCAGACGGCCTGATTCATGCCTTGAGCATCAAAGCGCAAACGCCCGAAGAATACGCCCAATCCTGACAACCGATTTTTCAAGAAAGAAACCCATGAACAAAATCCGATTTTCCGCATTGCTGCTGGCCGCACTGTCCGGCAGCCTGTTTGCCCAAACCTTGGTAACCGTCAACGGCGAAGCGATTGACAGCAGCGTTATTGACAGTCAAGTCAAAGTCATGGCCGCCAATCAGCAAGTTCGGGATTCCGCCGAATTGCGCCAATATCTGACCGAAGGCCAAGTGGTGCGTACCGCAGTCGCCCAAGAAGCCAAACGCCTGAAACTCGACCAAAGCGCCGAGTACCGCAAAGCGTTGGAAACCGCCCGTGCCGAAGCCAAAAAATCCGGTGCCGACAAACAGGCCGGTTTCAAAACCGAATGGGCAGTATTTGAAAGCGAACTGCTCGGTCAGGCCTATGCCGCACACATTGCCGCCCAAGCGCCGGTTGCCGAAGCAGACGTGAAAGCCGCTTATCAGCAGTTTGCCGACCACTATAAAGGCAGCGACGAAGTCTTGTTGGGCGAAATCGTAACCAAAACCCAAGCCGAAGCGCAAAAAGCCGTTGCCGAGCTGAAAGCCAAAAAAGGCTTTGCCGACGTGTTCAAACGCTATTCTTTGGACGAACAGCGCAAACAAAGCCAAGAACTGTTTGCCCCTGTGCCGCTGAAAGATTTGCAACAGTCCGCACCGCCGGTGTACGCAGCGGTGAAAGATTTGAAAAAAGGCGGCGTTTCCGCACCGGTTGCCGCAGGGCAGGTGTTCAGCGTGTTTTATGTCAACGACCGCCGAGCGCTGCAAGTGCCGGCTTATGAACAGCTGAAAGGCGAAATCGCCCAAAGCCTGCAGGCGCAACGCATCGACCAAGCCGTCGGCAGCCTGCTGCAAAAAGCCAAAATCCAACCCGCTAAATAAAACAGCGGCGGAGTAAAACCATGAAATATACCCGCAGCCTGATATGGCTGACCGCAGCGGCGGCTTCTCTGGCAGTTGCCGCTCCCGAAATTGCGCCCGAACGCATCGATGCCGCAGTGCGTACCGTTTTACAGCAAGGCGGCGAAGCGGCGGCCGGTGCAGACGGCAAAGTCATCCGCAATCAGGTAACCCGACAGTTACAGACTCTGGAAGTGTTGAAAAACGAAGCGTTGAAGCTGGGTTTGGACAAAGACCCGGAAGTGCAGATTCATTTCAAAAACATGGAAGCCGAGTTTTATGCCGGACAATACACCGAATATCTGCAAAAGCAGATAGAAGTTTCCGATGCCGAACTGCGCCGCTTCTACGACCGCAAAACCCTGCTGATTCAGCTTCAGGAAGCCGCTTTCCCGAGCGAAGCCGCTGCGCAGGAAGCCTTGGCGCTGCTGCGCAAAGGTTTGTCGTTTGACGAATTGGCGAAGCGTTATCCGAGCGCCGAGCCGACCGTTCCTGATCATCTGTTTTCGCCGGAAAGCAAATTGCCCGAGCCGCTGCAAAGCGTGGTTGAAAACCTGAACCGGGGCGAAGTAACCCGCGAGCCGGTGAAGCTGGGCGATCGGTTTTATCTCTTTAAATTGAGCAAAACCGACCGAGTGCCGGAAGCACCGCCGTTTGAACTGGTGCGCCACGAGTTGGTACGCCTGTTGAAAGAAGAACAGGTGGCGCAGCAGCTGAAAGCATTGCTCAAAGCCAACGGCCTTGACGCAGAGTAGGGCGCTACGCAGAGCGCATTGTAGGAACGGTGATTTTAGTTTCGCAGAAACTATGTTTTCAGACGGCAAGCTATTCCCCGTCCCGCTGGCGGGACGGGAAAGGGTGGTTTGTTAATGCTGTTATATTTTTTCGGTTCATCTATGATTTATGCCGTCTGAAAACGGAAATATCCGCTTTTCAGACGGCATGATTTTTGCTGTTGCCTTGTCAGCCCGTCTGTGAAACGTTATATTAACTCTTTTAAGCAAAATTTAACGTAAACGGAGAAACAGGCATGAATGCCGTAGTAATTGCAGTCATTGTTATGCTGGCTTTGTCGCTGGCGAGGATACACGTTGTACTCAGTTTGGTCATCGGCGCATTTGTCGGCGGCTTGGTGGCCGGTATGCCGGTGGCGGATATTGCCGGTGCGGCGGGCAAGGTGTCGCAGGAGGGGATTATCACCGTGTTTCAAAACGGCTTGGCGGGCGGGGCGAAAATTGCGCTTTCTTATGCCATGCTCGGCGCATTTGCGATGGCGATTACCCATTCGGGCTTGCCGCAGCAGCTTGCCGGTTCGATCATCCGCAAACTCAATTCGGGCAACCGTCCCGACCACGTCAATGGCGGCGGGGCGAAAATCAAATGGTTGCTGCTGGGCATTTTGTTGGTGATGGGCGTGATGAGTCAAAACGTTGTGCCGATTCACATTGCCTTTATTCCGATGATTGTGCCGCCGCTGCTGCTGGTGTTCAACCGTCTGCAGGTTGACCGCCGTTTGATTGCCTGCGTGATGACTTTTGGTTTGGTAACGACTTATATGTTTTTGCCGTATGGTTTCGGCGCTATTTTCTTGAACGAAATCATGTTGGGCAATATCCGTGCCGCCGGTATGGATACGCAGGGCATTAATGTAATGCAGGCGATGGCGATTCCCGCTTTGGGCATGGTTGTTGGCCTGCTGCTGGCGTTTGTTCATTACCGCAAACCCCGTTTCTATCAAAATAATCAGGTGGATATGGAAAACGCCAATGTCGAACACCCTGCGCCGTCGCCTTACCGCAGCTTGGTTGCAGCGATTGCGATTGCCGTGTGTTTCGCCATTCAGTTGTTGTACGATGAAGCTCTGTTGCTGGGTGCGATGCTCGGTTTTGCCGTATTTATGACCTTGGGTGTGATTAAACGCAGCGATGCCAACGATGTATTCGGTGCCGGTATCCGCATGATGGCGATGGTCGGCTTTGTGATGATTGCCGCTCAAGGTTTCGCCGCTGTGATGAAAGCCACCGGCGATATTCAGCCGTTGGTTGAGGGAAGCATGGCGATGTTCGGCGGCAGCAAAGGACTGGCGGCGTTTGCGATGTTGGTGGTCGGCCTGCTGGTAACCATGGGTATCGGCTCGTCGTTTTCCACTTTGCCGATTATCACCGCTATTTATGTGCCGCTGTGCCTGAGCCTCGGCTTCTCGCCACTGGCAACCGTTGCCATTATCGGCACCGCCGGTGCGCTGGGCGATGCCGGTTCGCCCGCTTCCGACTCCACGCTCGGTCCGACCATGGGCTTGAATGTGGACGGCCAGCACGACCATATCCGTGATTCGGTGATTCCGACCTTTATCCACTACAACCTGCCGCTGCTGGCCGCCGGTTGGATTGCTGCCATGGTGTTGTGATGAACGATTGGGAACACCGCATTACCGAACTCGAAATTCAGACGGCCTTGCAGGCAGATTTAATCGACAGTTTGAACACCATCGTTGCCGATATGCAGCAGACGCTGGATTTGCAACAGGAACAACTGCGCCTGCTGTACCGCAGAATGCAGGACAAAAACGCCGACGAAGGCAACGCATACAGCCTGCGTGACGAAATCCCGCCGCATTATTGATTCCGGTTTGGCAAACAGCTAAAACAAGGCCGTCTGAAAATGCCGATGTTGATTTTCAGACGGCCTTGTTTATTTATAGTGAATGCACTGAATCATTCATACGGTTTTTAAACAGGGCGTAGGTTGGGTCGAGACCCAACATTATTTAGAAAATTGAAACATAAGATTTTGTTGGTTACGTTCGTGCCTTGCTAACCGTAACCTATGCCTGTTTTTGTATGGAAACCGGTGTCTTAACTACAGGAGCGTTGGTTTCTTTCCAAGATGGTTGATTTGACAGCAAACAGTAAAACGGCCTTACATTTGTAAGGCCGTTGATATTTGGTGGGTGATGACGGAGTCGAACCGCCGACATTCTGCTTGTAAGGCAGACGCTCTACCAACTGAGCTAATCACCCTTTTCAGAGAAAAGACTAATAAAGTTATCCGTTCTCTGTTAAAACAAAAAACACCGTTAAGTGTTTTTCTGGAAGTTGGCGCGGCGGACGGGGCTCGAACCCGCGACCCTCGGCGTGACAGGCCGATACTCTAACCAACTGAGCTACCACCGCGCATTTACTGCAAGGAGCAATAAACTTGAAAACTTGGTGGGTGATGACGGAGTCGAACCGCCGACATTCTGCTTGTAAGGCAGACGCTCTACCAACTGAGCTAATCACCCTTTTCAGAGAAAAGACTAATAAAGTTATCCGTTCTCTGTTAAAACAAAAAACACCGTTAAGTGTTTTTCTGGAAGTTGGCGCGGCGGACGGGGCTCGAACCCGCGACCCTCGGCGTGACAGGCCGATACTCTAACCAACTGAGCTACCACCGCGCATTTACTGCAAGGAGCAATAAACTTGAAAACTTGGTGGGTGATGACGGAGTCGAACCGCCGACATTCTGCTTGTAAGGCAGACGCTCTACCAACTGAGCTAATCACCCGTGGCGCAAATTTGCGAAGTCGCTATTAAATCAAAAAAGCGGCTTTTTGGCAAGGTTTATTTTTTGATAATCAGAAGTGTCCCTGCAAGCTCCAGTTTTCAAAAGAAATTATTTCTTCTTTTTTGCCCGCAACTACTAAAATGTCGCCTGTTTGCAAGACAAATTCGGGCGCTAGGTTGTCGATGCGGCCGGTGTTGCGGCGGACAAACAGCAGGCGGATATGGCAACTTTGGATAGGAAGTTGGGCAATGGTTTTGCCGACGGCGGCGGCGTTGTCGCTGAGGGCGAAGGCGTAGCGGACAACGGTTTTGCCTTCTTCCGAAAAGCCGGTATCGTCGTCGCTGCCGCTGAATAAGTCGCCCAGCGAGGCGTAGCGGCTGCGGCGGATGTTGGTAATGGTCTGATAGACTTTGTTGTAAGGTGCGCCGTGTGCGAGCATGGCGTAACCGGCGAGTGCGAGGCTGGTTTCTTTGGTGTCGGAAACGGCTTCTTCTGCGCCCATATCGGTGAAAATGCCGACATAATCGTCGTTAATGGCACGGGCATACACCGGCATCGACGGGTGCATGGAAATGATGTTGTTCAATACATGCTGGGTTTCGTGCATATTGTTGAGGGTCAGCACCACCATTTTGGCACGCCCCAATCCGGCGGCTTCCAATACTTCCCGGCGTTTGGCATCGCCGAAGGATACCGGTTCGCCGGCGCTGCGGGCAATCTGCACCCGTTCTACGTCTAAGTCGAGGGCGAAGTAGGGGATATTTTGTTCGGCCAGAATCCTGCCGACGGTTTGGCCGCCCCGTCCGAAGCCGATAATCAGGACGTGGTCGGATTTGTTCATGGTGGCCACCAGCATGGTGTGCAGGTTGAGCGCTTTCATGTCCCAGCTGGATTTCACAAAGCGGTTGACGATTTTGTCGCTGCTTTCGAGCAAAAACGGTGCAATCACCATCGAAAGTAATACGGCGGCGGTGGCGGCCTGTTCCAATTCGGTGGAAACCATGTTGATTTTGCTGGAAATCGCCAGCATTACAAAGCCGAATTCGCCGCCCTGCGCCAGATACAGCGCTGCTTTGAGGCTGTCGCCGACAGGGTTGCGCATACGGTGGGCGATGATAAACACCACCAGCGCTTTCAGCAGCACCAAAATGGCCAGCAGCACCAAAATCAGCTGCCAGTCGCTGATCAGCGCCTGTAGGTCGAGTTTCATGCCGACGGTGATAAAGAAAAAGCCGAGCAGAATGTCCCGAAACGGGCGGATGTCGTCTTCCACTTGGAAGCGGTATTCGGTTTCCGAGAGCAGCATACCGGCAACAAATGCGCCCAATGCCAGCGACAGGCCTTCCAGTTCGGTCAGATAGGCCACGCCCAAGGTAACCAGCAGTACGTTAATCATGAACAATTCGGACGATTTGCGTTTGGCGACCATTCTGAACCACGGCGACATCACCCGGTTGCCGATTAAAAACAGAATGCTCAGGGTGGCAATCATTTTCAGCGCCGCCCAGCCGAGTTCTGCCCACAGATTGCCGCTGCTGCCGCCGGCGAGCGCCGGAATCAGAATCATCAGAGGGACAACGGCGATGTCCTGCATCAGCAAAACGCCCATTGCCATTTGACCGTGCGGCTGGCCCAATTCGGTTTTTTCGGAAAGAATGCGGCTGACAATGGCGGTGGACGACATGGCCAGTGCGCCGGCGGTGGCGAATGCCCAGTTAAACGGCGTGTCCAGCGCCATCAGTACGCCCATTACCGACAGCATGGTTATCACTACCTGCAGCCCGCCCAGTCCGAACACCAAGCGGCGCATGGCTTTGAGTTTGGGGAGGGAAAATTCCAAACCGATGCTGAACATCAGAAACACAATGCCGATTTCGCCCAAATAATCGGTTGCCTGATTTTTGGGAATCAGGTGCAGCATACTCGGACCGGCGATAAAGCCGACCAAAAGATAGCCCAGCATGGAAGGGATATTGAGTTTCCGACAGAAAATCACGGTAATCACGGAAACGAGCAAAACGATAACGATGGGTGCGAGGGAAAATTCGTGCATAGCGGCGGCTTTATTGTTGTTGTCGGAAGGCCGTCTGAAAACAAGGGCTTTATGCAGACGGCTTGAACATTATATAGTGAAATGAATAATAAAGTAATACAGGCGGCGGCGCAGCGTTTTCGGGTATTTTATTGTTTCAGGCAAGTGTAAACATGTATCCTTCCGCCCAACAGCCGCTGCAACCGCAGACGGTGCTTGTGGTAAACTGGCGGCAATATTCTATTGGGGAGAGCGTGATGCAGAAAACCATACGGGCGGCGGCGGTGCAGATGGTGTCATCAACCGATGTTGCGCAAAATATTGCCGCCATGCGGCGGCTGGTTGCCGAGGCGGCGGAACGGGGGGCGGAGTGGGTGCTGCTGCCCGAATATTGGCCGCTGATGGGAAAAAACGATACCGACAAACTGGCGTGGGCGGAAGAAGCCGGCAAGGGCGAAATTCAGACGGCCTTAAGCGACACTGCCCGCCATTGCGGCGTGGTGTTATTCGGCGGTACGATTCCGCTGGTCAGCAGCGAAGCCGGTAAGGTAATGAATACGCTTCAGATTTATCTGCCCGACGGTACGCTGGCCGAGCATTACCACAAAATGCACTTGTTCGGCTTTTCCGGTTTGGGCGAACGCTACGCCGAAGCCGATACCATCAGCGCCGGTTGCGAAGTGCCGCATTTCAATATCGGCGGGGTCGGCGTGGCGGCGGGGGTATGTTACGATTTGCGTTTCCCCGAATTTTTCCGCGCCCAGCAGCCGTTTGAGGTTTTGATGTTGCCGGCGGCGTTTACCTACACCACCGGTCAGGCGCACTGGGAACTGCTGCTCAAAGCCCGTGCAGTGGAAAACCAATGTTATGTAGTCGCCTCGGCGCAAGGCGGCAAACACGAAAGCGGCCGCCGCACTTTCGGCCACAGCATGATTATCGACCCGTGGGGCGAAGTGTTGGCAGAACGGGTGGAGGGCGAGGGCGTGATTGTTGCCGATTTGGAAGCGGCCAGACTGAACAGCGTCCGCACCCGTTTACCGGCATTGCAGCACAGACTGTTGCCGCCTTATGAAAATCAATGATGATTGCACCGCAGATGAACCGGAAAACCCAACGCATTTTAGGCATCGATCCCGGCAGCCGGATTACCGGTTTCGGCATCATTGATGTGTGCGGCCGAGATTATCAATATGTCGCCTCAGGCTGCATCAAAACCATTCCCGCTGACGAGTTGGCGGGGCGGATTGGCGTGATTTGCGAAAACATCCGTGAAATCATTGAATTATACCGTCCCAATCAGGCGGCGGTGGAACAAGTGTTTGTTAATGTCAATCCGGCGGCCACGCTGATGTTGGGACAGGCGAGGGGCGCAGCGTTGGCGGCATTGGTGATGCGGGGCTTGCCGGTGTACGAATATACCGCCCTGCAGGTTAAGCAGGCGGTGGTCGGCAAGGGTAAGGCGGCGAAAGAGCAGGTACAGCACATGGTGGTGCAGATGCTCGGTTTGTCCGGTACACCGCAGGCGGATGCCGCCGACGGTCTCGCCGTCGCCCTGACCCACGCCCTGCGCAACCACAGCCTTGCCTACAAGCTGAACGCTGACGGTATGCAGATTAAAGGCGGACGGTTTCAGAGATAACTGTGCCTGAAGCCGTCTGAAAACCGTTGTCTTTATTAAACATTTTCAGACGGCCTTGCTTTAATTATCGGAAATTTCACCATCGTTAAAATACCGAATTTTCTGTGTCGGCCGATAAACTGCAGCCGATATAGCCGAGCGTGTTGGGTTCGGAATAGGCTAGAAATTCAGTTGATTTACTATATAATCATTTTTTCCTTACAGCCAAGCCGTCTGAAAACGGCGTTTGCAGACAAATATGAAATTTGCCTTCGTGATACTCTATCTGGTGCAACTGTTGCCGTTCAAACTGCTGCACAAACTCGCCGATGCCGTCGGGCTGCTGGCCTATTACGCCGTCAAGCCCCGCCGCAAAGTCGGCGAAATCAATTTGGAAAAATGCTTTCCCGAACGCAGCGCCGCCGAACGCACCGCCCTGCTCAAACGCCATTTCCAGCACATGGCGAAACTGATGCTGGAATACGGTCTGTATTGGTACGCCCCGGCCGAACGCCTGCGCAAACTCGTGCATTATCGGGACAAACATTATCTTGACGAAGCGCTGGCCGCCGGCGAAAAAGTGATTATTCTCTACCCCCATTTCACCGCCTTTGAAATGGCGGTTTACACATTAAACCAAGATGTTGCGCTCACCAGCATGTATTCCCACCAGAAAAACCGCACGCTGGACGAGCAGATTCTCAAAGGCCGCCACCGCTATCAAAACGTCTTCTTAATCGGACGTACCGAAGGCCTGCGCGCCATCATCAAACAAATCCGCAAATCCGCCGCCCCGTTTCTCTATCTCCCCGATCAGGATTTCGGCCGCAACGATTCGATTTTTGTCGATTTTTTCGGCATTCCCACCGCCACCATCGCTGGGCTGAGCCGCATCGCCGGCATGACCGGTGCCAAAGTGATACCCGCCATTCCCACACGGGAAGCCGACAATACCGTAACCCTGTGCTTCTATCCGGCGTGGGAACACTTCCCCGGCGGCGACATCGAAGCCGACACCCGCCGCATGAACCGCTTTATCGAAGAACGGATATGCGAGCAGCCCGAACAGTATTTCTGGCTGCACAAACGCTTCAAAACCCGCCCCGAAGGCGAAGCCGGTTTTTACGATAAAGTGAAATAAAACATGAAAAAAACAATAATATAAATACGCCTATGCCGTCTGAAAAACCGATTTTCAGACGGCATAGGCGTATTTTTGTTCACAATACCGGGCTGAAAGCTGCTGTTGTTTTCCCGAAAAACCAAATCATGATTTGTGGTGAAATATTCACATCATGTCTAAAAATAATTTCCATTAAAATCATAATATTAACAGCAAAGAAAAATCTGAAAAACAAACATCTGATTTTATGTTGAAAAAACAAAATAATATAAAAATGGAATAATCGGAAATTATATTTCAATAACTAACGAAAAATAATTGTTTAAATATTAAAAAATTTCTCAAGCACGCTTCAAATCAAAAGCATATCTCATTTACCTGTTTGGCGGGAAAGTATTGGCAAAACCGGATAAACGGCGTATATTTCGCTTACATACAGTTACATGTTTTCAGACGGCATAACGTCTGGAAGCCGACAGTTTCCCCGCAAGGGACGTTTCGATAAGTTCGAAACGAAAGTTTATTGAAGCGGAGTTGAGCTGCTTTGATAAAGCCGCAGGTGAAAGCCTGTATTGTTTGTGAAGCGTAAATCTCTGATTTGAGGTATTGGGGCAATCCTGTGGGGGATTGCCCACTTTTTTTGCCTTGGTTCGGACAGTTGTTACTATAGTTAAAACACCGAATTTTCCATACAAAAGCAGGCGTAGGTTGAGGTTAGCGAGGCACGAGCGTAACCCAACAAAACCTTATGTTTCAAGGTATATAGTAAATCCACTTAAAAATCCATACAATTTCCAAATACACTCGTCATTCCGACGAAAGTCGGAATCCATCTGTCAGATTCAGAAACCATAAAGAAAAAACAGTTACCTAAACCGCCGAAATGGATTCCGACTTTCGTCGGAATGACGGGCGTGTTGGGTTTGGAATGTACTAGAAATTGGGTTGATTTACTATATACAAGTCGTTGCCCGATATGGCAAAATACCGTGAATTCGCTTTAAAACAGTACGGTGTTGGCTCGCCTTGTCCTCTTTTAAAGTGAATCCACGATTAAATCCGTTTTCCTTTTTTCAAACAGATTGGGCAGCGTATGACACCGATTTTGGCTTTTGATATTGAAACCGTTCCCGATGCGGCAGGCATCCGCCTGCTGTATGATTTGCCGGCAGAAGTTTCAGACGAAGAAGCAGTATTGTTTGCCCAACAAAAACGGCGGGCGCAGACCGGCGGCGATTTTATGCAGCTTCACCTGCATCAGGTGGTGGCAGTGTCCTGCTGTATGCGTTGGGGCAGCGAAAAAATCCACGTCGGCACCATCGGCGAGCCGGAAGACAGCGAAGAAACCGTGATTGCCAAGTTTTTCGAATTAATCGAAAACCACACGCCTCAACTGGTCAGCTGGAACGGCGGCGGTTTCGATTTACCGGTGCTGCATTACCGTGCGCTGATTCACGGCATTTCCGCCGCCCGCTATTGGGATATGGGCGAGGGCGATTTCGGCGACAGCCGCGATTTCAAATGGAACAACTACATCAGCCGCTACCACAGCCGCCATTGCGATTTGATGGACTTGCTGGCACTGTATCAGCCCCGTGCCAACGTGCCGCTCGACGACATGGCAAAACTGTGCGGCTTTCCCGGTAAATTGGGCATGGACGGCGGCAAAGTCTGGCAGGCTTACCACCAAGGCCGTCTGAAAGACATACGGGATTATTGCGAAACCGATGCCGCCAATACCTATCTGATGTATCTGCGTTTCCGCCTGATGACGGGCGCACTCGACGGCGACGAATACGAAATCGAAATCAAACGCCTGAAAAACTATCTCAAAGAACTCGCCCCCGAAAAAACGCATTGGCAGGAATTTATCGCCGCATGGCGTTAAAGCGTTCCAATCATCAAGCAAGGCTGTCTGAAAAGCTGATTTTCAGACAGCCTTTAAAGTGGATTCACCATACCTAAAAACCGCAAATTTCCCCCTGCGGCTTTGAGTTTGCCCGCCAATCGGGTAAACTCAGATTTTTGCCAGCGGTTCAGCCATGTCAGCCATTTTGCCCGTCAAACAAATCACCCTTATCGGCGTCGGCCTGATCGGCGGCTCGTTTGTTTTGGATTTAAAACGGCTGGGTCTGGTAGAGAAAATCATCGGTGTGGATGTCAATCCCGACAATCTCGAACGGGCATTGGAACGCAAAGTCATCGACGCAGCCTCGGTGCATCTCAATGCCAACAGCATCACCGGTTCCGAACTGGTACTGTTGGCAACGCCCGTTTCTACCTTGCCGCAAATCTGCGACACCATCCGTCCCTTTCTCAGCCCGCAAGCCATCGTATCCGATGTCGGCAGCACCAAACAGTCTGCAATCGACGCTTTCAGACGGCATTTGCCCGACCATCTTCCCCATTGCGTCGCCGCCCACCCGATTGCCGGTTCCGACCGCAGCGGCGCACTGGCCGCCCAATTCGGATTGTATCGCAACAAAAAACTGATTATTACCCCGCACGGGCAGGAAAACTCTGAAAGCATTGCCCGTATCGAAACATTATGGCAGGCAGTCGGTGCCGAAACCCACCGCCTGAGCGCCGCCGACCACGATGCCGTATTCGCCGCCGTGTCGCATATGCCGCACTTGGCAGCCTTTGCCTACGTCCACGAAATCTTCGACCACCCCGACGGCCAAACCTACTTACAATTCGCCGCCTCCGGCTTTCGGGACTTTACCCGCATTGCCTCCAGCCACCCCGCCATCTGGACGGATATTTGTCTGGCCAACAAAAACAGCCTCACCGACTTAATCGACGGCCTGCAAAACCAGCTGCAGCGTGTACGCACCATGCTTCAAAAAGAAGACCGTGCCGCCCTCTACAGCTATTTTGACGAAGCACGGCAAACCCGCGACGATTGGCTTGACAGGCAGTAGCGTTGGAAAAGCCCGTATTGCTTATGCAGAAAGGCTTACCGTGAAAAATACTCTGTGTTATAGCAAGGCCGTCTGAAAACGAGCGTAGCGGGTTTCTGCGCAGCCAAAATCGGGTTTTCAGACGGCCTTTGTTTTCGATTTCCCTATGGCGGACGGATTGTTGTGTCAGTATAGTAAATATACTTAATAATCCATACGATTTTTAAACATGGCGTAGGTTGGGTCGAGACCCAACATTAATTTAAAAAACCTTGAAACATAAGATATTGTTGGATTACGCTCGTGCCTCGCTAACCACAATCTACGCCTGCTTTTGTATGGAAAATTCGGTGTTCTAACTATAGAGCAATTTGTTGTCTCCCAAACCATTATTAAACGGATTTAGATTTTTTAGACAGCATTAAATCGCAACTGAAAGGATACGTGCGTGCTATGGTACATACGCTACGCATGGGTTTGATTTATCTGTAAAAAAATTGGCAGTTAATAAGTTGTCCTGCATTACTAGATTTTCTGCCGCCATATTTAATTTCAATCCTGCTCTTCTTCCTGCACATTTGCACCGTCGAGCAGTTGCGGGTCGAGCTGTTTGGTGGTTTTGGCACCGAGTTGGCGCAGTTTGTCGGTGCGGGCAATCAGGTTGCCCCGGCCTTCGGTGAGTTGGCGGTAGGCCGTCTGAAATTGGTGTTCGGCCTGTTGCAGGGATTTGCCGACGGTTTCGAGGGTGTGGACGAAGCCGACGAATTTGTCGTAGAGCCGCCCGCCTTCTTCGGCGATGGCGGCGGCGTTTTGGTTTTGCTGTTCGCTGCGCCAGAGGTGGGCGACGGTGCGCAGGGCGGCGAGCAGGGTGCCGGGGCCGACCAGCATGATGCGTTTGTCGAAGCCTTCCTGCAGCAGTTTGTCGTCGTGTTGCAGGGCGGCGAGGTAGGCGGGTTCGACGGGGACAAACATGAATACGAAATCCAGTGTGTCGATGCCGCCTAAGTCGGTGTAGTCTTTTTCGGACAGGGTTTTGATGTGGTTGCGGATGCTGGCGGTGTGGGCGTTGAGGGCTTGGCGGGCGGTGTCGCTGTCGGCGGCCTGCGTGTAGCGGACGTAGGCGGTGAGCGATACTTTGGCATCGATGATGATTTTTTTGTTGTCGGGTAAATTGATGACGACATCGGGTTGCAGTCGGCGGCGGCTACCGTCTTCTTCGATGCGGGTGGCGGAGGTTTGCACTTGGTATTCTAAGCCCCGGCGCAGGCCGGATTGCTGCAATACGGTTTCTAAAATCATTTCGCCCCATGTGCCTTGGGTTTTGTTTTGTGTGCCGGTGAGGGCTGCGGTGAGGGCTTGGGCATCGTTGTGCAGGCGGTTGTTGAGGGTTTGCAGGCGTTTGAGTTCGTTTTCGAGGGTGAGGCGTTCTTTGGTTTCTTTTTCGTAGGTTTGCTGCACCAGTTCGCCGAAGCCGTGCAGCCGCTCGTTGAGCGGGGTCAGCAGGCGGCCGAGCTGTTCGTGGCTTTGTTCGTTGAAGCGGCGGCTTTTCTCTTCTAAAACGGTTTGGGCGAGATAGTGGAATTCTTGGCCGAAACTTTGGCGGGCTTCGGTAAGCAGTGCCAGTTTTTCATCGGCGGCTCGGCGTTCTTGGGTGATGAGGGTTTGCAGGTGTTCGTTGTGCAGGCTTAATTCGTGGGCGTGCTGCTGCAAAGCGTCATATTCGGTTTTCAGACGGCCTGTGGCGGCGTGTTGTTCCTGCAGATATTCGATTTGTTGGCACGCAGCGGCAAAGCGGCTGTGGATATCCTGCAGGTCGGCCTGCAAATCGGCGGCGTGGCGGCGGCTGTCATCCAAGGCTTCCTGCGCCTGCGTGTATTGGTTCAGCATGGCTTGGTATTGCTGGTTTAATTCGGCAAGACGGCAGTTGAGGGCGAATTGTTGCGACTGTGCCGACTGCTTGGCGGCCAGCCATGCCGTCAGTGCGCCGACCAGCAAGGCTGCGGCGCAGGCGGCAATCATTATCAGAGTGGAATCGGTCATGGTCGGTGGTTGCGCAGCAAGGCTTTGATTTTTTTCAACTCATGCCATGCGTCGGCTTTTAAACTCGGCTGGCGAAGCAGTCGTGCAGGGTGGGGAATAACGATATACGGCAGGCCGCCGCAGAGCTGCTGCATGGCGGCGGCTTGTTGCGGCTTTTGGAAAAACTGACCCAAAAAAACCACGGCACGGGCTTGCGACTGCGCCAATTCGGCAGCGATTTGCGCTGCAGCGGCTTCGATTTGCGGCAAATCAGGCATGGTATTGTCGGCGGGTGCGGCCTTAATCCAGCAGGTTTTGTGTGCCTGCTGCGGCGTTAAACCGATGGCGGCGAGTATATTGTCGAGCAATACGCCGACTGCACCGCTGAACAGTTGGCCGGCAACGCTGTCTTCGGTGCTGGGGCAGATGCTGATAACCATGATTTCAGACGGCATAATGCCGGCGGCGGATACGGGCAACTCGGGGGTGGCAGCGGCTTGCGTTGGCAGTTCGCTGCTTGGCGCAGCGGTTTGGGGATTTTTTTCCGAACGTTGGTTCAAAGCAGCCAGCGCCGACAGCGTCGGTCGGGTTGCCGGTTTGGCGGCAGCGGCAGGTTTCGGGTGGCGGGGCGGCGGGGTGTCTGCGGCAGACGGCACAAATCGGGCTTGGCGGTTGAGCCACATCGGACCTAATCCCAAGGCCTCGTGCAGGTGCAGATAGCGGCTGCTTAACATGATTTCTCCATTAAAACGGCATCTTCCCGCCCGCCGTTTGCCAGCGGGTAATAATTTTTGCGGATACCGGCCGTCTGAAAACCGTGTTTGCGGTAGAGGTTTTGCGCAGCGGCGTTGCTTTGGCGGACTTCTAAAAACAGGCGTTCGATATGTTGCGCCGAGGCCGTCTGAAACCAGTGTGCCAGCAGTGCCGAAGCAATGCCGCAGCGGCGGTGTTCGGGCGAAGTCGCAATCAGGTGCAGCTCGGATTCGCCGCACACGCTTTGCCAGACGATAAAGCCGCCGATTTTGCCGCTGCATTCGCAAACGGCTACGCTGTCGAAACGGCTTTCAATCGCAGCTTGAAACTGCGCCGCCGACCACGGCGAGGGATTGCCTCGGGCATCAATCTGCGCCAGCGTTTGGCAGTCGGCAGCGGCGGCGGGGCGGATAATCATCGGCTTTTCCGTTCCGCCTGTTCTTTGGCAGTTAATGCGATTTTATTGCGCACATACAGCAATTCGGCATGGGCGGCACCGACCGCAGGATAACGCCCGCTTTGTGCCAAATCCAGATAAGCGGCGGCAGTCGGCATATCGGGTTTGCCGGCAAACGGCGGCGGCGAGGGCAGGGCAAAAGCATTGCCGATGCCGTCTGAAAACACCGCTGCGGCAGGCAGGGCGATTTCTTCCGCCTTGCCGACCTGATAATCGCTCAGGCGGCGGTGGGCGGCGGTGTCGAACCATGCGTAAAACACTTCGCCCATGCGGGCATCGGTTGCCGCCAACACGCAGGGCCGCTGCGGGCATTGATAAGCGACAGCGTCCAGACACGGAATGCCGATCAGCGGCGTAGCAAACGGCGTTGCCAAACCTTGCGCCACGCCGATACCGATACGCAGACCGGTAAATGCGCCGGGGCCTTGTGCATAAACCACCGCCCCCAAATCGGCGGCGGTGATGCCCGCTTCGTCAAACAGGATTTGGATTTGCGGCAGAATCTGTTCGGACTGTTTATTGCCCGCTTCGGCATGATACAGAAACGTTTCGCCGCCCGATCGCAGAGCGAGCGAGAGACAGGAAGTGCTGGTATCGACAGCCAACAGCGGCCGGGTAAAGTCAATCTGCATGGTGTGTGCTTTTATTCAATTTTCAGACGGCATTATAGCAAAGAAACAGCGGCGGTTTGGGTGTGATCATCGATTTAATAGCTGACGAGAGCTGCTTTACATGGCAAAATAACGCCGTATCGCTGAAACCGTTATTTTCCATGCGTGGTATGAACAATAACCGTTTCAGTTATATAGTGAATTCACTCTATTGCGAATTTACCGGATACCGCCTTGACGGCGGCTCAACAGCCATTTTAAGGAAAAAGATTATGTCTTTACAGCAAATTATTGAAACAGCATTTGAAAACCGTGCCGACATCACCCCGAGCAGCGTAACGCCGGAAGTGAAAGAAGCCGTATTGGAAACCCTGCGCCAACTCGATTCGGGCGAACTGCGAGTGGCAGAACGCTTGGGCGTGGGCGAATGGAAAGTCAATGAATGGGCGAAAAAAGCCGTGTTGCTGTCGTTCCGCATTCAAGACAACGAAGTATTGGACGACGGTGTCAATAAATATTTCGACAAAGTGCCGACCAAATTTGCCGGTTGGTCTGAAGAACAGTTTAAAGCCGCCGGCTTCCGTGCCGTACCGGGAGCAGTGGCACGCCGGGGCAGCTTTGTGGCGAAAAACGTCGTGTTGATGCCATCTTATGTCAATATCGGCGCATATGTGGACGAAGGTGCCATGGTCGATACTTGGGCGACTGTCGGCTCGTGCGCCCAAATCGGCAAAAACGTACACCTGAGCGGCGGCGTGGGCATCGGCGGCGTATTAGAGCCGCTGCAGGCCAGCCCGACCATCATCGAAGACAACTGCTTTATCGGCGCCCGTTCCGAAATCGTAGAAGGCGTGATTGTCGAAGAAGGCTCAGTGATTTCCATGGGCGTATTTATCGGCCAATCAACCAAAATCCTCGACCGCACCACCGGCGAAATCTACCAAGGCCGAGTACCGGCAGGTTCGGTTGTCGTCTCCGGCAGCATGCCGAGCGCCGACGGCTCACACAGCCTGTATTGCGCCGTAATCGTCAAACGAGTGGACGCACAAACCCGTGCCAAAACCAGCGTCAACGAATTGCTGCGCGGCATTTAAACTAAACCGCCGCTCTGTTGCATTTGATAACAGATTGAAGTAACCAAAGCCGTCTGAAAACTGCAGTTTTCAGACGGCTTGTTTTGTAGATACTATAACCCCCCCAGCAAATCAAGCCTTATCCAGACACATTTTCGCATAGCGTTCTTCGTTAAAGGGTTGTTGGTACTTCAATACAGATTGGGCAATGGTCACGAGTTTACGCATCAGAGCCACAATCACGGCTTTTTTCGCCAGTTTATTACGCTCCAGCAAGCGTTGGACAAACGGGCTGTAAATACTGTCCTTATATTTGCCAAAGCAAAACGACACGGCCGGCATATAGAGTATCTTCCTCAAATCACTCTGTCCGATACGGGAGATACCGACCCGCTTATCTACACTCGTTCCCGATTGTCTGACCATCGGGGTCAGTCCGGCATAGGTCGCAGCAGCCCTTCCGTTTTTAAACCGAGTGCCGTCGCCCAGTATGGCGAGCAGCCAACAGGCTGTGGTTTTGCCGATGGCGGGAATACTGCTCAACAGACGATGGTTGTGTTTCAACTGCTCATCCTGTTTCACCAACTGATGAATATGCGTTTCAACAGTTTTGACTTCGCACTCAAGAAAAGCAATCAGACGTTCGGACGAAACCATCGCATACTCGTCCAACAGCATCTGCAGCCGGACTTTTTCTTTCGCCAGCGCTGCTTTTAAATGTTCGAGATGGCGAAGTTGGCGCAATAAGGCTTTTTCGTTATTGCCTTTCGGTTGCCACAGATCAAATTCATGAACGTAGCTTTCGGCTAAGCGGGCAAGTAATTTGGCATCCGCTTTGTCGGTTTTGGAACGTAAGTTCAAACCTTTGGCAAAGTTGGCGGCACATTTGGGATTAATCACCACTACTGAATGTCCGGCCGTATATAAGTATTCGCACAACCTTTCGTGATAGACGTTTGTCGCTTCCATCACGATATAGAGCGGCTTATCCGAAAAGCTGTTCAGCCATTCGCTCAGAGCAGCAAATCCTTTCGGATGGTTCTCAAACTGGTGGTGTTGATACACTTTTGCGGATTTTTTGACTGCGACATCGAACTTTAACTTGGCAATATCGATGCCGATAAAATAAAATGGGGTGTCCATCATGCTCCTAACCTTGTGAATGCAGACTATGCACAGCATGTCTATGATACTATTCGGGGTGTTTGGACATTGAAAACAGGCTTTTATCTACGTCGCGGGCTTTGAAGCCCAAGGTTGGCGTACAACTCTATTTTCAATCCCGCCCCTGATAGCTGCTTCTGTCGGGGGCTTTTTATTTTATCTTGTGGTTGGTGTTTCTTATACAAGGTGTGGTTAGCGAGGCACGAGCGTAACCCAACAAAATCTTATGCTTCAAGGTATTTCCAATCGTGTTGGGTCTCGACCCAACCTACGCCCTGTTTAAAAACCGTATGGATTATTAGGTTATTTCACTATAACCTTTTCCAGCCAGCGGGACGGGGAACAAAGTGCAGGTGGAGCAACTTATAGTAAATCAACCGAATTTCCAGCACATTCCAAACCCAACACGCCCGTCATTCCGACGCAAGTCGGAATCTATTTATCAAATTCAGAAATTGTAAATAAAAAACAGCTACCTAAACCGCTGAGATGGATTCCGACTTGCGTCGGAATGACGGAGTATTTGAAAATCGTACGGTTTATTAAGTGAATTCACTATAGCTTGCCGATTTGTACAGAAAATTCGGTGTGTTAACTATCGTTTCGCCCAAACCAAAAGCCGTCTGAAAACAGGGTTTCGATATAGAATCCCTGTTTTCAGACGGCCTTAATGTTATGCCGGTATGTTTAACCGGTGTTGCGCAGGCCTTGCGCCACGCCGTTGATGGTGAGGTGTACCATCAGGAGGGCGTGCGGGTTGTCCGGTTCTTTGCGCAGGCGTTTGAGCATGGCGACCTGCAGGCTGTTGAGGGCGTTGAGATATGGGATTCTCAATGCCAGCGAGCGGGCGAGGCTGCGGTTGTTGCGCAGAAGTTCGGTGGTTTGCAGCAGTTCGAGCAGGGCTTTGCGGCTGCGCAGGTATTCTTCTTTAATCATTTGGAAGATGACGGCGGCCTGTTCCGGCGTTTCGCTCAATTCGGCGTAGTCTTCCGCCAGTGTGATGTCGGTTTTGGCCATGACTTGTTCCATATTGGAGAGCATGGCTCGGAAGAACGGGTTGTCTTGGGCGTGCTGCTGCAGGGCTTTGAGTGTGTCGGGGTTGTTTTCGCACAGGCTCACGACGGCGCTGCCGAAGCCGTACCATGCGGGAAGCATCAGGCGGTTCTGCATCCATGAGAATACCCACGGAATCGCCCGCAAATCCTGTATGCGTGCCAGTGTTTTGCGGCTGGCGGGGCGGCTGCCGAGGTTGAGCGAGGCGATTTCCTGAATCGGGCTGGTTTGCAGGAAGTAGTCGATAAAGTCGGGGTGGGTAATCAGTTCCCGATAGTATTTGAACGATACGTCTGACAGTGCCTGCATCAGGGTGCTGTCGGGGTCTTTTTGGTCGGGCAACAGGCTGGCTTCGAGTGTGGCGGCAACCAAGGTTTCCAGATTGCGGCGGGCGTTGCTCGGGTCGGCGTATTTGGCGGTGATGACTTCGCCCTGTTCGGTAATACGGATTTGGCCGGATACGCTGCCTGCCGGTTGTGCCAGAATGGCTTGGTAAGACGGGCCGCCGCCGCGGCCGACGCTGCCGCCCCGGCCGTGGAAGAGGCGCATACGGATATTGTATCGGTTAAACAGTTTGACCAGTTCGGATTCGGCCTGATACAGACACCATGAGCTGGTTACGTAGCCGCCGTCTTTGTTGGAATCGGAATAGCCGAGCATGATTTCCTGCGTGTTGAAGCGGCCGGCGAGCAGGGTGCGATACCAATCGAGGCTGAACAGGGTTTCCATCACGGCGCAGGCGTTTTCCAGTGCTTCGATGGTTTCAAACAGGGGAACGATGTTCATGCGGCTGACCGGTTTGCCGTTGTCCACAGTCAGCAGGCCGCTTTCTTTGAGCAGCAGCGCCAGTGCCAAGAGGTCGCTCGGTTGTTCGCAGTTGGAAATAATGCTTTGGGTTACGGCAAATTCGCCGAATTCGTCTTTAATCAGGCGGGCTTCGTTGAAAATCGCCAACTCTTTCTGCGTGTGTTCGCTGTAGGTGATAAACGGGCTGTATAGCGGGCGTTGGTGTTGCAGTTCCCGCAGCAGGGCGGCCTGTTTGTCGGTTTCCGACAGGCTGCGGTAGTCTTCCAAACCGGCGTGTTGGAAGAGTTCGGCCACGACATCGGCGTGTTTTTCGGCGTGTTGGCGTAAATCCAGCGGCATCATGTGGAAGCCGCATACCGAGGCGGTGCGGATAATGTCGGCAAGGCGGCCTTCTGCCATCAGGGCGCTGCCGTTGTCCCGCAGCGAGCGTTGCAGTTTGTGCAAATCGGTTAGAAATTCGTCGGCCGAAGCGTAAGGGGTGAGAAAACCGAATTTGCAGCCCATGCCCAGCCCGATGGCTTTGGCTTTGCCCATCACCCGTGCCATGATGTAGGCAACGGCACGGCGGTACGGCTCTTCGGTGCGGGCGATGGCGGTGTCGGGCGACTGTTCGGACATGGCGGTTACGTCGGCATTGACTTTGACGCGGCGGGTGGAAAGCGGCAATTCGCGGTAGAGTTTGTCGAGTTCGCCCCGATAATAGCGGAACACGGCATCGGCGTGGCGGGTGAAGGCGTAACGCAGGGTTTCGGCGGAAACAAAGGGGTTGCCGTCCCTATCGCCGCCGATCCAGCCGCCGATTTTCATGATGTTCGGCACTTCGATGCCCGGATAGGCCGTCTGAAATTCACGTTCCATGCTGCGGTAGAGTTTCGGCAAGGCTTCAAAAAAGCTCATCGGGAAAATCGATACGCCGTTGATGATTTCATCATTGACGCTTAGTTTGTAGTGGCGGGTTTCGTTGGTCTGCCACAGGCCGAGCAGAATGGTGTCGATTTCACGGCGCAACTCTGCCAGCGCTTCCGGATTGTTGCAGCGTTCCCGCTGCGGCAACAGGGAGCGGATACGGCGGTTGAAGCTCAACACCGATTGGCGCTGCACTTCGGTCGGGTGGGCGGTCAATACGGCGAACACTTTGGTTTGGTTGAGCTGCTGCTGCAGGGTTTTGCCGTCGATTTTGCCGGCACGCAGCTTGCGTACGGTTTCTGCCAAACTGCCTTCGGCGGCATTGTGTCCTGCCGCTTCATGCACTTGGCGGCGGCGTTCGTGGTGGACATCTTCGGCAATGTTCAGAATTTGCGCAAACAGGCCGCAGGCCAGCGTTAAATCGTGGGTCTGCTGCTCGTCAAGCTGCGGCAATACTTTGTCGATGATGGCGCTGCTGTCTTCGGCGGTAGATAACAATTTAACGGTTTCCACCACCAGCGGCGAGGCTTCCTCGTGCAGCAGTTGGAACAAAGACTGTTTTAAAAATTCGGCATCCGCCGCCAGCGCAGCATCTTTGGGATTGTTTAAAATATGGAGCTGCATGAGTAAATCCTCCTTTTCGTCAGCGGGCATGGCGGGGTAGAGTGCCTGCAAATGCCGCTGTTTATTGTTCAAAAGTCAAATCATTGTATCGGAACTCGACCGAAACCGCCATATAGTGAATTTAATTTAAAATAGGACAAGGCGGCGAGCCGCAGACAGTACAGGTAGTACGGGACAGGTTTTGTCCGGATTGTTTTTTAATCCGGTTACAAAACCGTCCTCTTTGAGCCGGGCGAGCCAACGCAGTAATACTTTTAAAGTGAATTCACGATAGTTGGAAAAAGCGGCGCAGACCGGCTTGTTTTCATATAAACATTCGGCTCAGGCCATATTTGTGTTTGGTCAAACCCGCTTGATGCGGTTTTCAGACGGCCTTAATGGTTTGGGGCGGCAAAATCCCTTAAAATGGCATTTATTTAAACGAGACGGAAACCTGAATTATGGCGCAACTGACCCATTTAAACGAAAAAAACGAAGCGCATATGGTCGATATCGGCGGCAAGGCCGCCACCCGCCGCACGGCAAAAGCCGTCGGCACCATCAGCATGAATGCTCAGGCATTCGAAATGCTGCACAGCGGTGCGGCCGTGAAAGGCGACGTATTGGGCGTGGCGAGGATTGCCGCAATTCAGGCGGCCAAGCAGACCGGTTTTCTGATTCCGCTCTGTCATCCCTTGCCGCTGACGCATATCCGTGTCGATTTTGAAACCGACAGCCAAAGCCGCAGCGTACACGCCGCCGTTACCGCCGCCACCGAGGGCGCAACCGGCGTGGAAATGGAAGCACTCACCGGCGTTAATATCGCCCTGCTAACGATTTACGACATGCTCAAAGCAGTCGATAAATCCATGATAATCAACAATATCCACTTGGCCGAAAAAACCGGCGGCAAAAGCGGCGATTTCCGTTTTGCAGAACAGGGCGAGGCCGTCTGAAAATAAGGAAACATCATGGACGATAAGCAGCTTTTGCGTTACAGCCGCCATATCCTGCTGGACGAAATCGGTATCGAAGGGCAGGAAAAACTGCTGCAGTCGCATATTTTAATCATCGGCTGCGGCGGATTGGGTGCCGCCGCCGCCCCGTATCTGGCGGCCGCCGGTATCGGCCGGCTGACCGTTGCCGATTTCGACACGGTGGACGAAACCAATCTGCAGCGCCAGATTGCCTACACCGAAAGCGACATCGGCAAAAACAAAGCCCAAGCCCTGCAAGGCCGTCTGAAAACCGCCAACAGCGGCATTCGGATTGATGCCGTTGCCGAACGCTTGGACGGAGAACGGCTCTCGGCATTGGTGGGCGAAGCCGATGTGGTACTCGACTGCTGCGACAACTTCGCCACCCGCCAAGCCGTCAATCAGGCCTGCGTGCAGCACCGAGTGCCGCTGGTGTCGGGCGCAGCGGTACGCTTTGACGGCCAGCTCGCCGTGTACCGCCCCGATTTGCCCGACTCGCCGTGTTACGCCTGTCTGTTTGACGGAGACCATGCCGACGATGGCGTGTGCGCCTTATTCGGCGTATTCTCGCCGCTGGTCGGCATCATCGGCACGGCACAAGCCGCCGAAGCCCTGAAAATCCTGCTCGGCATCGGTACGCCGCAACACGGCCAACTCAAAATCTATCAGGCTTTGGACGGCAGTTGGCAGACTTTCGCTTTGGAAAAAAATCCCGAATGCCGTGTGTGCAGCGCAAAGGCCGTCTGAAAACGGCCCTGTCAATCACACAACGTCCAGAAATACCGAAACGACACTTTCATATTTAAACAGCCAAAATGATTTTTAACTACCGACGAATATTGTTATGATAGGCCGTCTGAAAATCCTTTTTTGAGTACCGATTATGCTTGATACCGCCCGCCGCTATTCGCCGTTTGTCGCCCGCCTGCTGGATTCGGGGCGGCTGGATACCAATGTATTTTTGCCCATGCTGGCGCAGCCGCTGAAACCGGCGGATTTTGAAGCGTTTGCCGATTGGGCAGCGTTGCAGGCGGCGGAAGGCGAGGCGGGGCTGGCACGGGAATTGCGGCGGCTGCGTTCGTATGTGGTGGCGCATATTATTGTGCGGGATACCAACCGCATCAGCGATTTGGACGAAGTTACCCGCACCATCACGCTGTTTGCCGAATTTGCAGTCAATACGGCGCTGAAGTTCGCCTACGCCTATTATCAGGATATGTACGGCACGCCGATCGGCCGCTATACGCAGGAGCAGCAGTATTTGAGCGTGGTGGCGATGGGCAAGGCGGGCGGTTATGAATTGAATGTGTCGTCCGACATCGACCTGATTTTTGTGTACCCCGAAGCGGGGGCGACCGACGGCAGGCGCGAGAAAGACAATCAGACGTTTTTCACCAAAGTGGGGCAGAAGCTGATTGCGCTCTTAAACGATATGACCGCCGACGGACAGGTGTTCCGGGTGGATATGCGGTTGCGGCCGGATGGCGATTCGGGGCCGCTGGTGTTGAGCGAAACGGCGCTGGAACAATATCTGATTCAGCAGGGGCGGGAATGGGAACGCTATGCGTGGTGCAAAGGGCGGGTGATTACGCCGTATCCCAACGGAATCGAAGCGCTGGTGCGGCCGTTTGTGTTCCGCAAATATTTAGACTACAACGCTTACGATGCGATGCGGGGGCTGCACCGCCAGATCCGCAGCGAAGTGAGCAAAAAAGGCATGGCGGACAATGTCAAACTCGGTTCCGGCGGCATTCGGGAAGTGGAATTTATCGCCCAGATTTTCCAAATGATACGGGGCGGGCAAAACCGTTCGTTGCAGCTCAAAGGCACTCGGGAAACGCTGCGCAAACTGGCGGAGGCGGGGATTGTGAGTACGCAAAACGCCGATACGCTGCTGGCGGCCTACGCCTTTTTGCGCGATGTCGAACACCGCCTGCAATATTGGGAAGATTTGCAGACGCAAACCTTGCCGGTTCAGCCCGAACAGCAGCAGCTGCTTGCCGAAAGCATGGGTTTTGCCGATTATGCAGCGTTTTCAGACGGCCTCAATGCCCACCGCAGCGCCGTCAATGCCCTGTTTAACGAAATTTTGAGCCGTCCCGAAGAGCCGCAGCGCAGCGACCGCTGGCAGGGCGTGTGGCCGCCGCTCGATCGGGAAGCCTGTCTGAACGTGTTGGCAGAACACGGCTTCGATGCCGAAACCGCCACCGCCAAGCTGGAGCAGATTGCCGGCAGCAGCAAATACCGCCATCTGTCGGCGCACGCCCAGCCCCGTTTTGATGCCATTATCCCGTCTATGGCCGAAGCCGCCGCCGCCCAAAGCAGCCCGACCGACACCCTGCTGCGGCTGCTGGCCTTTCTCGAAACCATCAGCCGCCGCTCGTCTTATCTGGCGCTGCTGCACGAACACCCGAAAATCCTGCTGCGGCTGGCGGAAATCATGAACCAGAGTGCGTGGGTAACCGATTATCTGACCCGCTACCCGATTTTGCTCGACGAACTCATCAGCGCCCAGCTGCTCGACACCCGTTTCGACTGGGCGAAACTCGCCGCCGAACTTTCAGACGGCCTCGCCAACTGCAGCGGCGATACCGAAGCGCAAATGGACGTATTGCGCCATTTCCAACACACACAAGTGTTCCGGCTGGCGGTGCAGGACTTGGCGGGATTATGGACGATTGAAGCCGTATCTGACCAACTTTCCGCCCTTGCCGATACCGTATTGGCCGCCGCCATTCCCGCCGTGTGGGCGGATATGCCGAAAAAACACTGCGAAACGCCGCAATTTGCCGTGATCGGCTACGGCAAACTCGGCGGCAAAGAGCTTGGCTATGCCTCCGATTTGGACTTGGTTTACCTGTTTGACGACGACCACCCCGATGCCCAAGATACCTATATCCGCTTCGCCCGCCGCCTGACCAACTGGCTCTCGGCGCTCACCGGTGCCGGCAGCCTTTACGATGTCGATTTGCGCCTGCGGCCCAACGGCGACAGCGGTTATCTCGTCCAAAGCGTCGCCGCCTTTGAAAAATACCAGCACGAACAGGCATGGACGTGGGAACACCAGTCCCTGACCCGAGCCAGATGGATTGTCGGCAAACCCGAAATTCAGACGGCCTTCGACCGCATCCGCAGCGAAATCCTGACCCGAACCCGTCCGCAGCAGGAACTGGCGCAGGAAATTATTGCCATGCGGGAAAAAATGTTCGCCACCCACCCGCCGCTTGCCGACAGCGTCAAATACGCCCGCGGCGGCGTGGTCGATGTCGAATTTATCGTCCAATATCTGATTCTCGCCCATTCCGGCCGCCATCCGCAGCTTTTGGACAACTACGGCAACATTGCCCTGCTCGACATCGCCGCCGGTTGCGGTCTGATTGACAGCGCCTTGGCAGAAAAAAGCCGCACCGCCTACCGTTTCTACCGCCTGCAGCAGCACAACACCAAACTGCGTGATGCCGAAAAAGTCCGCCCCGACGCAACCCTGCTCGAACATTATCAAAACGTTTGCCGACTGTGGCAGCAGGTATTCGGCGAAGAGCCGAAAGGGATAGAGCAGGCCGTCTGAAAACCAATGGATTAGTCTGTGTGGTAGAACAAAATCAACTGGATAGGCAATAAAAATCCGCCGTAAGGCGGATTGGGTCAGGCTTTTTTGTCTGCTTTGACGGCACGGTTGATGGCGAAAACGACTGCTGCCATCACTGCTGCGAGGGTGAATAAGCCGATTGTCAGTGCCATTTCTTAGTCCTCCGTGGATAAAAATGTTTTGTGTTTGCGGATTTGTTTTCCGCCGATTAGGGCGAAGTAGGCGATGGTCAGTAGGGCGATGCTGCTTGCCGCTTTGAAGGCTACGCCGTTTTGCCCGAATATTACCACCGGCAAGGCAAGAACGGCAACTTTGGCGATGTCTTCGAGTATTTTCGCCCATGCGTCCAAGGTTTCTGTTTCTATCGGTCTTTTTAACAGGTTGAACATGGTGTTTCCTTACTTTTTGCCTGATGGTAACAGCCTGATGGAGGTAAGTAGATTCACTATATCAGTTTCTTGCCGTTAATGTCGGCAGTTTTTTCACGGCAACCATAATCATAAACACCATCACCAAAAGGCCGCCGAAGCCGAGAATCGGGTAGATTCTACCGATCAGATCGGAGAAACCGAAGCGGCTCAATACCACGCCGACGGCGGACATGATAATCATCACCCAAACCTGATTGAGACGGGCGAACATTTTGGTTTCGTGTACCCGCAGGATGGTGCCGTAAAAGCAGCTGATGGCGGTGGAATACAGGCCGAACACCAAAATAGCGGCATATACATAGCCCAAGCCGGAGAAAATCTGTTCGGCAAGCGTTACCATCGGATAGGCTTGGTTGCCGACTGCGCCTTGGTTCAACAGCAGGGCGGTGAAGATGGTGGCACTACCGGCAAACAGCCCCAGTGCGCCCCAGAATACGCCTTTTTGCAGGGTTTGGCGGCTTTGTGCGGCTGCGCCCAGCGGCACCAATACGGCAATGGCAAGTTGAAAATTAAAGGCAACATACAGAATGCCGTTGGGAATCCAATGCACCAAAAACGGCGAAGTGATGATTTCAGACGGCTTGTCTGCGCCTGCAATCGGGTTGAACGTGAAAAACAGGCCGACCAACACGCAACCGGCAATCAGAGCCGGAACCATCAGTTCCTGAATCCGCACCAAGCCGTTCATGCCCCACAACAGGTTCAATACCACCAGCACGCCGATACCGATTGAACCGTAAATCGCAGGCAGGCCGAAAAGATTGGCGAGCAGGCCGCCGGCACCGGCAATCATAATCACAAATGTGCCGAACAGGGTTACGGTAATCATCAAATCGCAGTAGCGGCGCGGCCACGGGCTGTCGGAAGGACTGATGGCGTGGGAATATTCTTCGGTTTTCAGATAATAGCCCAGCTGCAGCGAGATTTTGCCGAACCAGTAAAACCCGACCGTAGCGACCAAAATTGCGCCCAAGCCCCACCAGCCTTGCGAAACGAAATATTGCAGAATTTCATTACCGGAGGCGAAGCCCGCACCGATGATGGTGCCGATAAAGGTAGAAGCGATGCCGAAAGCGGACACGCCGTGTTGTTGGGAATTGCTCATCATCATTTCCTTTGTTTGTTTTTATTCAAACCGGCAACCGCCGGTAGGCGGTGTTTTAGCAAAATCGGCGGCGGAAAGAAAGAGTGTTTGTAGTCGAATGTAGTCGAAACCTAAAAATAACAACAAAATTTTATTTATATATAAATTAGTGGCACAAAATATTTGCAAGAGGGTATTGATAATCGGGAAATGATGGTTTGATTCAGTTTGAATAAAATCAGCGGAGGATGGTTAAATCCGAAAACAGGCCGTCTGAAAATGAGTGAAACGAATTTCTGCGCAGCTAAAACCGCAGGTTTCGCCAAAATGAGCAGAGCCAGTTTCAGCGAAGCTAAAATGAGCAGAGCGAGTTTAAACAGAGTTCGGCGGTTTTGCTTTAATTTTCCCAATCCGCCACCATATAGCGGTTTATTGCCTGTTTTTATAGCGGGTTCACTTCAAAAGACTACAGCGTTGGCTCGCCTTGTCGTACTACCTGTACTGTCTGCGGCTCGCCGCCTTGTCCTCTTTTGAATTGAACCCACTATAGCTTCGCTGAAATTCGCTTTGCTTATTTTGGCGAAACCTACGGTTTTAGCTGCGCAGAAACTCGCTTTGCTCGTTTTCAGACGGCCTGCACGGATTATCAATTAAGGAAAACAAGATGAACGACAACGTTTTATTACAACTCGGCGACGAACCGGCGTTTGACCGCATTCAGACCGAACACATCAAACCGGCGCTGCAAAGTGCCATGCAGCAGGCACGGGAAGCAGTGGCGGCGGTGAAGGCGCAGCCGCAAACCACTTGGCTGAATACGGTCGAACGCCTGACCGACATTACCGAACGTGTCGGCCGCATTTGGGGCGTGGTTGCCCATTTGAATTCGGTGGTGGACACGCCGCAACTGCGGGCGGTGTATAACGAATTAATGCCCGAAGTAACCGTATTTTTCAGCGAAATCTCGCAAGATATCGAATTATACGAACGGTTTAAAGCGATTAAGGCCTCTGAAGCCTTTGCCAAGCTGACACCGGCGCAGCAGACCAAGTTAAACCATGATTTGCGTGATTTCGTGTTGAGCGGTGCCGAGTTGCCGCCCGAACAGCAGGCGAAATTGGCGGCGTTGCAAACTGAAAGCGCCCAACTGTCGGCGCAATTTTCGCAAAACGTATTGGACGCAACCGACGCATTCGCCCTGTATTTCGACGATGCCGCCGAATTGGCGGGCATTCAGGAAGATGCGCTGGCGATGTTTGCCGCCGCCGCCCAAGCCGAAGGCAAAACCGGCTACAAAATCGGCCTGCAAATGCCGCATTATCTGGCGGTTATGCAATATGCCGACAACCGTGCGCTGCGGGAACAGATGTACCGTGCCTACGTTACCCGTGCCAGCGAATTGAGCAACGAAGGCAAATTCGACAATACCGCCAATATCGACCGCTGTCTGGAAATCGGGCTGGAAACGGCACACCTGCTCGGTTTCGACAATTACGCCGAATTGTCGCTGGCCACCAAAATGGCCGACACACCCGCACAGGTTTTGGCGTTTCTGCGCAATCTGGCGGCACAGGCCAAACCGTTTGCCGAACAGGATTTTGCCGAAGTCAAAGCCTTTGCCGCCGATACTTTGGGCATTGCCGATTTCCAATCGTGGGATTTGGCATACGCCGGCGAAAAACTGCGCCAAGCCAAATATTCCTTCAGCGAAACCGAAGTGAAAAAATATTTTCCGGCCGGCAAAGTGCTGGCGGGTCTGTTTGCCCAAATCAACCGTTTATACGGTGTAAACTTTATCGAAAAAACCGTACCGGTTTGGCATAAAGACGTGCGTTATTTTGAATTGGAAAACGGTGGTGCCATCATCGGCGGCGTGTATCTCGATTTATACGCCCGCGAAGGCAAGCGGGGCGGCGCATGGATGAACGACTACAAAGGCCGCCGCCGCTTTGCCGACGGCGAAAAAGCCGGACAGCTGCAAATCCCGACCGCCTATTTGGTGTGCAACTTCACCCCGCCGCTGGCCGGAAAAGAAGCCCGCCTGAGCCACGACGAAATCCTGACCCTGTTCCACGAAATGGGCCACGGCCTGCACCACTTGCTGACGCAGGAAGAAGAATTGGGCGTGAGCGGCATCAACGGCGTGGAATGGGACGCAGTCGAATTACCGAGCCAGTTTATGGAAAACTTCGTTTGGGAATACGATGTGTTGGCGGAAATGTCCGCCCACGAAGAAACCGGCGCAGCCTTGCCGCAAGCCTTGTTCGACAAAATGGTTGCCGCCAAAAACTTCCAACGGGGCATGTTTATGGTGCGCCAAATGGAATTTGCCCTGTTCGACATGCTGATTTACAGCGAAAGCGACCAAGGCCGTCTGAAAAACTGGGCAGCGGTGTTGGACAGTGTACGCCAAGAAGTTGCCGTCAGCATTCCGCCGACCTACAACCGCTTTGCCAACAGCTTCGGCCACATCTTCGCCGGCGGCTATTCCGCAGGCTATTACAGCTACGCTTGGGCCGAAGTATTGAGCGCCGACGCTTACGCCGCCTTTGAAGAAAGCGACGATGTCCGAGCCACCGGCAAACGCTTCTGGCGGGAAATCCTCGCCGTCGGCGGCGGCCGCAGCGCCGCCGAATCGTTCAAAGCCTTCCGCGGCAGAGAACCGAGCATAGACGCTTTATTGCGCCACAGCGGATTTAAAGCAGCGTAGTTTTTGCAGTGAAAACAGTCGGATAGTGTATGGAAATACTGTCCGGCTGTTTTTATGTAACATTCGGCGGCTGTAAAAACCCCAAGCCGTCTGAAAACGATCGTTTTCAGACGGCTTGGGGTTTGTTTTCGGAAATCAATCAGACGTTTTGTTCCACTGTTTCCGCAATCGGGCGGGTTTGGCTCAGGGTGGTGAGTTTTTTGGTCAGCAGGTTGAGCAGCAGGCCGTAGGCGGGGAGGAAAAACAGGGTGCAGATGGTGAGTTTGAACAGGTAATCGACAAAGGCGATGCCGGGCCAGTGTGCGGCCATAAAGGGATCGCTGCTGGCGTAGAAGGCGACGCTGAAAAACATCAGGGTGTCTAAGGCGTTACCGGCGATGATGGAGGCGGTGGGGGCGATCCACCATGACGGAAGCCGGCGCAGTTTGTTGAAAACGAAGATGTCTAAAATCTGGCCGAGTGCGTAGGCGCAGAAGCTGGCGAGGGCGATGCGGCCGACAAAGGTGCTGAATTGGGTGAGCGATGCCCAGCCTGTCCATGCGCCGTTGCTGAATAAGACGGATACGATGTAGGAAAGCAGCAGGGCGGGGAACATGACCCAGAAGATGATGCGGCGTGCCAGTTGCGAGCCGAAAATGCGGACGGTCAAATCGGTTGCCAGAAAAATAAACGGGAAGGTAAATGCGCCCCAAGTGGTGTGTACGCCGAAGATGTCGAAGGGAAACTGCACCAGATAGTTGCTGGCGGCGATAATCAGAATGTGAAACTGAATCAGCCAGAAAAGGGCTTTTTGCTGTTGGGCTTGGGTAAATGTGTACATGGTTTTTACCGGTTTTCAGACGGCCTGAGCGACCTGAGGCCGTCTGAAAATCAGGCGTTCAGGTGCAGTTTGCGGCCTAGGGGTTATTGGGCGTCGTGTTGGAACAGGCGTTGGCGGGCGAGGGTTTCAAACTCGGTGCCGGCACGGCCGTAGTTGGCAAACGGGTGGATGGCGATGCCGCCGCGCGGGGTGAATTCGCCGAATACTTCGATGTATTTCGGGTTCATCAGCGCAATCAAATCTTTCATGATGATATTGACGCAGTCTTCATGAAAGTCGCCGTGGTTGCGGAAGCTGAAGAGATAGAGTTTCAGCGATTTGCTTTCCACCATTTTGATGTCGGGAATATAGCGGATCACGATGGTGGCGAAGTCGGGCTGGCCGGTCATCGGGCAAAGGCTGGTAAATTCGGGACAGACGAATTTGACGAAATAGTCGTTGCTGGGGTGTTTGTTGTCGAAGGCTTCGAGGATTTCCGGTGCATATTCGGTCGGATATTGCGTGTGTTGGTTGCCCAACAGCGAAATGCCGTTCAGCTCTTGGTTGTTGCGGGACATGATTTTTCCTTAGTTTTTTAATGTGGGAGGTTTTCGAACCACGGGCGGCGGATTGTAATATAAATCAGCGGGTTTGTGTAGAAAAGCCGATTGGATTTGTTTGCCTGCGGCGGTTTTCAGACGGCATTGGGCGGCCGTTTTTCGAGTAAAAGCCTTAGAAAATAAGGCATTTTTTACCCGTTTATGCTTGCCTGAGGTATGCTCGGGTTATAGAATAACCGGTCCGTCTGGTTCAGACGGAGCAGAAATATCAGGATATTGAAGATGAATACGAAAGCAGACAATCCCGTTCACCATGAAACCGTACCGCTCAAGTCGAAATCGAAACGCAAACGTAATCTGATTGCGGTAACGCTGCTGTTTGCGGCGGCAGCGGCAGCGCTGGCGGCGGCCTATTTTTTGGTGTGGCAGCACGAAGAAGAAACCGAAGACGCTTATGTTTCGGGGCATTTGGTGCAGATTACGCCGCAGGTGGCGGGAACCGTGCAGAAAGTATCGGTTGATGATACCGATGTGGTGAAAAAAGGCGACGTGCTGGCCGTGTTGGACGACAGCGATTTTCTGCTGGCTTACGAGCGGGCGAAAAACGAGCTGATTCAGGCCATCCGCCAAAACAAACAGCAAAAAGCGGTCAACACGCAGGCCAAAGCGCAGGTGTCGGTACGCAAAGCCGATTTGGAACGTGCCGCCGCCGATTTAAAACGCCGCGAGGCGCTGGCGGCGGCTGATGCGGTTTCCGGCGAAGAATTGGCACACGCCCGTTCGGCGGTGGTGCAGGCGCAGGCGGCATTGAAGGCGGTGGAAGCCGAGTCCGCCGCTTCGCAGGCGGTGTTGGGCAACAATATCCCGCTGCGCCAGCAACCGGCGGTGTTGAATGCGGTTACCCGTCTGAAAGATGCGTGGCTGAATCTGCAACGCACGCAAATCCGTTCGCCGATGGCAGGGCAGGTCGCCAAACGCAATGTTCAGGTCGGGCAAAAACTGGCAGCGGGTACGCCGCTGATGGCAGTTGTGCCGCTGGATAATCTGTGGGTCGATGCCAACTTTAAAGAATCTCAACTGCGCAAAATGAAAATCGGCCAACCGGTGGAATTGACGGCGGACTTATACGGCAGCAGCGTGGTGTATCACGGCAGAATCAGCGGCCTTTCGGCAGGTACGGGCAGCGCATTTTCGCTGTTGCCGGCGCAAAACGCCACCGGCAACTGGATTAAAGTGGTGCAGCGTGTGCCGGTGCGGATTATGCTTGACGAACAAGAGCTGAAAGCCCACCCGCTGCGGGTCGGTTTGTCGATGACGGCCAAAGTTGATGTGGCGGCCGCCGGTGAACATCAGACCGCTACCGGAAAAACGGTGCAACCGCAGGCCGAAACAGTGGATTGGTCGGAAATCGATGCCTTGATTGAGCAGCTGTTTGCCGAATATGCACCTTAACGGCAAAACCTGATTTTAGCTGTGCAGAAACCCATTTCATTCATTTTCAGACGGCCTTTGTTGCGATAAGCAGGCGATTATTTTCTTCGGTTGTTCGGTTTGAACATCATGCTGGGCATTACAGGCCGTCTGAAAATAGATGAAACGGGTTTGAGCGAAGTGAAAACAAAAGTCTGACCCTCGGACTAAATGGAAACAGAATAATATGACTTATCCGCCGTTGCAGGGCATACGCTTGGTGTGGGTTACGCTGGCGTTGAGCCTTGCCGTGTTTATGGAAGTGTTGGATACCACGATTGCCAATGTCGCCGTGCCGGTGATTGCCGGTGATTTGGGTGCGGCGACCACGCAGGGAACGTGGGTGATTACCTCGTTTGCCGTGGCCAATGCGATTTCCGTGCCGCTGACCGGTTTTCTGGCAAAACGAATGGGCGAAGTGCGGCTGTTTACCGCTTCGGTTATCGGCTTTGTGGTGATGTCGTGGCTGTGCGGCATTGCCCCGAATCTGCAGCTTTTGGTGGTGTTCCGGGTGTTGCAGGGCTTTATTGCAGGCCCGCTGATTCCCTTGTCGCAAAGTCTGCTGATGGCATCGTATCCTCGGGAAAAACGCACGCTGGCGCTGGCATTGTGGGCGATGACGGTGGTGGTGGCACCGGTGTTGGGCCCGATTTTGGGCGGCTGGATTTCCAACAACTGGCATTGGGGCTGGATTTTCTTTATTAATGTACCGATTGGGATAGCAGCGGCATGGATTGCATGGCGGCAGCTTGCCGACAGGGAAACCGAAACCGTGAAAACGCCGATTGATTATGTCGGGTTGGTGCTGATGATTGTCGGTATCGGCGCTTTGCAGATGATGCTGGATCGGGGCAAAGAGCTGGATTGGTTTGCTTCCGCCGAAATCATGGTGTTGGGCATCACCGCTCTGATTACGCTGACGTATTTTATTGTGTGGGAATTGGGCGAAAAATACCCGATTGTCGATTTGTCGCTGTTTAAAAACCGCAATTTCGCCATCGGTGTATTGGCGACTTCGCTCGGTTTTATGGTGTATATGGGAACATTGACGCTGTTGCCGCTGGTGTTGCAGTCCAATCTCGGCTATACCTCGACATGGGCGGGGCTGGCGGCAGCGCCGGTGGGACTGTTGCCGGTGTTGCTGTCGCCGGTTATCGGCAAATTCGGCAACCGCATCGATATGCGGATTCTGGTAACCGCCAGTTTTTTGGTGTTTGCCTTTGCCTTCCACTGGCGCACCGATTTTTACGCCGGTATGGACATCAGCAATGTGGTGTGGCCGCAATTTTGGCAGGGCTTGGGTGTCGCCATGTTCTTTTTACCGCTGACCACCATTACCCTGTCGCATATCGAAGGTGGCAGAATCGCTTCCGCCAGCAGTTTGTCCAATTTTCTGCGGGTATTTATGGGCGGAGTCGGTGTGTCCGTCGTCAGCACCATGTGGGAGCGGCGCGAAGCCCTGCACCACACCCGGCTTGCCGAACATGTCAATATTTATTCCGACCACACGCAGGCGGCATTGCAGCAAATGCAGCAGCAGGGCATGACCTACCAACAGGCGCTCGGCAGCATCAACGGCAGCATTACCCAACAGGGCTTTATCATCGGCTCAAACGAAATCTTTTTCGCCGGCAGCATTTTATTCGTCTTAATGATAGCCGTTATTTGGTTTGCCAAACCACCGTTCGGCAGCAAGGGCGGCGGCGGGCATTAAAATATCTCTGAAACTTCTAAACTAAAAGCAAACCGAAGCCCGCCATGCCGTCTGAAAAATCCCTCAATAAAATCTACCGCCGAATAGTTAAATTGGAAAAGCGGTTTTCAGACGGTCTCAGTTATCAATCTATAAGAAAAGAAACATGTTACTGTCGCCGACCTCGGGCAGAGCAAACAGGGTTGCCCGATGTTTTTCATTCCGTGTTATAGTTGCCCCTATTTCAATTTGAAACCATATCCCATGACCGGCAAACACATTCTTCTCGGTGTCAGCGGCGGCATTGCCGCCTATAAATCCTGCGAACTGGTGCGGCTGTTGAAAAAACAGGGACACAGCGTAACCGTTGCCATGAGCCGTGCCACCGCCGAATTTGTCTCGCCGATGACCTTTCAGGCATTAAGCGGCAAACCCGTTTTGCTCGATACCCACGGCTCGGAAGTCGGCGGCAACGGCATGGCGCATATCCAGCTGACCCGTGCCGCCGATGTGTTCCTGATTGCCCCCGCCACCGCCAACACCTTGGCCAAAATCGCCCACGGCATTGCCGACAACTTATTGACCAACTTGGCCGCCGCCCGCAAATGCCCGCTGGCAGTCGCCCCCGCCATGAATGTCGAAATGTGGCAAAACCCCGCCAACCAACGCAATATCCGACAACTGATTTCAGACGGCATCACCGTGTTCCAACCCGACAGCGGCGAACAGGCATGCGGCGAAACCGGTGTCGGCCGAATGAAAGAAGCCGCAGAATTGGCCGAACTGTTGCCCGATTTGTGGACACCGAAAATCCTCGCCGGAAAAAAAATCCTGATTACCGCCGGCGCAACCTTTGAAGCCATCGACCCCGTCCGCGGCATTACCAATATTTCCAGCGGACAAATGGGCATTGCTCTGGCTCAGGCGTGCCGTGCCGCAGGCGCAGCCGTTACCTTGATTTACGGCCAACTCCAAACCACACTTCCCGCCGGTTTAAAACAAATGCAGCAAGCCGTCAGCGCCGAAGCCATGTATCAGGCAGTTCATCAACATATCGCAGAACAAGACGTTTTCATTTCCGTTGCCGCCGTCGCCGACTATAAAGTCAAAAACAGCAGCAGCCAAAAACTAAAAAAAGACGGTTCAGGAAAAGCCCCCGTTATCGAACTGACCGAAAATCCCGACATCCTCGCTTCCGTTGCCAAATTACCGCAACCCCCGTTCTGCGTCGGCTTTGCCGCCGAAAGCAAAAACGTTTTAGAATACGCCCGAGCCAAACGGCAGCGCAAACACATCCCCATGCTGATCGCCAACCAAGTATCCCAAGCCATGGGCAAAGCCACCAACCGGATTACCATTATCGACGATTATCAAGAAACCGACTTCCCCGAAGCCGACAAACGGCAGGTTGCCGAAGCCATTATCGGCAGGTTGGCAGAATTGTTAGAAAAACAGTAAAACTAAGGCCGTCTGAAACCCCGATTTTCAGACGGCCTAAGTTTTACCGTAGATTGAGCGATTGGGAAGTTTTGAAGAATGATTAGGAAGTTTTGAAGAATTCAGCAAAAAAAGCCGAAGAAAAATTTCCTTTAGGAATAGTGATTTGCTAATTTTGTCTGCGAAAAGTCGATTTTTGGTGTTGACTGGTTTGGTTGGGAGGGGTATAGTTCGGTTCTTCGCTGCTTCGGCGGTGAAGAAAAAGACGAACAGAAGATTATAGCAGTTGGCTGGATTGATTGAAAGAGATTTCGATGAAAAAAGTTGACAGCGAAGAAAAATAGTCTGATAATTCGTTTTCGCTCTTTAACAGACAGATTACCGATAAGTGTGAGTGCATAAAGCCTCACACTGTTGAAAAGACAGACAAGACAAATGTTTTAACATTGACTTGTCAGTTTCTTTGAAGCAGACCAGAAGTTAAAAAAGTTAGAGATTAAACATAAGAGTTTGATCCTGGCTCAGATTGAACGCTGGCGGCATGCTTTACACATGCAAGTCGGACGGCAGCACAGAGAAGCTTGCTTCTTGGGTGGCGAGTGGCGAACGGGTGAGTAACATATTGGAACGTACCGAGTAATGGGGGATAACTAATCGAAAGATTAGCTAATACCGCATACGCTCTGAGGAGGAAAGCAGGGGACCTTCGGGCCTTGCGTTATTCGAGCGGCCAATATCTGATTAGCTAGTTGGTGGGGTAAAGGCCTACCAAGGCGACGATCAGTAGCGGGTCTGAGAGGATGATCCGCCACACTGGGACTGAGACACGGCCCAGACTCCTACGGGAGGCAGCAGTGGGGAATTTTGGACAATGGGCGCAAGCCTGATCCAGCCATGCCGCGTGTATGAAGAAGGCCTTCGGGTTGTAAAGTACTTTTGTCAGGGAAGAAAGGGCAGTTGCTAATATCGACTGCATATGACGGTACCTGAAGAATAAGCACCGGCTAACTACGTGCCAGCAGCCGCGGTAATACGTAGGGTGCGAGCGTTAATCGGAATTACTGGGCGTAAAGCGAGCGCAGACGGTTAGTTAAGCAAGATGTGAAATCCCCGGGCTCAACCTGGGAACTGCGTTTTGAACTGGCTGACTAGAGTGTGTCAGAGGGGGGTAGAATTCCACGTGTAGCAGTGAAATGCGTAGAGATGTGGAGGAATACCGATGGCGAAGGCAGCCCCCTGGGATAACACTGACGTTCATGCTCGAAAGCGTGGGTAGCAAACAGGATTAGATACCCTGGTAGTCCACGCCCTAAACGATGTCAATTAGCTGTTGGGCAACTTGATTGCTTAGTAGCGTAGCTAACGCGTGAAATTGACCGCCTGGGGAGTACGGTCGCAAGATTAAAACTCAAAGGAATTGACGGGGACCCGCACAAGCGGTGGATGATGTGGATTAATTCGATGCAACGCGAAGAACCTTACCTGGTCTTGACATGTACGGAATCCTCCAGAGACGGAGGAGTGCCTTCGGGAGCCGTAACACAGGTGCTGCATGGCTGTCGTCAGCTCGTGTCGTGAGATGTTGGGTTAAGTCCCGCAACGAGCGCAACCCTTGTCATTAGTTGCCATCATTAAGTTGGGCACTCTAATGAGACTGCCGGTGACAAGCCGGAGGAAGGTGGGGATGACGTCAAGTCCTCATGGCCCTTATGACCAGGGCTTCACACGTCATACAATGGTCGGTACAGAGGGTAGCCAAGCCGCGAGGTGGAGCCAATCTCACAAAACCGATCGTAGTCCGGATTGCACTCTGCAACTCGAGTGCATGAAGTCGGAATCGCTAGTAATCGCAGGTCAGCATACTGCGGTGAATACGTTCCCGGGTCTTGTACACACCGCCCGTCACACCATGGGAGTGGGGGATACCAGAAGTAGGTAGGCTAACCGCAAGGAGGCCGCTTACCACGGTATGCTTCATGACTGGGGTGAAGTCGTAACAAGGTAGCCGTAGGGGAACCTGCGGCTGGATCACCTCCTTTCTAGAGAAGAAGAGGCTTTAAGCACTCACACTTATCGGTAAACTGTAGATAGAGATGCGGATAACACTTGAGTGAAGGCTTAAGAGTTAAATCTGGGTTTGTAGCTCAGCTGGTTAGAGCACACGCTTGATAAGCGTGGGGTCGGAGGTTCAAGTCCTCCCAGACCCACCAAGAATGGGGGCATAGCTCAGTTGGTAGAGCACCTGCTTTGCAAGCAGGGGGTCATCGGTTCGATCCCGTTTGCCTCCACCAACTTCACAAATCAAAGCAAGTTGGGAAACAGAATCCTATTGACAAAAGATAGGAAGCTGATAGAATGCCCAGCTCATTTTGATTTGCGGAGTAATAGCAATATCAAACGCATCGATCTTTAACAAATTGGAAAGCCGAAATCAACAAACAAAGACAATGTCGGTTTACTTTAACGTTTAATGTTTGCAAACACTAAACGTTACCAAGAAGTAAACCACAGTATTTGGGTGATGATTGTATCGAGTTGCTCCTGAAACACAAAAGGCAGGAGCAACACACAACAAAGCAGTAAGCTTTATCAAAGTAAAAACCTTAAGCCGAGTTTCCTAGTCAACGGGAGCAAAGCGAAGTCAAAGAGGTTCTTGAAATGATAGAGTCAAGTGAATAAGTGCATCAGGTGGATGCCTTGGCGATGATAGGCGACGAAGGACGTGTAAGCCTGCGAAAAGCATCGGGGAGCTGGCAATAAAGCTATGATCCGGTGATGTCCGAATGGGGAAACCCACACAGCAATGTGTATCCTTATCTGAATACATAGGATAAGAGAAGCGAACCCGGAGAACTGAACCATCTAAGTACCCGGAGGAAAAGAAATCAACCGAGATTCCGCAAGTAGTGGCGAGCGAACGCGGAGGAGCCTGTACGTAATAATTGTTGAGATAGAAGAACAAGCTGGGAAGCTTGACCATAGTGGGTGATAGTCCCGTATTCGAAATCTCATCAATGGTACTAAGCGTACGACAAGTAGGGCGGGACACGAGAAATCCTGTCTGAACATGGGGGGACCATCCTCCAAGGCTAAATACTCATCATCGACCGATAGTGAACCAGTACCGTGAGGGAAAGGCGAAAAGAACCCCGGGAGGGGAGTGAAATAGAACCTGAAACCTGATGCATACAAACAGTGGGAGCATCCTTGTGGTGTGACTGCGTACCTTTTGTATAATGGGTCAACGACTTACATTCAGTAGCGAGCTTAACCGGATAGGGGAGGCGTAGGGAAACCGAGTCTTAATAGGGCGACTAGTTGCTGGGTGTAGACCCGAAACCGAGTGATCTATCCATGGCCAGGATGAAGGTGCGGTAACACGCACTGGAGGTCCGAACCCACGCATGTTGCAAAATGCGGGGATGAGCTGTGGATAGGGGTGAAAGGCTAAACAAACTCGGAGATAGCTGGTTCTCCCCGAAAACTATTTAGGTAGTGCCTCGAGTATGAGACTGATGGGGGTAAAGCACTGTTATGGCTAGGGGGTTATTGCAACTTACCAACCCATGGCAAACTAAGAATACCATCAAGTTGCTCCTCGGGAGACAGACAGCGGGTGCTAACGTCCGTTGTCAAGAGGGAAACAACCCAGACCGCCAGCTAAGGTCCCAAATGATAGATTAAGTGGTAAACGAAGTGGGAAGGCCCAGACAGCCAGGATGTTGGCTTAGAAGCAGCCATCATTTAAAGAAAGCGTAATAGCTCACTGGTCGAGTCGTCCTGCGCGGAAGATGTAACGGGGCTCAAATCTATAACCGAAGCTGCGGATACCGTAAGGTATGGTAGGGGAGCGTTCTGTAGGCCGAAGAAGGTGCATTGTAAAGTGTGCTGGAGGTATCAGAAGTGCGAATGTTGACATGAGTAGCGATAAAGCGGGTGAAAAGCCCGCTCGCCGAAAGCCCAAGGTTTCCTACGCAACGTTCATCGGCGTAGGGTGAGTCGGCCCCTAAGGCGAGGCAGAAATGCGTAGTCGATGGGAAACAGGTTAATATTCCTGTACTTTGATTCAATGCGATGTGGGGACGGAGAAGGTTAGGTTAGCAAACTGTTGGAATAGTTTGTTTAAGCCGGTAGGTGGAAGACTTAGGCAAATCCGGGTCTTCATAACACCGAGAAGTGATGACGAGTGTCTACGGACACGAAGTAACCGATACCACGCTTCCAGGAAAAGCCACTAAGCTTCAGTTGAATCAGAACCGTACCGCAAACCGACACAGGTGGGCAGGATGAGAATTCTAAGGCGCTTGAGAGAACTCGGGAGAAGGAACTCGGCAAATTGATACCGTAACTTCGGGAGAAGGTATGCCCTTCGATGTTAAGCCCTTGCGGCGTAAGCATTGGAGGGTCGCAGAGAATAGGTGGCTGCGACTGTTTATTAAAAACACAGCACTCTGCTAACACGAAAGTGGACGTATAGGGTGTGACGCCTGCCCGGTGCTGGAAGGTTAATTGAAGATGTGAGAGCATCGGATCGAAGCCCCAGTAAACGGCGGCCGTAACTATAACGGTCCTAAGGTAGCGAAATTCCTTGTCGGGTAAGTTCCGACCCGCACGAATGGCGTAACGATGGCCACACTGTCTCCTCCCGAGACTCAGCGAAGTTGAAGTGGTTGTGAAGATGCAATCTACCCGCTGCTAGACGGAAAGACCCCGTGAACCTTTACTGTAGCTTTGCATTGGACTTTGAAGTCACTTGTGTAGGATAGGTGGGAGGCTTAGAAGCAGAGACGCCAGTCTCTGTGGAGCCGTCCTTGAAATACCACCCTGGTGTCTTTGAGGTTCTAACCCAGGTCCGTAATCCGGATCGGGGACCGTGCATGGTAGGCAGTTTGACTGGGGCGGTCTCCTCCCAAAGAGTAACGGAGGAGTTCGAAGGTTACCTAGGTCCGGTCGGAAATCGGACTGATAGTGCAATGGCAAAAGGTAGCTTAACTGCGAGACCGACAAGTCGAGCAGGTGCGAAAGCAGGACATAGTGATCCGGTGGTTCTGTATGGAAGGGCCATCGCTCAACGGATAAAAGGTACTCCGGGGATAACAGGCTGATTCCGCCCAAGAGTTCATATCGACGGCGGAGTTTGGCACCTCGATGTCGGCTCATCACATCCTGGGGCTGTAGTCGGTCCCAAGGGTATGGCTGTTCGCCATTTAAAGTGGTACGTGAGCTGGGTTTAAAACGTCGTGAGACAGTTTGGTCCCTATCTGCAGTGGGCGTTGGAAGTTTGACGGGGGCTGCTCCTAGTACGAGAGGACCGGAGTGGACGAACCTCTGGTGTACCGGTTGTGACGCCAGTCGCATCGCCGGGTAGCTAAGTTCGGAAGAGATAAGCGCTGAAAGCATCTAAGCGCGAAACTCGCCTGAAGATGAGACTTCCCTGAGGATTTAATCCTCCTAAAGAGTCGTTCGAGACCAGGACGTTGATAGGTGGGGTGTGGAAGTGCGGTAACGCATGAAGCTAACCCATACTAATTGCTCGTGAGGCTTGACTCTATCATTTGAAGAACTTCAAAGATAAAAGCTTACTGATGATTCAATCATCACCAACAGTTGATTAAACAATAAATAACTGCAGGAAACTGCATAACGGCTTAACAATTTGTACAGTTTAAGTTTGGCGGCCATAGCGAGTTGGTCCCACGCCTTCCCATCCCGAACAGGACCGTGAAACGACTCAGCGCCGATGATAGTATGGTTCTTCCATGTGAAAGTAGGTCACCGCCAAACACCCATTCCAAGCCCCTGAGGATTCCTCGGGGGCTTACTTCATTTGATAAACACTCAAAACGATACAGCAAATCCCCAAAACCCATCACCAAAACTTGAACCGCTGCAAAAAAATCCGTATCATCAAATCAAAACAACCCACACAAAGGAGAAAAACCATGAAAAAACTGCTTACCGCAGCCGCACTGATGCTTGCCACCGCATTTGCCGCCGCAGCCGTCAACATCAACACCGCTTCCGAAACCGAACTGACTGCCTTACCCGGCATCGGCCCGGCCAAAGCAAAAGCCATTGTAGAGTACCGCAAACTTAACGGTGCGTTCAAATCCCCCGAGGAGCTGAAAAACGTCAAAGGCATCGGGGAGGGCATCTTCTCGAAACTGAAAGGGGAGGCCGTTACTTCCACCCCGCCTGCTAAAAAGGCCGGCCCTGCTTTGAAAAAGTAGGAAGGGTGGCGGGGTAAACGCCGGAATATCAAACCGTAATGTAAAGCCGTCCGGACTATACAGCCCGGGCGGCTTTGCGTTGCCACAAAGGGGGGACGTCTGGAAAATGGGGATTGCTGGGCTGCTTGAGGGGTTATGAGGAATCAAAAAACCGGCCAATCATTTAAAAACGATTGGTCGGTTTTACATAATGATAGAACGGGTTATTTAATGATTTGGCTCAATTCGCCTTTGGCGTATTTATCAGCCATTTTTTCCAGTGAAACCGGTTTGATTTTAGAGGCCTGTCCTTCGCAGCCGAAGGCTAGGTAGCGGTCTAAGCAGATTTGTTTCATGGCTTCAACGGTTTTGCTCAGGTATTTGCGCGGGTCGAATTCGGAGGGGTTTTCTGCTAAGAAACGGCGGATTGCGCCGGTAGAGGCGAGGCGCAGGTCGGTGTCGATATTGACTTTGCGTACGCCGTATTTAATGCCTTGTACGATTTCTTCAACCGGTACGCCGTAGGTTTCCCCGATTTGTCCGCCGTTTTCATTGATGACTTTGAGCCATTCTTGCGGAACAGAGCTTGAGCCGTGCATCACGATATGGGTGTTTGGCAAGGCTTCATGAATTTCTTTGATGCGGTCGATACGCAACACATCGCCTGTAGGCGGGCGGGTGAATTTGTATGCACCGTGGCTGGTACCGACAGCAATCGCCAACGCATCAACACCGGTATCTTTCACGAAGCGTACAGCGTCTTCGACGCTGGTCAGCATTTGGTCGTGCGACAGTTTGCCGACCGCACCCACACCGTCTTCCTCGCCTGCTTCGCCGGTTTCCAGATTGCCCAATACGCCGATTTCGCCTTCTACGGATACACCGCAGGCGTGTGAGAAATTAACGACAGTGCGGGTTACATCAACATTGTATTCATAAGAAGACGGCGTTTTGCCGTCGGACATCAGCGAGCCGTCCATCATTACGGACGAAAAACCCAGTTGGATAGAGCGTTGGCAGACATCCGGCGATGCGCCGTGGTCTTGGTGCATGACCACAGGAATGTGCGGAAATTCTTCAACGGCCGCCAAAATCAGATGGCGCAAAAACGGTGCGCCGGCATATTTTCTGGCACCGGCGCTGGCCTGCACGATCACGGGCGCATTGACTTGGTCGGCGGCTTCCATAATGGCACGCATTTGTTCGAGATTATTGACGTTGAAAGCCGGCAGGCCGTAGCTGTTTTCTGCGGCGTGGTCGAGTAATTGGCGCATGGATACGAGTGCCATGGTGGAAACCTCCTGAAAGTGATGGAATCGTAAAAAAGATAGGGAGATTATAATATTTTTCGGGCGGAAAGACTACAAAGCATTACAGTGAGATGCTTGGTTTGGGTGATTATTCGGGTAAAGATTGTATTTATGACAGCTATGGCTATCTGGAAATTCGTTATACTTATTTTCAGACGGCCTGTGTGCCAGAGAAAAATGTTACGATAACAGTTAAATTGGGAAACAGGATCATCATGGCGGATACAGACGGTGTGGATATTGAAACGTTTGCCGGAAACTGCGAACGCTATCTGCTGACGTTGCAGCAGCAGGGTAAGTCGCCGCATACGCTGTCGGCGTACCGGCGGGATTTGCTGCAGTTGGCGGAAATTTTGCGGCAGAGGCCGTCTGAAAACGGGGTGCGGCGGCAGGATTTGGTGGCGGTGTTGAAAAAACTGTCGCAGCAAAATCTGGGCGAACGCAGTTTGGCACGCAAACTTTCGGTGTGGCGGCAATATTGCGGCTGGTTGGTGCAGCAGGGTATTGCAGTGCAGGATTTGGCGGCGAATATCCGTGCGCCCAAGCAGCCGCAGCGTTTGCCGAAAGCCCTGCAGCAGGAACCTTTGAACCGTATGTTCGACCAAAGCAGCGATGATGACGTGCTGGCATTGCGCGATCAGGCACTGTTTGAATTGTTGTATGGCAGCGGTTTGCGTTTGAGCGAGGCACAGGGTTTGGATGTGGCGGATATTTCGCTGGAATCGGGCTGGGTGCGGGTGAGCAACGGTAAAGGCGGCAAGCAGCGGCAAGTGCCGCTGACGGGCAAAAGTATGGCGGCGATACAGGCCTATTTGCCGCTGCGGATTGCGGCGGCGGACGAAACGGCGCTGTTTACCAATCGCAACGGCAAACGCTTGGGGCAGCGGCAGATTCAGAAACGGCTGCAGGAATGGTCGCTCAAGCAGGGCGAGCGGCATATTTCGCCGCATATGCTGCGCCACAGTTATGCCAGCCATCTGCTGCAGTCTTCGCGCGATATTCGGGCGGTGCAGGAATTGCTGGGACACAGCAGTTTATCGACCACGCAGATTTACACCAAGTTGGATTTCGACCACCTTGCCAAGATTTATGATGAAACACATCCGAGGGCCAAACGGAAAAAATAGCGGGTTTCGGGTTGCATTGGGCAATTTTCAGACGGCTTTATCGTGGAAGAACCGGAAAATATGATCATTCAGTGAGCGATTCTTCCCTTCATCTCTTCACACTGGGGAACGGGAAACTGTTTGTCGGGTGGGCAATTTGTTGCCCATCAATCCGTCCCGACTTGCATCGGAATGACGGTCAGCGTAAATTTAGAAATTCGGTTAATCTACCAATAGGTAACAAGGCCGTCTGAAAATTGGCGGTATGTTGCCGAAGACATCACGGCTGTGTGCTTGGCGGCATACAGTTTTCCGCCTGCAATTCATCGACAATGCCTTCTTCGCCCATGCCTTCGACTTGGCTGTGGCGGACGAAAAATCCGTAGCCTTCCTGATAATAATCATCGGTGAGTTTGCCGATGGTCCAAGTATATTCGCCGTTGCTGAAAGCGCTCAGGTCTTCGTTGCCCAATTCCGGACTGAGGGCGAGGGTGTGCGTGGCGTTGCCGGTTTTGATTTGGGCGGCGGTGTTGCCGCCGTCTTTGAAATAGCGTGCCGACAGCGTTTTTTGTTCGTCGCACTGATATTGTTGCCATTTGGCATTTGCCTGCGTGTCCAAACGTTCGGCTGCGGATTGTGCGGCCGAAGCGGTGGCTTCGGAGGCGGCGGTTTCGGTAACAGAGGAAGCGGGGGCTTCGGCTGATGCCGTCTGAATTTCGGCTGCGGCCTGCGGCTGCGGTTCGGACGGGCTGCAGGCGACGAGCAGCAGGGCGGTGGCGGTGGATAAGATGATGTGTTTCATAAACGATTGAATACGGTGGTGAACCGTGTGGCCTAAGCGGTTGAAAGCATAAAGTTTAGCACGAAACAGCAAACGTTTCACGGCGGACGGGGCCGTCTGAAAACCGGAATATAAAAACCGCCAAAGCTATTTTTCAGACGGCCTTAAATTTAGTCTGCTGAAAATGCCGTCTCTTGCTATAATTGCCCGATAAACGTTATACCCATTAAAAGAACACACCATGAGCCAAACCCCATTGTTAGACAGCATTGATTATCCCGACAAGCTGCGCTGCCTGAGCAAAAAACAGCTGCCGCAGGTGGCCGACGAGTTGCGCCGCTTCCTGCTTGAATCGGTCGGCAAAACCGGCGGGCATTTCGCCAGCAATCTCGGTGCGGTCGAGCTGACGGTTGCCCTGCATTATGTGTATGACACGCCGGACGACAAATTGGTTTGGGATGTCGGCCATCAGAGCTATCCGCATAAAATCCTCACCGGCCGCCGCAACCGCATGGATACCATGCGCCAATACGGCGGTTTGGCGGGCTTCCCCAAACGCAGCGAATCGGAATACGACGCATTCGGCGTGGGGCATTCGTCCACGTCCATCGGCGCGGCGCTGGGCATGGCGCTGGCGGACAAAAAACTGGGCAACGGCCGCCGCAGCGTGGCGATTATCGGCGACGGGGCGATGACGGCGGGACAGGCGTTTGAGGCCTTAAACTGCGCCGGTGATACCGATGTTGATTTGCTGGTGATTCTCAACGACAACGAAATGTCGATTTCACCCAATGTCGGCGCACTGCCCAAATATCTGGCGAGCAACGTCGTGCGCGATATGCACGGCGTGTTGAGTACGCTCAAAGCCCAATCGAGCAAAGTGTTGGACAAGCTGCCCGGCGCAATGGAAATCGCTCAAAAAGTCGAAAACAAAATCAAAACCATCGCCAGCGAGGCGGAACACGCCAAACAGTCGCTGACTTTGTTTGAAAACTTCGGCTTCCGCTACACCGGGCCGGTGGACGGCCATGATGTCGGCAAACTGGTTGATGTGTTGAAAGACCTGCGCAGCCGCAAAGGGCCGCAGCTGCTGCATGTGATTACCAAAAAAGGCAACGGCTACAAACTGGCGGAAAACGATCCCGTGAAATATCATGCCGTTGCCAATCTTGCCAAAGAAACGCCGCAACCGCAGCCGAACGCCGCCAAGCCGACCTATACCCAGATTTTCGGCAAATGGCTGTGCGATCAGGCGGCGGCCGATTCCCGCCTGCTGGCGATTACGCCCGCCATGCGGGAAGGGAGCGGATTGGTGGCATTCGAGCAACAGTTCCCCGACCGCTATTTCGATGTCGGCATTGCCGAGCAACACGCCGTAACCTTTGCCGGCGGTTTGGCATGCGGCGGTTTCAAACCCGTGGTGGCGATTTATTCCACATTTCTGCAGCGTGCCTACGACCAGTTGGTACACGATATTGCCCTGCAAAATCTGCCGGTATTGTTTGCCGTCGATCGGGCGGGCATTGTTGGCGCAGACGGCCCGACCCATGCCGGTTTATACGATTTGAGCTTTTTGCGCTGCATCCCGAATATGGTGATTGCCGCACCGAGCGATGAAAACGAATGCCGCCTGCTGCTTTCCACCTGTTACCAGACCGATGCGCCGAGCGTGGTACGCTATCCGCGCGGTAGCGGCTGCGGAAGCCCCGTTTCAGACGGCCTTGCAACCGTTCCGCTCGGCAAAGGCCTTATCCGCCGCAACGGCGAAAAAACAGCACTGATTGCATTCGGAAGCATGGTTACACCGGCACTCAAAGCGGCGGAAACCTTAAATGCCACCGTCGCCGATATGCGTTTTGTCAAACCGATAGACGAAGACTTGATTGTCCGCTTGGCGCAGACGCACGACTGTATCGTAACCGCCGAAGAAAACGCCGTACAGGGCGGTGCCGGTAGCGCCGTATTGGAAGTATTGGCCAAACACGGCATCCGCAAACCCGTGCTGCTGCTCGGTGTGGACGATGTGGTTACCGAACACGGCGATGCCCAAACCATACTCGCCGGTTTCGATTTAACGGCGGAGACCATGGAACAGCGTATCCGCAGTTGGTGTGCTGAATAAATAGCGGAGTGGAAACAGAAAAACGGTTTGCAGTTTTATTTCTGCAAACCGTTTTTGTTATGCCGCTTTGTGAGGCCGTCTGAAAAACGCATTTTCAGACGGCCTTATCGGCATTTACCGTTGATGTTCATACACTTTTTGGCAAATATAGTTGCCGATAGGGATGGCCGAGGTTGCCGCCGGGCTGGGGGCATTGCAGACGTGGAGGCTGCGGGGGGTGTCGGCAAACAGGAAGTCGTGAACCAGTGTGCCGTCGGCCATGACGGCCTGCGCCCGAATGCCTGCGGGGTAGGGTTGCAAATCATCAACGGTGATTTGCGGACAGTATTTCTGCACCCGTTTCAGATAGCCGGTTTTCAGCCATGAATCCAGTGTTTCCCGAATGCCGGACACGAAATGTTTGGCGGTTACTTTCCAAAAGCCGCTGAAAGTCAGCATTTGCCAAGTGTCCTGCAGGCTGAAATTGAGTTTGCCGTAGCCTTCCCGTTTGAAACCTTGCACGGCATTCGGGCCGACGGTAACCGAGCCGTCTATCATGCGGGTGAGGTGTACGCCCAAAAACGGTAAGTCGGGATCGGGAATCGGGTAAATCAGGTGATTGACGATGCGGTTGTGTTTGGGTGGGAGGCGGTAGTATTCGCCCCGGTAGGGAATGATTTGGAAATCGATGGCGATGCCTGTCATTTTGGCGATGCGGTCGGCGGCCAAACCGGCGCAGGCGATGAGGAAGCCGCCGTCAAAAGAAACTGTTTGTCCGGCATGGCGGGTGCAGACGGTGATTTTGTCGGCGGTTTCGTTGATGGCGGTAACGGTGTGGCTGAGTTTGACTTCGCCGCCCATTTCGGTAAATTCTTCCGCCATTTTGTTGCAGACTTGGGTGTAATTGACGATGCCGGTGGTCGGTACGAACAATGCGCCGACACCGACGATGTTGGGTTCGCGCTGTTTGAGGGCGGCGGCATCCAGCCATTCGACTTCGAGTTCGTTTTGCAGACAGCGCTGGTATAGGGCTTTCATGCGTTCGAATTCTAAATCGTTGGTGGCGACCAGCAGTTTGCCGCATTGCTCGTATTTGATGTTGTGTTTGTTGCAAAAAGCGATGGTGGCGGCCACGCCTTCTTTGCAGAATTTGGCTTTCAGGCTGCCGGGGGCGTAATAGACACCGGCGTGAATTACGCCGCTGTTGTGGCCGGTTTGATGGTGGGCGTAGCCGCTTTCTTTTTCAATCAATAAAATACGTTTGTCGGGGTGGGCGGCCTGCAGTTGCCAAGCGGTTGAAAGGCCGACAATGCCGCCGCCGATGATGATGTAGTCGTACATGATGTTTTCTTCCTGTATTTTCCTGAGTATGTTTTTATAGTGAAATAACTTCAAAGCACTACAGCGTTGGCTTCGCCCGGCTCAAAGAGGACGGTTTTGTAACCGGATGAAACGACCATCCGGATAAAACCTGTCCTGTATTACTCATACTGTCTGCGGCTTGCCGCCTTGTATTGCTTTGGGTTATTTCGCTATAAATAATTTTTATTCACTACGATATTGTACAGTGTAAATGCCGCATTCCCCATAAAATGTCGGTTGAAGGCCGTCTGAAAACTGCAAAACAAGCGGCCATTGGTCGGAACGGGCCGGCCAATGGCGCTGCGGTCAAATGCTTTTTATGGGATTACGCAACGAATTGTCCGCGTTGGCGCATCAATTCGCGCAGCAAATCGGGGTGGGCAACGAATTTGTCGCGGCCGTGCAGCCAGTTGTGGTTTTCCACTACCAGCATATCGCCGACTTCTACCCGCACGGATACAAAATTCGGATCGTTTTCCAGCGATTCGCCCAATTCAAACAGATACAGGCCTTCTTCACGGTTTTTCGGTTTGGCAAACTGGTCGATAAAGTGCAGGCGGGGGCGGCCGTTTGGATCGTTGTCGATAAATACGGGGTGTTCGATGCTTTGGGTTACGTTTTTGCTCGGCGGCGCTTCCCAAGTAATCGGTTTTTTGGCAATCGGGTGGTTGTAGAATTTATCCAATTCCGCCCAATCGTCCAAGTGCAGAATCAGCGAGTTGCCGCCCTGCATGTTTTCTTCCTGCATTTTCATCATCAATACATAATCGGTCGGCTCGTCCACAAATGTGCCGTCGTTGTGCAGTTCCATACGGCGGTGCGGCTGGCGCAGGTAGCTGTCGGAATTGTCCACATTGCGTACGGTAAAGCGGGCGTAGTATTTCTGGCTCATGGCATCGAAATTCGGACGGCCGATTAAGTGGGAAACAGCGGTACCCAGTTTGACGAAAAAGTCGGTGTCTTTTTTGTCGCCGCCTTCAAATTTCAGCAAAAATGCGCCGGTGGCACGGTTTTTCAGCGTGCCGAGCAGGAATTTGCCCAGCGTGTATTCGCACAGGCTGTCTAAGATTTCGGCGACACGGAAACGGTTGAACGGTTTGTATTCCAAAGCCTGAACGGGGAAACGCTCGGTTTGGCGGATAAATTCTGCGATTGTGTCTGCTTGAAGGGTAACGACCTGCAAACGCCGGCTGTGTTCGTGCGGCGCAATTCGGTAGCCTTTTGGTGTGATGTCGGTTACGGAAGTCATGATTTCGTCCTCTTGTTTCCCGGCTTGCGGCGAAAACGGCTGTTTCCATGCTTTGGTTTGGAAAATCACCGTTTTCGCAAGAGCCGGTTGTTGTGAATGTGGATACATAATGGAAAACGGGTTGCCGCTGCATTTCGGTTCGGGCAAAACCGGGTGCATGGTGCGGCTGGATTTATAATATCTATATTTTTATAAAATGTCTACATTTTTACAAAATATCTTCTTTATTGTGATGGAAGGAATGGCATTTTCACACGGTTCACCGGCGTGAATTCGCTATACATATTCCGTTTCTCGGCTATAATCCGTTTTTTATCCGCAAGACACCATGATGAGCCATTCTTCCGATACCGATACTTTGGATCTGACCTACGGCCTTGATACGTTTGAGAAAACGGCCGGGGCGGGTAATACCGCCGGTGCGCTGATGCTGGCGCTGAAGCGGGATATTCTGAACGGCGTGTTTGCCGCTGATCAAAAACTGCTGATGAGCAGCCTGAAAGAGCGTTACCAAGTCGGCACCGGCCCGCTGCGCGAGGCTTTGTCGCAACTGGTGGTCGAACGTTTGGTTACAGTGGAAGACCAGCGTGGCTACCGTGTGCCGCCGATGTCGCGCGAAGAAATGCAGGATTTGTATCGGGTGCGGGCGGAAATCGAAAGCCTGTGTATCACGCAGGCGCTGGAATTGGGCGATTTGACGTGGGAATCGGAAGTGTTGGCGGCCATGCACCGGCTGGCGGCGACATCGAAACAGGTCGGCAAGGGTTTGGACGAGCTGCTGGCGTGGGAGCGGCATCATCAGGCATTTCATTTTGTGATTGCCTCGGGTTGCAATTCGCCGACGCTGCTGCAAATCCGCCAGTCGCTGTATGAGCGTACGGCACGCTACCGTTTGTTGTGGCTGAAAGACAATATGAGCAATCAGGCGTATTTCGACAGCAATCAGAAAGAACATGAAGAACTTTGCAGGCTGGTGTTGGCACGGGATAAAGCCGGTGCGGTGGCGCTAATTACCCATCATTTGCAGAGTCCGAGCCGGATGTTGTCGGAATGGTTTTGATGGGGAACAGGCCGTCTGAAAACGGCATTGTATTTCAGATGAAATTCTGAACTTTTGTTTTTATAGCGGATTAACTTAACTTTCGCTACGGCGTTGCTGCGCCTTGCCGTACTACTTGTACTGTCCGCGGCTTGCTGCTTTGTATCGAAAATTAATTAAATCCGCTATAGTGAAATAACTGAATAATCCATACAATTTAATCCTGCACTTGTAGGGTGCGGGCCAAAGCACGCACCTGTTCTGTGAGTTTTATGTCGAAGCCGTCTGAAAATCTGATTTTAGCTGCGCAGAAACTCGCTTTGCTCGTTTTCAGACGGCATTCATGTGGAATTTAAAGAACACGTGCATGCTTAGGCAAGCACGCTACACACTGTTCCCATCCCGCTGGCGGGAAGGGTGGTTCACTTTGGTTGTAATATTTTTTGGTTAATTCACTATATACTTCAGAAAACTGAGCCACGCCCATTTTCAGACGGCCTTGTCTGTTTCATAAAAAAACCGCTGCCGGTCTGCAGCGGTTTTTTGCAAAAAGCGTCAGTCGTTTTCGTGTTCAAACGCTTTGCTCGGCATACCGTGTTCGCGCCACCATTTTTGGTTGTGTTCTTTAATGGCGACGATTTCTTCGTCCATAAAGGCTTTGGATTTGCCGGGGAATTTTTTCAGGGCGTAGAGGTAGAGCAGAATGCCGAATACCGTCCACGCAGCGAAAATCGCCCATTCGACCGGAATCAGCGCCGAGGGGCTGCCGGGCAAGTACAGGTAAATCATCGAGCCTGCGGCCAGCAGGGTAAGCACGCCGACCAGTTTGCCTGCGGGAATTTTTACGGGGCGTACCATGGATTTCGGTTCTTTAATCCGCAAAACCAAAAACGACAGGGCAACCAAGGTATAGGCAATCACCACGCCCAAGCCGCCGGCATCGACAATCCAAACCAGCATTTTGCGGCCGAACAGCGGGGCAATGGTTGCCAAGCCGCCCAAGAGCAGGGTGGCGGTTACCGGCGTTTGGTATTTGGCGTGCAGTTTGCCCAGTGATTCGGGAAGCATATACGACAGCGACATGGCGTAAATTAGGCGCGAGCCGCCCATCAGGAAGGCGTTCCAGCTGGAAAGAATGCCCAATACGCCGGCGATAATCAGCAGCGTACCGGCCCAGTTTCCGCCCCATGCTTTGGCGATGGCATCGGCGGTGGCAAGCGGTGAACCGGAAATTTCCTGCGGAGTCAGAATCGTGCCAACGCTCCAGGCAATGCCCATATACCACATCACGGCAATCACCAGCGACACCATCAGATACAGGGCGATTTTCGGGCGGGTCAGGTCGATTTCTTCGGCGGCCTGCGGAATCACGTCAAAGCCGACAAACATAAACGGCACCATTACCATCACCATCATAATGCCCGCCCATTTGTTTTCCGCAAAGTCCGGCGCACGGCCCAATTCGTCGGGGTGGAACATCAATGCGCCGACAAACAGCATAATGCCGACCGCCAAAATGCCGAATACGGCGGCTTTTTGAAACCATGCGCTGACTTCCACGCCCCGGATATTGATCCACGTCATCACCACCGAGCCGATCATGCCGACGGCAACCCAAGAAGCGTAAACGTCCCAACCGGCGATGTTGTAGAGAAAGCCTTGATTGTAGTTCGGCACTAAATATTCGACCACGGTCGGTAGGGCGACGGCTTCAAATGCGACCACCGACAGGTAGCCCATCAGCATCATCCACGAGCAGAAGAACGAAACGTGTATGCCCATCGCCCGATAGGTGTAGGTGTGTTCGCCGCCGGTAACCGGCATGGAAGCGGCCAGTTCGGCGTAAGTGAGGCCGATAAACAGCACCACCGAGCCGCCGAGCAGAAACGCCAATACCGAACCAAGTACGCCCGCCGACAGCACCCAGCTACCCGCCAAGACGACCCAGCCCCAGCCGATCATCGCACCGAAAGCCAGTGCAACGACATCAAGCGAGCCTAATGATTTTTTAAATGATTGATCAGACATGCTATTTTCCTTTGATGATAATTATTATTTATGTAAACCTGCGCTGCAGAGCAACCCGATTTCGGCAATGCCTGTTTTCAGACGGCCTGAATATCATTGAGGCCGTCTGAAAATGGATATAGTTGAAACACTATATTTTTTAAACAAAACCGGACGTATATTGGCGTTGGCGGGATACGGGCGCAACCCTAAAAAACATTATGTTTCAAGGTGTTTTGGTGTTGGGTCTGGCATCCGGCCTACGCCTTCTGTTTTCAGACGGCCTGAATATCGCTGAGGCCGTCTGAAAACAGGGCAATACGGTTTATGCCGAACCGAAACGGGCTTTTCGCCGCACGGCCAGCCGCTGCTTTAAGGCAAGGCGTGTTTGATGATGTCCAAGGCTTCCGCCAATACGCTGTCTTCCACCGTCAGCGGCACCATCACCCGAACCGTGTTGAAATACATGCCGCAGGTTGCCAGCAGCAGACCGTTTTCAAAGGCTTTGTTTTTCAAAGCAGTAGCGGCGGCGGCATCGGGTTTGCCTTCGGCATCGACCAAGTCAAACGCCAACATCGCACCTTTGTGGCGGATATGGGTAATGTTCGGGTGCGCCAGCGCGTCAAGGAAAGCGGCGATGGTGTCGCCGATATGGCGGCTGCGTTCCAGCAGGTTTTCTTCTTCCATGATTTCCAGCACTTTCAACGCCGCCACTGTGCCGAGCGGGCTGCCGGCATAAGTGCCGCCCAAGCCGCCCGCCTGAGGTGCGTCCATAATGTCGGCACGGCCGATCAAACCCGAAATCGGGTAGCCGCCCGCCAGACTTTTGGCGCAGGTAATCAAATCCGGCTCAACACCGAGCTGTTCGCTGGCGAACAATGTTCCTGTGCGTCCGAAACCGCATTGCACTTCGTCAAAAATCAATACGATGCCGTGTTGGTCGCAAATGCGGCGCAATTCTTTGGCAAACGACGGCGTGAGTTGGTGGAAACCGCCTTCGCCCTGCACCGGCTCGATAATCATCGCCGCTACTTCTGATGGGTCGATGTCTGCCTTGAAAATCATTTCCAAATCTTTCAGGGCTTCCGTTTCGCTGACACCGGTGGCGGGCGAAGGGAAAGCGGCGTGGAAGATGGAAGCGGGCATTGGGCCGTAGGATTTTTTGTAGGGAATCACTTTGCCGGTTAAGCCCATGGTCAGCAGAGTGCGGCCGTGCCAACCGCCGATAAAGGCAATCACGCCCGCACGGCCGGTTTTGGCACGGGCGATTTTGATGGCGTTTTCAACCGTTTCGGCACCGGTGGTCAGCAAAAAGGCTTTTTTCTCGCCGCTGATCGGGGCTTTGTCGCACAGTTTTTCACACAGTTCGACATAGCTTTCGTAGTTGGCGATTTGGGCGGAAGTATGGGAAAACTTCTGAATCTGCTCGCCGACCGCCGCCACGATTTTCGGGTGGCTGTGGCCGGTGTTCAACACGCCGATGCCGCCGACAAAGTCGATGTAGCGGTTGCCTTCCACGTCCCAGATTTCGCTGTTTTTCGCCTTGGCGGCAAAAATCGGAAACGAAACGCCCAAGCCGCGGGGTAGCACTTTCAGACGGCGTTCGAGCAGTTGTTGGTTACTTGTTGTCATGATTTTTCTCCTGTTTGATAAGTGGTGTTGCGGGGTAATTGTTTGCTTTTAATCTATAGTAACAAATTTAAGCCGAGACGCAACGCCGCATCGGTTTAAATTGTTTACTATATTAGGAAATATCGGCGCACCAATATTTGGTGGTAACGTATTCTTCAATCCCGTATTTCGAGCCTTCCCGACCGAAGCCCGACTGCTTCACGCCGCCGAACGGGGCGACTTCGGTGGAAAGCAGGCCGGTGTTTTGGGCAACCATGCCGTATTCCAAACTTTCGGATACCCGCCATGAGCGGCCTAAATCCTGCGTGTAGAAATAGGCGGCAAGGCCGTAAACGGTGTCGTTGGCGTGGGCAATCACTTCTTCCTCGGTGTCGAACACGAATACCGGCGCAATCGGGCCGAAGATTTCTTCACGGGCAATCGCCATTTCGGGAGTGATGTCGGTAATCACCGTCGGGGTGAAGGTCAGTTCGCCCGCAGGGTGGGGCTTGCCGCCGGTAATCAGCGTTGCTCCTTTGTCCAAAGCGTCCTGCAGCAGGTTTTGCACTTTCTGCAGGGCTTGGGCGTTAATCAGTGGGCCGACCGCCACGCCGTTTTCCATGCCGTTGCCGACCGTCAGCGCTTCGACTTTCTGTTTGAACACGGCTAAGAATTTGTCTTTGACGGAAGATTGAACATAAACACGGTTGGCGCAGACGCAGGTTTGTCCGGCGTTGCGGTATTTCGAGCCGATTAAGCCTTCGGCGGCTTTCTCCAAATCGGCATCGTCAAACACGATAAATGGCGCATTGCCGCCCAGTTCCAGCGACAGTTTTTTGACCGTACCGGCGCATTGCTGCATCAAGAGCTTGCCGACGGCGGTCGAGCCGGTAAACGATAATTTGTGGATACGTTCGTCCTGCGTTAATACGCCGCCGACAGTCGGCGCATCGCCGGTTACGATTTGCAGCACGCCTTTGGGTAAACCGGCCTGTTCGGCCAGCACCATCAGCGCCAGTGCGGAAAACGGGGTTTGCGTGTCGGGCTTCACAATCATGGTGCAGCCCGCCGCCAGCGCCGGTGCGGCTTTGCGGGTAATCATGGCGGAAGGGAAGTTCCACGGGGTGATGGCGGCGCAGACCCCTACGGGTTGTTTGAGAACGGTATAGCGCAGATTCGGACGGGCGGCGGCAATCACATCGCCGTACACCCGTTTGCCTTCTTCGGCAAACCAGCGGATAAAGCTGTTGGCATAAGCGATTTCGCCTCGGGCTTCCGCCAGCGGTTTGCCCTGTTCCAAAGTCATGATAACGGCAAGGTCGGATAAATGCTGATCGATTAAATCCGCCCAGCGGTTCAGCACGGCGGCACGCTCGTTGGGTGTGGCGGCGGCCCATGATTTTTGGGCGGAACAGGCGGCATCGACCGCCAGCCGCACTTCGTCCGCCGACAAATCCGGCACTTCGCCCAAATACTCGCCGTTGAACGGATTGGTAACGGCAATGGTTTTGCCGCTGCGGGCGGCGACCCATTCGCCGTTGAGATAACAGGCTTCACGGAATAAACCGGCTTGATTTAAGCGCTCGGCTAAAGTCATGATGAGGGTTCCTTTGTAGTTGTGTTCTTATTGTCTAATATATGAGACATAAATCTAAAATATAAGACAGATTATAAAAACACTCGCCGCCGATTAGCAAGCAGTTTTTCACAAACAGGCCGTCTGAAAACCGTGTTATGATAGTCGCCGAAAAAAATCAGCCGATATATAGCGGGTTCGCTGCAAATGGGACGAAGAGGTTAAATCTGTATTCCGTATTGTTTTCAAGTGAATTCACTATAATTTGACCGTAAAGAACCGGATATGGATATTGTTGACGACAAAGCCCCCAATATTCCCGCACTGGATAAAGCGTTTGCCGTGCTGGATTATATTACCGACAGCCCCAAACCCTTAACCGCCGCCCAGATTGCCAAGGATTTGGGCTTGCCCCGCAGCAGCACCTACCGACTGTTGATGGCGCTGGTGCAGAAAGGCGTGTTGCGCAAAGACGAAAACAATGTGTTTTATCTGGGCGCATATCTTTTATATTGGGCGGGAAAATTCGAGCAGCAGGAAAACGTGATTGCCCTGTTTCACGAACTGATTCTGACCGAACCGGCGCTGATGCCGCACTCCGTTACCCTATCGTCGCTGGACGGCGAACGTGGCGAAATGGTGTTTCTTGCCTGTCATGAATCGCCCTCGCCGCTGGGGTTTACCTTCCGTGCCGGCGTACGGGTTCCCGCCGTATTTGCCGCAACCGGCAAAGCGGTATTGGCGACGTTGGATTTTGACGAAGTCCGCACAATGTATGCCGACGGATTGCCGCCGCCGCTGACACAATACGGCGTTGCCGGTTTCGAGCAGCTGCGTGCCGAATTTGAATCGGTCCAAACCACCCGCATGTCGTTGGACGACGGCCAGTTGCGGGAGGGTATGTACTGCATCGGCACTTATATCCGCAACAGCAGCGGCAGGGCAAACGTCGGTGTGGCGGTGAGTTTTTTGAAAAACGAATACCAGCAGAAACAGGCCGAAGTCGGCGCAGCGCTGATTAGTCTGGCGGAAAAAATCGAGCGGCGGTTGGGTTTTTTGGGATATAGTTAAAACACCGAATTTTCTGTACAAATCGGCAAGCTAAGTTGGTCCACCTGCACTTTGTTCCCCGTCCCGCTGGCGGGAAGGGGTTAGGGGAAGGGTGGCTCGTTGTAGTGTCATATTTTTTTAGTTGATTTACTATAGGCCGTCTGAAAAACGCCCTGCAACAGTTCGTTGTAGGGCGTTTGGTGTGTCGGAAACAAGGGAATGTTTACGGCAGCAGCGGTACGCTGTTCAAACCGGCGGTGTCGGCAAAACCGAACATAATGTTCATATTCTGCACGGCTTGTCCGGCTGCGCCTTTGACCAGATTGTCAATCACCGACAGGGCAATCCATACATTCTGCTGCGGGGCTTTCTGAATGCTGATGCGGCAGAGATTAGCACCCCGCACGCTGCGGGTTTCCGGCGTGCTTCCCGAAGGCAGAATATCGACAAACGGGCTGTCGGCGTAGAAATCGCTCAGAATCTGCTGCGGGTCGGTGCCGTCCTGCAAATGCAGATACAGCGTGGCGTGCATCCCCCGAATCATCGGCGTGAGGTGGGGAACGAATACCAGATGGTCGGCAACGTTTTCCTGCAGGCGGGAAATGGTTTGGCGGATTTCGGGCAGATGGCGGTGGCCGCCGACTCCGTAGGCTTTGAAATTGTCGCCCGCTTCGCACAGCAGGGCAGACACGGCGGCTTTGCGGCCTGCGCCGGATACGCCGGATTTACAGTCGGCAATCAGCGGCATCCCGTTTTTCAGACGGCCTGCTTTGAGCAGCGGCAGCAGCGGCAGGGACACGCAGGTCGGGTAGCAGCCGGGGTTGGCAATCAGTTGCGCCGTTTGAATGGCTTCCCGATTCATTTCGCACAGGCCGTAAACGGCTTGCGGAACAATATCGGGGCAGGCGTGGCTCATGCCGTACCAATGTTCCCAAGCGGCAATATCTTGAATGCGGAAATCGGCGGACAGGTCGATAATGCGTACGCCTGCGGCGAGTAGGGCGGGTGCTTCTTTCATGGCAACGCCGTTGGGCGTGGCGAAAAAGACCACGTCGCATTCGTTTAAACGGGCATCATCGGGCGTTTGGAACGTTAAATCGTACACCCCCCGCAGGCTGGGAAAATAGTCGGCCACGGCAACACCGGCTTCGCTGCGGCTGGTTACGGCGCAGACTTCGACATTCGGATGGTTCGCCAGCAGGCGCAGCAGTTCGACACCGGTATAGCCGGTTGCGCCGACAATGCCGGCTTTGATGATTTGGGTCATTTTTTTCTCCTTCTATCAATGAAGGCCGTCTGAAAACGGCATTTTCAGACGGCCTTGTTTGGCTTAAAACAGCGATTCGGTCGGTTCTTTCGCAACGGGAGCGGCTTTGGCAGGCACTGGCGTTTGCGGTTTGCTTGGAACAGGCGTAGCTTTCGGCGCATCGCCGCCTGCGTCCACCTCGATTTCACCGCCTTGCGGCAACACTTCTTCTTTAACCGGCGCAGGTTTCGGCACAACTTTGGCCTTGCTGAAACCGGCCGAACCCGAAGTCCACGCAATCGATTGCAGCGGGCCTTTGATTTTCACGCCGGCGGCGCAGGTCAGGCAGTTGGGTGCGCCGGTGCGGTTTTTCAGAACGGCTTCAACCCGTTTGGCAGAAACGGTTTTGCCGCGGGCTTTGGCCCATGCCTGAATGCTTTTTTTCAGGGCTGCGGTGTCGAGATTTTGTTTATTGTAAGGGTCTCGATAGGCGGCGAGCCACAGGTTTTTGGCGGCATCTTCGTTCAGGCTGGCCATTTGGTAAATCACCGAAGCGGGCGAACCGGTGGCGATGTTTTTGGCAAATTCCAACGCATCGGGCGACTTCATGCGCACGCAGCCGTGGCTGCGCACACCCGGCACGCTGGCGGGCGCATTGGTGCCGTGAATGCCCAAGCCCAGTTTCGGATCGCCGAGGCGCACAAACACCGGACCGAGCGGATTTTGCGGGCCGGGCGGCACGGAAGTTACCCCGTCGCCGCGTTCTTTCTGAATCGATTTCGGAATGTGCCAAGTCGGATTGAACGCTTTGACACCGATTTTGTGTTCGCCCAGATTGGTCTGCGTCATCGCCTTGCCGACCGCTACGGGATAAACATGGGTCAGCTTGCCGTTGTGATAGACAAACAGGCGTTGTTGCGGAATATTGATGAAGACGTGTTGCCCTTCGGAAACAGGGGCGACATCGGGCAGGGCGGTGGTGTTGTTTGCGGCGGGTGCGGCCAATGATGAAGCGGCGGCAACCAGCGCCAGCAGGGAAAAGCAGCTTTTTTTCATAGATGATGATGTGATGTTGAAGTCAAATATCGGGATATAGCCGGAAATCATACCGTAAACCACAATCAATTTGTGCGAAAATATGCCTTTCACAGTAAAAAAACGCCGCAACGGCACGGAATATGGCCGGCGGCGGATAAGAACAGACCACATAATGATGAATACAAACCCAACCCGACAGCCCACCGCAGACGTGTTTTCATTGGATTACGAAGGCCGGGGCGTGGCCAGAAATCAGGGCAAAACCGTCTTTATCAAAGGCGCATTGCCCGGCGAAACAGTTGCCTACCGCCTGATAACGGAAAAAAAGCAGTTTGACGAAGCGCAGGCAACCGCAATCCTGCGCCCGTCGCCGCAGCGGGTAACGCCAGAGTGTCGCTATTTTGAGACATGCGGCGGCTGCGTGCTGCAACATATCGAACCGGCGGCGCAGGTGGCATTGAAACAGCGGATTTGGGAAGAACAGTTGCAGCGTATCGGCAAGGTCAGACCGCAGCAGATTTTGCCGCCGATATACGGCACGCCGAAGCATTATCGGGATCGTACCCGCCTGAGCGTCGGGACAGACCGGCAAGGTTTGCCGGTATTGGGTTTCCGTGCCAAACGCAGCCATCAGATTGTCGATATTGCCGAATGCCTCGTTTTGCCCGAAAGCGTATCGGCGGTTTTGCCCGATGTGAAAAAACTGTTGCGGCGGTTTGCTGAGGCGGGCGGCAAGGCATCGTCTGTCGAGTTTTACCGCACTGACGAAATTACGGTTTTCAATCTGATTGTCGAACAAAGGCCGTCTGAAAAAGGCCTGTCGGTGTTGAAACGCTGGTTTGACGAAACCCTGTCCCGCCGCCCCGAATGCTGGCAAATCTGGCTGCAGCAGGGCAAGGCCGCAGCGCAGGCGTTTTATCCCGCCGAGCGTCCGATGTTGGCTTATGAGCTGGCGGAATTCGGTATCCGTATGCCGTACCGCCCCGGCGATTTCACCCAAATCAATGCCGACATCAATCAGATTATGGTCGGACGGGCATTGCGTTGGCTGGATATTCAGGCGGGCGAAAAAGTGGCCGACCTGTTTTGCGGCTTGGGCAATTTCACTTTGCCGATGGCGAAATCCGGTGCGGAAGTGGTCGGCATGGAAGGTTCGGGCGTATTGGTGCAGCGTGCCGAACAAAACGCCGCCGCCAACGGCTGCAGCAATGTGCGTTTTCAGACGGCCGATTTGTTTGAAACCACGCCGCAAAGCCTTGCAGCTTGGGGACGTTTCGACAAAATGCTGCTCGACCCGCCCCGCAGTGGCGCTTATGCCGTGGTGCAGGCACTGCACGAGCCGTATTTGCCGCAAAAAATCGTTTATGTGTCGTGCAATCCCGCCACTTTTGCCCGAGATGCCGCCGTATTGGTCGAAAAAGGCTATGTTTTCCGGGCGGCGGGGATTATGAATATGTTTGCCCAAACCGCCCATGTTGAATCGATGGGAATTTTTGAACGGGCTTAGATAAAAAGTTGCAATTTAATTCCTTTGAAAATGAATAAATTGCAAAATCGCTTAAAAGGCGGCATTGACAGCTTGAAAAGCAGTTTCTATAATAGTCGCTTAATTCCCCGATAGCTCAGTCGGTAGAGCGACGGACTGTTAATCCGCAGGTCCCTGGTTCGAGCCCAGGTCGGGGAGCCAGATTTAAAAAGCACCATCTTCATGATGGTGCTTTTTTGCATTGGAAGATATATTTTCAGACGGCCTTACCGGCGCAGTTTTGCCATCACACCGCCAAACTGGTACACTTCAACGCTTATTATCAATAAAACAAGAATTTCAGGCTGCTTCAGGCCGCCTGTTTATATTTATTTAAAGGAATAGAAAAATCATGGATTTCAGTTGGTTAGCCGATCCGCATACGTGGGTGGGCTTTGCAACGCTGTTGGTGCTGGAAGTGGTGTTGGGCATCGACAATCTGGTGTTTGTGGCGATTTTGGCAAACAAAGTCAAACCCGCCCTGCGCGACAAAGCACGCATTACCGGCTTGGGGCTGGCGGTGTTGATCCGCATCTTCATGCTCGGCTTTATGGCGCACATTATGACGCTGACGCAGCCGCTGTTTTCCATTGCTTCTCTGACCGTATCGGGCAAAGACCTGATTATGTTTTCAGGCGGCCTGTTTCTGCTGTATAAAGCGACAACCGAGCTGCACGAGCGTTTGGAAGGGCATAACCAGTTTGCCGTTGCCGAAACGCAGAAAAAACACGCCCCGTTTTGGAGCGTGGTGGCGCAGATTTTGGTGTTGGACGCTGTATTTTCCATCGATTCCGTGATTACCGCCGTTGCCATGGTCGATCATATCGTGGTCGCAATGGCGGCGGTTGCCGTGGCGATGGCGGTGATGATTACCGCCAGCAAAGTGCTGACCGAATTTGTCGATAAACACCCGACCGTGGTCATGCTGTGCCTCGGCTTCCTACTGATGATCGGCTTCAGCCTGATTGCCGAAGCCTTCCATTTCCATATCCCCAAAGGCTATCTCTATGCCGCCATCGGCTTCTCGATTCTGATCGAACTTTTCAACCAGATTTCCCAGAAAAACAGCCGTAAAAACGACTATATCAGCAGCTCGTGGCGCAAACGTACCGCTGAAAACGTCTTAGGCATGATGGGTATCAGGGAAAGTATTTTGGCAAAATCGGGCGATACCGAAGACGATGCCCGTTTTGAAGAAAACGAAAAATCCATGATCCGCAGCGTCTTGACCCTCGCCGAGCGGCCGATTATGGGCGTAATGATTCCTCGCAGAGACATCGAGCGGCTGGATATTTCCCAAAGCCGTCAGGAACAATACCGCCAACTGCAAGACACGCCATACAGCCGCCTGCTGGTGGTCGGCAAAGCCGGCGTGGACGAACCTCTGGGCTATATCAACAAAAAAGACCTGTTGAGCCAGCTCTTGGAAAACGGCGAAATGAATATTCAGACGGCCTTGCGCCAGCCCCTGATTTTGCCCGACTCCACCACCGCCCTGAACGCCATCGAATTATTCCGCCAAAGCAGCGCCGATTACTCGCTGGTGGTGGACGAATTCGGCGCAGTCTTAGGCATGGTTACCATGAAAGACCTGCTCGAAGCCATCGCCGGCGAATTCCCCGAAGAATTCGAACGTGAAGAAGAACCCGCCCTGCAGGAAAACGCCGACGAAAGCCTGACCGTGGACGGCTCGCTCGAGTATGTCGAACTCGCCCCCCAACTCAACCTCCCGCCGCAGGAAGAAGATGCCGACTACCACACCGTTGCCGGACTGATTATGGAAGAGCTGCAAAGCATACCCGATGTCGGCGACAGCATCGATTTCCACGGCTGGCGTTTTGAAGTAACCGAAAAAGAAGGCCAGCGCATCGAACGGGTGAAGATTACCAGATTGCCCGAAGAATAAAGCTGAAAGAAAGCAAATAAGCCGTCTGAAAAGCGAAGGTTTCGCCAAAACGAGAGCAGCGAGTTTAGCGAAACCTTCGCTTTTCAGACGGCTTATTTTGTAGCGTGGGCAATTTATTGCCCACCGATTTCAAACCATGTTCGGCGTGCAATTCCTTGTATGCACAGATTTAGTAGGTTTTATTTGCAAAACGAGATACTATAAGCCCCCCAACAAATCAAGCCTTATCCAGACACATTTTCGCACAGCGTTCTTCATTAAAGGGGTGTTGGTACTTCAATACAGATTGGGCAATGGTTACGAGTTTACGCATCAGAGCCACAATCACGGCTTTTTTCGCCAGTTTATTACGCCCCGGCAAGCGTTGGACAAACGGGCTGTAAATACTGTCTTTATGAACGCCGAAGCAAAACACCATCGCAGGCATATATAGTCAATCTACCAAATTTAAATAACACCCCTAAGCAACTCATCCACAGACAGCCCCCCAAACTTCCTCCGTCTCGCCTTTAATCAAGTCCACTTCTTTTCAATCGGATTTAAGTCGGGACTGTAAGGAGGAAGTCATAAGACAGTATGTCCTTTATCCTTCAACAACGCTTCAGCCTTACCCTTATGAAACGCCGCATTATCCATGATCACTATAGCCAATCCACCTAAAATAAATTACAATTTAGCCGACATTGATTCAACCATCCCTCCCCATGACCTACTCAACAGACTTCCGCAAACTCACCCTAGCCAAACTCAAACAAGGCCTTTCCATCCGCAAAGCAGCCAAAGAACTCGGTATCGGCAGCGATACCCTGTTCAGATGGACAAAGAACCCTGTCCCCAAAGCCTACCCCAAAGACAGAAAACCTTTCAAAATCACAAAAGAAGCACTGTTTCTGGATGTCGAACAATACCCCGATGCCTATTGCTACGAACGGGCAGAGCGGTTTAACTGTTCAACCGGTGCCATTCACAAAGCACTGCAAAAATACGGTATCAGCCGAAAAAAAGACCAATAAACACCCAAAGGCAAATGCCCGGCTCAGAAGACGGTTTATCAGACTCAAACACCGTTTTCATCTGAGAAACCGTCCGATTGTCTGTTTGGATGAAAGCGGGTTCAGAACCTTCGTCCACCGTCCTTACGGGTATGCACCCAAAGGCAGCCTTTGCATCGATACTTATGATTGGCAGGGACGTAATCAAACCAATGCCATCGGTGCGCTATATGGCGGCCAACTGTTTGCGGTCGGTTTGTTTGACTGCAGTATCAACAGCAGGATATTTGATACTTGGGTAGAACAGCTGCTGATACCGCAGCTTCCGGACAACAGTGTATAGTTAAAACACCGAATTTTCTGTACAAATCGGCAAGCTAATAACAGTCGGAATATGTGGAGCAACAAGCTAAGTTGGTTCACCTGCACTTTGTTCCCCGTCCCGCTGACGGGAAGAGGCTAGGGGAAGGGTGGCTTGCTGTGGTGCCATATTTTTCGGTTGATTCGCTATAGGTGAGCCAGCGCAGTAATACTTTAAAAATGGATTCACGATAAGCTGCAAAAGCAGCCATTGCCTATCTAAAAAACCGATATTGCCAACAATCCACTGGCCTCAAATACCACGTTCTGAAACGATGTGTTGTAAAAATGCAAAAAATCGGAAATAAACATAACTAATTGATATATAAATAATAAAATCCATAATTTCAGTCACCGGCCTGTTGGATAAAGCCGCCGCCAAGCCAAGTAAACGCAGCAAAGTTTGTTTTTTCGCAGCGAAGCATTTATAGTGAAGCCATGTAATCGCTGACTGATTGCAGTGATAAATGCAAAACGTAGAGTAGATTGAATCGAATCTGCTTATGTTGTTTTCTTTCATATATGGAAAAGGAATACAGTAATGAAAAAATCTCTGATCGCCCTGACTCTGGCAACTCTGCCTGTTGCAGCTATGGCCGATGTAACTCTGTACGGTCAAGTTAAAGCCGGTGTTGAAATCGCTCAAACTAAATTTGGTGCTAAAACTGCTGAAAAAGCAAAATTTGAGCGTAAAACCAAAACTGCTACCGATATCCAAGATTTCGGTTCACGTATCGGTTTCAAAGGTCACGAGCATCTGGGTAACAACCTGAACGCTATTTGGCAAATCGAACAAAAAACTCCAGTAACTGGTGGTAACGGCTGGGCTACTCGCGACTCTTTCATCGGTTTGGAAGGTGGCTTCGGTAAAGTTCGTGCCGGTTACATCGAAAGCTCAATCATGAGTACTGACGGTGCGATTGATCCATGGGAAGGCAATAACCACGCTGTTGCTTTGGGTGATACTTTCAACCGTAACTCTAAACGTGTTGCTTCTGCCCGTTACGACTCTCCAGTATTCGGTGGCTTCAGCGCTAACGTACAATACACTCCACGTGACAACGCTAACCCAGAAGATAAATGGACTCACAACGAAGCCACTAAAGATGCTTACTACGCTGGTTTGAACTACGAAAACTCAGGTTTCTTCGGTCAATACGCCGGTGGTTTCAAACACAATAATATCGCTAGTAACAAAGCTAATGAAAAAGCTAAAGACGGTCAATTCCATCGCTTGGCTGCTGGTTACGATGCAAACAACCTGATGGTTGGTGCTGCTGTTCAATACGGCAAAAACTTTGAAACTTACGAAAACTATACCACTTCTCTGACTAATGGTTTTGTAAAAGATGGTAATGTTGCATTTGGTACTAAAGTTGCTGATTCTGTAACTATCAAAGATAAAGATGGCAAGGTAACTACTCATGGTAAAGGTGTAGAAACCTTGGAAGCTGCTGCAACTGCTGCTTACCGTTTTGGTAATGTAACTCCTCGTGTTACTTATGCTCACGGTTTCAAAGCTAAAGTTGACGGCGTAAAACAAAAAGGTACTGGCTACGACCAAGTGATCGTAGGTGCTGACTACGACTTCTCTAAACGCACTTCTGCTCTGTTGTCTGCAGGTTGGTTGCGTGCCGGTCAAAAAGGCCCTCACAAAGTTGAAACCGTTGCCGGTCTGGTTGGCTTGCGCCACAAATTCTAATCTAAGCTGATTAGATTAGCCTAAACAAAAAGAGCCTGCTGATGCAGGCTCTTTTTTATTTGCAGAATGTTTGAATTGACTATAGTTAAAACACTAACTTCTCTGTACAAGCCAGTAAGCTAATATTACCTATAGTGGATTAACTGAATAATCCATACAATTTAATCCGGCACTTGTAGCAACTGTATTTTTCACCCCGTCGGGTAAAAATACAAAAACGGTTAGTCTGAAGGCCGGTCTAAACAAAACCGGCAATACTTCAACATGATCAAACAGCACTCACTGCCGCCAAACGATCCCGCATCATCGCATTCAGAATCGTCAGCAGCTTACGCATACAGGCCGTTACCGCCACTTTGTACGGCTTACCCCGCAAACGCAGACGTTGGTAGAAGTCCTTAATCCTCGGTTCGTAGTGTGCCGCCACCATCGCCGCCATATACAGCGTTTTGCGTACAGCACTGCGCCCGCCGAAACAGCGGCTTTTAAACTTCATTGTGCCGCTTTCTTTCACATAAGGGGCGACACCTACCAAACCGGCAATCTGTTTATGCGATACTTTGCCCAATTCCGGCAACATCGCACATAAGGTCGCCGCAGTAGTCGGGCCGATACCTTTGATGCTTTGCAGCAGACTGCTTTTGTCGCCAAAATGAGTGTCGTTATGTTCTTCGATCTGTTTGTCCAAAGCAGCAATCAGTATGTCGAAATGTGCGATCAGTGCTTCAACACTTTGAATCTGTGTTTCATGTACCTGCTGCAAACGGTTTTTTTCGGCACTGCGCATTTCAACCAGTTGAGTGCGGCGGCTGATTAAGGCTTCGAGGATTTCTTCTGCCTCACTCGGCGGCGTATAGAGCTGCCGTTCCCAATCGGGCTTTTGTGTGATTACCTGTGCGTAAAACGCCAACATTTTGGCATCGGCCGCATCGGTTTTGGTGAGTGATTGCGACTGTGCGAATTGGTGCGTCTGACGGGGATTGGCAATGATGACTTTGAATCCTGCCCGGTGCAGTGCTTTGGCCAATGGGATTTCCAGTCCGCCGGTGCTTTCCATCACAACCAGTGAGGCCTGATGTTTTTTCAGGTATTCGATGGTGTGGAGAAAGCCTTTTTGGTTGTTGGTCTCGGTTTTGGTCTTTTTGGAAGACGTGATGCCGATAACGAAGTTTCGTTTGGCAATGTCGATACCGTCGTAGTTTTGGGCACTCATCATAAACCTGTCTTGCATTCGGTTGTGTTGTCGGGCAACTGTCCGGTTGTGTTGATGGGTTGCCCGGCTTCCCTAAGCTACACAGCGGTTGTTGAACCTTGGGTGCGCACGGGTGGCGGCCGGGCGGGTGTTGCTTGTTATGATACTGGAAGTTGGATATACAAGACGTGATGCCGATAACGAAGTTTCGTTTGGCGATGTCGATACCGCCGTAGTTTTGGGTACTCATCATAAACCTGTCTTGCATTCGGTTGTGTTGTCGGGCAACTGTCCGGTTGTGTTGATGGGTTGCCCGGCTTCCCTAAGCTACACAGCGGTTGTTGAACCTTGGGTGCGCACGGGTGGCGGCCGGGCGGGTGTTGCTTGTTATGATACTGGAAGTTGGATATACAAGGGTGCGAGCCAAAGCACGCACCCGTTCTGTGAGTTTTATGTCGAAGCCGTCTGAAAATCTGATTTCAGCTTCACAGAAACTCGCTTTACTCGTTTTCAGACGGCTTTCATGTGGAATTTAAAGAACACGTGCCTGCTTAGGCAAGCACGCTGCACACCGTTCCCCGTCCCGCTGGCGGGAAGGGGTTAGGGGAAGGGTGGCTCGCTGCGGTGTCTATTTTTCGGTTGATTTACCGTACCCCCACAACGCAAATTTACCCCGTAAATCGGCACGTCAGGCTGCTTTGGGGTAAAATAAGCGTTTTCTTTGCTTCAGAGGCCGTCTGAAAAATGACTTTATCCAAAATTCCTTATTTGCTGCTGGCCGTGGCGGCGGTGATTCTCGATCAGGCAACCAAGTTGGCGGTATTGGCGAATTTCCAATATCAGGAGCGTTTGAACATTATCCCTGATTTTTTTGATTTGACGCTGGTGTTCAATCCCGGTGCGGCGTTCAGCTTTTTGGCGGATCAGGGCGGCTGGCAGAAGTTTTTTTTCCTGCTGCTGGCGGTGTTGATCAGCGGCTATCTGATTCGTGCCGTTATCCGCGATGATTTTGCCCGCTGGGGAAAAATCGGGGCGGCGATGATTGTCGGCGGCGCATTCGGCAATGTTATCGACCGCCTGCTCTACGGGCATGTGGTGGATTTTCTGCTGTTTTACTGGCAAAACTGGTTTTATCCGGCATTTAACGTCGCCGACAGTTTTATCTGCGTCGGCGCAGTGTTGCTGGTGTTGGACGGCATCCGCAATAAGAAAACGGCATAAGCGGCGGGAGAAAGAAGATGACGGGAAAAACCATTATGCTGGCCAATCCACGCGGCTTTTGTGCGGGAGTGGATCGTGCCATCAGCATTGTCGAGCGGGCATTGGAACAGTTCGGCGCCCCGATTTATGTACGCCATGAGGTGGTACACAATAAATTTGTGGTCGATAATCTGCGTGCCAAAGGGGCGGTGTTTATCGAAGATTTGGCCGATGTGCCGGTTGGTGCCACGCTGATTTATTCGGCGCACGGCGTGTCCAAAGCGGTGCAGCAGGAAGCGGCGCAGCGGGGTTTTCGGGTATTTGATGCGACTTGCCCGCTGGTTACCAAAGTTCATAAAGAAGTGGAACGTTTGAACGATCAGGGCTATCAAATCATCATGATCGGGCATAAAGGCCATGTGGAAGTGGAAGGCACAATGGGGCAGCTTCCGCCGGGGAAAATGCTGCTGGTGGAAGTGCCGGAAGATGTGGCGGCACTGCAGGTTGCCGACCCCGACAAGCTGGCTTATGTCAGCCAAACCACGCTTTCGGTTGATGAAACCAAAGACATTATCGAAGCGCTGAACCGCCGTTTCCCCAATATCCGCAATCCGCACCGTGAAGACATCTGCTATGCCACCACCAACCGCCAAAAAGCGGTCAAAGATTTGGCGGCGGTATGCGATATCGTGATTGTGGTCGGTTCGCCCAATTCGTCCAACAGCAACCGCTTGCGGGAAGTGGCTGCGCTGCGGGGCGTGGACGCTTACATGGTGGACAATGCCACCGGTTTGCAGCCGCAATGGTTTGCCGGCAAACGTCAGGTCGGCATCACCGCCGGCGCTTCAGCACCGGAAGTATTGGTACGGGAAGTGGTTGCCGCCATTCAGGGTTGGGGACACGAAACGCTGCTGGAAGGCAGCGGCGAAGATGAAAGCATTGTGTTTGTGTTGCCCAAAGAATTGCGCAGAGAAGGGGAAAACAAACAGCCTTTGAATAAAGGTTGAACGTTTTTTAATCAGTATGCCGTCTGAAAAACGCATTTTCAGACGGCATATTTTCAGTGGGCAATGAAAAGTTTCACAGTGTGGTTTATTAAGTTAATCCACTATATTTTTTGGTTAATTCACTATAGAGCCAATCCACTCTAACCAGCAGATAAATTGTGATTTTCTTGCGCTTGGGCAGAGAATTTTGTAAGATTGAGGAATCGGGGCAGCGGCTGCTACCGCCAACCCCGTCTTTCAGGTTCTTAGTAAGCCGATACGCTTACCAACATCAGAACCAGAAAGATAATGATTTGAATAGTTGTGGTATTCATTTCATTTTCCTCTGTGAGCGCCCATCGGAAACGGTGGGCGTTTCCGCTTGTTGAACCACTCAACGGGGAATATTGTAATAAATCCACAATTTAAATCAATGTATTGTTTGAGAATCAGATGCCGTCTGAAAACGCATTTTCAGACGGCATGGTTATTTGTACACCGTTGCCTGATACCGTAGAGCAGCCCTTGCAGCAGCAACAGGCATAGTCCCGACCAAATCAGGCCATAACCTATCCAATCTTGGCTGCTGACGGTTTCGTTTAACAAAACCACCGATAAAACAAATAACAAAATCGGTTCAAGATAGCTCAACATGCCGAAAATCACCACCGGCAGCATTTGGTTTGCCTGCAGATTCAAATACATCGCCAAGGCGCTGTTGATGCCGAGCAGCACAATCCATACGGCGAGCTGCGGGTGGGCGGCAATCACGGCAAGGCTCTCGGATGACAACAGAATATAAACCAGCATACAGGGCGCAATCAGCGCCAAATCAATGGTCAGCCCGATTAACGAAGGAATCCCGAAACGGCGGCGCAGCAGATAGTAAACCGGATAAGTGCCGCACACCCACAGCGTTGCCCATGAAAATGCCCCCGAATGCACCAGTTGCCAGCCCACGCCCGCCGCCGCCAGCAACACGGCGCAGCTTTGCAGGCGGTTGAGGCGTTCTTTCAGCCAGATTCGCCCCGCCAGCATCATCGCCAGCGGAAACAGAAAATAGCCCATCGCCACGTTAATTCCTTCGCCATTGACCGGCGCCCACATAAACAGCCACAACTGGCTGGCGATAATCGGCGTGGTCAGCAGCAGCGGCAGCCAGTTGCGCAGATTCATGCCCAAACCGGCCGCAAACGAGCGTGCCGCACCCCAGCTTCTGCTCAAACTCATCAGCGCCAGCAGGGCAAACAGCATACCGATCATGCGCCATGCGAAAACATCGGTGCCGCTCAAAGGCTGCATCCACATGCTGTATAAAAACAGAATGGAAAACAAACCGTTGGACAACACGGCAGCCGCCACCCCACGCAGAGTGGAAGATGTTTTCGCTTCGCAGAGATTTGCGCCATTCATTTTTCAGACGGCCTTATCGTTCGAGCAGGTCAGACAGGCTGTCGTCTTCTTCGGCGGCAACGCTGTAACGCTCGTTTGCCCATTCACCCAAGTCAATTAGCTTGCAGCGGCGGCTGCAAAACGGGCGGTAAGGGCTGTCGGCATTCCAGTGGACGGCAGTGCGGCAGGTCGGACATTTGACAGTAGGGACATTTTGGGTATCAGTGTTCATTATATTTATGATTTTAAAAGAGATTTAGGCTAGAATGCAGTGGAATAATCAAAAGATACGGCAACGCAGCAAGCCACCCTTCCCCTAACCCCCTCCCGCCAGCAGGACGGGGAACTGTGTGCAGGGCGGCTTGCTGCGTCGCCGTATCTTTTGATTGTCATCATAGTAAATCTACCTTAAAAATATCACAACGCAAACCACTTTTTCCCGATTTTATAGTGGATTAACTGAATAATCCATACAATTTAATCCGGCACTTGTAGCAACTGTATTTTTCACCCCGTCGGGTAAAAATACAAAAACGGTTAGTCTGAAGGCCGGTCTGAACAAAACCGGCAATACTTCAACATGATCAAACAGCACTCACCTCTGCCAAACGATCCCGCATCATCGCATTCAGAATCGTCAGCAGCTTACGCATACAGGCCGTTACCGCCACTTTGTACGGCTTACCCCGCAAACGCAGACGTTGGTAGAAGTCCTTAATCCTCGGTTCGTAGTGTGCCGCCACCATCGCCGCCATATACAGCGTTTTGCGTACAGCACTGCGCCCGCCGAAACAGCGGCTTTTAAACTTCATTGTGCCGCTTTCTTTCACATAAGGGGCGACACCTACCAAACCGGCAATCTGTTTATGCGATACTCTGCCCAATTCCGGCAACATCGCACATAAGGTCGCTGCAGTAGTCGGGCCGATACCTTTGATGCTTTGCAGCAGACTGCTTTTGTCGCCAAAATGAGTGTCGTTATGTTCTTCGATCTGTCTGTCCAAAGCAGCAATCAGTGCGTCGAAATGTGCGATCAGTGCTTCAACACTTTGAATCTGTGTTTCATGTACCTGCTGCAAACGGTTTTTTTCGGCACTGCGCATTTCAACCAGTTGAGTGCGGCGGCTGATTAAGGCTTCGAGGATTTCTTCTGCCTCACTCGGCGGCGTATAGAGCTGCCGTTCCCAATCGGGCTTTTGTGTGATTACCTGTGCGTAAAACGCCAACATTTTGGCATCGGCCGCATCGGTTTTGGTGAGTGATTGCGACTGTGCGAATTGGTGCGTCTGACGGGGATTGGCAATGATGACTTTGAATCCTGCCCGGTGCAGTGCTTTGGCCAATGGGATTTCCAGTCCGCCGGTGCTTTCCATCACAACCAGTGAGACCTGATGTTTTTTCAGGTATTCGATGGTGTGGAGAAAGCCTTTTTGGTTGTTGGTCTCGGTTTTGGTCTTTTTGGAAGACGTGATGCCGATAACGAAGTTTCGTTTGGCGATGTCGATACCGCCGTAGTTTTGGGTACTCATCATAAACCTGTCTTGCATTCGGTTGTGTTGTCGGGCAACTGTCCGGTTGTGTTGATGGGTTGCCCGGCTTCCCTAAGCTACACATCGGTTGTTGAACCTTGGGTGCGCACGGGTGGTGGCCGGGCGGGTGTTGCTTGTTATGATACTGGAAGTTGGATATACAAGGGTGCGAGCCAAAGCACGTACCTGTTCTGTGAGTTTTATGTCGAAGCCGTCTGAAAATCTGATTTTAGCTGTTCAGAAACTCGCTTTGCTCGTTTTCAGACGGCATTCATGTTGAATTTAAAGAACACGTGCGTGCTTCGGCACACACGCTACACACTGTTCCCCGTCCCGCCGGTGGGAAGGGGCTAGGAGAAGGGTGGCTCGTTGTGGTGCCATCTTTTTTCGGTTGATTCACTATAGTTCACGATAAAAACCGTGTAATCGGCGGACTTTTTCGCCTAATTGCGCCAGCGTACCGCAGTTGGCAATCACATCATCGGCGGCAAGCAGGCGGCGGCGGCGTGGGGATTGGGCGGCGATAATCCGTTTGATTTCGCCTTCGCCCAAGCCGCTGCGTTCGGCGGTACGGCGGATTTGGGTGGCTTCGTCCACATCGACAACCAAAATCCGGTCGGTTAATGCGGCAAATGCGGGCTGCTCAATCAGCAGCGGCACGTCCAAAATGCCGTAGCGTGCGGCGGAATACGCCTGCTGCTGTGTTTTCACGGCAGCCAGAATCAGCGGCAGCATAATGTCTTCCAGCTTTTTTTTGGATTCAGGCCGTCTGAAAACTTCATCTCTCAAGGCGGCACGGTCGAGACGGCCTTGGCTGTCGAATACACCGTCGCCGAAAGCGGCACGAATCGGCGGCAAAGCTGCGCCGCCCTCGGCACTCAGGCTGCGGCTGAGTGCATCGGCATCAATATGCGGCACACTGAGTTTGGCAAACTCTGCGGCGGTTTGCGATTTACCGCTACCGATGCCGCCGGTGAGGCCTATCCATAATGTCATGAATCTTCCTTAAAAAATCGGGTTGCCCAGCCAGTGTTCAAAGGCCGTCTGAATCGGGGTTCGGAATACGGCAGCGCACCAACCGGCAACAGCAAGCGCCGGGCCGAAAGCGAAATATTGCCCTTTTTTAACCCGCAGCAGCAGCGCCGCCACCAAACCGGCCAATGAAGCGGCAAATACGGTAAATGCCAGCATTTCTACACCGTTCCAAGCGCCGAGCGCCGCCAGCAGTTTGAAATCGCCGTGTCCCATACCGGTTTGTCCGGTCAGTTTGTGGAACACTGCATTGGGCAGCCACAGAGCGAGATAGCCCGCCGCTGCGCCGATTACGGCCGATTGCAGCGGCACATACAGACCGTCTGAATTGAGCAGCAGCCCCAGCCACAACAGCGGCAACGTGATTTGGTCAGGCAGATAATGCGTGTCTGCATCGATTTCCGCCAAAGCAATCAGGGCAGAAGTAAACGCCAAGATGCCGATCAGCGCAATGCCTGCACCAAACCGCCATGCAGCAGCGGCAAACAGAACGGCGGTAACGCATTCTACCCGCAAATAGCGGCTGCCGAAACCTTGCCCGCAATGCCGACATTTACCGCCTGACAGCAGATAACCGAATATCGGGATATTTTGCCGCATATTCAGCGGCGTTCGGCACTTAGGGCAATGCGAAGCCGGTCGGAACAGGTTAAAAGTTTGCCTGTCTTCCAGCGCAAGCGGTTGCTGAAGCTGATTTTTGGCAAACAGGGTAAATTCCCGTTCCATCATCAACGGCAAGCGGTAAATCACAACATTAAGAAAACTGCCGATAATACCGCCGATAAAAGCGCAGAAAAGCAGCAGCGTCGGCGTATCAAGTTGGCGGAACAGGTCGGATAAGGCGGTCATGGCGTTTCCTGAAGTGGTGTTTATTTTAAAGTGAACCCGCTATATTTGGGTGAAATTGAAATTTTCATTTTCAGACGGCATCGCCCAAGTGGAACAGGGGTAGGTACATGGCCAGTAGCAGGATGCCGATCAGGGTACCCAATATCACCATAATCAGCGGTTCCATCAGGGCGGAGAGTCGGGCGACGGTTTGGTCGACTTCGTTTTCGTACCATTCGGCGGCTTTGTCGAGCATGGTGTCGAGTGCGCCCGATTCTTCGCCGACGGCGGCCATGCGGATCATCATTTCGGCAAAGCAGCCGCTGTTTTGCATGGCGGTGGTCAGGGAAATGCCTTGTACGACTTGGTTGCGGATGGCATGGGTGGCATCTTCGTAAACCAGATTGCCGCAGGCTCCGGCAACGGTGTTCAGTGCTTCGGCGGGCGGCATGCCGGCGGCGAACAGGGCGGCGGTGGTTCTTGCCCAGCGGGCGGAGGCGGTTTGGGCAACGGTGGTGCCGAGCAGGGGGAGTTGCAGCAGGTAGCGGTCGCAGCGTTTCTGCAGGTTGCGCGAGCGGCGGTAGCGGCGGCGAAACCAGACTGCGGCGGCAATTAGACCGATCAGCGGTAGCCAGCCGTAGGCGGCAAGCAGGTCGGAAGCGCTCATCACAGCCTGCGTCAGCCATGGTAACTCTGCGCCCATGTCGGCATAGACGGTTTGGAACGAGGGGAGGACAAACAGCATCATCACCAAAATAATGATAATGGAAACGGCGATAATGGAAACGGGGTAAATCAAGGCCGTCTGAATCTGTTTTTTCAGCAGGCGGTTTTTTTCCTGTGTCAGGGCGAGCCGCTCCAACAGGGTTTCCAGTATGCCGCCGGTTTCGCCTGCTGCCACCAGATTGCAGTAAAAACGGTCGAAATGCTGCGGGTGGCGTGCCAGTGCCTGAGCCAGCGAGCTGCCTTGTTCGATGTCGGTGCGGATGTGCAGCAGCAGTTTGCTCAAATTCGGGTGGCCGCTGCCCTGTGCGGCAACGTCAAACGCCTGCAGCAGTGGCAAACCGGCTTTCATCATGGTGGAAAGTTGGCGGGTGAATACGGCGATGTCTTGGCTGCGGATTTTGCGTTTGCGGACGGATTTTGCAGGGCGGATCAGTACGGCATTGATGCCCCGCCGTTTGAGTTTCTGTTCGGCGGCGGCTTGGTCGGGTGCGCTGATTTCGCCCTGCACGGGGCGGCCGCTGTGCAGGTTGGTGCCTTCAAACAGAAAACGTTTGCTTTTTCTGCTGCCGAAGAGGGTAGTGGATTTGCGTGTTGCCATGGTCGGACTTTGCGTTGAGGCCGTCTGAAAAACGTATTTTCAGACGGCATGGTGGGTTCAATCATTGGTGCAGGCGCAGACTTCTTCTAAGGAAGTCAGACCCTGCATCACTTTGAGCAACCCGGCACGCCGCAGGTCGGTCATGCCTTCCCGAGCCGCCTGATTGAGCATATCGGTTTCGGTGCCGTTGTTGAGAATAATCTGCTGCACGGTTTCGCTGACGGGCATGAGTTCGAAAATGCCGATCCGTCCTTTGAAACCTTTGCCCCGACAATGATCGCAACCGACAGGGCGGTAGGGTTGCCAGTTTTGCTGTAAATCTTCATCGGTGAAACCGAGTGAGCGCAAGACGGCTTCAGGCGGGCGTTCGGTGGGCTGTTTGCAGTCGGGACACAGCCGCCGCACCAGCCGCTGCGCCACAATCAGGCTGACCGAACCGGCGATGTTGAACGGTTCGACACCCATATTCAGCAGGCGGGAGAGGGTGGCGGGGGCATTGTTGGTGTGCAGCGTGGAAAAAACCATGTGGCCGGTTTGCGCCGCTTTGATGGCGATGTCGGCGGTTTCCAAATCCCGGATTTCGCCGACCATAATGATATCGGGGTCTTGCCGCAGAAATGCCCGCAGGGCGGCGGCAAACGTCAGCCCTTGTCGGTCATTGACATTGACCTGATTGATGCCCGCCAGATGGATTTCCGCCGGATCTTCGGCGGTGGCGATATTGACACCTTCGGTGTTGAGCAGCTTCAGACAGGCATAGAGTGTGAGCGTTTTGCCCGAACCGGTCGGGCCGGTAACCAAAACCATGCCGTAGGGACGGCGTACGGCATCGGCGAGCATGGTCTGTTGGAACGGCTCTAAGCCGAGTTCGGCAAAATTCAGACGGCCGATGTCGGTGTTCAAAATCCGCATCACCACTTTTTCGCCGAACACGGTCGGCAAAGTACTGACCCGAAAGTCAATCGCCGCTGCGTTTTTCTGCAGGGCAATGCGGATACGCCCGTCTTGCGGCACCCGTTTTTCGGCAATGTCCAAACGTGCCATCACTTTGATGCACGAGGCGAGCTGGTGTCGCACGGCAAGCGGCGGCTGCACTACTTCGCGCAATGTGCCGTCAATGCGGAAACGGATTCGGGCGCTGTGTTCGTAAAATTCGAAATGAATGTCGGATGCGCCGGCGGCCAGCGCATTGGAGAGGATTTTGTGGATAAAGCGGGGAATCGGGCCGTCTTCGGCTTCTTCGTTGTCGATGTAGAGCGTTTGCGTGCCGGTTTCGGGGCTGTCGCCGATTTCCTGCAGCAGGGCGGCGGAATGTTGGTTGATCCAGTCCAACAGCGCCGAGAGCTGGTCGTCGGCTACCACCACCAAATCAATAGCAACGCCGGCGGCAAAGGCGATTTTCTGCAAATGGCGGATTTGAGTCGGGTCGGAAACCGCCAGACACACGGTTTCGCCCCGCCGAAACAGCGGCACGCAGCGGTTTTGCACCATTTGTTCGTCGCTCAAGACTTCTTTGACCAACAGACTGCGGTCGTAATCCCGCAAATCCAGCAGCGGATAATGGAAAATCTGCGCCAGCCGTTGCGCCAAATCCTGCGGCGAAATGATGCCATCGGCAAATAGCTTCGGCAAAACGGCCTGATGTTCCGCCGCCGCCTGATGATAATGCTCGGCCTGTGCCGGTGTGAGGATATGGTGTTGCGTGAGGACACGCAGAAGGGCGCTGCTCATAAAATCACCTTTGTTTCTGCTTTGCCGCTGAACGGCTTGTTATTTTAAGTAAATTTAGAGTAAACATACCGCAAAATCCGCCGCTGCTCAATGTTTTATGCTTATTTCAGGCCGGTTTTTGAGGCCGTCTGAAAACGGGGTTGTTTGAAATATTTTGTTTATATTCAGTTGATTATATTGATTTTGAGATGGCTGCTTGCCCGCTGCTTGCGGAGAGGGCGTAAAAAAGAAAAATATAGGGCTTATGTTACAATGCAGGCCGTCTGAAAATAAGTAGAACGAATTTTCAGACGGCCTGTTACATAATATAAAGTGAATTCACGATAACGTTTCACAGACAACTGTTTTACTTTGGTATCAAACCGTATGGATCAATTAAATATTCTGTTTTTTGTGATGGCGCTGCTGCTGTTTCTCAGCGTATTGGCGAGCAGGCTGTCGGCACGTTTGGGGATGCCGCTGCTGCTGGCGTTTTTGGGCGTGGGGATGCTGGCGGGCGAAGAGGGCTTGGGCGGCATTAAGTTTGACAGTTTTACCGGTGCGACACTGGTCAGCCAACTGGCGTTGGCGGTGATTCTGCTTGACGGCGGTTTGCGGACGCAGTTCTCCACCTTCCGCATCGCCTTGAAACCGGCGGCGGTATTGGCAACATGGGGCGTGGTGGCGAGCGTGGCGGTGCTGGGCATATTTGCCACCTTCTTTTTGGGCGTGGATTGGAAACTGGGCTTGCTGATGGCGGCGATTGTCGGCTCGACCGATGCGGCGGCGGTGTTTTCGCTGCTGCGCAACAGCGGCGTGCGGCTGCATCAGCGGATTCAGGCTTCTCTGGAATTGGAATCGGGCCTGAACGATCCGATGGCGATTCTGCTGGTAACCATGTTAATCAGCCTGATTATGCAGCCGCAGGAAACCACGGCGCTTTCGGCGCTGGCGATGTTGGTGCAGCAGTTGGGCTTGGGCGTATTGTTCGGCTTGGTGTCGGGCAAAATTCTGGCATGGCTGCTGGCAAGAATCCCGCTGGCGGAAGGCCTGTATGCCATTTTGGTGGCGTCGGCGGGGCTGCTGGTGTTTGCCGTGTGTAATATTTTCGGCGGAAGCGGCTTTCTGGCTGTGTATCTTGCCGGTGTGATGGTCGGCAATGCCCGCAATTCTTCTACCGAACATGTTTTGACGGTGATGGACGGCTTGGCATGGCTGGCGCAGGCCACTATGTTTTTGGTACTCGGTCTGCTGGTTACACCGTCGCAGGTATGGGAAACCATGCCGTCGGCCGTCGTGATTGCCGCCTTCCTGATGCTGGTGGCACGGCCGCTGGCGGTGTACACCTCGATTAAATGGTTTCGCTACAGCCGCAAAGAATTGGCCTATATCAGCTGGGTCGGGCTGCGCGGCGCAGTGCCGGTTACTTTGGCGATTATGCCGCTGATGAGCGGCGTACCCAATGCCTCGCTGCTGTTTAACGTTGCCTTTGCCGTGGTGTTCCTGTCGCTGCTGATTCAGGGGACGACCATTCCGTTTTTTGCCAGAAAACTCGATATGGTGTTGCCCGAAAAGCCCGAACCGCTGGATATCCGTGAGGTATGGCTGGCCAAAAAACTGTCGGTTACGATGCAGTCGTTTCAGGTTGCGGCCGATTCGCAGGCGGAACACGCCCATCCGTATGCCATGACTCGCGAACCAAAATTCCGCAACGGCCGCCTGTTTGCCCTGATACGCAACGGCGAAAACGTCCGGGTCGGCATGAATACGCAGATGCAGCAAAACGATATTGCATGGTATGTTTTGCCCGAAGAAGCAGGCGAGAGCTTCGCCGAACAGTTTGCCGGTGGCGAATTGAGCCGCCAAGAGCAGGAATTTTACGGCGAATTTGTGGTGAAACCCGATGCCAAAGTCGGCGATGTCGCATTTGCCTACGGCTTGCAGGTGCCGGAAGAAGTTGCCGGTAAAACGCTGGTCGATGCGTTTCGGGAATACTTCGGCGATGTGCCGGTGGCCGGCGACAAACTCTACTGGGATGGTGTATGTGTTACCGTGCGGGAGTTGGACGAGAAAAGCAATATCCAATCCTTCGGTTTGAAAATGCCGAAAAAAGAGGATACGGAAAAAGTCTGATATATTCCGAAAAGCCGTTTTTCAGACGGCCTTGCCGCTTATCAACAGGGGCTATTTTCAACACGATGGTTGAAAATAGCCCCTCTGTTCATTTGCTGTTTGAGCAATATTAGATTTCGGCTGCAAACGGGTTAAACAGTCTCGCCCCCGTACGCTCAAAATCGGCCGTATTGCGGGTAACCAAAGTTAAGCCGTGTTGCCGTGCCGTAGCGGCAATCCACGCATCGTTTTCAGGCGCTTTGTCGGGAATGTGCATGGCGGCGCAAATGCGGGCGGTAGTTTCGTCTATCGGCAAAATGCGGTTGGTGAATAATTTGGATTTGACTTCGTCCAACCAGCGGCGCAATTCTATACCTTGCACAGGATCTTTACGTTCCATGCCCAATACGCCCCGTTCCAATTCCATGGCAACAATGGCGCTGGTGTAAAAGTACCCGCTGTCTGTTTGAGCCAGCCATGCGGTAAGGTTTGGGTTTGCCCGTCCTTTTTTGGCTTTACGCATTTCGCTGATGATATTAGTGTCCAATAGATACATTATTCAAACTCCACTGCCGGACGTTGGCTTGAACTGCGGGGCGGGATTTCCAATTCAATATCGGCTGCGTCTGCCTCGATACTTTGCAGTATTTCTAAAGCAGTTTGCGGCTTGCCCGTCAGTTTCTGATAATCGGCATAGCTTAACAACACTTGGGCCGGTACGCCTCGGTGGGTGATGATGACGGGCGCAGTTGCCGCCGCTTTTTGGGCTTGGCTGGTACGTTGGTTGAATTCACGGCTGCTGAATATCTGCATGATGATGCTCCTGTTTTGGTATTGATGTTATTACAAACAGGATTGTTCCGCAACAGGCAGACCAAAAACAAAAAAACCAAGCGCAGGGCTTGGTTGTTCGGTATTGGCTTGTGATATTCACAGGTAATAGGTAAAAAAATAACCACCAAATGGTGGTATGTGGTGGCCAGAGGCGGGATCGAACCGCCGACACACGGATTTTCAATCCGTTGCTCTACCAACTGAGCTATCTGGCCTTGTGTGTTTCGCTGTGAAGTGCGTATTAAACCAAAATCGGGCGGCTTGTGCAAGTGTTATTTGAGAAAAAATGGTTATTTTAAAATAAACATCTGTTTTGTATTGGATTAAAATTTCGATAAAGACAGGCCGTCTGAAAAGCGACGGGCAGTTGGTCGGTGTGTAAGTATGGCGGAAAGTATTTTTTCTATCGTGAATTCATTTTAAAAGTATTACAGCGTTGGCTCGCCTAGCCGTACTACCTGTACTGTCTTCGGCTCGCCGCCTTGTACTACTTTTAAAGTGAATCCACTATATCATCACAGCATCACTGTATCACTGCGCCGCTTTGCCGCCTATCTCTTTCTTTGGGTTGGGTTTCGCTATAGAATGGGCGTTTTGTCGGAACAGGCTGATTTATGCTTTATCAATTTTTTAAAGATATGCTGGATATTGTGCGGCTGCGTTTTCGTGCGCCGGAGGAATATCATTATCCCTTGTCGGTAACGCTGGCGGCGGTTTTGCTGCTGGGTTTGATGAATGCGGCGGGCGTGGGTGTGTTTTTTGTCAGCGTGCCGGTGGCGGTAGCGGCGGCAATGTTGATGACGGCGGCGAAATGGTATGTGTTGAGCCGTGTGATGCGTCGGGTATTGAAACGTAAAAACGAGGCAGCGGTGCCGTTGTGGGGTTTTACTTTGGCTTCGGAAGCGCTGGCAGCGCCGATGTTGGTGCTGCTGTATGAGCCGACGCAGGCGGTGGCTTTGGTGTGTATGTTTTGGCAGACGTGGATTTTTTGGACACAGTTTGCCGGTTTTATGAAACTGGGTCGGGCATCGTTCGGGCGGGTGCTGCTGGGTTATGCGGTTTATGTATGTGCGGTGGTGCTGGTCGTCTTTTTGCTGCTGATGGTGTTTTTGCAACTGGGTTGGCTGGACATTGAGGGAATCCGGCAGCAGTTTGAAACAATGCAGAATGCCGGATAATCGGTTGAGAAATAAAGGCAGGCCGTCTGAAAACGTGGTTTTCAGACGGCCTGTTTGTGTTCGGAAGGTCAGAGCTTGTGGCAGATGTCGCCGCAGCGGAAGCCTGTCCAGTCGATGGCGAGATTTTTGCCGAAAGCCATGACTTTGAAGAGTTCGCCCATTTCGTGCGGGTTAATCAGGGTTTGGGCGGCTGCGGCGGCTTTCAGATATTCGGGGCTGCGGCTGTCGCCGTGTTGTGCGAGCAGGTCGGTGAGACCCAGATTGAGCAGGAAGTTGGCCTGCGTGGTGTAGCCGATTAAGTCCAAACCGCCATCGGTACCGGCTTGGGCGATGTCGGTAAAATTGACGTGGGCGGTCAGGTCGGTCAGGCCGACGTGGAAAAAAGGATCGTGGACGGTATGGTGGCGGTAATGGCCGATTAAGGTGCCGCTGTTGCGCTGCGGGTGGTAATACTGGGCGGCATCGAAGCCGTAGTCTATCCAAATCATGCCGCCGCAAACCAGCTTGGCGGCAAGGGTGCGGATAAAGGCGTGTTGGGCGGGGTGCAGCTCGCTGGTGTAGGGTTCGCAGTCGGGAAAATAGCTGTGCGCCGCCTGCAGCAAATCGGGGTCGGTCAGCGGCGTTTCGGCGGTGTGCAGGCCGTGTTCGCCTGCGGCGACGGTTATCCGTTGGAATGTGCCGTGTTCCCGTTTGACAACTTCCACCGGCATGGCATCCAGCACTTCGTTGCCGATGATGATGCCGTTGAAACTGTCGGGCAGAGCGGTGAGGTGAACCACTTTGTCGGCTTGTTCGGCGGAAACCTGTTGGCGGATAAATTGCCGTTGCCGCTCGGCCAGTTCGGCGGAAATTTCGATGATGTAGTAATGACGGACAGTGTCGCCCAAGCTGTTGAGCAGGGTGGCGGCGAGTGCGCCGGTGCCGGCACCGAATTCGTAGAGATTGCCCTCGGTTTGCGGCAGCAGCTCCGAAAGTTGGCGGGCGAGGGTTTGGCCGAACAGGGGCGAGAGGGTCGGGGCGGTAATGAAATCGCCCGCTGCGCCGATTTTGTGGCTTCCGCCGCTGTAATACCCGAGTTCGGGCAGGTATAAAACCTGTTCCATAAAGCGGGAAAACGGCATGTCGCCGTTGCGGCGGATGTCGTCTGTTAAGATGTTCAACAGTTTCCGGCTGGCGGCTTGGGCTTCGGCGGACGGGGCGGGCAGTTGGGGCTTCATGTCGCTTTCCTGTGGCGTGCAAAAGTGTTAGAAAATGTAAATTTTTTCAGTTTGGCTGTTTATTATAACCCGAATCAAACGCCCCCGATATTACGGCTGAAGATACTATATATAGTGGTTTGTTGAATAGATAAATACTAAATATGGTGTTTTGGTGTTGAAAATGCGGCGTTCGGTGGTGTTCGGGTTTGATGCGGTTGTCTGTATCGCAATGTATTTTAAGGGATTTTTTATCGCTTAACCCCGCTTTTTTCAGACGGCCTGCGTTTGACCGACAAGGGAAAATTTCTTATAGTGTAGGCTTGTGGGGTAATGTGGGCGAAAGTGTCTGGATTTCCCCGATTTAACGGAAATTTCAGCGGCGCTCAAACAGCCCGTTTCCGACAGCGGAAACGGATTATCCGATAGGGTAGGGCGGTTTCAGACGGCGTTTGTTTCAATCTTATATCATCAGCGGCAAGGTAAACCATGTTCGGCGGTTCTCACGATTTGAGCATAGACAGCAAAGGGCGGTTGGCCATTCCGGCTAAATTCCGCGAATTGCTGCTGCGCCAAGGTTCGCCTTCGCTGGTGGTAACGCTCGATTCCCGGGAGCGGCTGCTGATGTATCCGCTGCAGGAGTGGGAACGGGTGGCGGCGCAGCTTTTGAGCATGAAAGTGGCGGGCAATACCACGTTGCAGCGTTATCAGAATCTGCTGCTGCACAATGCCGACCAGCTTGAGTGGGATAGTGCCGGCCGTATTCTGTTGCCGCAAAACCTGCGCAAGCGGGTGGTTTTTGAAAAAGAAGTAACCCTGGTGGGGCGTGCCAACCGTTTGGAACTGTGGGGACGCGAGCAATGGGAAGCAGAAATGGAACAGGCTTTGGATATTGATGCCGACGAGCTGGCTTTCCAATTGAGTCAGACGGATTTGCAGCTGTGAGTGAAAAACAGGAATTCAAACACATTACCGTGTTGCTGCATGAAGCGGTGGACGCTTTGGCAGTAAAGGAAAACGGGATTTATGTGGACGGTACGTTCGGTCGGGGCGGACATTCCCGCCTGATTTTGTCGAAATTGGGCAGCCAAGGCCGCCTGATTGTGTTCGACAAAGACCCGCAGGCGGTTGCCGTGGCCGAAGCGCTGGCAGCGGAAGACAAGCGGGTCAGCGTGGTGCATGACGGTTTTGCCAATTTTCAGACGGCCTTGGACGGCTTGGGAATCGAGCGGATTGACGGTGCGCTGTTTGACTTGGGCATTTCTTCACCGCAGATTGACGACGGCGAACGGGGGTTCAGCTTCCGCTACGATGCGCCGCTGGATATGCGCATGGACCCGACCCGGGGCCTTTCCGCCGCCCAATGGCTGGCGCAGGCAGACGAACAGGAAATACACGAGGTAATCAAAAATTATGGTGAAGAGCGGTTTAGTCGCCAGATTGCACGGGCGGTTGTCGCCAAACGTGCAGAAGCGCCGATTGATACAACCCGCAAGCTGGCGCAGCTCGTGGCGGAAAACGTCCGTACTCGCGAGCGGGGTCAGGATCCGGCCACGAGGACATTTCAAGCCGTTCGCATCTACATTAACCGTGAATTGGAAGAAGTAGCCGCCGTGTTGCCGCAGGCGGTAGGCCGTCTGAAAACCGGAGGACGTTTGGCGGTGATTGCCTTCCATTCGCTGGAAGACCGGATTGTAAAACAGTTTATTAAAAAACATTCCCGCCACGAGCCGTTGCCCCGCTGGGTGATGGTGAAAGACGACGAGCGGCCGCAACCGCCGGTGAAAGAAGTCGGCAAGGCGGTGAAGCCTTCTGCAGCGGAAATCGAAGCCAATCCCCGTTCCCGCTCCGCCATTTTGCGCATCGCCGAGCGGACCGACGGCCCGCTTACCGAAGGTTAAACCGAAAACAATAAAAACAGGGCGGATATACTCTTTATATATAGAGAGAACAGGCCGTCTGAAAAAGCAGTCGATATGGATAACAATAAAATCAGAAAAGCAGTAAACATCATTTTGCTGCTGGCGGTTTGGGTTTCAGGATTTTTCGTGGTTACGGTGCAGGATCAGACCCGCCAGTATTTTGTGAAACTGCAAACCGCCGAAAAACAGAAAATCGAAATGGATCAGGAGTTTGCTCGTTTGAAATTGGAACAGGCAAAGCTGGCGAACCACAAACTGATTAAAGTGGCCGCCGAACACCAAAACCTGAAACCGCCGACGGCGGAGAATACAGTGATGGCGGTGCGGCCGAAATAAAACATATTAACGGTTAAAACAAATGGAAAAATAAACAGGGTTCGACTGTATGGCGAATGAGTTAAATCAGAACAAGGCAATGCCTTACCGGTTTAAATCCGCCAATCGGCCCGATGTTTGGTATGCGGTAAGCAGGTTATAAGATAAAGAAGTTAAAAAATGTTGATTAAAAACGAATATAAACCGCAAATGTTATCTCGGCGGGAACAGCCGAAAACCAAAGGTTGCTGCGACGACAACCGTATCGGTATGGTGCTGGCCGTTATCGGCGTTGCCTTTTCGCTGTTGCTGCTGCGGGGGATTTACCTGAATGTCGAACAGGGCAGTTTCCTGCGCAGTCAGGGCGACAACCGCATGGTGCGTACGCTCAACCTACCGGCGCTGCGGGGCATGATTACCGACCGCAACGGCGCAACGCTGGCATTGAGTGCGCCGACCGAATCACTGTTTGCCGTGCCTTCGGGCATGGACGAAATGCCGTCTGAAAAACAGCTTGCGGCATTGTCGGAAATTATTGATGTACCCGTTGCCACGATTGCCGAAAAACTGGGCAAGAAAAACAAAGATTTCCTTTATATCAAACGGCAGTTGAGCCAAGAAAAGGCCGAACAGGTCGCTGCTTTGGGCATCAAAGGTCTGCATTTTGAAAAAGAACTCAAACGCCATTATCCGATGGGCAACCTGTTTGCCCACGTCATCGGCTTTACCAATATCGACGGCAAAGGTCAGGAAGGTTTGGAACTATCGCGCGAAGACAGCCTGAGCGGTGAAAACGGTGCCAAAGTAGTCTTGCGCGACAACAAAGGCAACCTTGTTGAAAGCGTCGAGTCCGAGCGCAACAAAGACCCGAAAAACGGCAGCGATTTGGTGCTGTCGCTGGACCAGCGGATTCAGACGCTGGCGTATGAAGAATTAAACCGTGCCGTGGATTACCACCAAGCCAAAGCCGGTACGGCGATTGTGTTGGACGCACAAACCGGCGAAATCCTCGCTTTGGTAAACAGCCCTGCTTACGATCCCAACGATCCGGGCAAAGCCGGCAGCGAGCAGCGCCGCAACCGTGCCGTAACCGATATGATCGAGCCGGGTTCGGCGATGAAACCGTTTACCGTTGCCAAAGCCTTGGATGCCGGAAAAGTGGCCGCCAACGAACGTTTCAACACCTTGCCTTACCGCTTGGGAACGGCCACCGTGAAAGACACCCACGTTTATCCGAATCTCGATATCCGCGGCATTATCCAAAAATCGTCCAACGTCGGCACCAGCAAATTGTCCGCCATGTTCAAGCCGAAAGAAATGTATGATTTCTATCACGATTTGGGCGTAGGCGTGCGGATGCACTCAGGCTTTCCCGGTGAATCGGCAGGTTTGCTGCGGGACTGGAAAAAATGGCAGCCCATCGAGCAGGCGACCATGTCGTTCGGCTACGGTTTGCAGTTGAGCCTGCTTCAGTTGGCGAGGGCTTATACCGTTTTGACGCATGACGGCGTATTGTTGCCGGTAAGTTTTGAAAAACAGGCGGTTGCGCCGCAGGGCAAACGGGTGATTAAAGCCGAAACCGCCCGCAAAGTGCGTGAAATGATGATTTCGGTAACCGAGCCGGGCGGCACGGGTACGGCCGGTGCGGTAGAAGGCTTTGATGTCGGTGCCAAAACCGGTACCGCCCGCAAACTGGTCGGCGGCCGTTATGTCAATAATAAACACGTCGGCACATTTATCGGCTTTGCACCGGCAAAAAATCCGAGAGTGATTGTGGCGGTTACCATTGACGAACCGAGCGCACACGGCTACTACGGCGGCACGGTTGCCGGGCCGGTGTTTAAAGCCGTGATGAGCGGCAGTCTGAATATTCTGGGCGTATCGCCGACCAAATCGCAGCCCAAAGTGTCCGCCGACAAACCTTCCGCCTAATATTGAAAGCAAGCCATGTTCAGCAGATTATGCCCGTTGCAGGAAACCGGTTTTCCTGAGTTGCAATACGCCCTGAAAGCAGGCGCATCCCTGCATTCCGACAGCCGCCGCATCCGCCCCGGCGATGTGTTTATCGCCTGTCAGGGCGAATTTTCAGACGGCCGCAGCTACATTCCCGCCGCCGTTGCCAACGGTGCGGCGTTTGTATTTTGGGACGACGACGGCAGCTTTGTATGGGACGAAACATGGAATGTCGCCAATCAGGGCATTCGTGATTTGAAACTGCGTGCCGGTATGCTGGCGGCCGAAATCTACGGCAACTTTTCAGACGGCCTCACCGTTTGGGGCGTAACCGGTACCAACGGCAAAACCTCCATCACGCAATGGCTGGCGCAGGCAGCAGACTTATTGGGCGGAAAATGCGCCGTGATCGGCACGGTCGGCAACGGTTTTTGGGGAAACTTGGAAGACACCACCCACACCACGCCGGCTCCGGTGGACGTGCAAACCCTGCTGCACCGTTTCAAACAGCAGGGCGCAACCGCTGCGGCAATGGAAGTGTCCAGCCATGGCTTGGATCAGTTCCGTGTCAACGGCGTACCGTTTCGCAGCGCCGTGTTTACCAACCTGACCCGCGACCATCTCGATTACCATGGCACTATGGATGCCTACGGCGACATCAAAGCCCGCCTGTTTTACTGGCAGGGCTTGAAACACGCCGTGATTAATGTTGATGACGAATACGGCGCAGCCTTGGCAGGCCGTCTGAAAACGGGCAAAGCCGAAGCAGACGAAGTGCCGCAAGTGTACGGCTACGGCTTCAGCGAAACCGCAGACATCCGCATTACCGCCTTCCAAGCTGCTTCAGACGGCATGAATGTCGAACTGGATACCCCTTGGGGCAAAGGCAGTTGCCGCACCCGCCTGCTGGGACGGTTCAACGCCCAAAATCTGGCGGCCTGCGTCGGCGTATTGTGTGCCGAAGGCCACCCGCTGGAAAAAGTATTGGCGGTGCTGTCGCAAATCCGCCCCGCCACCGGCCGCATGGACTGCATCATGAATGCAGGCAAACCTTTGGTGGTGGTCGATTATGCCCACACGCCTGATGCCTTGGAAAAAGCACTGGCAACCCTGCAGGAAATCAAACCGAAAAACGCAGCCTTATGGTGCGTGTTCGGTTGCGGCGGCAATCGGGATCGGGGCAAACGCCCGCTGATGGGCGCAGCAGCGGCGGCAGGTGCGGATAAAGTGGTGGTAACCAGCGACAATCCCCGCATGGAAGAGCCGCAGGCGATTATCAACGATATTTTACCGGCGGTGGCGAACCCCGAAAAAGTCGAAGCCGACCGCCGTGCCGCCATCGAGTTTGCCGTGCAGCAGGCAGCGGAACACGACATTATCCTGATTGCCGGCAAAGGGCATGAAACCTATCAGGACGTGCAGGGCGTGAAACACCATTTTTCCGATTTTGAAATCGCCCGAGCCGCTTTGGAACAACGTTAAAAAAACCATTTTTTGAAAACGCATTTTTCAGACGGCCTAAACGGGCGTGTCGCCCGAATATGCTCTTTTTCATAGCAGGCAATCAACGCCGTATGGGACACATTTAGGCGAAAGTATAAACACGGCAGGCAGCAGCCTGCTGTCGGCGTTTACAGTATAAGAATATGAATACATTGGATTTAAACTTTATTTGCCTCTCATTGGGCTTGGCCATGCCGTCTGAAAACCGAGCAGTCGGCAGAATCGTAACCGACAGCCGCAATATTCAGAGCGGCGATGTCTTTTTCGCCTTGGCAGGCGAGCGTTTCGATGCCCATGATTTTGTGGCGGACGTATTGGCGCAAGGGGCGGCGGCAGCCGTTGTCTCCCGTGCCGACTGCGCCGTCTTGCCCGGCGCATTGGCGGTGGCGGATACGCTGGTGGCATTGCAGACGCTGGCAAAAGCATGGCGGGAAGCCGTAAACCCGTTCGTATTCGGCATTACCGGCTCGTCGGGCAAAACCACCGTCAAAGAAATGCTGGCGCTCATTCTGCGCCATACCTTCGGCGAAAACGCCGTGTTGGCAACCGCCGGTAATTTCAACAACCACATCGGATTGCCTCTGACCCTGTTGCAACTCAACCCGCAACACCGCTACGCCGTGATTGAAATGGGCATGAACCATTTCGGCGAACTGGCGCAGCTCACGCAGATTGCCCGCCCCGATGCCGCCTTGGTCAATAACGCCCTGCGGGCGCATGTCGGCTGCGGCTTCAACGGCGTGGGCGACATTGCCAAAGCCAAAAGCGAAATCTACCAAGGGCTGAAAAACGGCGGCACGGCGCTGATTCCGGCGGAAGATGCCCATGCCGATGTGTTCGTCAAGGCTTCCGAAGCCTTTGCCCAACGCACTTTCGGCGCAGAACAAGGCACGGTTCACGCCGAAAATATCGTGTTAAAACCGCTTTCCTGCACATTTGATTTAGTGTGCGGTGAAGAGCGTGCCGCCGTATTATTGCCCGTTCCGGGGCGGCACAATGTCGCCAATGCCTGCGCCGCCGCCGCCTTGGCGCAAGCCGCAGGTTTGAGCCTGCAGCAGATTTCAGACGGCCTTAAAAATTTCAGCAACATCAAAGGCCGCCTGCAAATCAAACAAGGCATCAAAGGCGCAACCGTGATTGACGACACCTACAACGCCAATCCCGACAGCATGAAAGCGGCGGTGGACGTATTGGCGGCATTGCCATCGCCGAGGGTGTTTGTGATGGGCGATATGGGCGAACTCGGCGAAGACGAAGCCGCCGCCATGCACGCCGAAGTCGGCGCATACGCCCGGGACAAAGGCATCGAATCCGCCTATTTTGTCGGCAACGACAGCGTAGAAGCTGCCGAAACCTTCGGCGAAACCGGCCTGTGGTTTGCCGACAAAGACCCGCTGATTCAAGTGATGTGCCACGAATTGCCGGAAAACGCCCATGTTTTGGTCAAAGGTTCGCGCTTTATGAAAATGGAAGAAGTGGTTGAAGCGTTACTGAATGAGGCCGTCTGAAATGAAACACTGGTTTAACAAGCGGTTTCCGCAATATCATTTGTTGTCCAAGAGCGGTAAATTTTTGGCATGGTTTACGTTTTTGTTGGGCGTAAATTGGTTGATTTGGCTAATCCTGCAATATCGAAGTGTGTTGCCGGTAGTTGATATTTTAGTGAATTTGGTTTTTGCCGTTTTTTGCTTGATTGCTGCTTATAATGTTTTCAGTTACCGTGCCGTCGGTTTTAAACAAATGCTGTTGGTTTTTGCTCTGACTGCGGTTCAACTTCAAATTGGGCAGTTTTTTATCAATTTATCAGGAGTGTTGTCGGTTTCGATAGGTTTTGGAGGCCCCGGTTATTATTTCGGTGTGAACTTTATCGGTATCATTTTATTTGTTTTAGCCGCAAAAAATCTGCAAATAATGGATAAATTGCAACGGCAGGAAACATTTATTCAAGATAGTTCCGAGATTGCCGAAAAAGAATAATTTAATCAGATTGATGCCGTCTGAAAACGCCCGTTTTCAGACGGCCTGACAGGATAAGCGTAATCCGCAGCGGACGGTGTGCCGCTGTTTGAAAACAATAAGGAAACACTATGTTTTTATGGCTCTCGCATTTCAGCGGCTGGTTTTCGGCGCTGAACGTTTTTCAATACACCACGTTCCGTGCCGTGATGGCGGCGCTGACGGCGCTGGCGTTTTCGCTGCTGCTGGGGCCGTGGACCATCCGCAAGCTGACCGAATTGAAAGTCGGGCAGGCGGTGCGTACCGACGGGCCGCAGACGCATTTGGTAAAAAACGGTACGCCGACCATGGGCGGTTCGCTGATTCTGACCGCCATTGCGGTATCCACTTTATTGTGGGGCAACTGGGCAAATCCGTATATCTGGATTCTGCTTGCCGTATTGTTGGCGACCGGTGCGCTGGGTTTTTACGACGACTGGCGCAAGGTGGTTTATAAAGACCCCAACGGCGTATCGGCAAAATTCAAAATGGTGTGGCAATCGAGCGTGGCGCTGGCGGCGGGCGTGCTGCTGTTTTACGCCGCCGATTTGCCTTCCAGCACGGCGTTTATCGTGCCGTTTTTCAAACAAATCGCCTATCCGCTGGGCGGTATCGGCTTTGTGGTGCTGACTTATTTTGTGATTGTCGGCACATCAAACGCTGTTAATCTGACCGACGGTTTGGACGGCTTGGCGGCGTTTCCGGTGGTATTGGTAGCGGCGGGGCTGTCGGTGTTTGCCTATGCCAGCGGCCATGCCGAATTTGCCCGTTATCTGCAGCTTCCGTATGTGTCGGGCGCAAACGAAGTGGTGATTTTCTGTGCGGCGATGTGCGGCGCATGTTTGGGCTTTTTGTGGTTCAACGCTTATCCGGCGCAGGTATTTATGGGCGATGTCGGCGCATTGGCGCTGGGGGCGGCCTTGGGTACGGTGGCGGTGATTGTGCGTCAGGAAATCGTCTTGTTCATTATGGGCGGCCTGTTTGTGGTAGAAGCTATTTCGGTGATGCTGCAGGTCGGCTGGTACAAACGCACCAAAAAACGTATTTTCCTGATGGCACCGATTCATCACCATTACGAACAAAAAGGTTGGAAAGAAACCCAAGTGGTGGTGCGTTTTTGGATTATCACCATTGTGTTGGTGTTGATTGGATTGAGTACGCTGAAAATCCGCTAAAACCGATTTCATTCGTTTTAGCTGCGCAGAAATTCGTTTCATTCGTTTTCAGACGGCATAGGGCAACAGGTTGGCAATATGAACTGGCAAAATAAAAAAATATTGGTCGCAGGTTTGGGCGGTACGGGGCTGTCGATGATTGCCTTTTTGCGGCAGGCGGGCGCAGAAGTAGCGGCGTATGATGCCGAACTCAAGTCCGAACGGGTGGCGCAGGTCGGCGCAATGTTTGACGGCTTGACGTTTTACACCGGCGAACTGAAAAACGCCTTGGCGCAGGGCTTCGATATTCTGGCACTCAGCCCCGGCATCAGCGAGCGTACGCCCGAAATCGCAGCATTCAAAGCCAAAGGCGGCGAAGTGTTGGGCGACATCGAAATTCTTGCCCGAACCTTAAATCAGCGGGGCGACAAAGTTATCGCCATTACCGGCAGCAACGGCAAAACCACCGTTACCAGCTTGGTCGGCTATTTGTGTATCAAATGCGGTTGGGACACCGTGATTGCCGGCAACATCGGCACGCCGGTTTTGGAAGCCGAATTGCAGCGGGGCGGCAAAAAAGCCGATGTGTGGGTATTGGAGCTGTCCAGCTTCCAGCTTGAAAACACCGAAAGCCTGCGCCCCGATGCCGCCACGGTATTGAATATTTCCGAAGACCATCTCGACCGCTACGACAATCTGCTCGATTACGCCCACACCAAAGACAAAATTTTCCGAGGCGAAGGCGTGCAGGTTCTGAATGCCGACGATGTGTTCTGCAAAGCCATGAAACGGGCAAACCGCACGGCAAAATGGTTTTCGCTGGAACACGAAGCCGATTACTGGCTGGATGCCGCCGCAGGCCGTCTGAAAACGAGCGAAGCGGATTCCGGCGAAAGCGAAACCCTGCTTGCCGCCGCCGATATTCCCCTGCAGGGGCGGCATAATCAGGCCAATGTTTTGGCGGCGCTGGCCTTGTGCGAAGCCATTGGTTTGCCCCGCAACGAATTATTGAAACATGTGCAGACCTTCCAAGGCTTGCCGCACCGTGTCGAAAAAATCGGCGAGAAAAACGGCGTAACCTTTATCGACGACAGCAAAGGCACCAATGTCGGCGCAACCGCCGCCGCCATCAGCGGCCTGCAAAATCCGCTGATTGTGATTTTGGGCGGCGTGGGCAAAGGGCAGGACTTTACACCGCTGCGGGAAATCGTCCGTCAAAAAGCCAAAGCCGTGATGTTGATTGGTGTGGACGCACCGCAAATCCGCCGTGATTTGGCAGGCTGCGGCGTGGATTTAATCGATTGCGCCGGTATGGAAGAAGCGGTGCAAAATGCCTACGCACGGGCAGTTGAGGGCGACATCGTGCTGCTCAGTCCGGCGTGTGCCAGCTTCGATATGTTCAACGGCTACGCCCACCGTTCGGAAGTGTTTATCCAAGCCTTTGAAAACCTGTAAGGCCGTCTGAAAATGAGCGAAGCGAATTTCTGCGAAGCTAAAATGAATAAAATGAGTTTCTGCGAAGCTAAAATGAATGAAATGAGTTTCTGCGAAGCTAAAACCGAAGGTTTCACCAAAACGAACCAAGTGCCTTAAGGGTGTTTTACGATAAAACCAAACCGCCGCCCCGACAAAAATTAAAGAAAGACCAAATGTAAATGACCACCTTGTTGAACCGACTGTTCGGCTCGCTGACCCGCCAGCTCAACCGGCCGATTGCCCGCAGCAACCAAAAAGTCGATGTGGCGCTTTTGTGGGTAACTGTTTTGATCACGGCGTTTAGTCTGCTGATGATTTATTCCGCTTCCATTGCCTATGCGGCGAAGGAAGTCGGCAGTCAATACGGATATTTGAGCAAGCAGAGTATGTTTGTTGCAGCGGCTGTGGCAGCGTGTATTCTCGTGTTTTTTTTGGGGAAAACCCGTTATTATCAAAAAATTATGCCGTTTTATTTCGGCGGCTGTTTTCTGCTGCTGATGGGGGTGCTGATACTCGGGCGCTCCATCAACGGCGCAACCCGCTGGATTCATGCAGGGCCGATTAATATACAGCCGACCGAGTTTTTCAAACTGGCGGTGATTCTGTATCTGGCGGGGCTGTTTATCCGCCGTGCGGAAATGTTGGAAGGGTTCAAGCTCAACCGTGCGTGGCTGAAACAGTATTGGGCGAAACTTTTGTTGCCGATGGTGATATTGGGGGCGTGTGTCGGTTTGATTATGCTGCAGCCCGATTTCGGTTCGACCGTGGTGATTATGGTGATTACCGTGGGTATGCTGTTTCTGACCCGTTTTCCCTTGAAAGTATTGGCGGCACTGTTCGGTATGCTGGCGGTCGGCGGTACGCTGGCGGTGATGACCTCGCCATACCGCATGGCCCGGATTCACGGCTTCCTGAATCCGTGGGAAGACCCGTGGGGCAAAGGCTATCAGCTGACCCATTCGCTGATGGCCATCGGGCGCGGCGGCTGGTTGGGCGAGGGCTTGGGCGCCAGTTTGGAAAAACGGTTTTACTTGCCTGAAGCACACACCGACTTTATTTTCGCTGTTGTCGCCGAAGAATTCGGTCTGTTGGGGCTGTGTCTGCTGGTGGCGGCGTATGTCTGGATTGTGGTGCGGGCGTTTTCCATCGGCACGCAGGCGCAGAAACTCGGTTTCTCATTTAACGGCAACGTGGCCTACGGCATCGGCATTTGGATCGGCATTCAGAGTTTTTTCAATCTCGGTGTGAATCTGGGCATGTTCCCGACCAAAGGTTTGCCGTTGCCGCTGATGTCTTACGGCGGCTCATCGGTGTTTATGATGCTGCTCACCATCACCATGCTGCTGCGGATTGATTATGAAAACCGCCAAAAACTGCGCGGTTTCCAAGTTGAATAATAGGGGAAGACCATGAATGCGAAAACATTTCTGCTGATGGCGGGCGGCACCGGCGGCCATATTTTTCCGGCACTGGCGGTGGCCGATTCGCTGCGTGCCAAAGGCCATCAGGTGGTGTGGCTGGGCAGCGAAGACGCTATGGAAACCCGGATTGTGCCGCAATACGGCATTACCTTGGAAACGCTGGCGATTAAAGGCGTGCGGGGCAACGGCATCAAACGCAAGCTGCTGCTTCCGTTTACTCTGTGGAAAACCGTGCGTGCCGCCAAAAAAATCATCCGGCAATACAAAGTGGACTGCGTGATCGGCTTCGGCGGTTTTGTAACTTTCCCCGGCGGCGTGGCGGCTAAATTATTGGGCGTGCCGATTGTGATTCACGAACAAAACGCCGTGGCCGGTTTGTCCAACCGCAAGCTGGCACGCTGGGCCAAGCGGGTGCTGTATGCTTTCCCGAAAGCGTTTGAACACGAAGGCGGTTTGGTCGGCAACCCCGTCCGTGCCGATATTGCCAATTTGCCCGAACCGGAAACACGGTTTGCAGGGCGCGAAGGCCGTCTGAAAATCCTGATTATGGGCGGCAGTTTGGGGGCGGACATTCTCAACAAGCTGATGCCCTCGGCGCTGGCGCTGCTTCCCGAAACCGAACGCCCGCAGGTTTACCATCAGTCCGGCCGCAACAAGCTGGGCAATCTGCAAACGGAATACCAACGTTTGGGCATTGAAGCCGAATGCGTGGAATTTATCACCGACATGGTGGCGGCGTATCGGGATGCCGATGTGGTGGTGTGCCGTGCCGGCGCATTGACGATTGCCGAATTAACCGCCGCCGGTGTGGGCGCACTGCTGGTGCCGTATCCCCATGCGGTGGACGACCACCAAACCGCCAACGCCCGCTTTATGGTACACGCCGAAGCCGGGCTGCTGTTGCCGCAGTCGCAACTGACCGCCGAAAAACTCGCCGAAGTGATCGGCGGACTGGACCGCAGCCGCTGTTTGACATGGGCGAACCATGCCCGCACACTGGCATTGCCGCACAGTGCCGACGATGTTGCCGAAATCGCCATAGAAGCCGCCGCCTAGCCGGAACGGAAAACGGAACCGATATTTTTCGCTTTTCCGCAGACAGACCCCGACATTTACATTAAAATGGCGGCATAGAGTTGCCTGCATTCGTTTTAAATGTGAACAACTTTCAGTATAATTAGACACTTTTGCGCATTCATTTGATTTTGGGACATGAGCCATGATGAAAAATCGAGTAACCAATATCCATTTTGTCGGTATCGGCGGTGTCGGCATGTGCGGTATTGCCGAAGTTTTGCACAATCTGGGTTTTAAAGTTTCCGGCTCGGACCAAGCCAAAAATGCGGTAACCGAATATCTGAGCAGCCTCGGTATCCAAGTTTATCCGGGGCATACCGCCGAACACGTCAACGGTGCCGATGTGGTGGTAACTTCCACCGCCGTCAAAGCCGACAATCCCGAAGTAGTGGCCGCCAACGAGCAGCAGATTCCCGTGATTCCGCGCGCCCTGATGCTGGCGGAACTGATGCGTTTTCGGGACGGCATCGCCATCGCCGGTACGCACGGCAAAACCACCACCACCAGCCTGACTTCCTCCATTTTGGCGGCCGCAGGTCTTGATCCGACTTTCGTTATCGGCGGCAAACTCAATGCCGCCGGCACCAACGCCCGCTTGGGGCAGGGCGAATATATCGTGGCGGAAGCCGATGAATCGGATGCTTCTTTCCTGTATCTGACACCGGTGATGTCGGTGGTAACCAATATCGATGAAGACCATATGGACACCTACGGCCACAGCGTGGAAAAACTCCATCAGGCATTTGTCGATTTTATCCACCGTATGCCGTTTTACGGCAAAGCCTTCTTGTGTACCGACAGCGAACACGTCCGTGCCATTTTGCCGAAAATCAGCAAACCTTACGCCACTTACGGCTTGGACGAACGTGCCGATATTTATGCCACCGATATTGAAAACATCGGTGCGCAGATGAAATTTACCGTCCACGTCAATATGAAAGGCAGCGAACAAGCGCCGTTTGACGTGGTATTGAATATGCCCGGCCGCCACAATGTGTTAAACGCGCTGGCCGCCATCGGCGTGGCGCTGGAAGTCGGCGCTTCGATAGAAGCCGTACAAAAAGGCCTGCTGGCGTTTGAAGGTGTCGGCCGACGCTTCCAAAAATACGGCGATATTCGATTGCCGCAGGGCGGTTCGGTGCAGTTGGTGGACGACTACGGCCACCACCCTGTAGAAATGGCCGCCACGCTGGAAGCTGCACGGGGCGCTTATCCCGACAAACGTTTGGTACTGGTGTTCCAGCCGCACCGCTACACCCGCACCCGGGATTTGTTTGAAGACTTTGTCAAAGTATTGAATACGGTGGACGCTTTGGTATTGACCGAAGTGTATGCCGCCGGCGAAGAGCCGATTGCCGCCGCCGATTCCCGTGCGTTGGCACGGGCGATTCGGGTATTGGGCAAACTCGAGCCGATTTATTGCGAAAACGTGGCCGAATTGCCGCAAATGCTGCTCAATGTATTGCAAGACGGCGACGTAGTGCTGAATATGGGTGCGGGTAGCATCAATAAAGTGCCGGAAGCCTTGGTTTCCCTGTCTGCGCAAGCGTAACACGGCATACCTCAAATCAGCAGAAAGATAACAACATGCAGAATTTTGGCAAAGTGGCCGTCTTGATGGGCGGTTTTTCCAGCGAGCGTGAAATTTCGCTCAACAGCGGCGCAGCGATTGTCGCCGCCCTGAAGCAGAAAGGCATAGATGCCCATCCGTTCGACCCCAAAGAAATTCCGCTGGAAGAATTGAAAAAACAGGGTTTTCAGACGGCCTTCAATATTTTGCACGGCACTTACGGCGAAGACGGTGCCATTCAGGGCGCATTGGAAGTGATGGGTATTCCCTATACCGGCAGCGGTGTGGCGGCTTCCGCCATCGGCATGGACAAATACCGCTGCAAACTGATTTGGCAGGCCTTGGGTTTGCCCGTTCCCGAATTTGCGGTATTGCATGACGACAGCGATTTCGATGCCGTCGAGCAGCAGCTTGGCTTACCGATGTTTGTCAAACCGGCGGCGGAGGGAAGCAGCGTCGGCGTGGTCAAAGTCAAAGAAACAGGCCGTCTGAAAAGCGTGTATCAGGAATTAAAACACCTGCAGGGCGAAATCATTGCCGAACGCTTTATCGGCGGCGGCGAATATTCCTGTCCGGTATTGTGCGGACGGGGTTTGCCGAGCATCCGCATTATCCCCGCCACCGAATTTTACGATTACGAAGCCAAATACAATCGGGACGACACTGTGTATCAATGCCCGTCTGATTTGAACGAAGATGACGAAGCCCTGATGCGGACGCTGGCGGTGAAAGGGGCGCAGGCAATCGGTGCAGAAGGCTGCGTGCGGGTCGATTTTCTGAAAGACGACTCCGGCAAACTGTATCTCTTGGAAATCAATACCTTGCCGGGCATGACCGGACACAGCTTAGTACCGAAATCCGCCGCCCAAGTCGGCGTGGATTTTGCCGATTTATGCGTAGAAATTTTGAAAACAGCTCATGTGGGATAATGCCAAAGCCATGGGCCTCCTGATTAAGGGGCTGACGGGTGTTTTTGTATTGCTGCTGATCGGCATCGGCGCTTCGTGGCTGTATGCCCCCCAGCGGCTGCCGGTCAAGCAGATTGTGATCAGCGGCAAACTGAAACATACCGACGGCAAAGTATTGCAGGATATTGCCGGACAATATCTGCAGGGCAATATCCTGCGGGTTGATGTGGACAGTGCCGACCAAGCCGTCCGTGCGCTGCCGTGGACGGATTCGGTGCAGGTTGTGCGCCGCCTGCCCGATGCCGTGGAAATCCGCCTGACCGAACGCACGGCGCTGGCCCGTTGGAAAAACGGCGGGCTGCTTGATACCAAGGGCAACGTGTTTCAGGCGGATAGTGCCGAGAAACTGCCGCTGTTTGACGGCCAAAGCGGAACCGGCGGCGATATGGTCAAGCATTATCAGGAGTTTAATACCATACTCAAGCCGATGGGCATCGGTATCAAAGAACTGATTTACACGTCGAGATCGGCATGGTTGCTGGTACTCGACAACGGCATAACCGTCCGCCTCGGTCGGGAACACGAAGTCAAACGCCTGCAGCAGTTTGCCAAAGTCTGGCCGGCGCTGCTGGCAAAACACCGCAGCCGCATCGAATATGTGGATATGCGCTACAAAGACGGCTTTGCCGTCCGATACAGTCAAACCGCCATGCCGTCTGAAAACGGTTCGGGAAAAAATAAACACTAGCGAATGAATGGGAAGTTATGGAACAAGGTAAATATATCAGCGTATTGGACATCGGTACGTCAAAAGTCATCGCCCTGATCGGTGAAATTCAGGAAGACAACGAAATCCACATTGTCGGCTTGGGACAAGCACCGTCGCACGGTCTGAAAGCCGGTATGGTGGTGAATATCGAAGCCACTTCGCAGGCGATTACGCAGGCGGTGGGCGATGCCGAACGCATGGCGGACACCAAAATTTCCCATGTTACCACCGGCATTGCAGGCAACCATATCCGCAGCCTTAATTCGCGCGGCGTGGTGAAAATCAAAGACGGCGAAGTGAAACAGGCCGACATCGACCGAGCCATCGACACCGCCCGAGCCATCAATCTGCCGCAGGATCACGCCATTCTGCACACCGAAACACAAGAATACATCATCGACAACCAGCCGGGCGTGAAAGAGCCGATCGGCATGAGCGGCCTGCGTCTGGATACCCGTGTGCATATCGTTACCGGCGCCAATACCGCCCTGCAAAACATCAAAAAATGTATCCGCCGCTGCGGCTTGGAAACCGACAGCATTATGCTGCAACCCTTGGCGAGCAGCCATGCCGTATTGACCGAAGACGAAAAAGACTTGGGTGTCTGCGTGATCGACATCGGCGGCGGCACAACCGATATCGCCGTATATACCAACGGCGCAATCCGCCATACCGCCGTCATTCCGGTGGCGGGCGATTTAATCAGCAAAGACTTGGCACAAGCACTGCGTACGCCGTACAGTGCCGCCGAATACATCAAAATCCATTACGGCGTTGCCATTCCGGATATGGACGGTTTGGACGAAATGGTTGAAGTGCCGAGTGTCGGCGACCGCCAGCCGCGCCAGATTTCCCGCCGTGTATTGGCCAGTGTCATCGGCCCCCGTGTAGAAGAAATTTTAGAACTGTCCCGCAACGAATTGCGCCGTGCCGGTTTTCCGGAAGAAGTGCTGACATCGGGCATCGTCTTGACCGGCGGCGCTTCCATGCTGACCGGCATTGTCGAGTTGGCGGAAGAAATTTTCAGACTGCCGGCCCGTATCGGCGTGCCGCAGGAATTGGCGGGCGTATCCGAACGCAGCCGCAACCCTCGCTACGCAACCGCCATCGGTCTGTTGCAGCTTGCCTGCGAAGGCCGAATGGAAGAACGCAGCGAAGGCAAAAAAGTTGCCGTGCGTGAGACCCGTTCCGAATCATCGTCTTCAACACCGGGCTGGTGGGCTGCCATTAAAAAATGGCTGACCGACAACGCCTGATGTGATTTTCAGACGGCCTGCAACCGTGTATCAAAGCAGTTGAGGCCGTCTGAAAACCGATAAAGCAGAAAACCCGACACCCGACTGTATGTTTTTAGCGAAAAAAACGGCAAAACAGACTGCAAAGGTATGAATGAAGAGAAGTATTTTGCCAGCCGCATAATACTTCTTATATAATACGCAAAATCAGTCATTTTTAACCGCCTCACACAGGGCGCGAGGAGTATTTGAATGGAATTAGTTTACGATGTAGCAGAGTCAGCCGCAAGCCCTGCGGTGATCAAAGTAATCGGCTTGGGCGGCGGTGGCTGCAATGCGATTAACAACATGATTGAAAACACCATTCAGGGTGTTGAATTTATCAGTGCCAATACCGACGCACAATCATTGGGCAAAAGCAATGCTGCCAAACGTATCCAGTTGGGTACCAATCTGACCCGTGGTCTGGGCGCAGGTGCCAACCCCGAAATCGGCCGTGCTGCCGCTCAGGAAGAGCGTGAAGCGATTGAAGATGCCATCCGCGGCGCAAATATGCTGTTTATCACCACCGGCATGGGCGGCGGTACCGGTACCGGCTCAGCCCCTGTGGTTGCCGAAATTGCCAAAGAAATGGGCATTCTGACTGTTGCTGTGGTAACCCGTCCGAGCGATTTCGAGGGCAACAAACGGGGTCATATTGCACAAAACGGTTTGGAACAGCTCAAAAGCCAAGTGGATTCGCTGATTGTGATTCCGAATGACAAACTGTTCACCGTGTTGGGCGAAGACGTTACCATGCGTGAAGCATTCCGTGAAGCTGACAACGTATTGCGCAATGCCGTTGCCGGTATTTCCGAAGTGGTAACCAATCCGGGTCTGATTAACGTCGATTTCGCCGACGTGAAAAACGTGATGAGTATCAAAGGCATGGCGATGATGGGTTCGGGTTTTGCCCAAGGCATCGACCGCGCCCGTCTGGCAACCGAACAAGCGATTTCCAGCCCGCTGCTGGACGGCGTAACTCTGGACGGCGCACGAGGCGTATTGGTAAACGTAACCACAGCGCCGGGCTGCCTGAAAATGTCCGAACACCGTGAAATCATGAAAGTGGTGAACGACAACGCCCACCCTGATGCAGAGTGCAAATTCGGTACTGCCGAAGATGAAACCATGAGCGAAGACACCATCCGTGTTACCATTATCGCTACCGGCTTGAAAGAGCATAAAAACGCTAACCAGCAGCCTGCCCAATCCCAAGCTGCTTCTGGCTACGCTGCCCGTGAAGAAGCCCGCACTGCCGGCGGAATGGACGGCTTGGTACGTTCAGGCCGTGAAACCCGCGGTATGAATCTGACAGCCGCCGATTTCGGCAACCAATCCGTATTGGACGATTTTGAAATCCCGGCTATTTTGCGCCGCCAAAACGCCGCTCAAAATCACGATTGATTTATCATCAGTCAAAAAAATCTCCTCTTTAATCAGAGGAGATTTTTTATTTGGGTAAACGGTTTTTACAGAGCCAGTTGTTCAACCATGGTTTCTGCTTCTTGCAACCGTTCGACAGTGCCGACATCGAGCCACAAACCGGCGTGTTTTTCGCCACGGATTTGGCCGCTGCTCATGGCTTGGCGCAAAATAGGGGCGAGTTTGGCACGTTGGTTGGCGGCGGTGTGTTGAAACAAATCAGGATGGTACACGCCGACACCGCTGAAGGTCAGCGCTTCGCCGTTATCGGTGTCGGGACGAATCAGGCCGTCTGAAAACAGGGAAAAATCGCCGTTGGGATTGTGTTCGGGATTATCGACCAGCCATAAATGGGCGAGTGTGCCGTCGGCGGAGAGGGTTTGCGCCTGTTGTGCGGCGTGGCGGAAATCGACATCGGTCAGGACATCGCCGTTAATCACCAGAAAAGGCTGCGTGCCGAGCAAGGGGAGGGCGGTGGCAATGCCGCCGGCGGTTTCGAGGCCGCCGGAAGGTTCGGGGGAATATTGGATGTTTACGCCGTATTGGCTGCCGCTGCCCAGCGAGTGTTCGATTTGTTCGCCCAGCCAGGCGTGGTTGATAACGATTTCAGTAATACCTGCCTGTTTCAGACGGCGTAAATGCCAGCCGATGAGCGGTTCGCCGCCGATTTTCAGGAGCGGTTTGGGACAGGTGTCGGTCAGCGGGCGCATTCGTTCGCCCCGACCGGCGGCAAGTATCATGGCTTTCATGCTTGTCCTTGAGATGTAGAGTCGGTTGTTGGTGAGCGGTTATGGTGAATTTTGTCGGAATGTGTATTTTCAGACGGCCTTTTCGGTTACATCAGGGATTTGAACGAGCGGCGGAAATACAGCAGCGCCGGTGATTCGGCGGCTGCGGTTTTGATTTCGTGCAGTTCGACAAAAAAGACAATATGCGTACCCATTTCCTGTTGGGAAACAATGCTGCCGTGCAGATGGGCGAGCGAGCCTTCGACTTCGAGTTGCCCGCTGCTGCCCCGATGCCAGATGTGGTATTCAAAGCGTTCTTCAGGGGACAGGTCGGTCATGCCGGCGAAGTGGCGGGCGATGTCTTCCTGATGGTCGGCAAGGGTGTTGATGCACAGATTTTGGTTTTGCTGCAGAATCGGGATAATTTGGGCTTCTTTATTGATGCACAGCATCACCGTGGGCGGCTCGTCGGTTACGGCGGTTACGGCGGTCATGGTAATGCCGTAGCGGCCGGCTTCGCCATCGGTGGTGATAACGTGGACGCAGGCGGCGCAGGAAGCCATGGCATCTCGAAAAGGTTGCTTAAGTGTGTGTGTCAGGGGCATGTTTTATTTCAGTAACTGTTCGATATGGGAGAGCTCGTTGAGCAACTCTTTTAATTGTGCCAGTTTTTCTTTGGATAATACGGTTTCGATAATATCGTAGCGTTCATCAACCTGAATACGGATTGCTTGGTAGAGTTTTTCGCCTTCGGGGGTCAGCTTGAGAAAAACCCGGCGTTGGTCGTTGGACGGTTTCAGGCGGACAATCAGATCGGCTTTTTCCAGTCGGGTCAGAATGCCGGTCAGGCTCGGCCGCAAAATGCAGGCTTGGTTGGCAAGGTCTTGGAAGTCCAAAGTGCCGTTTTCTGCCAGCAGGCGGATAATGCGCCATTGCTGGTCGGTTACGTTGGCCTGATTCAGAATGGGGCGAAACTGGGTCATCAGCGCTTCCCGAGCCTGAATCAGCGCAATATTAATCGATGCATGTTTGGAAGGATTATGCATAATGGGTCTCCTTTATGGCTGAATATCCGGATAATGAAGCGTTGAGCGTAATTAAAGCCGTCTGAAAAAGCTGTTTGGCAAAATTCAGCGGAAAGTGTTTGTTTTTCATAAGGTAAATCAACGCAATATGGAAAATAACATTTCCGGCTGCTCCGTTTTCCGTATCCGCACAAAACCGGTTGCCATGATGAAAACAGTCGGCAACAGTTTGCATGATAGTGGGAACGGTTATTTGCGATATTGTTTGGGAAATGAACAATGCGGCGGTTTATTGTGATGATAATGGTCGCATGCGTATATCCTTTCTAATCTTAGACTATTTTATTAAAAATCTCAACAAAATCATCACTGGTATTCTGGTATTCGGTATTGGCTGTATTTGAAACAATTTCTGTTTCAGCAGGTGGTATGGTGCAGATGTCGGGAATCAATACGGTCGTCGGAATAATGCGGTATGGCGGATAAAAATGCTTGATAAGTATCGGGGGAAGAGGAGAATTGAAAAATATCATCAATCAGGAAAAAAATGGTTTGCCGTCATAAGGTTTACTATAGTTAAAACACCGAATTTTCTGTACAAATCGGCAAGCTAAGTTGGCCCACCTGCACTTTGTTCCCCGTCTCGCTGGCGGGAAGGGGTTAGGGGAAGGGTGGCTCGCTGTGGTGTCATATTTTTTCGGTTGATTTACTATATTTTTGCGGAAAACAAGAATTTTATCAGGGATAAAGAAAACCGCATTGCAGTTTTCGAAAGTGTATCGAAAATTGCAATGCGGTCTGTATAAGTAAACAGTAAAACGGATTAACGTTTTGAGAACTGTTTGGCACGGCGGGCTTTGCGCAGACCCGGTTTTTTACGTTCCACTTCACGGGCATCGCGGGTAACGAAGCCTGCAGCAGACAGAGCCGGTTTCAAAGCTGCGTCAAAGTCGATCAAGGCACGGGTAATGCCGTGACGGATTGCGCCGGACTGACCGGTTTCGCCGCCGCCGACTACATTGACTTTGATGTCGAAAGATTCGGTATTTTCAGTCAATACCAATGGTTGGCGGACAACCATGCGGCTGGTTTCGCGGGCGAAGAATTCGTCAACAGGGCGGCCGTTTACGATGATTTGGCCGGTGCCTTTGGTCAAGAATACACGAGCCACTGAACTTTTGCGGCGGCCAGTGCCGTAGTAATATTTACCGTTCATGTCGTGTCCTTATTTCAGTTCCAAAACTTTAGGTTGTTGTGCGGCATGACCGTGTTCGGCACCTGCATACACTTTCAGTTTTTTGATCATGGCGTAGCCCAAAGGACCTTTCGGCAACATGCCTTTAACGGCTTGTTCCAAAGCACGGCCGGGGAAAGTTTCCTGCATTTCGCGGAAAGTACGCTCGTAGATACCGCCCGGGAAGCCGGAGTGGCGGTAGTATTTTTTGCCTTCGAATTTGGCACCGGTTACACGCAGTTTGTCTGCATTGATAACGATGATGTAATCGCCGGTGTCAACGTGAGGAGTGTATTCAGGCTTGTGTTTGCCACGCAGACGGTGTGCAACTTCGGCTGCAACGCGACCCAAAACTTTATCTTGGGCGTCGATGACGAACCATTCGCGCTTCACCTCATGCGGTTTCGCTGAAAAGGTTTTCATAGGTAGAAATCCAGATAGATATAGAAAGTTACCAATTTTAAAGAGAACTTCTGCCTTTGTCAATCTTGGTCGGGGTTTATTGCGTGATTTGTTGTATGCTTGCCGAAGTGCCTGCGGATTGGCGGTTGGGGTGTGGGGTTTTTGATGCGGCGTGGGCGGGTGAATGTGGGATATGTGTTAAGAAATTTGGTTAATTCACTATCATAAATACGAAAAGCCGTTTTTCAGACGGCCTTGGGGAAAGGGAAAACCTGCCGCAGCGTTATGCGACAGGTTTGTCGGGGTTCCCCGCTGATGACGTTTGGGCCGGATTCGCTTGAACCTTGAGGACAAGGCGGTCGCCTCGGGTAGTTTCGGGTGCATCCGTTGAAGGACGCTCGCGCCCACTACTGCTCCCGGCAACCTGGAGCGAACTTATTGGTTCAAAGGAATATATGCCTTTGCGTACACCGCAGGGAAGAAGAGGGTCAGTTTTGGTTGAGCCGTGCCAGCGCTTTGTCGCAGGCTGCGGTCATGTCGGTTATTTTACGCTCAAATTCGCCGATTGCCAAATCATCTTTCAGGCTCATTTTCAAAAGGTCGTGGACGACGTTGAGGGCGGCCATGATGATGATGCGGTCGCTGCCGACGATTCGGCCGCTCTCTTTAATTGCCTGACTTTTTTTGTTTAGCATATCAACAGCTTGCAGCAGGGTGGCTTTTTCTTCGCTCGGGGTGTTGATGGTCAGGACGGTATTCATGATTTCCAGGCTGACTTGTTCGGTACTCATGCGTTTTCCTTATCGGTCGGTTGTTCTGCCGGAAGGCGTGCCATCAGTTGGCGGATTTTTTCGGCACTTTGTTCCAAGGCGCTGCGGTAGCGGGCGTTTTCTTCGGTGAGGCGGTCAAACTTGCCCTGCAGGTCTTCTTTGAGTTTGCCGACTTGTACCAGCAGCGCTTCGCTCAATTCGCTGACGGCGGTTTCGTGTTCCTGTTTTTGTTGCGCCTGTTCGGTGTGCAGGCGTTGGATTTCTTCCAGCAGGCGGCGGTTTTCGCCGATCAGGGTTTCAAATTTTTGGGCAAGCTGGTAAACGCTGATTTCTAATTTGTCTAGTGATGGGTTCATGGCCGGTATCTTTGGGAAAATAGGGCGGGTTGTTTGGTTGCTTTGCGAGGGCTGCACTATAAGTGTTTCGCTGCAAGGCTGTCAAATTGCGGCTGAGGCCGCCTGAAAAACGGGTTTTATTTTCGCTAAAACCCGCTTCGCTGATTTTCAGACGGCCTTACTGCTGCGCCGTTTTGGTTGTGTTATTCAAAGCGGGTGTCTCGGTCCATCAGGCGGCTGACGACTTGCGACGGGGTCATTTCCTGACGGATCAGATACAGCAGAGTTTGGGTAATCGGCATGTCGATTTGGTATTTGCAGGCGGTGTTGAACACTTCTTCGATGGTGCTGACCCCTTCGGAAACGTGGCCGATTTCTTTTAAAACCTGATGAAGTTCTTTGCCTTCGGCCAAGCCCAAGCCGACACGGCGGTTGCGGGAAAGTGCGCCGGTGCAGGTCAGAATCAGGTCGCCCATGCCGGCCAAGCCCATCATGGTTTTCGGTTGCGCACCCATGGCAACGGCCAAACGGGTAATTTCTGCCAAGCCTCGGGTAACCAGTGCGGCACGGGCATTCAGGCCGTATTCGAGGCCGTCTGAAAGGCCGGTGGCAATCGCCATCACGTTTTTGACTGCGCCGCCGACGGCAACGCCAATCACGTCGTTGCTGCCGTAGAGCCGCATCACATGGCTGTTTAAGGCGGGAACGAGGGATTCGATCCATTCTTTGTTTTCGGATGCCAAAACCACGGCGCACGGCAACTGTTTGGCCAATTCCTGCGCAAAGCTCGGGCCGGACAATACGCCGATACATTTGTTGTCCGGCAACACTTCTTTCAATACTTGGAACGTTAAAAGACCGGTGTCCTGTTCGAAGCCTTTGCATGCCGCCAATACCGGAAGATGGCCGGCTTGATGATCTTTGAGCATTTCGGCGCTGTTGCGCAGGCCGGCAACCGAGGTAACAACCAATACCAGTTCCGAATCATGCAGCGCATCACCCAAATCGCTGTGGGCGGTCAGCGTGTCGGGAAAGGCGAAACCGGGTAGGGCGTGTTTGTTTTCACGGTCGTCCTGCAAGGCTTTAATGTGTTGCGGATTGCGCGCCCACAGGGCAACACGGTGGCCGTGGCGGGCAAAGTGAAGCGCCAGCGCAGTCCCCCAAGAACCTGCGCCCATTACGGTAATGTTCATGTCTATCGTTCCAGAAAATAATTGTGCCTAACTTTAAAACAATCATTGCAGCGGTGCAAGTAATAAGCCGTAATTTATTGATTTCGGTTTATTTAAAAAAACATGTCGGAAAACAGGCTATCAGTAAAATAGCAAAAACCTATGGCGGGTGAAAACTTGATTTATCACAAAAGCCGTCTGAAATTTCTTTTCTATACTTTACATAAACTAAAAACACCGGCTGCCGCAACGCAGCTGCCGTAAAAACCAAAATAAGGAACACCTCCATGAAATATCCGATTTTCAGCAAACTCGGCTTATCATTCGCAGTGGCCGCAGCGCTCGCAGCCTGTGGCGACAAAGCTGCCGAACCGGTAGAAAAACCGGCCGAAGCCGCTTCCGCCGTGGAAGCCGCTGCACCGGCATCGGTTCAAAATGCGCCACAGGAAGAGCAAGAGCTGCTCAAACGGGCGCAAGGCATCTTCAAACCGCTGCCGAGCGATGAAGATATGCAGAAAATCCGTCCATTTACCGCCGAACAAGTCAAACTCGGCCACCAATTATGGTTTGAACCGCGCTTGTCCAAAGGCAATACCGTAAGCTGCAACTCCTGCCACAACTTAGCCACTTCCGGCGTGGACAATCTGCCGACCAGCCCTGGCCACAAAGGCGGTTTCGGCGGCCGCAACTCACCGACTGCGCTGAATGCCGCCACATTAGAAATGCAGTTCTGGGACGGCCGTGCCAAAGACGTGGAAGAACAGGCCGGCGGCCCGCTGCTGAACCCGATTGAAATGGCCAATGCCAGCGAAGAAGCCGTAGTGGAAAAAATCTCCGCCATTCCGGAATACCAAGAACTGTTTAAAACAGCCTTCCCTGAAGGCGGCATATCGTTCAAAAACATCACCAACGCCATCGCTGCGTTTGAACGCACATTGCTGACCCCGACCAAATGGGACGCTTACCTCAAAGGCGACATCAATGCCCTGAACGAGCAAGAACGCAAAGGCGTGCGGGCCTTTATGGATAACGGCTGTATTGCCTGCCACAACGGTGTCGGCCTCGGCGGCAATTCCTTCCAAAAATTCGGCTTGGTACAAGGCCCGTACTGGAAATTTATCGAAGACCCGAAACACGACAAAGGCCGTGCCGACGTGAGCAAAAACGCAGCGGACGAATTCTTCTTCCGTGTACCGGGCTTGCGCAACGTGGCCAAAACCTATCCGTATTTCCACAACGGTAGCGTTTGGGAATTGGATAAAGCCGTGAAAATCATGGGTCAAGCACAACTGGGCAAAGAATTGCCGCAGGAAGACGTGGACAACATCGTTGCCTTCCTGAACACCCTGTCCGGCTCAGTTCCCGAAGCAGCCCGCATTCTGCCCGAACTGCCGCTGACCGCTCCGACCACCACCAAACCGGACAACAAATAATCTTGTTCTGAAGCCGTTTTCGTAAGTGGAAACGGTTGCAGATATGGTAAAACAGGCCGTCTGAAAATCGATAATCGGTTTTCAGACGGCTTTGGTTTTATTTGTCCAACGCAAATAATGCATTCCCGTGCTGTTTCAGCCAGCGTTTGGCGGCTTCGGTGTGCGGGGTGTGGCGGTTGACCAATGCCCAGAAACGGGGGCTGTGGTCGGGGTGGGGTAAGTGGCACAGTTCGTGTATGCACACGTAGTCGGCAACGAATTCGGGAGCGCCGATCAGCCGCCAGTTGAGGCGGATTCCGCTGTTGCGGCGGCATACGCCCCAAAAGGTTTTGGCGTTGCTGAGGGCGGTGGCGGCGGGGTGGAGCTGCAGTGTTGCGGCGTGGCGGGCGAGGCGGGGCAACAGGTAGTCGGAGGCTTGGTCGATAAGAAAGCGGCGCAGTTGTTCTTTTTGTTGCGGCCAGTCTTGCGGCGGTAACAGGATTTCAGACGGCGTTTGGAGAATGGTGTTGCCGCTGTGTTCCGCCACATTCAGGGCTATGCCGTGAAACCAGATGTGGCTGGGGCGGGTGTCGCTGCGTTCTTGCGGTGTTTTCGCCAGCGTTTTGAGCAGCAGGGCTTCGTTGTCGGCGAGCCATTTTTTGAATGCGGCATCGCTGAGAAACGGCGGTATATTGATGCTGATACTGTGGCGGTCGAGCGGCCGCAGTATCAGGTTTTTTCTGGCGCTGCGTTTGAATTGGATGCTGATGGTGCGGCCGTCGGCAAGTGTGTGCTGGAACAGGGGCATTTTCAGACGGCCTGTTTGGGGGCAAACGGGCCTTGTCCGGTGATTTCGGCTTGGCGTGCTTCAATCCAGTGTTCGCATTGCGCCATTAATTCGGCTTCGCTGCCGCTGTGGTGGGCAATCGGTTTGCCGATAACCACGCTGATGGTGCCGGGATATTTCAGAAATGAGTTTTTCGGCCAAAATTCGCCGCTGTTGAGGGCGACAGGTACGATGTCCATTTCAAACATTTTTGCCATGCGTGCGCCGCCGAGCTTGTATTTGCCGTGCGTGCCGGGCGGATGGCGGGTGCCTTCGGGGAAAATGGTAATCCAAAAGCCTTCGTTTTTGCGTGCCAAGCCCTGTTTGAGCAGCTGCTCGTTGGCTTCGCGGCGGTTGTTGCGGTCGATGCCGATGGTTTTCACCAGTTTCAACCCCCAGCCGAAAAAGGGGATTTTAAATAATTCTTTTTTGGCAACATAGACTTGCGGCGGAAAAATTTCCTGCAGCGCCAGCGTTTCCCAGCCGCTTTGGTGTTTGGCGCAAATAACGGCGGGGGCGGCGGGGATATTTTCAGCGCCGGTAACACTGTATTTCAGCCCGATAATGTGTTTGAGCGAGGCGTTGAGAATGCGTACCCACAGCAGCGCCACGGGGTGTGCGCCAACGGGCAACAGTGCGCCGAGCAGCATAAAGGGGAACAGGGTAATCAGGCTGATGGTGAGAATCAGCCAGTAAATTAGGTTTCTAATCAGTAACATAATGTTTTAATATTTGATAGGCCGTCTGAAAAATGGGGTTGGCGGGCGGAAACGGTATTCTGTTTTAGCTTCGCAGAAACTCGCTTTACTCGTTTTAGCTTCGCAGAAACTCATTTCATTCGTTTTCAGACGGCTTCGCTGTGGTCGGTTTGGGTAAGATAATTGGCAAATGCCAGCAAATCGTCAAAAATCTGCGTATTTTCCGGTAGTTCGTGTTCTTTTTCCGACAAGGTTTTTTTGCCTTTTCCGGTGAGTACCAGCGCCGCTTTGCCGCCAACTGCGTCAATCGCCTGCAAATCCCGCAGACTGTCGCCGACCAGCCAGGTTTGTTCGGGGTCGGCTTTGAAGCGTTCGATAATGTCCTGAATCATGCCCGGTGCCGGTTTGCGGCATCGGCAATGGTCGTCTGCTAAATGCGGGCAAAACCAGATGCCGTCAATCACACCGCCGGCCTGCACGATCAAACGGTGCATTTTGGCGTGCATTTCGGTTAAATCCTGAATGGTAAAGTATTTGCGGCCGATGCCGGATTGGTTGGTCGCCACGGCAACGGTGTAGCCCGCTTCGGTCAGAAAGGCGATGGCATCCATGCTGCCTTCGAGCGGAATCCACTCGTCAGCGGATTTGACAAAATCGTCTCGGTCTTGATTAATCACGCCGTCTCGGTCGAGAATGATGAGTTTCATGGTATTTGGGTGGTTTGTGGTTTGATAACGGGGTTTTCAGACGGCTTCAGCGGCATTCTGCCAACATCGCCTGCGTTTGGCGGATATGGTGTGCCAAATCCGGCCGGTAATCCAATGCCGACATCGGGTCGGTTATTTTATGGCGGCCGCTCTGTTTGAGCGTAACCGCCTGTGCTACGGCTTGTGCCAAGGTTGCGGGATTTTGGCGGGAAAAGAAAAAGCCGGCATGGCTGTTTAATACTTCGCTGCATGCCATATTGTCGGCCAATACGACCCGTGTGCCGCACAAAACCGATTCTACGCCGACCAAACCGAATGGCTCGTAAAGTGAGGCCATGATGGTGAAGTCGGCGGCTCGGTAGAGTTCGGGCATATTGTTGCAGAAGCCCAAACCGATGACGTTTTTCATCGGGCGGGGGAGTGGCGAACCGGCAACTGCCAGTTTGACCGGTAAATCGGTTTGCTCGAAAAAGGCGGCGAGCAAATCCAAGCCTTTGCGTTTGTGGCCTGTCGAGGGAAATAGAAATACGGTTTCGTGGTCTTGAAAACCGTAGCGTTGCCGTGTGTGGCGGATTTCGGTTTCGTCTGCTGCCGGTCGGAAACGTGCGGTGTCTGCAGGCGGGTGGACGACACGGATTTTGTCGGGCGAAATGCCGTAAAGTTCGATCAGTTCCCGTTTCATTAAGTGTGAATGTGCCATAATCAGGCGGGCGCTGGCGTAGTTGCTGCGGTTGCGGTGTATGGCGAGGCGGTCGATTAAATTGGCGGATTGACCCATGGCGGCAAGATAGCCTAAGTGTGTGCCGCCGCAGATGAAAATATCGGCGTGATCGCTTTGGTTGCAGGCAATCAGCGGAATGTTTCTGCCTTTTCTGGCTTTCTCAAGCTGCTTGCTGAACCAAAACGGCCGCAGTTTTTTCGGAATGTGTTTTTGACGGATCAGCTGCGTGGCGGTTTGGGCGTATTCCGGCACGCTGCTGTCGATGTAGGCGGCGAATACGGTGATGTCGGCAATGTCGGAAAATCCGCGTACTAAATCAAAGGTGTAGCTTTCCATGCCGCCGCCGGGGCGGAAGCGGTTGACGCAGATGTCGAGAGGCGTTTTCATAATGTGTCGTTGCCGGTTTGGGCGGGCTGTTTGATGGGGGAATCTGGTTTTAGGCTGTTTTGCCAGCGGGTAAAGGCCGTCTGAAAAACGGGGGCAAGTTTAGCATAGTTTTCGGCGTTGTCGGCAACGTGGTACAGCCCGCCGAGCGACGGGGTGTCGAGGGTGCGGATGTAATCTTCCATAAAGCTGCCGTAACCGTCTTCTTCGTCGTCGTAATAAAATTCGGTGAAGCGGCGGCCTGATTCGTTGAAGTCGTCGGGCGTGAGTGCGCCGTCCATGTGTTTGAGCAGGAAAGCGGCACCGCTGATGGTGCCGGACTGCATGGCGGCGAAGTCGGCGGCGGTTTCGGGGGTGTTTTGCCACACGGGATTGTGCAGGCCTTGACTGGCTGCCCAGCGCCAATACATGCCGATATGGGTGGCGGCGTGTTCGGGCGGTAGGTCGGCGGGGTAGTCTTCGTCGGTGTGGAAGCGGATATGGTCGTACATGGCGGTGTCCAAAGGTGTTGTTGGGACGGCGGAAATATTTTCCGCCGTCTTTTCCGCATCAGGCCGTCTGAAAATCAGCCTTTGAATACGGGAACCAGTTCGAGCTGGCTGAGGATTTGGGCGGCGATATTGACGATGCCGAACAGGAACACCCAAATCATCAGTGCCACGCCGCCTTGAACTTGGTAGCTGCGGCCTGCGCCGAATTTTTGTCTGGCACGGTAGAGCAGCATTGCGGGAATCAGTGCTGTCCAGATGGTGGCGGCCAAACCGACGTAGCCGATGGCGGTAACGAAGCCAGTCGGGAACAGCAGACAGCAGATCAGCGGCGGCAAGAAGGTTAGGGCGGCGGTTTTGCTGCGGCCGACGGCGCTGTCGTTCCATTTGAAAATATCGGCAATGTAGTCGAACAGACCCAAGGTTACGCCGAGGAACGAGGTGGCAATCGCCATATAGGCGAAGAAGGATAAAATCAAATCCATGCTGCCGGTCGGCACGAACTGCGACAGGGTTTCAATTAAAACCGATACTTTGCCTTCGGCGGCAATCACCGGCGCAAACGCATAGCGGGGTAGGTTGCCGTGAATCGAGAGCTGCCACAAGATATAAATCACCAACGCAATCAGCGTACCGGCTTTCAGGGCTTTGGCGACTTTTGGGGCATCGCCCCGAAAGTATTTCAACAGGCTGGATACGTTGCCGTGAAAGCCGAACGAAGCGAGACAGACGGGGAGTGCAGTGGCGGCGTAAATCCAGTAATGTGTGTCTGCGGGTGCGGCGCTGTCGAGCAGAACCGGTAGTTTGACATGGGTCATCAGCCCGCCTGTTGCCCAGAAAAAAGTAATCACCATGCCGCCGATTAAGACGCTGGTCAGGCGGTCCACCAAACGGGTAGAGAGCCACACGCAAAACGCCAAAATGCCGAAAAACACCAACTGGCCAACCGGAAGCGCCACGTCTTGTCCGCTCAAACTGCCCAAGCCTTGCGCCGTCAAATCGCCGCCGACAAAGATATAGGCATAAGTCAGCAGGTAGAGGACGAATGCGACTGCCAAGCCGTTGATAATGTTTAAAGTGTTGCCGAGCAAGTCTTTGACCATGGTGTCAAAACTGGCTCCGTGCGGATAATGGGTATTGACTTCCAGAATCATCAGCCCGCTGGAGAGCATGGAAAACCAAGTGTAGAGCAGCACCAGCAGCGAGCCGGTGAACCATACGCCTGAAGTGGCGGTGGGGTTGGCGAGCATACCGGCACCGATAATCGTACCGGCGATAATCATCGAGCCGCCAAACAGCGACGGGGTTTTGGTGGACATTTTCAGACGGCCTCTATTGTGTATTAAAATTTGTTAAGGCACATTATAGTGTAATTTCCGATAAAGTACTATGGCATTGATTTGCCGTTTGGAGATGCCGTGAAACAGGGTTGTTTCACGATAGAAACAATAGAAACAGGCCGTCTGAAAATCGATTTTCAGACGGCCTGTGGTTTATTGCTGAAGCGGGTTAGGCGTTATCAGGCGTAATGGCGTTCTTCGCCTTTGCCTTCGACGTTGTCTGCACAGCGTTTGCAGATGGTTTCATGGCCTGCGACGGTGCCGACATCGTCGGTGTAGTGCCAGCAGCGTTCGCATTTTTTGCCGGTGCTGGCTTTGGCGCTGACGGTCAGTTCGCTGCCTTTGGTCAGTTCGGCTTTGGATACCAGCAGGGCGAAACGCAGTTCGCTGCCGAGGGTTTCCAGTGCCTGATACACGTCTTCGGGGGCGGTGATGGCCACTTCGGCCTGCAGCGACGAGCCGACGGTTTTGTCGCTGCGCAGCGGTTCGATGGCGGCGGTAACGGCTTCCCGTACTTGGCGCAGGCGGTTCCATTTTTCCACCAATGCGGCTTCGCTTTTTTCCGGAATGCTTGGGAATTCGTGCCATGTGTGGAAGAGGACGCTGTCTTCTTCGCCGCCGCCGATGATGTCCCATGCTTCTTCGCCGGTGAAACACAATACCGGAGCAATCAGCAATACGAGGCTGCGGGTGATGTGGTACAGTGCTGTTTGGGCGCTGCGGCGGGCGTGGCTGTCGGCCTGTGTGGTGTAGAGGCGGTCTTTCAGAATGTCGAGGTAGAATGCGCCCAAGTCTTCGGAGCAGAAGGCAACAATGTCTTTCACCGCCAGATGGAAGGTGTAGCGGGGGTAGTAGTCGCCTGCTAAGCGTTCTTGCAGACGGCGTGCCAGAATCAGGGCGTAGCGGTCGATTTCGACCATTTGGTCCTGCGGTACGGCGTGTTCGATGGGGTTGAAGTCGCTCAGGTTGGCAAACAGGAAGCTCAGGGTGTTGCGGATGCGGCGGTAGCTTTCGGTTACTCGTTTGAGGATTTCTTTAGACAATGCCAATTCGCCCGAATAGTCGGTGGAGGCGACCCACAGGCGCAGAATGTCGGCGCCGAATTCGTTGTACACTTCCTGCGGGGCAACCACGTTGCCGATGGATTTCGACATTTTGCGGCCGTTTTGATCGACGACGAAACCGTGGGTCAGCAGCTGTTTGTACGGTGCGCGGCCCAAAGAGGAAGCGCAGCCGGTGAGCATGGAGGATTGGAACCAGCCGCGGTGTTGGTCGCTGCCTTCGAGGTAGAGGTCGGCGGGCCATGCCAATTCTTCACGCTGTTTCAACACGGCGTAGTGGGTTGAGCCGGAGTCGAACCAAACGTCCATGGTGTCGGAGAGTTTGTCGTATTGTTCGCAGTCTTCGGCGCTTAAGAGTTCGCTTTTATCGAGTTCGAACCAGGCTTCGATGCCTTTTTTCTCGATGCGCTGGGCGACTTGTTCCAACAGTTCGGCGGAATTCGGGTGCAGCTCGCCGGTTTCTTTGTGGACAAAGAAAGTCATCGGCGTACCCCAGTAGCGTTGGCGGGAAACGACCCAGTCCGGACGGCCTTCAATCATGGCTTCTAAGCGAGCTCGGCCCCAAGACGGGAAAAATTCGGTATCGTCCACCGCTTTCATGGCTTTGTTGCGCAGGGTTTTGCCGTCTGTGCCGGCTTTGTCCATGCCGATAAACCATTGGCCGGTGGCACGGTAGATCAGCGGGGTTTTGTGCCGCCAGCAGTGGGCGTAGCTGTGTTCCAGCTTGCTGCTTGCCAGCAGGCGGTTTTCTTCCTGCAGCCAGTCGAGAATTACCGGATTGGCATCCCACACGGTCATGCCGGCAACACGGGGAACTTCGGCGGTGTAGCGGCCTTCGGCATTGACCGGATTATAGAGTTCGATGCCGTATTTGTTGCAGACGAAATAGTCTTCCAAGCCGTGCGCCGGTGCGGTATGTACCAAGCCGGTACCGGCATCGGTGGTAACGTGTTCGCCGTTGAGCAGCGGAATATCACGCTCGATAAACGGGTGGTTGAGATGCAGGTTTTCCAGCTTGTCGCCGGTGGTTTCCGCCAACACGGCAAGGCCGTCTGAAAACTGATAGCGTTTGAGCGCATCTTCGGCCAAATCTTTTGCCAGCACCAGCTTGCCTTTCGGCGTATCGATCAGTTGGTACACCACATCGGCACCGGCGGAAATCGCTTGACTGGCGGGCAAAGTCCACGGCGTGGTTGTCCAAATCACGGCAAAGGCTTCGCCGTCAATGTTGTCCAAACCGAATGCGGCGGCAAGGGCGGCGTTGTCTTTAAACAGATAGGCCACATCAATCGCAGGCGAGATTTTGTCTTTATATTCGACTTCGGCTTCCGCCAGAGACGAGCCGCAGTCCAAGCAGAATTGAACCGGTTTGGCACCTCGGTAGAGATAGCCCGATTGGTAGATTTCGCCCAAAGTACGCACCGTGTCGGCTTCGGTTTTAAAATCCATGGTCAGATAAGGGTTGTCCCAGTCGCCCAATACGCCCAAGCGGATAAAGTCTTTTTTCTGGCGGGCAATCTGTTCGGCGGCGTATTCCCGGCAGAGTTCCCGGAAACGGGCTTTGGGCATATCTTTACCGTGCAGCTTTTCCACCATCACTTCAATCGGCAGGCCGTGGCAGTCCCAGCCCGGAACGTAGGGCGCATCAAAACCGGCTTGGGTTTTGCTGCGGATAATGATGTCTTTCAGGATTTTATTGACGGCATGGCCGGTGTGGATATCGCCGTTGGCATACGGCGGGCCGTCGTGAAGAATGAATTTCGGGCGGCCTTTGGCGATTTGGCGCAGTTTTTGATAACGTTTTTGTTCATACCAGCTTTTCAGCCATGCAGGTTCACGCTTGGCCAGATTGCCCCGCATCGGGAACGGGCTTTCAAGCAGGTTTACGGTTTTACTGTAATCGGTCATTTCGGTATCTCGGTGGGATTTGTTGTGGTTTGCCGCAACGGTTTTGGCTTCGCAGAAACCGTTGCGGGATAAAAAATCGGAAAACTTATTGTATCGGAATTGTCGGTTTTTTATAAGGGGTAAAACGATTAAGGCAGCCACGCACGGGCGGCGGCGATGTCTTGCCGGATTTGTTCCTTCAAATCGTCCAAACTGTCGAACTTGGCTTCGTCCCGCAGCTTGTGCAGAAAACGGATATTCAGACGGCAGCCGTAGAGATTGCCGTCAAAGTCGAACAAATGCACTTCCAGCTTTTGCCGGTTGCTGCTGCTGACGGTCGGATTCAGCCCGAAACTCGCCACCCCCCGGCGGGTGCCGAATGCCCCGTCCGCCTCAATCACAAACACGCCGCTGAGCGGATAATGGTGCGGCGGCAGCTGGATATTGGCGGTGGGCGCATTGATGGTGCGGCCGAGTTTTTTACCGTGGCGCACTTTGCCGCTTAAAACATAATCGTGTCCCGACAGCTTGCGGGCATACGGCAGCAGGCCGTCTGAAAGTGCCTGACGCACGGCGGTGCTGCTGGTGCGGATGTCGTCCACAATCACCGAAGGCGTGCGCTCGGTCTGCATATCCGGACACGCCGCCAACATCTCGAAACAGCCTTCCCGCCCCGAGCCGAAACGGAAATCGTCGCCAATCAGCAGATAGCGGGTATTGAGCCGTTGCCGCAGCAGCCGGTCGATAAAGTCCTGCGCACTCATGGCGGCAAAGCGGCGGTTGAAACGCAGCACCCACACCGCATCAACGCAGCCGGTTTGCGCCAGCAGTTCCAGCTTGGTACGCAGCGGCGAAATGCGGTAAGGCTGCGGCAGAGCGTTTTGTTTGGCAAAAAATTCCTTGGGCTGCGGCTCGAATACCACAACCACCACCGGCAGCCCCAATTCGTCCGCCTTGCGTTTGAGTTGTTGCAGAATATGCTGATGGCCGAGATGAACGCCGTCGAAATTGCCGATGGTTACGGCAGAGCCTTGCAAAAAGTCAGGCACACGGCGCTGACCGAACCAGATTTTCATGGTAGTGTGTGTCGTTATCAATCAGGGGGCTTATTGTAAACGGAATTCGGGCGGCGATACAGTGGGCGGACTTGATTTGTTGCCAAGATGGCAAAAGCCGTCTGAAAAACGGCTTTTCAGACGGCCTCACCACCAAAGCGGACGGCGGAACGGATAATAATAATCGTCCCAATAATCCCGACGGTAGCGGATTTCCCGCAGCTGCTGCTGGGAAATATAGTTTTGCCATGCCATTTGATAGCAGGCTTTAAACAGCGGATCGTTGGTTTTATCGATATAACGCAGGCGGAAGGCTTGGTCGGTTTCGCTCAACGGCGCAGCCTGCTCGCTCAACTCAAACTGGCGGCGCATCAATAAAGCCGTCTCTTGATCGCACTGAGCCGCCAATGCCAGCTGCAGATTTTGTTCGTAACGTTTTTGCGTCGCCGCACGCTGGGCAAGCTGTTCGGGCGTGGCGGCGCAGGCGGCAAGCAGCAGCGCAGCGGCAGCGGGCAGGGCGTAGCGAAGCGTTTTCATTTTTGTTCCTTTCTGATTGGGACGGAAGTCGGGATAATGTACGTCATTTCGGGCAGACGGCGCAAGCGGCGGCAGGCTATAGTGAATTAACCAAAAAATATTACAACCCAAGTGAACCACTCTTTCCCTAACCCCTTCCCACCGGCAGGACGGGAAACGGTGGGTAGCGTGCTTGCCCACGCATGCACGTGTTTTTTAAATTCCACATAAATGCCGTCTGAAAACCGCAGGTTTCGCCAAAACGAGCGTAGCGAGTTTCTGCGAAGCTAAAACTGGGAAAAGGTAGTTTGCGTTGTAATATTTTTAAAGTGAATCCACTATATAATCTAAATATCAAGCATCAAGCGTTTTGCCGGACACAGTATTCAGAGAGAAATATCATTATATGAGCAAACAACATTCCGGGAGCAGGCACGAGCCGAGGCGGGTGTCTTTTTGGCAGGCAGACCGCCCGTATCTGCACGAACAGAATATTTCCGATGCCCGTTTCCGTTTTCTGGGCTACATCATGGCGTTTTTGGCGGGAGCGATTAACGCCGGCGGCTTTTTTGCGCTGGCACGCTACACCTCGCATGTTACCGGCTCGATGTCGCTCTTGGCGGATATGCTGTATTTGGGAGAATGGGGCGTATCGCTGGTGATTTTTATCAGCGTATTGAGTTTTGTGGCAGGCGCAATGCACGCCAGTTGGGTCGTGTTTTGGGCGCAGGCGCAACGTTTTCGGGGCAGTTTCGGCTTTTCATTGTGGCTGGAAGCCGTGTATCTGATGATTTTCGGGCTGTTCGGCGTGTCGGCGCTGCATTGGAAAATCGATTGGGGCGAACTGGTCTTGCCTTCGCTGGCCCTGTTTTTACTGTGTTTCATTATGGGTATGCACAATACCGTGATGACCATGCTTTCGGGCGGTGCCATCCGCTCCACGCACATGACCGGTTCGGCAACCGATTTGGGCATCGAATTGTCCAAAGTGCTGTATTATTCCAAGCAGCACAACCCGAAATTGCGCTATGTCCATGCCAACAAACCGAAAATTAAATTATTGTGCGGCATGATGCTGGCATTTCTGGTCGGCGGCGTGGTCGGCGCATGGGGCTATCAGGCAATCGGCCACCATTTTGCCTTGCCCGTCGCTTCAGTGCTGCTGATTCTGGGCGCAGGCTCGGTCGGCTACGATGTCAAGCTGCGGCTGAAATGGATGTTTCTGAGCCGCTACAAACGCTGGCGTTTGCGCCGGAAACGACGCTGAATGTTAGCGCAGTGAATAACTGTGTAATATCCGGTTAAACCGGCTGCAGCCCGACAATAATGTTGGCTATGATAAGCCCCACAAACCAACGGCAGCCCGCCATCGGCGTTGCCCCCGATTTTCAGACGGCCTTGCCGCCGCACCATAAAGGAAAACACATGAACATCTTGAAACCCCTGACCGTTGCCGTATTGGCCGCCCCTCTCGCACTCGCAGGCTGCGTAACCGACCCCATGACCGGCCAGTCTTCCGCCAGCAAAACCGCCGTTTACAGCCTCGGCGGCGCAGCCGTATGCGGCATTGTCGGCGCACTGACCAACGGCAGCAAAGGCGCACGTAACTCAGCCCTTGCCTGCGGCGCATTGGGTGCAGGCGTAGGCGGCTATATGGACTACCAAGAACAAAAACTGCGCCAAAGTCTGGCCAACACCAACGTAGCCGTTGAACGCCAAGGCAACCAAATCAAACTGGTTATGCCTGAAAGCGTAACCTTCGACACCAACAGCGCCTCACTGAGCGGTGCCGCCCAAAACGCCTTGGCCACCGCCGCCCAAACACTGGTGCAATACCCCGACACCACCCTGACCGTTGCCGGCCACACCGACAACACCGGTTCCGATGCCATCAACGAACCCCTGTCGCAACGCCGCGCCCAAGCCGTTTCCGGCTACCTGCAATCCCGAGGCGTAGCCGCCTACCGCCTGACCTCAGTCGGCCACGGCTCCCGCCAACCGGTGGCTTCCAACGCCACCCCTGAAGGCCGCGCCCAAAACCGCCGCGTAGAAGTATTGATCAACCCCGATCAAAACGCCATCAACGCCGCCCGCCAGCAATAAACAGCAACGCCGGTATTGACCGGCAACGCTTAAATTGAACAACAAGGCCGTCTGAAAAGCGATTTTTCAGACGGCCTTTTATTCTCCCAATCCTACAACCGTGTAACGCTCAATACTCCTTTGACATCGCTGAGGCTGGCGAGTACTCTGGGTAAGTCGCTGACTTGGCGTACTTCCAAGGTAAAGCGCATGCTGGCTTCTAAGTCTTTGGATTGGGTTTGTACGGCGGTTACGTTGAGTTTGTGGCGGGCGAGTGCGTCGGATACGTCCCGCAACAGGCCACCGCGGTCTTGGGCGCGGATTTCTACGTCCACGGCGAAAACTTGTCCTTCCTGCAGCGCTGCCCAGCTTGCGTTCAGTACTTTGTCGGGCGACTGTTCGGCAAGGTGGCGGAATGAGGGGCAAGTGGTGCGGTGTACCGAAATGCCGCGCTCTCGGGTAACGAAGCCGACGATGTCGTCGGGCGGTGCGGGTTTGCAGCATTTTGCCAAGGTGGTGAGCAGGCCGTCTTCGCCGTCGATTAGGATGCCGTTTTTGCCGCCTTTTTTGATTTTGGACTGTTTGACGATGGTGGTTTCGTCCAAAGGTGGCGGCGGGGGTTCGTTGAGTGTGCCGCAGACTTTTTGAATGGCTCGGGGCGATACTTCGCCTTGTCCGACTGCGGTGTATAAGTCGTCGAGTTTTTTGAAGCCGAGTTTTTCTGCCAAGTCTTGCAGATTGGGCTTGGGGGTGATTTTGACGAGTTGTTTGTCAAGCTGCGCCCGTCCGTCTTCTTTTACTGCGTCGGCGTTTTGCTGGCGGATAAAGGCTCGGATTTTGCTGATGGCTTTGCTTGATTTGACCCAGCCTTCGTGCAGCCAGTTTACGGAGGGGTTGCCTTCTTTGGCGGTGATGATTTCGACACGCTGGCCGTTTTCCAGCGGGGTGGACAGCGGCACAATCTGCCCTTCGACTTTGGCACCGCGGCAACGGTCGCCGATGCTGCTGTGCAGCGCGTAGGCAAAGTCGATGGGGGTTGCGCCGGCGGGAAGCGATAAAACTTTGCCGTGCGGTGTCAATACGTAAATGGTGTCGTGGAAGAGTTCGGTTTTAAAGGCGGCGGCCAAGTCTTCTTTGCCGCTTTCGGCCATGTTTTCCCGCCAGTCCAGCAGTTGGCGCAGCCAGGCGATTTTTTGTTCGTAGGCGGCATCGCCTTTGCCGCCTTCTTTGTAGCGCCAGTGGGCGGCAACGCCAAATTCGTTGAACTGGTGCATGTCGAAAGTGCGTATCTGCACTTCTACGCCTTTGTCTTCCGGCCCGACAATCACGGTATGCAGCGATTTGTAACCGTTGCCTTTGGGGTTGGCGATGTAGTCGTCAAATTCGCCCGGAATCGGCTGCCACAGGCTGTGGACGATGCCCAGCGTGGTATAGCATTCGGGAACGGTATCGACCAGAATGCGGACTGCCCGAATGTCGTAAAGCCCGTCGAAGCCGAGCTTTTTCTTAACCATTTTTTTGTAGATGGAATAAATGTGTTTCGGCCGGCCGGCGACTTCGAAATGGATTTTGTATTTGCCGAGTTCCTGACGCAGAATATTGAGGAAGTTTTCGATATATTCGAGGCGTTCGGTGCGTTTTTCGTCTAAAAGTTTGGCGATTTCTTTGTATTTTTCGGGGTGTTGGTGGCGGAAGCCCAGATCTTCGAGCTGCCATTTGAGCTGCCACACGCCCAAGCGGTTGGCCAGTGGGGCGAAAATGTCGAGGGTTTCTTTTGCCACTTCCCGTTTTTCGGCGCTGTCGGGCTGCGTGCCGAGAAACTGCATGGTGCGGGTGCGGATCGCCAGTGTAATCAATACGACACGGATATCGGTTACCATCGCCAGCAGCATTTTGCGCATGGTTTCGGCCTGTTGGGCGCATTCTTCGGGCGTGGCGAGGTTGTCCACTTTGGCAAAGTGGGTCAGCTTCTGCACTTCGTCTATGCCTTTAACCAGTTCGCACACGGTGGCGTTGCACTGTTCGGTAACGGTTTCCTGCCAGCCTTCGCAACGGTCGGACAGGCCTGCCAGCAGGGTTGCCGCTACGGCATCGGGTAGCAAATCCATCTCGTTTACCATTTGGGCGGCACCCGTCAGGTTGTCGAGTAACGGCTCGCCGCAGGCGGCGGTCTGCCCTGAGGAATAGTATTGCTGCGCCAACTGCCATGCGGTTTTGACCAAACGGGCATCTGCCGCATTGAGGTTTGAAGTGTAGCGTTCGAGCCATTCCCGGCTGCTGTTTGCCGCTGGGTTTTCGGCATGGTTCGTATCGGTCATGGCATTTCTCCTTTCGCTTGCGCCGGACATTACGGCTGTCGCAATCATGGTTTGCTATGATAGCCGAAATTTTTCCGGTTCTTCAATTTTTATTTGCGGATTAACCCGATTTTAGCTTTGCGGAAACGCACTTTGCCCGATTTTAGCTTCGCAGAAACTCGCTTTGCTCGTTTTGGCGAAACCTTCGGTTTTCAGACGGCCTTGCTGCCCGGCGGCTTTTGCTGCAAGGCGTGATGGTTTAGAATAGGGCATGATTTTTTTGGGAATATTCAGATGAAACTCTATATCTACGACCACTGCCCGTTTTGCGTGCGTGCCAGAATGATTTTCGGGCTGTGCGGCGTGGCGGTGGAAAACGTTATTCTTGCCAACGACGACGAAACCACACCCATCAGCATGATCGGTGCCAAACAAGTGCCGATTTTGGAAAAAGACGACGGCTCGTTTATGGGCGAAAGTCTCGACATTGTTGCCTATATCGACCGGTTGGGCGGCAAAGGCCGTCTGAAAAGTGAAATCCGCAGCGATATTCAGGCATGGTTCGACAAAGTATCCGGCTACTACAACCATCTGGTGCAGCCCCGCATGGTCAAACTCGACCTGCCCGAATTCGCCACCGAATCAGCAGTTGCCTATTTTGTCGGCAAAAAAGAAAAAACCATCGGCAACTTCGCCGTCAATCTGGAACGCAGCGGCAAATACCTGAAGCGCATCCACGAAGATTTGGCGGAATTGGAACAGCTGATTACGCCGAATTCAGACGGCCTCGGCGGCGAACCCGGCATGGAAGATATTTTGATTTTCCCGATTCTGCGCAATTTGAGCATGGTCAACGGAATCCGTTTCCCCGAACGCACGCTTGCCTATCTCAATAAAATGAGCGGGCAATCCGCCGTACCGCTTTATTTTGCGCAGGCATGTTAAACCGGACAAGGAAAGGCCGTCTGAAAACGAGCAAAGCGAGTTTCTGCGAAGCTAAAACCGAAGGTTTCGCCAAAACGAGCAAAGTGAGTTTCTGTGAAGCTAAATTGGGCATAACGGGTTTTTAAACAGCCAAAGTGAGAAACAGCCCCGCCTGTTATAACCCCGCAGCCGCCGCTTTGCGCCGGAATCCCTTATCCTTCATGCACGCATCAAAGCCCGCACGGTCGGCATCGGCCGCCGTGTTTTGGCAACGGGCAAACGCCTCTTCCTGAGTCAGCGGCTTGCGCGGCGAACGGGTTTCCGCACAGGCGGCCAACAAGCAGCCGCAGGCCGCCAGACAAAACAGTTTTTTCAGCATACGCATTCCTTTTATCGGTTTTAAGCAAGCAAGAGACAATATCTTGAATTCACTTTAAAAGAAAACAAAGCGGGCCAACGCCGTATTGTTTCAAGTGAATTCACGTTATCCGATTATTTTAAATACGCCCCTTACCGGCCGCAAGAGCGACATGAGTACTTATCTTTACCGCCAAACCCTGCCTGATACGCCGCTGGACATCGTCGGCGACGTACACGGCGAATTTTCCGCCTTTCAAGCCCTGCTGCGCCGCCTCGGTTATCAAGACGACGGCACGCACCCGCAAGGCCGCAAGCTGGTATTTGTCGGCGACCTCTGCGACCGCGGCCCCGACAGCCCCGCCATGCTCGACTGGTTCAAGCAGGCACACAGCCAAAGCAAGGCTTTTGCGGTATTGGGCAACCACGAATTAAATCTGCTGGTGGACGACCCCAAAGACGGTTCGGGCTGGTTTTTTGACAGCAGAGCCAAACAAGATGCCGCCAATTACGCCCCGTGGCATACCCTGCCCGACAGTGAAAAAGCCGGTCTCAAAATCTGGCTGGCCGAGCTGCCGCTGATATTGGAACGCAGCGACCTGCGTATCGTCCACGCCGCATGGCTGCCCGATATGCTCACACGTTTGGACGAAGCCGTCGGCATGGGCTTGGTCGAACAATACCGCTTATTCGACCACCAACTCACCGAAACGCTGCAAAACGCTGATTGGTATGGCGATTATCTGCACGAGCAGCAATATTTTGCCCCGTTGGCGGAAAATCCGGATATTCCGCCACCGCCCATGCCCGCCACCGCCCGCTACGATTTGGCACGCAGCCTTGCCCACCCGATTCGGGCGCTGACCAGCGGTATCGAACGCTCCGCCAAACAACCGTTCTTCGCCGGCGGCCGCTGGCGGGAAACCTGCCGCTGCGCATGGTGGGACGACTATCGGGACAATATTCCCGTTATCATCGGCCACTACTGGCGCAGCCGCCTGCCGACCAGTTCCGCCGTCGCCGCCGAACGCCGCCTGCTGCCCGCAGCCGCCGATGAGTGGCACGGTGCAAAACGCAATGTATTCTGCGTCGATTTTTCCATCGGTGCCAGTTGGCGGATGCGCAAGTTCCCCGAAAAATACCGCCGCAAACCCTTCGCCCTCGCCGCCCTGCGCTGGCCGGAACAGGTTTTGGTGTTTCACGACGGGCAAATGATGGCTACACGATAGTCGGCGCAATCCGCAAAACCATACAGGCCGTCTGAAAACTCGCTTTGCTCATTTTCAGACGGCCTGCCGCCTCTTTATGCACGCTGCGCCGATGTTTGCTACAATGCAGCTTTTACTTCCATACCGAATGAAGCACATGAAATATATTCTCAAATTCCTGCTGCCCCTGATGCTGCTGCCGCTGGCGGCCTGCGGTCAGGCTGCCGAAAAAACAACGGCGGCGACTGCCCAAACCGCCGCACCGGCCAAGGTTGGCGAAACCTTGAAAGCCAAGCTGGAAAAAACTTATGCCGCCCAAAATTTGAAAGTGGTCAGCATCAGCGAAACACCGCTGGCGGGCATTTACGAAGTGGTTGTGAGCGGCAAACAGATTATCTACACCGATGCCAAAGGCGATTATATGCTGGTGGGCGACCTGATCGACATCAACTCCCGTGAAAGCCTCACCGACAAACGCAGTGCCGACTTAAACAAAATCGATTTCTCCAGCCTGCCGTTGGACAAGGCGATTAAAGAAGTACGCGGCAACGGCAAACTGCAGGTGGTCGTGTTCTCCGACCCCGACTGCCCGTTCTGCAAACGCTTGGAACACGAATTTGAAAAGATGACCGACATCACCATCTACAACTTTATGATGCCGATTACCAGCCTACACGCCGATGCCGCACGCAAAGCCGAAATCATCTGGTGCCAACCCGACCGCACCGCTGCATGGACAAAATGGATGCGTCAGGGCGTGTTCCCGAAAAATACCCAAGCCTGCGACAATCCGGTTGCCGAAACCACCTCGCTGGGCGAACAGCTCGGCTTCAACGGCACACCGACGCTGATTTTCCCCAACGGCCGCACCCAAAGCGGTTACAGCCCGATGCCGGTTTTGGAAAAAATCATCAGCCAAAACCAGAAATAATCATTTCATCTGAAACGACAAACCCCATGCCGTCTGAAAACATGCTTGGCTGATTTTAGCTTCGCAGAAACTCGCTTTGCTCGTTTTCAGACGGCATGGGGGGTGTTTTTTCAAACTTAAACGTCGTATTCGCCCACTACTTCGGCCTGCGCCAAAATATGCCCTTTCATGGCAAAGTGCAAATCATTGAAACGGAAACCTTTTTTCAGCCCTAATTTGCAATCCAAGGCATAAACAATCAGTTCGTAACGGTGTTTGCAGTTTGGCGGTGCCATACCGCCGTAAACCGAAGCCGCCTCGATGTCCACCTGCCCCAGCACGCTCGCCCAACTGTTGGCACCCTGCACAAAATCAGTGGCGCTCAGGCTTTCGTTTTCGGCAACCGATGCGCGTTCCAAATCGGCAATCAGCCAATGCGTCCACACAAAACCGGCTGCAGTAACGGCATCTTTGTCTTCCAATACCACCGCAAACGACTGCGTGCCCTCCGGCGCACCGCTGATTTCAAACGGAATCGAATAAGTCGGCATACCGTTGGCCCCAAACTGACTGCCCCGCTTGCCGTATTTGTCGGCGAACACGCCGTTTTCAATTGCTTTGCTGCTGACTTGCATACCCATGCTCCTGATGTGGAAATATTGCCAGTATATCGCTGAAATACCGGATTTTCTATACAGTTCGGTAAACTGCAGCCAACATAACTGAACGGCCATGCCCGTCATCGGTTTTCGCAACGCCGGTTTTCAGACGGCCTAAACGGCAAAAAGCCTTTGTTTTGCAACAAAGGCTTTGTTTTTCCGACAGAGAAACCTGATTATTTCAATTTGGTTTCTTTGTAGATAACGTGTTTGCGGGCTACCGGATCAAATTTTTTGATTTCCAGTTTGCCGGGCATAGTACGTTTGTTTTTGGTAGTGGTATAGAAGTGACCAGTACCAGCAGATGATTCCAATTTGATTTTATCGCGCATTGCAGTAATCCTTAATTAAGCGTTCGTTAAATTAAGCTTCGCCGCGAGCACGCAAATCAGCCAATACGACATCAATGCCTACTTTGTCGATGGTACGCAATGCGGCGTTAGAAACGCGCAGGCGCACCCAGCGGTTTTCACTTTCCACCCAAAAACGACGTGATTGCAAGTTAGGCAAAAAACGACGTTTGGTTTTGTTGTTGGCGTGTGATACGTTATTGCCAGACATCGGGCGCTTACCGGTCACTTTGCAAACTCGTGCCATGGTTAGTCTCCAAACTTCAAAAATAGTAAAACGGGATTTATACCATAAAAAGCAGCTTCGTTTCAAGCAGCTTTCTGAAAAAACGGTATTTTATCGTTCTTTTTTCCACATATGTTGTTTATGGGAAACGGTTTTGAGGAAATCTTTTTGCAAACTGCCGTCTGAACGCTGTTCCGCTGCGGTGTTCCGGCGGCGGGGAAAATCTGTGTTTTCAGACGGCTTCGGTCTGCTTTGGTTCAGTCAAGCTGCGCCACGGATACCGACAGCCCCCGCAGTTGTGCGAGCAGCATACCGGATTCTTTTTGGCTGCGTTTGAATGCGGTCATGTTGTTCGGGGTCAGTTTCGGTGTCGGGAGGGCGACGGTGGTCGGATTGACCGGCTGGCCGTTTACACGGGCTTCGTAGTGCAGGTGCGGGCCGGTGGATTGGCCGGATGTGCCGACATAGCCGATGATGTCGCCGGCTCTCACGCTGCCTTGGGCGTCGGAAAATGCGCTCAGGTGGCCGTAAAGTGTTTCTACGCCGTTGGCGTGTACCAGCATCACGGTATGGCCATAGCCGCCGCGCCAGCCTTTAAAGGTCAGTTTGCCGTCGGCTGCGGCCCGTACGGGCGTACCGATCGGGGCGGCGTAGTCGATGCCGGTGTGCATGTGTACGGTATGGCGAATCGGGTGGACTCGGTAGCCGAACGGTGAGGAAATATGGGTGTAATTGACGGGCTGGGTGTTAAATCCGGCTTTTTGTTGCAGGGATTTGCCGTTTTGATCGTAATAGTTGCCGCTTTCCTCGTTGCCCTTGCCTTGGCTGTAATAATACGCCTGATAGGTTTTGCCGCCTTTGACGATTTCGGCGGCGAGAATATCGCCCACTGCCATTTGCTGGCCCCGGAAATACATGCTGTTATACAGCAGACGAATCACATCGCCTTCTTTCAGGCTCTGCATATCCAGCGTATCGGCAAAGATTTCCCGCAACTGAAGATAGACTTCGGACGGGATTTCCGCACGCAGCATATCGCCGATGGCGGAACTGCGGATTTGCACGGCACGCAGGGTCGGCATGGTTTTCATATCGACTTCCGAAGTGGAAGCCTGCCATTTGCCGTTTACCTTTTCCAGCGCCACCAGATTCTGTTCCAATTCTTCATCGGTGAAAAACTGGACATCGCTGACCTGTCCGGCTTCATCAACCCGCAGGCTGACCGAGTGTCCGCTGCGCAGTTTATTGACATCTTTGCGGATGCTGCTTTTCGCCATAATCTGCTGAATATCGCTCTGCGCCACACCCAAACGTGCCAACACGTCCGGAAGCGTGTCGTCTTCTTTGACCACTTCCTGCAGCCAATAGCCCGACTGCACCGGCTCGGCGGTAATTTTTACCGGCGGCAATTCCTGCGAAATCCGTTCGGTTTTAAAATCCTGATTCTGCGGCAACGGCTCGGTAACCGCATACGCCGTCATCACGCCTACCGGAAGCAATACGCCCAACAGCAGCGCCTGCGCCGGTTTGCGTTTGGCAATACGTTTCAAAAATGATTCAGACTGTTTGAATTGCGTCACACATCGTCCTTGCTGTATTTCAAATACCAAATAAAAATGAAAAAGAAACCGCAACGGCATCTTTTTCATTGTTACCTGAACTGCCCGACTGCCCCGTTTTCAGACGGCCTCAGCCTGCGCAAGCATGTTATTATTACGGCTTTGGCGGCATTTGGCACGCAGATTTTCCGTTTTTTACCAAGCGCATCTTACCATAAAACGTTATTTTTACAAAAACATAGCACAAAAACACAGCAATCCGCCGCATAACCCGTTTCCCAGTCCGACCCGAATATCATGAACCTGACCCTCGCCCTACCTTCACTTCCTTTACACACCGGCCACCGGCAAACGCCCGCATTCAACCAAATGCTGCGCTACGGCAGATGGCAGCCGCAACCGTGCAGGCCGTCTGAATTTTACCGCCGCCACCTGTGGCAAGGCAGCATTCTGCAACAAGCAAAACGCATCGCAGGCATCACCCCCGACCGCCCGACCGCCTTTGCCAGCCCGTTTTACCAAGAAATGGGCATGCACAGCGCAGGCATCACCGCCGGCCGCCACCTCGCCATTTCCCCACACGAAGCCCAACGCTGGTGCGCCGAACTCAGCAGCTTTTATCAAGACGAACACTGGGAATTTGTTCCGCTGCACAACGATTTATGGCTGGCACTGATGCCGTCTGAAAACCACACTGAGCAGCCCGACTGGCAAGTTACCCCCGTCCCCGACATCGGCAACCAAATCAGCCCCGCCGACCAAGCCTGCGGCAACGATGCCCCGACTTGGCTGGCCAAACAGACCGAAATCCAAATGTGGTTGCACCAACACCCGCTCAACGCCGAACGCCACCGTCAAGGCCTGCAGCCGGTCAATGTTTTATGGCTGTGGCAAGACCTCACCGGCAACGCCAACTCCGACATAATATTCAGCAACAGCCCGTGGGCGGCATTCTCACCAACGCCCGCCCGCCCCGTTCCCGACAACTTCGGCGACCTGCAGCAAATCCTTAACCAATTATCAGAAAATCCTGACAACTTCCTGATTCTGCAAGACGACTTCACCCTTTGCGGCAGCGAATCCCACACATCGCTGTTGCAGCATTGGGAACAAACATGGTTCGCCCCCCTCTGGCAAGCCCTCAACCAACGCCGCCTGCACCGCCTGACCCTCGCCACCGAACAAGGCACCCTGCACCTGACACCCCGCTCCCACCTCGCATTTTGGCGGACAGCGGGGAAATTTGAGCGGAAATTTGGTTAAGTTATTGCCTCACCTGTAGAAATCAGGATAGAGGGAAACGAGAAAACACACGAGATTGTCCTGACAGAGTACCATCTCGTTTTTCAGACGGCTTGTTTAAGAATAATTTCCTAAATTAACACAATATCATACTGTTCCTGTGTGTAGGCGGTTTCGACGGCGAGGGAAATCGGTTTGCCGATAAAGTCGATCAGCATGGCGAGGGATTGGGATTCTTCGTCGAGGAAGAGGTCGATAACGTTGGGAGCGGCGAGGATGCGGAAGGCTTGGGCATCGAAGCGGCGGGCTTCTCTGACGACTTCGCGCTGGATTTCGTAGCATACGGTCTGCGGGGTTTTCAGACGGCCTCGGCCTTGGCAGGCGGGGCAGGGTTCGCAGAGGATTTGGTTGAGGTTTTCGCGCGAGCGTTTGCGGGTGAGTTCGACCAAGCCGAGACTGGTAAAGCCGTTGAGGGTTACTCGGGTGCGGTCGAAGCTGAGGGCTTTGGCGAGTTCTTGCAACACGGCTTCGCGATGGGTTTCGAGTGCCATGTCGATGAAGTCGATGATGATGATGCCGCCCAGATTGCGCAGGCGCAGTTCTCGGGCGATGGTGTGGCAGGCTTCGAGGTTGGTGCGGAAGATGGTTTCGTCGAAGTTGCGTGCGCCGACGAAGCCGCCGGTGTTCACGTCGATAGTGGTCATGGCTTCGGTGGATTCGATAATCAGGTAGCTTCCGAAGTTGAGGTTGACTCGGGGTTGCAGGGCGCTACTGATTTCCTGTTCGATGTTGTAGGTTTCAAACAGGGGGCGTTCGCCTTTGAAGAGTTCGATTTTTCCGAGTGCGCCGTGGACGTATTGTTCGGCAAACTGGGTCATGCGGCGGTGGTTTTCAGTGGAATCGACGAGGATGCGCTGGGTGTCGGCGCTGAACATGTCCCGCAAGACCCGCAGGCTGAGGGGCAGGTCTTGGTAGAGCAGGGTTTCGGGCGGCTGGGTTTTGGCTTGCTGCTGGATGTGTTCCCACACTTTAGTGAGGTAGTGGATGTCGGCTTGAAGTTGGCGGTCGCTGGCGTTTTCGGCGTTGGTGCGGATAATGTAGCCGTGGCAGGCTTCTTCGTCGAGCAGGTTGGTGAGCCGTTCGCGCAGCAGGTTGCGTTCGGTTTCGTCTTCGATGCGTTGGGAAATGCCGATGTGGTTTTCTTGCGGCAGGTGAACCAGAAAGCGGCCGGCAAGGGAAATTTGGGTGGAAAGGCGTGCGCCTTTGGTGTTGATGGGGTCTTTGATAACTTGGACGAGAACGGATTGTCCTTCAAACAGCATGTGTTCGATGCGTTGGGTTTCTTCGGGGTTGCGGCGCTGTTCCAAGACATCGACGATGTGCAAAAAGGCGGCACGCTCAAGGCCGATGTCGATAAAGGCGCTCTGCATACCGGGCAATACCCGCCGCACGATGCCTAAATAAATGTTGCCGACCAAACTGTGGCCGCTGTTGCGTTCGATGTGCAGCTCGCAGATATTGTTTTCTTCCAATACGGCGACCCGTGTTTCCTGCGGGGTGATATTGACCAAAACGGTTTCCGGCGGGCGGACGGTGTCTTTGGGAATGGGAATGCCTGATAACATGATGTTTGCTCGAAATGGTGGATTTGGAAAGATGGAAATGGTTTTTGCAATCGGTTCTTTAACCGTTTGGGTTCACGATATTTATTTCACTATAAAAACGGATTGCAAAAGCGATTTGGCTTGAAAACAGGGCTAATCATACTGTAAAAACAGTGATGTTGCCATGTTTCGGCATTGGGAAAGGCCGTCTGAAAAACGGATTTTAAAACGAATTGACGCTAAGACTTGCAAAAGCCGCCGCCCGCCCCTATATTCCGTTACAATAAACCGAAAACAGGAAGCGATTATGAATCCAGTGACCATGTACACCGGAGCGTTTTGCCCCTACTGCACCATGGCCAAGCGGCTGCTTGCAGCGGCGGGAGTCGGCGAAATTCAGGAAATCCGTGTCGATCAAAATCCGGCGGCTTTCGATGAAATGCAGCAACGTTCCGGCCAGCGCAGCATTCCGCAGATTTTTATCGGCGACACCCATGTCGGCGGTTTTACCGACCTTTATGCCTTGCAGCAGCGGGGCGAATTATCCGTTTTACTTAACTCCCAACCTTGATAGGAAAACAAAATGAGCGAAGAATTGCAACCGGTATTCAGCATCGAGCGTCTGTATGTCAAAGACTTGTCTTTGGAAGTGCCGCACGCTCCGCAAATCTTTTTGGAACAGGGCGAGCCTGAAGTCGATATGCGTGTTTCGACCAACAACGAAAAATTGGGCGAAAGCATTTACGCCGTTGATGTAACCATCACCGTAACCGCCAAGCTCGACGGCGAACGCACCATGTTCCTCAACGAAGTTACCCAAAGCGGTATTTTCCGTTTGGAAAACATTCCGGAAGAAGATGCCAAACTGCTGTTGGGCATTGCCTGTCCGAACATCCTGTTCCCATACGCCCGCGAAGCGATTTCTTCCAGTGTAACCCGTGCCGGCTTCCCGCCGGTATTGCTGGCACCGATCAACTTTGAAGCGATGTACCAACAGGAAGAAGGCAACGCTTAATTTTGCCGTTTCCCAAACATGCCGTCTGAAAACGAGTGTAGCGAGTTTCTGCGCAGCTAAAACCCGATTTTCAGACGGCATGTTTTTTTGTGTATGCCGCAACACCGATGATTTACGCAAGGCAGGTCTGCGGCGTAGTACTTTATTGGGAATTTCACTATAATCCACACCAACCCCGTTTCCCCAAAGACCGCCGCCATGATGCCGACCGAAACGCAGAAACAGCTCAAAATTACCGAAAATGCCGCCAAAAAACTCGCCAAACTCAATATTCAGACGGCTTGGGATTTGGCGTTGCACCTACCGCTGCGTTATGAAGACGAAACCCATGTGATGCCGATTGCCGATGCCCCTTTGGGCGTACCGTGTCAGGTAGAAGGCACGGTTTTGTTTCAAGAAGTGCAGTTCCGCCCCCGCCGCCAGTTGGTGGTGCGGATTGCCGACCATTCCGGCAGCGTGCTGCATTTGCGCTTTATCCACTTTTATCCCAGCCATCAAAAACAGCTTGCCGAAGGCAAACGCATTCGGGCGGTCGGCGAAATCAAACACGGTTTTTTCGGCGATGAAATGATACACCCGAAAATCCGTGATGCCGAAAACAGCGGTTTGGCAGAAAGCCTGACACCGGTTTACCCGACCGTAAACGGTCTGACCCAACCCAACCTGCGCCGCATGATTCAGACGGCATTAGACAGCTTACCGCTGCATGACACCTTGCCCGACGACTTATTAGGCCGTCTGAATTTGCCGCATCTTGCCGAAAGCCTGCGCCTGCTGCATGCCCCGCCGCCCGAACTGACCGTACAGCAGCTTTCAGACGGCACCTTGCCCGCATGGCAGCGGCTCAAATTTGACGAACTGCTGGCGCAGCAATTATCCATGCGGCTGGCACGGCAAAAGCGGATCAGCGGCGAAGCCAAACCCTTAAACGGCGACGGCAGCCTGTCCCTCCGGCTGCTGAACGCCTTACCGTTTGCCCTCACGCAGGCGCAGCAGCGTGTCGTCGGTGAAATTCGTGCCGACCTCGCCCACACTTATCCCATGCACCGCCTGCTGCAGGGCGATGTCGGCAGCGGCAAAACCATTGTCGCCGCCCTTGCCGCCCTGACCGCCATTGAAGCCGACACGCAAGTGGCAGTGATGGCACCGACCGAAATTCTCGCCGAACAGCATTTCATCAAATTCAAACAATGGTTTGAACCGCTCGGTCTGAACGTGGCATGGCTTTCCGGCAGCCAGCGTAAAAAAGCCAAAGACCAAAACAAAACCGCCGTTTCAGACGGCCTTGCCCACATCACCGTCGGCACCCACGCCCTGTTTCAAGACGACGTTCAGTTTCACAATCTCGGCTTAGTGATTGTGGACGAGCAGCACCGCTTCGGCGTAGCGCAGCGGTTGGCCTTGAAAAACAAAGGCTGCGACGTTCACCAACTGATGATGTCCGCCACCCCCATTCCCCGCACCTTGGCCATGAGTTTTTTCGCCGATTTAGACGTATCCGTGATTGACGAATTGCCCCCCAACCGCACCCCGATTAAAACCCGACTGGTCAACAGCGCCCGCCGTGCCGAAGTCGAAGGCTTCGTATTGGCCACATGCCGCAAAGGACAGCAGGCATATTGGGTATGCCCGCTGATTGAAGAGAGCGAAACCCTGCAGCTGCAAACCGCCACCGACACCCTCGCCGTTTTACAGCAGGCATTGCCCGAACTCAAAATCGGCTTGGTACACGGCCGCATGAAAGCCGCCGAAAAAGCCGGAATCATGAGCGAATTTTCCGCCGGACGGCTCAATGTTTTAGTCGCAACCACCGTCATCGAAGTCGGCGTGGACGTTCCCAACGCCAGCCTGATGGTCATCGAACACGCCGAACGCATGGGCTTGGCGCAGCTTCACCAACTGCGGGGGCGGGTCGGCCGGGGCGCAGCCGCCAGCGCTTGCGTTTTACTGTTTTCCGAACCCCTGAGCGAATTGGCAAAAGCCCGCCTGAAAGTGATTTACGAACACACCGACGGCTTCGAAATCGCCCGCCAAGACCTCAACATCCGAGGCCCCGGCGAATTTCTCGGCGCACGCCAGAGCGGCGTACCCATGCTGCGTTTCGCCAATTTAGAAGAAGATTTGCAACTCTTAGAAAAAGCCAGAGAACTCGCCCCGCAACTGATCGACCACCACCCCGCAACCGTAACCGCCCACCTCAACCGCTGGCTCGCCAGCCGGGAAAGCTATCTGGGCGTGTAATTGCAGCAGAAGGCCGTCTGAAAAACGGTAGGAAGCAAAAATGAGTATTAATAATTACAACAAAATTATACCTTTTAAATCTAACAATAAAGAGAAAGAGTTAAAAACCGCTGTAAAATTCCAGCGAAGATTAATACCGTCAAAATTTGCTTATTTTTATACCGGATTTTTAGGATTATTAACTTTTTTGCAAAAATGCAGCATTATTCATATTGCTAACTTTGATGAATTAATGAGTTGGCTTGGGTTATTGTTTGCTGTACTGACTGTATATAGTGTTATCTCTACATTTTTTCTGACTATTTGCCCTTATTGCCATAGGTTTCAAAATCTGTTCAATGGAAAAAGTGTAAATGGCGATACTGAAGGAATATCTTATAGCCAAGGAATGGTACCATTTATCCATCATTGCAATCGATGCAATGCCCCACTTTCACCCAAAGCAGTAATAGAACATTATAAAAAGCAAGCGTAGGAGTAGGGTACGGGTAATCGTACCATGGTGAACAAGATTGCAGTTTCAATCATGAAACAAAGCGGTGCGGTTACCTGCACCCTACGACTGATTTTTAGCTTCGCAGAAACTCGCTACGCTCATTTTCAGACGGCTTCCAATACGGCGAATTTGGTGTCCAAATCTTTGATGCCGGCTTTGCCGAAGTTGATGGTCAGGCGGGCGGATTGGCCTTTGTCTAGGGCATCGATAATGACGCCGGTGCCGAATTTGGCGTGGCGGACGTTTTGGCCGATGCGGAAGCCGTCGTAGCTTTGCGGTTTTTTGTAGCTTTCGACCACGGGGTCTTTGGCTGCTGCGGTTTTAGGGGCGGTGTGGCGGGTGTGCGGGGAGAGGGGGTGCATAACCTGCGGCGGGATTTCTTCGACAAAGCGGGAGACGATGCCGAACTGGGTTTGGCCGTGCAGCATGCGTTGTTGTGCCATGCTGATGTAGAGGCGTTGGCGGGCGCGGGTGATGGCGACGTACATCAGGCGGCGTTCTTCTTCGAGGCCGCCGTGTTCGGCGAGGCTCATTTCGCTGGGGAAGCGGCCTTCTTCCATGCCGCTGAGGAAGACGGTGTCGAATTCCAAGCCTTTGGCGGCGTGGACGGTCATCAGTTGTACGGCTTCTTCGCCCGAACCGGCTTGGTTTTCGCCGGATTCTAGGGCGGCGTTGCTTAAGAATGCCAAGATGGGGAAGGCGGGGGAATGTTGCAAATCTTCGGGAATGGTTTCGAAGTTGCTGTCTTCGGGTTTGAACTCGATGGCGGCGTTGATGAGTTCTTCCAAGTTGTCGATTCGGTCTTGGTTGTCGCCTTTGGCGTTGCGGTACGATTCCATCAGGCCGCTGTCGTGAACGGCGCTGTGCATGAGTTCGGGTAGGGAAAGCAGGCCGATTTGCTGGCGCATTTGTTCGATAATGCGGACAAAGGCGGCGACTTTGGCGGCTTTTGCACCCATGCCGCAGGCGGCTTGCCACAGGGAAATGCCTTGTTCCTGCGAGGCCGTCTGAATATTTTCGACGGTGCGGGTGCCGATGCCTCGGGCGGGGACGTTAATTACCCGCAATAGGGCGTTGTCGTCGTCGGGATTGACGGCGAGACGCAGATAGGCGAGGGCGTGTTTGATTTCCTGACGTTCGTAGAAACGCAGACCGCCGTAGATTTTGTAGGCGACGCCGCTGCGGAACAGGGCTTGTTCGATAACACGGGATTGGGCGTTGCTGCGGTACAGCACCGCCATTTCATCGAGGCGTTTGCCTTCCCGTTGCAGCGATTTGGCTTCTTCAACGATAAACATGGCTTCGTCGTAATCGGTGGCGGCGGAGAAAAAGCGGATTTTGTCGCCGCTTTCGGCATCGGTGCGCAGGTTTTTGCCCAGTCGGTCGCCGTTGTTGGCAATCACGATGTTGGCGGCGGTGAGGATGTTGCCGACCGAGCGGTAGTTTTGTTCGAGTTTGATCGGTTCTTCGATGTGGAATTCTTTCATCAGCGCCGTCATGTTGCCGACGTGTGCGCCCCGGAAACGGTAAATGCTTTGGTCGTCGTCGCCCACGGCAAATACGGCGGCGTGTTCGCCCGCCATCAGTTTCAGCCACGCATATTGCAGCTTGTTGGTGTCTTGGAATTCGTCCACCAGAATATGGTTGAAACGGTTTTGGTAATGGCGGCGCAGGGTTTCGTTGCTTTGCAGCAGTTCGTAGCTTCGGAGCATGAGTTCGGCAAAATCGACCACGCCTTCACGGTTGCACCATTTGTCGTATTCGGCAAAGCATTCAATCAGTTTGCGGGTGTGAAAATCGGCGGCTTCGAGTTTGCCGGCACGCAGCCCGGCTTCTTTTTGGGCGTTGATAAAGCCTTGCAGACTGCGGGGGGCGATGATTTCTTCGGCGATGTTGAGGCTTTTGAGCAGGCGTTTGATTAAGGAAAGCTGGTCGCCGCTGTCGAGAATTTGAAAGGAAGAGGGCAAACCTGCGTCGCGGTGGTGCAGCCGCAGAAAACGGTGGCACAAACCGTGAAACGTTCCCAGCCACATCGAGCGTACATTAACCGGAATCATCGCCCCCAAGCGGGTCTGCATTTCTTTGGCGGCTTTGTTGGTAAAGGTAACCGCCATAATGCTGCCCACGCCTGCCTGTCCGCTTTGCAGCAGCCACGCAATGCGGGTGGTGAGGACTCGGGTTTTGCCGCTGCCCGCACCCGCCAGCACCAGAGCGGATTGCGGCGGCCAAGTAACGGCGGCGAGTTGTTCGGCATTCAGGCCGTTGAGCAGGGAAGAATCAGGCTGGGTCGGAAACATAATCTGGGCTGTGGTGGATAATGAAAGGCTTTATTCTAATAGAAAATGTCGAGGCCGTCTGAAAAAGTGCAGCAGCGGGAGCATTTTTCAGACGGCCTCACGCTTATGGTGCATTTATAGTGAAATAACCTCAAAGCACTACAGCGTTGGCTTCGCCTTGCCGTATTGTCCATACTGTCTGCGGCTTGCCGCCTTGTATTGCTTTGGGGTTATTTCACTATATTATCGTATAAGGAACTATTGACAAAATGCCCCCGACCCATATAGATTTGTCAAATCATAACCAAACTTAACAAAAAATGAGAATAGAGATCACACCAATCAGCGAATCCGCTTTGGTCTGCCGACTGAATGCACCTTCCGAATTAGGCAAACAGCAAAAGCTGTGGGCATTTGCTGCTGCGCTTGAGCAGCATGACGGGATTGCAGAAGTGGTGGTCGGTATGAACAATCTGACCGTGTTCACCCGTTTCGACACCGATTTGGCGGTGCTTGCCGACAAACTGCAAGACGTGTGGGAACACACCGCCGTTGCCGCCAATCAGGGCAAACTGGTAGAAATTCCCGTCTGCTACGGCGGCGAATACGGGCCGGATTTGGCGGAAGTCGCCGCTTTCCATCAGACAGACATTGCCGAAATCGTCCGCCGCCATACGGCGCAAACCTATACCGTATTTATGATGGGCTTCCAGCCCGGTTTCCCCTATCTGGGCGGCTTACCCGAATCGCTGCACACGCCCCGCCGTGCCGTGCCGAGAACATCTGTTCCCGCCGGTTCGGTCGGTATCGGCGGCAGTCAGACCGGCGTGTATCCGTTCGCTTCGCCCGGTGGCTGGCAGATTATCGGCAAAACCGAATTGCCCCTGTTCCGTGCCGATTTGAATCCGCCGACCCTGTTGGCAGCGGGCGACCAAGTCCGCTTTGTTGCAGAAAGGATTGAGCCATGATTCACGTTTCGGCAGTGCAGGCACCGGCGCATATTCAGGATGCCGGACGCTACGGACACCGGCGTTACGGCATCGGCCATGCCGGTGCGATGGACACGGTTGCTTTGGCGGCGGGCAATATTTTATTGGGCAACGACGAAGGCGCAGCCGCAATCGAAATCGCCTTGGGCGGCATCACGCTGGTGTTTGAACAGGATACGCCGTTTTGCCTTACCGGTGCTGTGTATCAGGCGGAATTGGACGGCGAACCGGTCTATTCGTATTGGCGTTATACCGCCCGCAAAGGACAGACCTTGAAGCTGGTGCGTGCCGTGCAGGGTATGTACGGCTATGTGTGCGTGGCGGGCGGATTTGATGTGCCGGAAGTGATGGGTTCGAGAAGCACCGACCTGAAAGCCGGTTTCGGCGGCCATCAGGGCAGAATGCTGCAAAAAGGCGATTGTCTCCCCGTCGGCAAAGGTGCGCAGGAGTTGTCCAAAGTCGGTATCGCTCCGATACCGTTTACCGATACCGTCCACCTTGTTCCCTCGTCTGAATATGCCGCTTTCAGCGAAGAAGGCCGTCTGAATTTGGAACGAGAAACGTGGACGCTGCAAAGCGACAGCAACCGCATGGGCTACCGCTTCGACGGGCAGCCGCTGACCCTGTCGCAGCCTTTGGAAATGCTGTCCCACGCCGTTCAGGCAGGAACCGTGCAGGTGCCGCCTAGCGGCAAACCGATTATCCTGCTTGCCGATGCGCAAACCACCGGCGGCTATCCGAAAATCGCCACCGTTGCCGCCGCCGATTTAGGCAGGCTGGCGCAAGTGCGTTTCGGCAGCAAAGTCAGATTCAAAATAATCGGCTTGAAAGAAGCCGCCGCCCTGCGGCGCAAAAACCGAGCCTATCTGAACCAAATACGGAGAATCGTGAATGAAGCAGGTTGATTTAAACGCCGATCTCGCCGAAGGCTGCGGCAGCGACGAAACCCTGTTGCGGCTGATTACTTCGGCCAACATTGCCTGCGCTCAACACGCCGGCAGCATTGCCGATATTCGGGCGGCTTTGGCGTATGCCCGACAAAACAATGTGCGTATCGGCGCACACCCCGGCTATCCCGATCGGGAAAACTTCGGCCGTACCGAAATGAATCTGTCCGAAGCTGATTTGCGGGCGTGTCTGAATTACCAGTTGGGCGCATTACAAGCATTGTGCCATGATCAGGGTTTGGAAATGGCTTATGTCAAACCGCACGGCGCAATGTACAACCAAGCGGCGAAAAACCGTGCGCTGGCGGACATCATCGCCCGAACTGTGGCAGACTTCGACCCGAAATTGAAACTGATGGCACTTTCCGGCAGCCTGCTGTTGGAAGCCGGAAAAGCCGCAGGTTTGGGCGTGATTTCCGAAGTATTCGCCGACCGCCGCTATATGCCCGACGGCACGCTGGTTCCCCGCAGCCGCCCCGATGCGCAGGTGGACAGCGACGAAGAAGCCATCGCCCAAGTATTGCAGATGGTGCGGGACGGGCAGGTCAAAGCAGTGGACGGCAGCTTGGTTGCCGTTCAGGCCGACAGCATCTGTCTGCACGGCGACGGGCCGCACGCTGTGGCGTTTGCCGAAAAAATCCGGCAGGAATTGTTAGCAGCGGGGATGAACGTTACCGCCTGAAAAACAGTTCACAGGCCGTCTGAAAACGAATGAAATGGGTTCAGCACAGCCAAAAAACGCAGGGTTCGCCCGAACACCGTAACAACCCAATTTATAGAGGATAAGCGATTATGTCTGATCAAAAAAACCGCAGAAATGCCTTAATCGGCGCTGCATTCCTGATGGCGACTTCCGCCATCGGTCCGGGCTTTCTGACCCAAACCGCCACCTTTACCCAAGCACTGGCGGCGAGCTTCGGCTTTGTGATTCTGCTCTCGATTCTGCTCGACATCGGGGCGCAGCTCAATATCTGGCGGATTGTCGCCGTTTCCGAAAAACGGGCGCAGGATATTGCCAATCAGGTCTTACCCGGCGCAGGCTATTTCTTGGCGGTGCTGATTGTGATGGGCGGTCTGGCGTTCAATATCGGTAACGTCGGCGGTGCGGGCTTGGGTCTGAACCTGCTGACCGGACTGTCGCCGGAAACCGGTGCGGTTATCAGCGGTGTGATTGCCATCGGCGTGTTTCTGTTTAAAGAAGCGGGCAAAGTGATGGACAAATTCGCCCAAGTGATGGGTTTCGTGATGATTGCGCTGACGGTTTATGTGGCATGGCAGGCAAACCCGCCGCTGGCGGATGCCGCCGTGCATACCTTTATGCCGGAAAAACTCGATGCGATGGCGATTGTTACGCTGGTGGGCGGCACGGTCGGCGGCTACATCACCTTTGCCGGTGCGCACCGTCTGCTGGACGCAGGCATCAAAGGCAAATCGGCATTGCCGGAAGTAAGCCAAAGCTCGGTGCGGGCGATTCTGATTGCCTCGATTATGCGGATTGTATTGTTTTTGGCGGTTTTGGGCGTGGTCAGCCAAGGCGTGCAGCTCAATCCCGACAACCCCGCTTCCACACCGTTTGAATACGTAGCGGGACACATCGGCCTGCTGATTTTCGGTGTGGTGATTTGGGCGGCTTCGATTACATCGGTGATTGGTGCGGCCTATACTTCGGTGTCGTTTTTCTCCGGTCTCAGCCCGTCTATCGAACGCAATAAAAACAAATGGATTATTGCCTTTATCGCCGTTTCCACCGCCGTATTCGCCACCATCGGCAAACCGGCGCAGGTGCTGGTGTTGGTCGGCGCATTAAACGGTCTGATTTTGCCGATTTCGCTCGGTCTGATTCTGATTGCCGCCTACAAAACCAAAATCGTCGGCGACTACAAACACCCGCTGTGGCTCACCGTTGCCGGCGTGATTGTGGTCGGCCTGATGGCAGTACTCAGCGCCATTACCATCAGCAAATACATCGGCGGCCTGTTCGGCTGAACCTTGCCGGTTTGACCGAAAATGCCTAACCATGCCGTCTGAAAATCCGCGTTTCGGGTTTTCAGACGGCATGTTTGTATCTTTTTTGAGCGTGTGTTGGATAATCCACTATAATAAACGCCCTTTCCTCTTCAGAAACCAACCGCTATGGAACGCCAAGCCGATTCTTTCCGCCATTTTGAACAACTGGATACGCCGCAAACGCAAAACTTCGCCGCTGAAGCACATGCCCAAACCAAGCGGCAGTTTGCCGACACGCCCGCCGCCCGACAGTTGGCAGACGGTCTGTTGCAGCAAATGCAGGACAAACGGCAGATTCCGTTTTGTCAGGAACATCGGGCGAGGATGTATCATTTCCACCAAGATTCGGAATATCCAAAAGGCGTGTATCGGGTCTGCACTTCGGCGAGCTACCGTTCGGGCTATCCTGAATGGCAGATTCTGTTTTCCGTGGCCGATTTTGACGAGCTGCTCGGCGACGATGTGTATCTGGGCGGCGTGTCGCACTTGGTGGAGCAGCCCACACGGGCGCTGCTGACTTTGAGCCGTGCCGGCGGCGATACCGCTTACACGTTGGAAATCGATTTGGCGGCGGGAACGCTGGTGGAGGGCGGTTTTCACTTTCCGGCAGGTAAAAACCATGTTTCATGGCGGGATGAAAACAGCGTTTGGGTATGCCCGGCGTGGGACGAACGCCAATTGACCGAATCGGGTTATCCGTGCGAAGTGTGGTTGGTGGAACGGGGGCAGAGCTTTGAAGAAAGCACGCCGGTTTACCGTATGGACGAGGGCGGTATGATGGTCAATGCGTGGCGTTATCTCGATCCGCAGGGTGCGCCGATTGACCTGATTGAAGCCTCGCAGGGTTTTTACACTAAAACCTATCTGCAGGTCTCGCCCGCAGGCGAAGCCAATCCGCTCAATTTACCCGAAGATTGCGACGTGGTCGGCTATCTTGCCGGACATTTACTGATTACGCTGCGCAAAGACTGGAAACGTGCCAACCAAAGTTATGCCGGCGGCAGTTTGCTGGCGGTAAAAGTCAATCGGGGCAGCATAGGCGAAGCCTGTCTGCTGTTTACTCCGTCCGAAACGCAGGCGCTGGAAAGCGTGGAAACCACCCGCCGCTTTGTGGTCGCCCATATTCTGGACAACGTGCAAGGCCGTCTGAAAACATGGCGTTTTGCCGACGGGCAATGGCAGGAAGTGCCGCTTCCCCGTTTGCCGTCGGGCGCATTGGAAATCACCGACCAGCCGTGGGGCGGCGATACCGTCTATTTCGCCGCCAGCAGCTTTACCGAATCACTGACCCTGTATGCCTTGGATTTGAGCGTGATGGAACTGAGCGTGATGCGCCGCCAGCCCGAACAGTTTGATTCAGACGGCATCACCGTGCAGCAACTGCAGGCAGAGTCGGCAGACGGCACGCAGATTCCCTATTTCCACGTCGGCAAAGCCGCCAATGCCGACACTCCGACCCTGATTTATGTGTACGGCGGTTTCGGCGTGCCGGAATTGCCGCATTATCTGGGCAGCATAGGCAAATACTGGCTGGAAACGGGCAACGCCTTTGTGTTGGCAAACGTGCGCGGCGGCGGCGAATTCGGGCCGAAATGGCATCAGGCGGCGCAAGGGCTGCACAAACATAAAAGCACAGACGATTTGTTGGCGGTGGCACACGATTTGGCAAAACGGGGCTTGAGTTCGCCCAACAAAATCGGTTTGCAGGGCGGCAGCAACGGCGGCTTGGTGGTCGCCTCGGCATTTGTCCGCCGACCGCAGGCATTCGGCGCAATGGTGTGTGAAATGCCGCTGACCGATATGCTGCGCTATCCGCTGCTTTCCGCCGGTGCAAGCTGGACAGACGAATACGGCAATCCGCAAAAATACGATGTTTGCCGGGAATATTGGGCGCAGCATTCGCCGTATCACCAACTTGCCGCCGATACCGCCTATCCGCCCGCACTCATCACTACCAGCCTGAGCGACGACCGGGTTCACCCCGCCCACGCCCTCAAATTCTACGCCCGCCTGAAAACGCTCGGCGGCAGGGCATGGCTGTACGCCCCCGACGGCGGCGGCCACACCGGCAACGGCACGCAGCAGGATTCGGCAGAAGAGCTGGCATGTGTGCTGACTTTTTTGAATACGGCACTGGCGGGCGGTTTGTAAGACAGTTGAAATATGGTTTTGGTGGGCAACAAGTTGCGCCACCCTTGTATATCCAACTTCCAGTATCATAACAAGCAACACCCGCCCGGCCGCCACCCGTGCGCACCCAAGGTTCAACAACCGCTGTGTAGCTTAGGGAAGCCGGGCAACCCATCAACACAACCGGACAGTTGCCCGACAACACAACCGAATGCAAGACAGGTTTATGATGAGTACCCAAAACTACGGCGGTATCGACATCGCCAAACGAAACTTCGTTATCGGCATCACGTCTTCCAAAAAGACCAAAACCGAGACCAACAACCAAAAAGGCTTTCTCCACACCATCGAATACCTGAAAAAACATCAGGTCTCACTGGTTGTGATGGAAAGCACCGGCGGACTGGAAATCCCATTGGCCAAAGCACTGCACCGGGCAGGATTCAAAGTCATCATTGCCAATCCCCGTCAGACGCACCAATTCGCACAGTCGCAATCACTCACCAAAACCGATGCGGCCGATGCCAAAATGTTGGCGTTTTACGCACAGGTAATCACACAAAAGCCCGATTGGGAACGGCAGCTCTATACGCCGCCGAGTGAGGCAGAAGAAATCCTCGAAGCCTTAATCAGCCGCCGCACTCAACTGGTTGAAATGCGCAGTGCCGAAAAAAACCGTTTGCAGCAGGTACATGAAACACAGATTCAAAGTGTTGAAGCACTGATCGCACATTTCGACGCACTAATTGCTGCTTTGGACAGACAGATCGAAGAACATAACGACACTCATTTTGGCGACAAAAGCAGTCTGCTGCAAAGCATCAAAGGTATCGGCCCGACTACTGCGGCGACCTTATGTGCGATGTTGCCGGAATTGGGCAAAGTATCGCATAAACAGATTGCCGGTTTGGTAGGTGTCGCCCCTTATGTGAAAGAAAGCGGCACAATGAAGTTTAAAAGCCGCTGTTTCGGCGGGCGCAGTGCTGTACGCAAAACGCTGTATATGGCGGCGATGGTGGCGGCACACTACGAACCGAGGATTAAGGACTTCTACCAACGTCTGCGTTTGCGGGGTAAGCCGTACAAAGTGGCGGTAACGGCCTGTATGCGTAAGCTGCTGACGATTCTGAATGCGATGATGCGGGATCGTTTGGCGGCAGTGAGTGCTGTTTGATCATGTTGAAGTATTGCCGGTTTTGTTTAGACCGGCCTTCAGACTAACCGTTTTTGTATTTTTGCCCGACGGGGTGAAAAATACAGTTGCTACATTCTGTTCCCCGTCCCGCTGGCGGGAAGGGGTTAGGGGAAGGGTGGCTCGCTGTGTTATATTGTGAATTCACTTTATTGTTTCCACCGCAAAACAGGCCGTCTGAAAACCGACTTGCCCCGAAAACCCGTTTTTCAGACGGCTTCTTGCCAAGATTTCATGTGCCAAATGTTTGATAACAAAATAAAACAAAAAGCCGCTTGTAGGTTAAAATCAGCATGTGATAATATGCAGCGTAATCCGTTGTGTAGAAAAACAGAAAGTTTCTGTTTGAAATTATTCTTGTTTTATTTCACAATCAGGCCGTCTGAAAACCGAGTTTGTGCATTTTTAGATGGAAAACTCTAATCAAATTCGGTAGAATAGCGCCGATATGATATACAGCAAACGAGCGCCGGCTTTTGCGGCACTGATTTGCCCCCTTTTCTTAAACCCGCCGTAAGGCATATAAGGAACGACTGACATGTCAAATATTGAACAACAAGTTAAAAAAATTGTTGCCGAACAACTGGGCGTTAACGAAGCCGAAGTGAAAAACGAATCATCTTTCCAAGACGATCTGGGCGCAGACTCTCTGGATACCGTTGAACTGGTAATGGCTTTGGAAGAAGCATTCGGCTGCGAAATTCCTGACGAAGAAGCAGAAAAAATTACCACCGTTCAGCTGGCCATCGACTACATCAATGCCCACAACGGTTAATTTCCGCTAAAAAATCCCACCGGCCTCTGCTGCGCCCGCCGCAATCAGAGGCTTTTGCCTTATCTGTTGCACAGATAAAGCAGGCCGTATGGCGGCAACAGCCTGTTTCCCGCAGTGTGCGGCACAGCAGGCTGCGTGTTTGTGCCGCCGTTCAGATTCCAACCATATCAGCGAGATTATCATGAGCCAGAGAAGAGTAGTCATTACAGGTTTGGGCCAAGTATCACCGGTCGGCAACGATGTCGCCTCAGCGTGGCAGAGCCTGCTGGCAGGCAAAAGCGGTATCGGCCGGATTACCCGCTTTGATGCTTCCGACCTCAACAGCCAGATTGCCGGCGAAGTACGCGATTTCAATATCGGCGACTACATCAGCGCCAAAGAAGCCCGCCGCATGGACGTGTTTATCCACTACGGCATTGCCGCCGCACTGCAGGCGATTGCCGATTCGGGTTTGGACGAAACCGAAGGTTTGGATAAAGACCGTATCGGCGTGAACATCGGTTCCGGTATCGGCGGCTTGCCGAGCATCGAAGCCACCGCCAACGCCATTGCCGAAGGCGGCGCACGCAAAATCAACCCGTTTTTCATTCCCGGTTCGCTGATTAACCTGATTTCCGGCCATGTAACCATTCTCAAAGGCTACCGAGGCCCGAGCTACGGCATGGTATCGGCATGTACCACCGGCGCACATTCCATCGGCGACTCCGCCCGCCTGATTCAATACGGCGATGCCGACGTGATGATTGCCGGCGGTGCCGAAGGTGCAATCAGCACCTTGGGCGTAGGCGGTTTTGCCGCCATGAAGGCACTTTCCACCCGCAACGACGACCCTGCAACCGCTTCCCGTCCGTGGGACAAAGGCCGGGACGGCTTCGTTATCGGCGAGGGCGCAGGCGTATTGGTATTGGAAGAGTTGGAACATGCCAAAAAACGCGGTGCGAAAATCTACGCCGAAATCGTCGGCTTCGGCATGAGTTCCGATGCCTACCACATTACCGCTCCCAACGAAGAAGGTCCGGCACTGGCCGTAACCCGTGCCTTGAAAGATGCCGGACTGAATCCGGACGATGTCGATTACGTCAATGCACACGGCACTTCAACGCCGTTGGGCGATGCCAACGAAACCAAAGCGCTGAAGCGGGCCTTGGGCGATCACGCCTACAAAACCGTTGTCAGCTCCACCAAATCCATGACCGGCCACCTGTTGGGCGCAGCCGGCGGCGTGGAAGCGATTTACAGCGTTCTGGCCATGCATCACCAACAAGTACCGCCGACCATCAACATCTTCGAGCAAGACATTGAAGCCGGTTGCGATTTGGATTATTGCGCCAACGAAGCCCGTGATGCGGCAATCAATGTAGCGATTTCCAACTCATTCGGTTTCGGCGGCACCAACGGCACGCTGGTGTTCAAACGCTTTACCGGTTGATTGGCAACAAATTATATAAAGTAAGCCGTCTGAAAATCAGGTTTTCAGACGGCTTTGTTTTATTTGCAACGATTGGGCGATAGTCAGTTCACCATCATTTATCGAGCGGCGGCTTTTTCCTTATGCTTCAATACCGCCCGATCCAATTTGTCCATCAACACATCAATCGCCGCATACATATCCTGTTCGACCGCTTCCACATGCAGGCTTTTGCCCGCCAAATGCAAATCCGCTTCCGCCTTTTTATCCAACTTATCAACCGAGAGCGTGATCGCAGTCGAGATAACGTCCGCCGAATGGCGGTTGATTCGTGCCAGTTTCTCGGTAACATAGCTTTTGATGGCTTCGGTAACATCAAAATTCAGACCGGTGATTTTCAGATTCATAATGCACTCCTTAGGTGGAAATGACGTTGAAAAACGGCAAAGCCGCAGCTTGGCCGGAAAATTCAGTCGTGGTTCGGGGGTATGGTTGTTTTTAAGATAGATTGCCGATATCGTGAATTCACTATAGCGTAACCCAAAATATGGGGATAGACAAGCAGGCGGTTTATGGATTTTCGGTATGGTTCTCGGCTATGAGACAGCAGATTTTTTACTACTATGATTTAATATGATATTTTTCTTGCGCCGCAGCATGGATTTTTGTAAGATAAAGGGACTAGGCGGCGGTTGCCGCCACCGCCTAGCTTTTTATTCCTTAGTGGGCATAACGACTTGCCAACAGCAGGAATAAAAAGAATAGGATTTGAATAGTGTGAGTATTCATTTTCTACCCCTTTATGTTATCGCCCATCGGAAACGGTGGGCTTTTCCGTTTGTTGAACCATTCAACAGTATTGTTGTACTGTGTATCAATGGTTTATGTAAATCGGATTTTGTAGGGCTTTGAAATAGAAAAACATGCCGTCTGAAAGCACACATTCGCATTTTCAGACGGCATGGCTTGTTTTTTCAGGCTTAATATTTGAAGTTTTCGCCCAGATAGACCGAGCGGACTTGTTCGTCGTTTACCAAGTCGGCCGGTTGGCCGGAGGCGAGGACGGTGCCGTCGGAGATAATGTAGGCACGGTCGCAGATGCTGAGGGTTTCGCGCACGTTGTGGTCGGTAATCAAAACGCCGATACCTCGCGATTTGAGAAACTCGATGATTTTCTGAATATCAATCACGGCAATCGGATCGACACCGGCAAAGGGTTCGTCCAGTAGGATAAATCTCGGTTTCATGGCCAACACACGGGCGATTTCGACACGGCGGCGCTCGCCGCCGGAGAGGGCGGGGGCGGGGCTGTGGCGCAGGCGTTCGATGTTGAGGTCGGCAAGCAGTTTTTCCAAATCGCTGTCGATGGCGTTTTTGTCGGGCCGGCTGATTTCCAAAATGGCACGGATATTCTGTTCGACCGTCATCTTGCGGAAAATCGAGGCTTCCTGCGGGAGGTAGCCGATGCCGAGGCGGGCCCGTTCGTGTATCGGAAGATGGCGCAGTTCGCTGCCGTCCAGCAGAATGCTGCCGGCATCGGCGGCAATCAGGCCGACTATCATGTAGAAGCTGGTGGTTTTGCCGGCACCGTTGGGGCCCAGCAGGCCGATGACTTCGCCGCTTTCGATTTCGAGTGAGAAGTTTTTGACGACTTGGCGTTTTTTGAAACTTTTTTGCAGGTTTTGCACCACCAGGCGGCTGCGGGTTTGGCTCATGAAAAAGGTTCTTTCGGTTATGCCGTCTGAAAATTCGTTTTGCTCATTTTAGTTTCGCTGAAACTCGTTATACTCGTTTTATCGAAACTTTCAGTTTTAGCTGCGCAGAAATTCGCTTTGCTCGTTTTCAGACGGCCTGTGGCGGGAATGGGAATCAGGGTTTGCTGCTAGGTTGGATAACGACGCTGACACGGCCGGATTTGGCGGCGGAGCGGACACCTGATTTGGCTGTGCCGTCTATGGTATAGACTTCGCTGCGGGTATTGTAGGTAATCACCGAGCCTTGGGCGATGTCGCCACCCCGTTTGACTTGGGCGTTGCCGGTGAGTTTGACCAAGCCGGTGGCGGAGGCGTATTCGACGGTGTTGCCTTGGCCGTTTACCGTGCCTTTGTCGCCGTCCAGCGTTTGCGAGAAGCGTACCGGCGAGCCGCTGGCTTTCATCTGCTGTTCACCTTTGTCGTTGCGGGACACGGTTACGGCGGCGGCGTGGATGTTCAGCGTGCCTTGTTTGATGATGACGTTGCCGCTGAAGGTGGTGGTTTGGTTTTTCTGGTCGAGCGAGCCGCTGTCGGCTTCGATTTCGATGGGCTGCCGGCTGTCGCTTTGCAGGGAAAACGCCGGTGCCGCCGCCAATAAAACGGTGGCGGTTGCGGCGGCTTTACAGAGTTTTTGCATCATAAATAATGGCTTTCACTTTGGAAGGGAAATTCAATAATCCTTGGCGGTGGTCGTAGGTCATGCCGTTGGCTGTGCCGTGCGAGTCGCCGTATTCAAAGGCAACCTGCGCTTCGGTGCGGGCGGTTTGGTTTTGGGTATCGACATATAAATGGTCGGTGCGTACGATACCGGCGGGGCGGTGGTCGGCGGGTTTGGTCAATACGACTTGCTGTTCGAAGGCAATCTGTTTGCTTTCGGTGTGGTACACGGCTTCTTCGCTGCCGATTTGATACAGCAGTTTGCCTTCTTGATACATATCCAGATTCGGCCTGCCGAGATGGACGTTTTTATCGTCGGGAAACTGCCATGCCTGTTCGGCGGTGAGATGCTCTTTCAGACGGCCTGTTTCGTCAAAACGTTTGCCCGCAATGCCGTTCATGGTGTATTGCGGTTTGTCGGGGTCGAGGCGGACTTCTTCGGTTTGCACTTGGCTGATACTGCCCAGCCATGCGGTCAGCCCGCCCAAAACCAGCGACAGCGTCAGCGGAAACGCCAGTCCGTAGCGCCATTTGATGTTCATTTGATGTACTCGTTCAACGCCGCTTCCAGCTTGCCCTGTGCCTGCATAATCAGGTCGCACACTTCGCGCACGGCACCTTTGCCGCCGTCATTTTGCGTAACGTAGGCGGCGTGTTGCAGGGTAAACCAATGCGCCTGCGGCACGGCAACCGGCAAGCCGCAGCGCACCATCACCGGCAAATCGACCACGTCGTCGCCGACAAAAGCGCATTCGTCTTCGCTCACGCCTGCGGCTTGGCGCAATTCGGCGTAGGCGGCACGTTTGTCGTGAATGCCTTTGAAATAATAGTTGATGCCCAACTGTTTGACCCGAATGCCGACCGAAGGGGCATCGCGGCCGGTGATGATGGCGGTTTGCACGCCTGCGGCCTGCAGCATTTTCAGGCCGTGTCCGTCTAAAGTGTGGAAGGATTTGATTTCTTCGCCGTTGTCTCGGATAAAAATGCGGCCGTCGGTCAATACGCCGTCCACGTCGAGAATCAGCAGTTTGACAGCAGCGGCACGGCGCTGTAGTTCGGGGGTAAGGGTTTGCATGGCGGGTTTCATCAATTCGTCAATTAAGTATGCGGCGTTATTCTAGCATAAAGGGTTTCAGTCATCGGGCGGCGTTTACACAATTCTTGCCATCAGCAAATCGTGCATATTCAGCGCACCGGTCAGGATGCCGTCTGAATCGGTAACCAACAGGCCGTTAATGTGGCCGGCCTGCATTTCTTTCAAGGCTTCGGTGGCGAGTTTGTCGGCGGCAATGGTTTTCGGGTTCGGGTGCATGATGTCGTCCACGCAAATACCCGAGAAATGTTCCCGCTCTTGAAACAGGCGGCGCAGGTCGCCGTCGGTAAACACGCCTTTCAGACGGCCTTGGCTGTCGGTTACGCCCAACATGCCCAAACCTTTTTCGCTCATGCGCACAATCGCTTCTTTCAAAGGCGTGCCGCATTCGACCGCCGGTAATTGTTCGCCGCCGTGCATAATGTCCTGCACCCGCAGCAGCAGGCGTTTGCCCAAACTACCGGCGGGGTGGCTGAGGGCGAAATCGTCGGGCGTGAACGCTCTGGCGCGCAGCAGTACCACCGCCAGCGCATCGCCCAAAGCCATCACCGCCGTGGTGCTGGAAGTCGGCGCTAAGCCGAGCGGACAGGCTTCCTGCGACACCGCCGCCGTCAGATGAATGTCGGCGTGGCGTGCCATGGTTGAATCGGGGCGGGCGGTAATGCAGATTAAAGTAATGTTTTTGCGTTTGAGTGCCGGAATAATCGCTAAAATTTCATCACTTTCGCCGGAATTGGAAATGGCAACCACGGCATCGCCGTCCACAATCATGCCCAAATCGCCGTGCGCCGCTTCGGCAGGGTGGACGAAAAATGCCGGTGTGCCGGTGGAAGCCATGGTGGCGGCGATTTTGCGTCCGATATGACCCGATTTGCCCATGCCGGTAATCACCACCCGCCCTTGGCAGTGCAGCAGCGCATCGGTGGTGCGGATAAAGTTTTCGTCCAAACCTGCGGCGATTTCGTGCAGGGATTGCGCTTCGATGTTTAACACATCATGCGCCCAGCTTAAATATTGTTCGGTATTCACTTTTTACTCCGGTAAACGGTTTGTATTTGGGACAAAGTGCATTTTCAGACGGCTGTAGCGGCTTCACTTTTTTTAAATTGAACCCACTGGATATTTTATATCTTTATAGCTTTTAAATATGGCGGCAAACCTATTCAAACCCGCTAAATCAGGGTAGCATAACCGCTTCACAATAATAAAGGATTTCAGAGATGACTATTTTATCGGACGTTAAGGCTTTAGGCCAACAAATCTGGCTCGATAATCTGTCCCGCTCGCTGGTGCAGAGCGGCGAATTGGCGCAAATGCTGCAACAGGGCGTGTGCGGCGTAACGTCCAATCCGGCGATTTTCCAAAAAGCCTTTGCCGGCGATCCGCTGTATGCCGAAGAAGTCGCCGCTTTGAAACAGACCGGCCTTTCGCCGCAGCAGCGTTATGAAACCATGGCCGTGGCAGACGTGCAGGCCGCCTGCGATGTGTGTTTGAGCCAATATCAGGCGGGCGGGCAGAGCGGTTTTGTCAGCCTCGAAGTGTCGCCGGAACTGTCCCGCAACGCCGAAGCGACTGTTGAAGAAGCCAAACGCCTGTATCAGGCCATCAACCGTCCGAATGCCATGATTAAAATCCCCGCCACCGACGAGGGCATCGAAGCATTTGAAACCCTGATTGAAGCCGGTTTGAGCATCAACCTGACCCTGCTGTTTTCCCGCAGTCAAACCCAAAAAGCCTACGCCGCCTACCAGCGGGGCATTACCAAACGGTTGGCAGCAGGCTTGAGCGTGGAAAACATCCGTGTCGTTGCCAGCTTCTTTATTTCCCGTATCGACAACGCACTCGATACCACCTTGCCCGAAGCGCTTCAAGGCAAAACCGCCATCGCCTTAGCCAAAGCCGCCTATCGGGATTGGGCGGAATACTTCGGCAGCAGCAGCTTCCAACGCCTTGCCGCACAAGGTGCTAATCGGGTGCAGCTTTTGTGGGCATCGACCGGCGTGAAAAATCCGGCGTATCCCGACACGCTGTATGTGGACAGCCTAATTGGTGCAGAAACGGTAAACACCGTACCCGATGCCACCCTGAAAGCCTTTATCGACCACGGGACGGCCAAAGCCGTCTTGGCAGAACATACCGATCAGGCTTTGGCGGATTTGGCCGCCGTTGCCGAACTCGGCATCGACCTCGAAGCCCTTGCCGTCCGCTTGCAGGAAGACGGTTTGAAACAGTTTGAAGAAGCCTTCGCCAAACTGCTTGAGCCGCTGGCATAAGCTGTTTTTCGGTGATACCCAAACATCAGGCCGTCTGAAAACCCGATTTTCAGACGGCCTGTTTGATGAACTTTCTATCATTATCGTGAATTAACCAAAAAAATATTACAACCCAAGTGAACCACCCTTCCGGCCAGCGGGACAGGGAATCGTGTGTAGCGTGCGTGCCTCAAGCACGCACGTGTTCTTTAAATTCCACATGAATGTCGTCTGAAAACGAGCAAAGCGAGTTTCTGCGCAGCTAAAACCGTAGGTTTCGCCAAAACGAGCGTAGCGAGTTTCTGCAAAGCTAAAATCAGATTTTCAGACGGCTTCGACATAAAATGCACAGAACTACAAGTGCCGGATTAAATGGTATGGATTATTTAGTTAATCCACTATAGTTCAATTATTTATCGCCCCATACTTCGTCCACAATGCTGCGGATCAGCGCCAGTTTTTTCCACTGGTCTTCTTCGGTCAGCACGTTGCCTTCTTCGGTAGAGGCAAAGCCGCATTGCGGGCTGAGGCATAATTGGTTGATATCGACATATTGGGCGGCCTCTTTAATGCGTTCGATAATGGCTTCTTTGGCTTCCAACTCGCCGCTTTTGGACGTAACCAGCCCCAACACAACCTGCTGATCACGGATAAAGCGCAGCGGCTGGAAATCGCCGGCACGGTCGCTGTCGTATTCGAGGAAGAAGCCGTCCACATTGCAGCCGCCGAACAGGATTTCGGCAACCGGTTCGTAGCCGCCGCTGGAAAACCAAGTCGAGCGGAAGTTGCCTCGGCAGATGTGCATGGTAATCGCCATATCCTGCGGCGCTGCGTCCCGAATATCGTTGAGCATTTTCACATAGCTGCGGGCGGTTGCGTCCACGTCCACGCCTTGCGAGGCATACAGCGCCCGTTTTTCTTCAGAACAGAATTCGCCCCAAGAAGTATCGTCCAGTTGCAGAATGCGGCAGCCTGCATCATACAGCGCCTGCACGGCATCGATGTAGGCGGCGGTGATGTCCGCCAGCAACACATCGTTTTTACCGGCGTAGCGTTCAATCAGCTGCGGGTTCGGCGTACGCACGCAGGTAATCAGGTGCAGCATACTCGGCGAAGGAATGGTGAATTTGACCGGATAACCGTCCGCCTCCGCCTGCAGGGCTTTGAAGTGGTTGAGAAACGGATGAACTTTCGGGAACTCGATTTTGTTGGTGATTTTGAGGGTAACCGGACGGTGCATGTGGGCTTTGAACTGGGTGCTGTAGGTTTCGGCTTCTTGCAGTTCCACGCCGAGCAGTTCGAACAGAAAATCCAAGTGCCACCAAGTGCGGCGGAATTCGCCGTCGGTTACGTTGGGCAGGCCGACGGCTTTTTCTTGTGCAATCAGATGAGAAACGGCCTGCGTTTCGACTTGGTGCAGCTCATCGGTCGAGCATTCGCCGCAGGCACATTGGCGGCGTGCCTGTTTGAGGGTGTCTGGGCGCAGAAAACTACCGACAATGTCGAAACGGAAAGGCGCACGGTCGCGCAGGGTGGCGTGGGGAAAGAGTTTGCTCATGGTATTTCTTTCATTGAGTGGTTAATTGTTTTATCGGACAAAATCAATCAGATTGTCCGCCAGATTGTCGGCGGCACGCTGATAGCCTTTGGCGGAAAAGTGTACGCCGTCTTTGGCGGACAAGCCTTGGTTCATCCACGGCTTCATGCTGCATTTGCCGCCCATCGCCGCTTCCCAAGACCAAAACAAAACGTTTTGCTGTCGGGCAACACGCTGCTGCATGGCTTGGATTTCGTCCAAGCGGGCAGGGCGGGTGCCGCAGCTTCCGCCTTTGCCTTTCAGTGATTCGGGTGCGCCGACAATCACAATACCGGCTTGCGGCAGGCGGTTTTGAATGGTCTGAATCCGCTGTTGCCAAAGCTGTTCAGTTTGGGCGATGTCGATGGTGTCGTTGAAGGCTTCGTTGGTGCCGTATGCCAGAATCACCAAATCCGGCTGCATTTGTGCCAAATCGTCCGGCCACTCGGTGCGCCATTTCGACCACTGGCTCAACTGCGAACCGTTAATACCCATTGCCGAAAGGGTAACCCCCGACTGACGGTTTTCGATATTGATAAAACCGAGCGACCACGGCATCGGGCTGCTGATGGTCAGCGGCAGTTGGGTTTGGGTCTGCAAAACCTGCCAGCCGCTGTTTTGGGCGGGCAGCTCGATACCGTTGACGGTCAGGGTTTGTTCCAGCAGCACCGGTTTGGCAAACACGGCGATGTTTTGCATGCCTTCATCGTCGGCGCTGACGGTAATACTACCGTTGCCGCCGGTATAGGCGGTTACGCCGCCCAGCGGGAAATCACCGCTGGAAGAGCGGCTGCTGACTGCGGGCCATGCGTAGCTGCGGTAGCGTACGGTTGCCATGCGCTGGCCTTTAACGGTGTTGGGATATACCCAACCAATGCCGCCGTTGCCCCATTGCTGTTGTAATCGGGTGCGCAGTTGGTGGGTGAAAAAGTCGCCGGCGGTGTGTGAGTCGCCGATTTGGACAATGCGGAATTTCTGATTGTCGGTGTGAAGTTTCTGCAGTTTTTCTTTCCATACCGGCGTTTCAGGGCCGTAGTTCTGCAGGTTGCCGGCCTGTGCCAAACCAGTGCCGAGTAATGCCAGCAACGGAAAGAGTTTTTTTAAATTCATGTGTTTGCCTTATGGTTGGAATGCGATGTGCTGCATCACATAATCTGCTAAAAATTTCTGGCCGGTCGGCGAGAAGTGGATACCGTCTTTGCTGCGGTAGCGCACGACTTTGCCGTCTATTGTAACAGAATCGGTATATTCGGCTTTGCCGTTGCTGAGCAGCAGGTCGGTCGGCAGCCGTTTGGCACGCCCCTCAACCGCTTCAGCCAACACCTGATCCAAATAACGCATCTGCTCGTTGAGTTTCTGTTTTTTCATAAACGGCACGCCCAGCCAGATAACATTGACACGGTGCTGCTCGGCGGCGTTCAGAATCCGGGCGACACGGGACTGATATACCCGTTTCCAGTCGTTGCTTTTGAATTTCAGATATTTGCCGCCGTTGGGATCGGCAAAATCCCACGGGTCGTTCGGGCCCAAAAACACCACCATCAGCGAGATGTCGGGGTGTTGGTTCAAAGTGTTTTCCACCGTGGCGGGCCAGTCGAAAAATTTGGGATACGCCAAACCGGTGCTTTGTTTGCTCAAATTGACCGATTCGATGTCAAACTGCTGTTTGAGCGTTTTTTGCACAAACGGGGCAACGCCCTGCATGAGGGAGTCGCCGACAAAAAACACTTTGTCGCCTTTTTTCAGCGGCATAATATCCGGTACGGCGGGGCGTTGGGCCTGAATATCGGCGGCTGTTTGCGAAGCGGCATTTTCAGACGGCCTTGCTGCGGTTGCGGCGGGGGCGGGCGGCTGTTCCGGTGGTGCGGCAGATGTTTCATTGCCGCTCAAACGTCCGTTGGCTGCGGCGAGTGCCGCTTTCCAGTCGTCTAATTGCTGATACGCCGCCTGCTGCACTTCGCCGCCGGTACGCCACCACGCCATATCGGACAGCGTTTCCAGCGGGCTGCTTTGATGATAAGTTTGTTGCCAGTAGGCATTAATCGAATTTTGGCTGAACCAGGCGGCAAATGCCGCCGTCAGCAGCAGGGAAACAAACAGAGCTGTACATTTTTTCATCGCAATCCCCTTAGAAATTGGCATAGATAAAGCCGGGGATACCGGAAGGTGCCAATACCACAATCACAAGCAGCGCCAGCGTCAGCGGCACAAACCACAGCCACAGCGGCAGTTTTTCCAAACCCGCCACCGCCGCATCAAACAGGCGGATTAAATACGGATAAAGCAGCAACATGGCGGCAAACAGCGCCAACACCGCCGCCGTCGCCCAGTCGGTCAGCCGCCAGCCCTGCGCATTGTCAAACAGCGCCGAGAACACCAGTTGCGTATCGTTCAGGCTTGATGTGTTGAACACCACAAACGTCAGGCAGACAAAATGGAACGTAACCGCTACCGCCAGCCATTTGCAGAAAGGCAGGCCGCTCAAACCGTTGCTTTTACCAATCAGGCGGTCGCCGATGTTCAGACACACCAGCGCCAAACCGTGCAGCACGCCCCAAAGCAGGAAATTCCAGCCGTAGCCGTGCCAAATGCCCGACAAAACCATGGCCAGCAGCAGATTAAGCTGCGTGCGGGCAAACCCTTTTTTGCTTCCGCCCAAAGGAATATAGATATAGTCCCGAATCCAAGTCGAAAGACTGATGTGCCAGCGGTTCCAAAATTCACGGATATTGGCGGCACGCAGCGGCGCATTAAAGTTTTTTGGCAGACGGAAACCCAGCAGCATCGCCAAACCGATTACCAAATCCGAATAGCCCGAAAAATCGAAAAACAGTTGGAAAGTATAGCCGTACACCGCCGCCAGCACGTCCCAGCCGCCGAACTGTTCGGGATTGGCAAACACCGGCGACACCCAACCTTCCGCCAAACTTCCCGCCAGCCACCATTTTTTCGCCAGCCCCAACGCAATCAGCGCCACCGCCAGCGCAGGACGTACCAATTCCCGCGGACGGCGGGTGCGGATTTGCCCCAAAGCGCCGAGTTGGATACCGTCTATGCTTTTAAACGCCGCTGCACGGATAATCGGGCCGGAAGTAACGGTCGGGAAAAAGCTGAAATGCAGCAGCACTTCGTCCCAATCGAAACGCTCCGATTGCGGATATTGGTAGCAATAGACAATATAGGCAATCGACTGAAACACATAATACGACAGCCCCAAAGGCAGCAGAATGTCCACCACCGCATTTTGTCCGAACGCCTGTTGCAGCAGCGGGCGGAAAAAATCAAAATATTTAAAGAAACACAATACCGCCAGCCCCGACACAATCCCGAAACCCGCCAGCCATTTGCCGCCCCGCGTCTTTTCAGACGGCATCAGCCGCCCGATGAGCCAGATTAGCGACGAAAACAGCGTAACCGTCAGCGCAAACCACGCATCTTCCCGCACCAACCAGCCCAAGCCCGCCAGCAGCAACAGAATATTCTGCGCCTTGGGCCACTTGGCCACGCTCCAATACAGCGGCAGAAACGCCAGCATAAACAGAGCAAACTCAATCGACAGCAAAAACATGTTCTTTTTTCCCTTTGAACGGCAAAAATGCCGGTAAAAACCCGCCGGATTTTACCATTGTTTTCCCGATTCCGCCCGCTATAGTGGATTCACGGTCGGGGCAATGCAAACCGATAACGGATTACCTGAGCCTTGCCGCCGCCCGTTTTCAGACGGCCTTGCCTGTTTTGCCCTATTTTTTTCCATTAAAAATCAAAAAACAATCAAAAAAATGCCGCCGAGCGTGGCGCAAACACTTGCCAAATTTTTTAAAAGCCCTATAATGGCGGCTTCACAGGCGAATTAGCTCAGTCGGTTAGAGCAGAGGAATCATAATCCTTGTGTCCGGGGTTCGAATCCCTGATTCGCCACCACATTCGGGGGTATAGCTCAGTTGGTAGAGCGCTTGCATGGCATGCAAGAGGTCAGCGGTTCGATCCCGCTTACCTCCACCAAAAAAGAAAAAGGTTCAGCTAAACGGCTGAACTTTTTTTTCATGTCTTTTTCCCGCCGTTGCCGTTTTCAGACGGCATCACAGGCCGTCTGAAAACGCTTTGGGTTTCCGCAAATTCACTATAGTGAATTCACTGAATAATTCATACGATTTTTAAACAGGGCGTAGATTGGGTCGTGTCCCAACACGATTGAAATACCTTGAAACATAAGGTTTGTTAGGTTACGCTCGTGCCTCGCTAACCACAAACTACGCCTGCTTGTGTATGGAAAATTTGGTGTTTTAACTATAGTGAATCCACTTTAAAAGTATGACGGCGTTGGCTCGCCTAGCCGTATTACTCATACTGTCTTCGGCTCGCCGCCTTGTCCTACTTTTTAGTGAATTCACTATATATATGTTAAATTTCCGCCTGAAAGCCTTTACATTTCCCCGAAATAGAGTTAAAAAACGGGTTCTCATTTCAGAATGTCAACAATCTTAAATCTTAGCAAGGAGCACAACATGAAAGTAGGTTTTGTCGGCTGGCGGGGTATGGTCGGTTCGGTATTGATGCAGCGTATGCAGCAGGAAAACGACTTTGCCCACATTAAAGAAGCGTTTTTCTTTACCACCTCAAACGTAGGCGGCGCAGCGCCGGATTTCGGCCAAACAGCCAAAACGCTGCTGGATGCCAACGACATTGCCGAACTGGCTAAGATGGACATCATCGTAACCTGTCAGGGCGGCGATTACACCAAAGCCGTGTTCCAACCCCTGCGCGACAGCGGCTGGAACGGCTACTGGATTGATGCCGCTTCTTCGCTGCGTATGGCAGACGATGCCATCATCGTTTTAGACCCTGTGAACCGCAACGTTATCGACCAAGGCCTGAAAAACGGCGTGAAAAACTATGTCGGCGGCAACTGCACCGTTTCCCTGATGCTGATGGCACTCGGCGGCCTGTTTGAAAACGGCTTGGTAGAGTGGGCAACTTCCATGACTTATCAGGCCGCTTCCGGTGCCGGTGCCAAAAACATGCGGGAATTAATCAGCGGCATGGGCGCAATCCACGAACGTGTGGCCGACAAACTCGCCGATCCGGCCAGCGCCATTTTGGACATCGACCGCGAAGTGTCCGACTTCTTGCGCAGCGGCGACTACCCGAAAGCCAATTTCGGCGTGCCGCTGGCAGGCAGCCTGATTCCGTGGATTGATGCCGACTTGGGCAACGGCCAGTCTAAAGAAGAATGGAAGGGCGGCGTAGAAACCAACAAAATTCTCGGCACAGGAAACAACCCGGTTGTTATCGACGGCTTGTGCGTGCGTATCGGCGCAATGCGTTGCCACAGTCAGGCCATCACTCTGAAACTGAAAAAAGATTTGCCGGTTGAAGAAATCGAAGCCATTTTGGCAGGCGCAAACGACTGGGTGAAAGTTGTGCCGAACCAAAAAGAAGCCAGCATGAACGAATTGACTCCGGCCAAAGTAACCGGCACCCTGTCCGTACCGGTCGGCCGTATCCGCAAACTGGCGATGGGCGGCGAATACATCAGCGCCTTTACCGTCGGCGACCAACTGCTGTGGGGTGCAGCCGAACCGCTGCGCCGTGTATTGCGCATCGTTTTGGGCAGCCTGTAAACCCGAAATCCCATCACTATGCCGTCTGAAAACAAGTAAAGCGGGTTTTTACCAAGCACAAACCGCCAAGCCTGTTTTCAGACGGCTTGTTTTTGTAATCGCACAACAAAGATACGGTAATCGGATAAGCGCATATACTGAATAATTCATACGGTTTTTAAACAGGGTGTAGATACTATAAGCCCCCCAACAAATCAAGCCTTATCCAGACACATTTTCGCATAGCGTTCTTCATTAAAGGGTTGTTGGTACTTCAATACAGATTGGGCAATGGTCACGAGTTTACGCATCAGAGCCACAATCACGGCTTTTTTCGCCAGTTTATTACGCTCCAGCAAGCGTTGGACAAACGGGCTGTAAATACTGTCTTTATGTATGCCGAAGCAAAACACCATCGCAGGCATATAGAGTATCTTCCTCAAATCACTCTGTCCGATACGGGAGATACCGACCCGCTTATCTACACTCGTTCCCGATTGTCTGACCATCGGGGTCAGTCCGGCGTAGGTCGCAGCAGCCCTTCCATTTTTAAACCGAGTGCCGTCGCCCAGTATGGCGAGCAGCCAACAGGCTGTGGTTTTGCCGATGGCGGGAATACTGCTCAACAGACGATGGTTGTGTTTCAACTGCTCATCCTGTTTCACCAACTGATGAATATGCGTTTCAACAGTTTTGACTTCGCACTCAAGAAAAGCAATCAGACGTTCGGACGAAACCATTGCATACTCGTCCAACAGCATCTGCAGCCGGACTTTTTCTTTGGTCAGCGCTGCTTTTAAATGTTCGAGATGGCGAAGTTGGCGCAATAAGGCTTTTTCGTTATTGCCCTTCGGTTGCCACAGGTCAAATTCATGAACATAGCTTTCGGCTAAGCGGGCAAGTAATTTGGCATCCGCTTTGTCGGTTTTGGAACGTAAGTTCAAACCTTTGGCAAAGTTGGCGGCACATTTGGGATTAATCACGACTACCGAATGTCCGGCCGTATATAAGTATTCGCACAACCTTTCGTGATAGACGTTTGTCGCTTCCATCACGATATAGAGCGGCTTATCTGAAAAGCTGTTCAGCCATTCGCTCAAAGCAGCAAATCCTTGAGGATGGTTCTCAAACCGGTGGTGTTGATACACTTTTGCGGATTTTTTGACCGCAACATCGAACTTTAACTTGGCAATATCGATGCCGATAAAATAAAATGGGGTGTCCATCATGCTCCTAACCTTGTGAATGCAGACTATGCACAGCATGTCTATGATACTATTCGGGGTGTTTGGACATTGAAAACAGGCTTTTATCTACGTCGCGGGCTTTGAAGCCCAAGGTTGGCGTACAACTCTGTTTTCAATCCCGCCCCTGATAGCTGCTTCTGTCGGGGGCTTTTTATTTTATCTTGTGGTTGGTGTTTCTTATACAAGGTTGGGTCGCAACCCAACACGATTGGAAATACCTTGAAACATAAGATTTTGTTGGGTTACGCCCGTGCCTCGCTAACCACAAACTACGCCTGCTTTTGTATGGAAAATTCGTATATTGCTCAGCAAGTTTAATAACCCCGTCCCGCAGGCGGGAAGGGTGGTTTATCGGTTTTCGATATTTTTCCGATTAAAATCAACGCACAATAATACAATTTTTACAACAATCTTTTTTTACCCAATCCAACCATGTTAGCCATTCTTCCCTTTGCCCATTCCCTGCTGCAACACGCCATACGCAGCGGCGACTGTGTGCTGGACGGCACGGCGGGCAACGGCCATGATACGCTGTTGCTGGCCCGCTGCGTCGGCGATAGCGGCACGGTGTATGCTTTCGATATTCAGGAAACCGCCCTTGCCGCCACCCGCCAACGTCTGCAGCAGGCGGACATGCTGCGGCAAGTGCGCCTGATTCATGCCGGACACCAACGCTTGAGCGAATTTGTCCGCCGTCCGCTTGCCGCCGCCGTGTTCAACTTCGGCTATTTGCCGCACGGCGACAAAACCATTACCACCCAAGCCGAAACCAGCATTCAGGCGGTAGCGCAAACGCTGAATCTGCTCAAAACCGGCGGCATTGCCGTGTTGGTGCTGTATCACGGCCACGCCGCAGGCAAAACCGAAGCCCAAGCCCTGCTGGACTATGCCGCCAAGTTGCCGCAACAGCAGTTTAAGGTGTTGCAGTATCAGTTTATCAACCAGCAAAACAGCCCGCCGTTTATACTGGCAATTGAGAAAACCGGCTTGACTTGATGAATAAGCCGTCTGAAAATCGTTTTTTCAGACGGCCTGTTGGCGCCACTGTTCGGGTAAACGCAGGTATAGTGAATAACCCCAAAGCAATACAAGGCGGCGAGCCGCAGACAGTATAAATAATACGGCAAGGAGAAGCCAACGCTGTAGTGCTTTGGGGTTATTTCACTATACTTTTCGGATAAGTGGTGCAACTTTTAGTTGCTGGCGTTGATTGAAATCCGTTAATACAATGATTTTCGGTATGATGAATGCACTGCATACCGAGCAATTTTGTTTACACTGTGATGGAGAATAAAATGAAAAAACTGTTGACCGCCTGTGCCGTGTTGGCACTTACCCCCGCCGCATGGGCCGACGGCGTAGCATTGGTGCAGAAAATGTATCAGGAAGCCCGCCACAACGACGGCACCAGCGTGGTGAAAAAACACGCCGACGGTGCGCTGAAAAAATTAATCGTCCGCAGCGAGAAAAGCGGCGAACTCTGCGTCGATGCCGACCCGATGTGGAACAACCAAGACCCGGAAACTGCAGCCAAAGTCAGCGTCAGCGCTTTAGGCGGCAACAAAGTGCGTGCCAGCTTCGTGCAATACGGCGAACGCCAAAACATCGTCTATACCGTAAACTGCTCCGCCGCAGCGTGCAAAGTCAGCAACGTCGGTCGATTGAAGCAAACCTTGGCCGCTTGCCGCTGATTGTTTTAGGGTTTTGAAAACACACAAGCCGTCTGAAAATCCGATTTTCAGACGGCTTTGCCGTATTTGGCTATTTTGCTGCATCTTCCAACATCGGCACAAAGCGGCTTAAATCGATTCTTGCTGCTTGGGCGGCGGCGAGGACGGTTGCGGGGTTGCCGCCGTTGCGGATTTGTGCCAAGCCCCATAATAAGGCGGAACGGGTGCCGCTGCGGCAATAGGCGAGGATGGGGGCTGGGACGGTTTGCAGGGCGGCGGCGAAGGTGTCGATGTCGGCGGCCTGAATATGGTTGGGGGAGGCAATGGGTTGGTGCAGTGCGGTGATATTGTGTGCCGCCAATGATTGTCGGATTTGTGCAAACTCGGGCTGCGCCGGGTCTTCTCCGTCGGGGCGGTTGCAGATAACGGTTTGAATGCCCAAAGCGGCGGCTTGTTCGATGTCTGACTGGGTGAGTTGCGGGGCGATGTAGAGGGTATCGGTGAGTTTTTGGATAGACATGGGGTTTCCTTTCGGGGCGGGTAACGGGGGTTGAGCAGTATTTCACTATATATAGTTAAAACACTGAATTTTCTATACAAAAGCAGGGTAGGTTGAGGTTAGCGAGGCACGAGCGTAACCCAACCTTATATTTCAAGGTATTCCCAATCGAATTGGGTTTCGACCCAACCTACGCCATGTTTAAAAACCGTATGATTTATTCAGTGTATTTACTATAGTGAATTAACTGAATAATCCATACCATTTAATCCGGCACTTGTAGGGTGCTTGCCAAAGCACGCACCTGTTCTGTGAGTTTTATGTCGAAGTCGTCTGAAAATCTGATTTTAGCTGCGCAGAAACTTGCTTTGCTCGTTTTCAGACGGCATTCATGTGGAATTAAAGAACACGTGCATGCTTGGGCAAGCACGCTACACACGATTCTCCTTCCCGCCAGCGGGACGGGGAACAGTGTAGGGTGGCGCAACTTGTTGCCCACCAATCCTATTTTGATTTCCTATATATCATATTTTCAGACGGCCTGTTTTATCTGTCGAGGCCGTTTGAAAATACGGTTTAATGATTGAACAGCCAGTTTTCAAACAAACGTTGGTCGGCGATATGGAGTGCGGCGGTGTCGGCTTCTGCGGCTTGGGCTGTGAGGACGGTTTGCCGCAAGATGCCGTTGCGGAAAAAGTGGACGGCGGCGCTGTCGCCGACGGCGAGTTTGCGCCATTGTGCCGCCAAGTCGGTGCAGGCGTAGCCGTTGAGGGCGATGATTTTGTCGTGCGGACACAGGCCGCCGTTTTCGGCGCTGCTGCTGTTGAGAACTTGGGTAAGGACGGCATGGTCGGCGTGTTGGGTAAAACGTGCGCCGATTGGGGCGGCGGCGTTTGGCTGTTGCCATTCGAGCGTAATGCCGGCGGATTGCAGACAGTTTTCCAGAGGTAATTCGTCGGTGCTGGATAAGGCCGTCTGAAAATAGGCTTCGAGGTTGAGGCCGGTGATTTCTTGGCAACGGGCTTCCCAGCCGCCTTCGGGTATGCCTGTGCCGTGTTCCAGCCAGTCTTGGTAAAGTCGCCGCATCACGTTATCCAGCGAGGTTTTGCCGTTGCTTTGGCGGCGGATGGTCAGGTCGAGGCATAGGGCGGCGAGTGCGCCTTTTTGGTAGTAGCTGACGATGGCGTTGCTGCTGTTTTCGTCCTGCTTGTAAAACTTGTTCCATGCGGTGAAGCTGGATTCGGCCAAACTCTGTTTCAGACGGCCGGGGGTTTGGCGGATGCGGCTGATAAGTTGGCCGAGCAGTTTGAGATAGGCTTCGGGGGCAATCACGCCGCTGCGGGCTAGGAATAAATCGTCGTAATAAGAAGTAATGCCTTCAAATGCCCATAATTGCTCGGTATAGCATTCTTGGTTGAGGTCGTACGGGGCGAAAGCGGCGGGCTTGATGGATTTGACGTTCCATGCGTGGAAATATTCGTGGCTGAACAGGCCGAGCAGCTGGGTGTAGGCATCGTCGGCCTCTTCCATGCCTGCAGCGGGCAGGCTGTGGCGGTCGGACTGCAGGGCGGTGCTGCTTAAATGTTCCAAGCCGCCGTAGATATTGTCGCCGAGATGGAGCAGGAACAAATATTCGGTAAACGGGGCAGGGGCGGGGAAAGCGGCCAGCTCGGCAGCGCAGATTTTCTGCACATCGTTAATCAGGCGGTTGCGGTCGAATTCGGGATAAATGCCGCTGAGGGCAATACGGTGGGCGATACCGGCGGCTTCAAATTCAAGAAACTCGATTTGGCCGAATTCAAACGGGTGATCGATAAATTCGGCATACGAGGCCGTCTGAAAAGTGTGCGGCGCAATCTGCGGCATGGAAGTGGCTGTTTGCCAGCGTTCGGGGAGGTGTTCGAAAGTGAGGCGGTGGGGCAGGGTTTCATAGCCGGAAATACGCAAAAACAGACAAGCCCCGTCAAAAAAACCGCGTTCGGTGTTTAAAAATGCGCCGCGCACCGATGTATCGAATGCGTAAACAGTGTAGCAAATTTGCCACTCTCCCTCGCAAGCGTCGGCTGTCCAAATATTTTTACTTTTTTGCTGCAAAACCGCCGGCTGCTTGTTGCAAAAGGCTTTCAGTGAGGTGATGTGGCGGGAAAAATCACGCACCAAATAGCTGCCGGGAACCCAATTCGGCAGGCTGATTTCCAGCGGCAAGGTGTTATTTTTAATGAAACTTAACGTAATTTCCCATTCATGCGGCAGGCATTTGGGGCGGACGGTGTAATTCAGCATTTGGCTCAGTTTCCGGTGTTAAAACAGGTTAGGAGGCGGATTTTCAGACGGCATTTATATCTATATGAACAATATAGATAAAACGGCTAAGCGGCAATGTAAACGCCGCTGTGATAGTTTATGTTAATTTGATTCATATCATATTTCAAACAGGGGAAAGGCTTTAATATTACACCATTACATTACCCGACAAATGTAATACTGCTTGGCTCATTTTTACATATATGTTAAATTTAGAAAAATTTAGACTGACCCTGATTGTCTGTTTTCAGCTTTCAGATTAGGCCGGATAAAAAATTTTCAATTCCCATAATTTATGGAGACCATTCCCATGGACACACAAACTTATAACTACAAGGTGGTGCGTCAATTTGCCATCATGACAGTAGTTTGGGGTATTGTGGGTATGTTGGTCGGCGTGATTATCGCTGCCCAATTATTCGCACCTTCCCTTAACCTCACCGACATCGGCCCTTGGTTTCACTTCGGCCGCCTGCGTCCGTTGCACACCAATGCGATTATTTTCGCATTCGGCGGCTGCGGTCTGCTCGGTACGTCATACTATGTGGTACAGCGCACCTGTAACACCCGCCTGTTCTGCGGCCCGCTGGCTGCCTTCACCTTCTGGGGCTGGCAACTGGTGATTGTTGCCGCCGCCATCTCTCTGCCTTTGGGCTACACCCAAGGTAAAGAGTATGCCGAGCTGGAGTGGCCGATTGACATCTTGATTACCTTGGTTTGGGTTGCCTACGCCATCGTATTCTTCGGCACCATCGTGAAACGCAAAGTGAAGCACATCTACGTAGCCAACTGGTTCTACGGCGGCTTCATTCTGGCGGTTGCCCTGCTGCACATCATCAACAATATCAGCATTCCTGCCGGTTGGATGAAATCCTACTCTGTTTATTCAGGCGCAGTTGATGCCATGGTTCAATGGTGGTACGGCCACAACGCCGTGGGCTTCTTCCTGACCGCAGGCTTCTTGGGCATGATGTATTACTTCGTGCCGAAACAAGCAGGCCGTCCGGTTTACTCTTACCGCTTGTCTGTGGTGCATTTCTGGGCGTTGATCTTCACCTATATGTGGGCGGGTCCGCACCATCTGCACTACACCGCACTGCCTGACTGGACTCAGTCTTTGGGTATGGTTCTGTCGCTGATTCTGTTCGCACCGTCTTGGGGCGGTATGATCAACGGTATCATGACGCTTTCCGGCGCATGGGACAAACTGCGTACCGACCCGATTCTGAAATTCCTGATCGTATCTCTGTCTTTCTACGGTATGTCCACCTTTGAAGGTCCGATGATGTCGATTAAAACCGTAAACGCCTTGAGCCACTACACCGACTGGACTGTTGCACACGTTCACGCAGGCGCATTGGGCTGGGTAGGTTTCGTAACCATCGGTTCTGTTTACTACATGCTGCCACGTCTGTTCGGCCGTACTTCTATGTACAGCACCAAACTGATTGAAGCACACTTCTGGATCGCTACCATCGGCGTGGTGCTGTATATCGCCGCCATGTGGATTGCCGGTGTGATGCAGGGCTTGATGTGGGGTTCTCTGAACGACGACGGTACGCTGACTTACTCTTTCGTAGAGTCTGTAAAACGTACTATGCCTTACTACCTGATTCGTCTGACCGGTGGTCTGCTGTATCTGAGCGGTATGCTGATTATGGCCTACAACGTTTACCGTACGGCTATGAGTGGTAAAGCAGTCAATGCAGAAATTCCTGCAGTTTCGCAAACCCAGCACCACTAATTAAAGAAAGATAGGCTACCAAAATGAAATTACAACAATTAGCTGAAGAAAAAATCGGTTTTCTGATTGTATTCACTTTGCTCGTGGTCAGCGTGGGCTTTTTGATCGAAGTAGTGCCGCTGTTTTCCAGTAAAGTGGTAACACAACCCGCTCCGGGCGTGAAACCGTACAATGCCCTGCAAGTTGCCGGCCGCGATATTTTTATCCGTGAAGGCTGTTACAACTGCCACTCGCAAATGATTCGTCCGTTCCGTGCAGAAACCGAGCGTTACGGCCATTACAGCGTTGCCGGTGAGTCGGTTTACGATCACCCGTTCCAATGGGGTTCTAAGCGTACCGGTCCTGATTTGGCCCGTGTAGGCGGCCGTTACTCCGACGAATGGCACCGTATCCACCTCTTGAACCCGCGCGACGTAGTACCTGAATCGAACATGCCTGCTTTCCCTTGGCTGGCACGCAACAAAGTCGATCCGGAAGCAACCGTTGCACACATGAAGGCATTGCGTGCCGTTGGTACGCCTTACAGCGACGAGGAAATCGCCAAAGCACCTGAATCACTGGCGAACAAATCAGAGCTGGACGCTGTAATTGCCTACCTGCAGGGTTTGGGTTTGGCATTGAAAAACGTAAGGTAACATCATGGACGTTAACTGGATTCGCTCGCTTTTTACGCTTTGGGTTTTCCTCTGCTTCATGCTCGTGATTTATATTGTGTTTCACCGACGCAATAAGCAAAATTACGACGAAGCGGCAAGCAGTATTTTTGATGAAGATTCGTCCGATAAAAACGGGCGATAACCGGTTAATCCGTGATAACGGAGCAAAATAATGAACACAACATCCCAATTTACCAGTAATTTCTGGACTATATACATTGCTGCCATCGTCCTGCTCAGCTTTATCGGTTTGGCTTGGCTGCTGTTTTCGCAAAATGTTGTGAAGCAGCCGAAAAAAGGTGAAGAAGTTGAAACCACAGGACACGAATGGGACGGTATTGCAGAATACAACAACCCGATGCCCCGCTGGTGGTTTTGGCTGTATATCCTGACTTGGGTATTCGGTGCCGTTTATCTGGTACTCTACCCGGGCGTAGGCGACTACAAAGGCCTGCTCAACTGGAGCAGCCACGGCCAATACGACAAAGAAGTTGAAAAAGCCAATGCGCAATATCAACCTCTGTATGCCAAATTTGCCAAAATGCCGATCGAAGAAGTGGCAAAAAATCCTGAAGCACGCCAAATCGGTAAAAACATGTTTGATACTTACTGTATCCAATGTCACGGTTCGGATGCTAAAGGTTCTAAAGGTTTCCCTAACCTGACCGACCACGACTGGTTGTGGGGCGGCGAACCTGAGAAAATCCACGAAACCATCGAAAAAGGCCGTGTCGGCGTGATGGCTGCATGGGGTCCGCAACTGGGTGAAGAGCGTGTCAAAGACGTTGCCAACTATGTGATGTCTCTGTCCAAACCTAAAGACCAATACGATGCCGAGCGTGCAGCACGCGGTGAAGCACTGTTTAAAGGTCCGCCTGCAAACTGCTTTACCTGCCACGGCGACAAAGGTCAAGGTATCCAAGGCTTAGGCCCGAATCTGACCGACGATGTTTGGTTGTGGGGCGGTTCGCAAAAAACCATCATCGAAACCATCACCAACGGTCGTCACAGCCAAATGCCGGCATGGGGCAACTTCTTGGATAAAGACAAACTCCACATCATGACCGCTTATGTTTGGGGCTTGTCTAACAAAGACGGTAAAGCACCTGCCAAAGCCGAAGCCAAACCGGCTGCCGCACCTGCAGAAGCAGCTTCTGCACCTGCCGCTGAAAAAGCCGCCGCACCTGCTGCCGCCGCACCTGCTGCCGACGCAGCTGGTGTCAGCCTGAACAGCGACAAAACCGTAGGCACATTCTACTTTGCCACCGGCAAAAGCGATGTAGCCGAAAATGCGGCAAATGTGCTGGCTGACTTGGTAAAAGCAGCAAAAGACGGTAAAAAACTGGTGGTAAGCGGTTATACCGACAGCACCGGCAATGCCGAAGCCAATGCCAAACTGTCTAAAGAACGTGCGCTGGCCGTAAAAGCCTTCTTGGAAGCCCAAGGCGTGAAAGCCGAAAGCATCGAATTGCGCAAACCTGAAGACACTACCGCAGCCCAAGGCAACGATGCCGAAGGCCGCCGTGTAGAAGTGCGTATCGAAGGTTAATGCTTTAGCCAACTGCTGCGGTCTGTAGCACAGGCCGTCTGAAAATCCCCTTGATTCGGATTTGCCGGATTAAGGGGATTTTATTTATAACCCGCCAACCCACAGCCCCACAATAAATATTGGAAATACCTTGAACTATAGTGAATTCACTTTAACAGTAGTACAAGGCGGCGAGCCGCAGACAGTACAGGTATAGTTAAAACACTGAATTTTCTGTACAAGCCAGTAAGCTAATGCCACCTGCACACTGTCCCCCGTCCCGCTGGCGGGAAGGGGTTAGGGGAAGGGTGGCTCGCTGCAGTGTCATATTTTTTAGGTTAATTGACTATAGTACGGCAAGGCGCAGCAACGCCGTAGCGAAAGTTAAGTTAATCCGCTATAGTACGGGACAGGTTCTGTCCGGATTGTTGTTTAATCCGGTTACAAAAACCGTTCTCTTTGAGCCGGGCGAGCCAACGCCGTAATCCTTTTAAAGTGGATTCACGATATAAGATTTTGTTGGGTTACGCCGTACCTCGCTCACCATAACCTACGCCTGTTTTTTATGGAAAACTCGGTGTTTTAACTATATAATGCCGCTTCTTTTATTGTCGGCAACACCGGCAATATCTACCACTGCGGTTCGCAAACCTCCCGCATTACCAAAACTAGGACACGATTATGAATGCTGAAAAAGCCTTGGTTATCTTTTCGGGTGGCCAAGATTCCACAACCTGCCTGCTGCAGGCGCTTGAGCGGTATGGCTCGGGCAATGTCGAAGCCATTACTTTTCACTACGGCCAACGCCATGCGGTCGAATTGCAGCAAGCCCGTTGGATAGCACAGGATTTGGGCGTGCGTCAGACTGAATTGGATTTGAGCCTGATGCAGCAGATTACCCATAATGCACTGATGGAAGACGGAGCAGAAATCCGCACGGAAGACAACGGTCTGCCCAATACTTTTGTGGACGGACGCAACGCCCTGTTTTTGCTGTATGCCGCTATTTACGCCAAAGGGCAAGGCATACGCCACATCATTACCGGCGTGTGCGAAACCGATTTTTCCGGTTATCCCGACTGTCGGGACGTATTTGTCAAATCCATGAACGTTACCCTGAATCTGGCGATGGACTACGCATTCCAAATCCACACGCCGCTGATGTATCTGACCAAGGCGCAGACTTGGGCGCTGGCGGACAAATTGGGGCGTTTGGATTATGTTTTGCAACATACCCACACCTGTTACAACGGCGTTATCGGCGGCTGCCATGAATGCCCGAGCTGCGTTTTGCGGGAACGGGGATTGCAGGAATATTTGGACAGTCAAGGCCGTCTGAAAACGGTGGTGGAGTCGTTATGAAAATTACCAAAATCTTCACTTTCGATTCGTCGCACATGCTCGACGGCCACGACGGTAAATGCCGCAATCTGCACGGCCACACCTACAAACTGGAAATCACCGTTTCAGACGGCCTGATTCAGGGTGGGGCAAAAGACGGTATGGTGATGGATTTTGCCGATTTGAAAACCATCGTTCAAGCCGAAATCATCAATCCTTTCGACCATGCGTTTATTTACCACGGCGGCAATGAGCGTGAAAGTCAGATTGCGGCGCTGCTGGACGGCTGGCAAATGAAAACGTTGCGCCTGCCTTGCCGTACCACTGCCGAAAATATGGCGGCGCTGATGTATGGCCGTCTGAAAAACGCAGGGCTGAACGTGTGCAGCGTGAAATTGTGGGAAACGCCGACTTCTTGTGCAGAATACGAAGGATAAGTAAATGAAAATATTAAGCATATTATTGGTTTTATTGGTGGCTGTGGAACATTTCTACATCGCCTATCTGGAAATGTGCTGCATTCCGAGCGACAAAGCAGCGCAGATTTTTGACATGCCGCATGAATTTATGCAGCAGAAACGGGTGCAAATCATGTTCAGCAACCAAGGGCTGTATAACGCCTTTCTCGCCGTCGGGCTGTTGTGGGCGCAGTTTGCCGCACCGGCGGTGGCCGTGTACAGCGCCACGCTGCTGTTTTTGGGTTTTGTGCTGCTGGCCGCTTCGTGGGGCGCATTGAGTTCCGGCAACAAAGGCATTTTGTGGAAACAGGGGCTGCCTGCAGCATTGGCGGCGGTGGCAACGATATGGGTGTAACGCAGATTTTGCCGCAAAATCCGTTGTTTCGGATTGTGGAAATTTTTGAAAGTCTGCAAGGCGAGGGCTACAACACAGGTATGCCGGCGGTGTTTATCCGCTTGGGCAAATGCAATTTGGCATGTTCTTGGTGCGACACCGATTATCTGACTTTTGAAATGATGAGCCTGAACGAGATTTTAGGCCGTCTGAAAAAACACACCGCCCGCAACATCATCATTACCGGCGGCGAACCGACCATTCAGCCGCATTTGGCGGTTTTGCTCGATGCACTCAAAGCCGAAGGCTATTATTTATGTATGGAAAGCAACGGTTTAAACCCTGCGCCGCCGCAAATTGATTTTGTCGCCGTTAGCCCCAAAGCCTGTTATGCCGCCAAATACGAAAAAAACTGCATTGCCGCCGCAGACGAAGTGCGGATTGTCGCCGACGGCGATGTAACCGGATTTTGCCGGTTGATGGAAGACAAAATCAGGGCAAAACACTTTTACCTTTCGCCCTGCGAGCAAAACGGCGAGATGAATATTTATGAAACCATACGCCAAATCGGCGTGTTAAACAGCCGCCCGAACGCCGCCGTGCATTGGCAACTCAGTATCCAGACGCACAAACTGGCGGGTATAGAATAGGCGGTTTGGGCTTGGTATAGTGGAATAATCTCAAAGCACTACAGCGTTGGCTTCGCCTTGTCGTATTGTTCATAATGTTTGTGGCGTGTCGCCTTGTATTGCTTTGGGGTTATTCCGCTATATAAACTTGTTTGGCCATTTTAATAAAATCTTCATTTTCAGACGGCCTGAAGCAAACTTTCTGATGATTCATATATAGTGAAATACCAAATTTGCTGTACAAATCGGTAAGCCAGCGGTAGTTGGCATATGATTGGCGGGCAATAAATTGCTCGCTTTACATACAGTTCCTCGTTCTAAGGTGTAGCGTGCGTGCCTCAGCACGCACATGTTCTTTCAATTTCACATCAATGCCGTCTGAAAACGAGCGTAGTGAGTTTCTGCGCAGCTAAAACCGCAGGTTTCGCCAAAACGAGCAAAGCGAGTTTCTGCAAAGCTAAAATCCGTTTCATCAACTGTTGCACTGTAAAGGTTAAGTTGCTTGACCGTGGGTTTTAAATTCCGTAAAGTAACACGTTTTTTGAGAAAATTGGTCAAACCAATTTGCTGTGTCGTTCTCTTGCGTTTTCGATGATGCAAACAGCAGGGGTATGATACGGGCGGTTTCTCAATTTGATTGTTTTTGCAACAGGGTCAGAAAATGTCTCTTTTTCTCAGTATTTTCCCCATTGTGCTGCTGATTTGGCTGATGGTGAAGAAAAACAGTATGCCGTCGTATATTGCGCTGCCGTTGGTAGCGGCGTTGATTTATGTGATTAAAATCGCTTATTTCGGCGACGATTTTATGCTGCTCAATGCCACTGCCGCTTCGGGTTTGGTGTCCACGCTGACACCGATTACGGTGATTTTCGGTGCGATTATGTTCAACCGCATGATGGAAACCACCGGCTGTATCGACATTATCCGCAAATGGCTGGCGAATATCAGCCCGAATCCGGTGGCGCAGCTGATGATTATCGGCTGGGCGTTTGCGTTTATGATTGAAGGCGCTTCCGGTTTCGGTACGCCTGCCGCTATTGCCGCCCCGATTTTGATGAGTTTGGGTTTTAACCCGCTGCGGGTGGCGGTGTTTACACTGGTGATGAACTCGGTGCCGGTGTCGTTTGGTGCGGTGGGTACGCCGACTTGGTTCGGTTTTGCGCCACTGAACTTAAGTGCCGCCGATATTCTCGACATCGGCCGCCAAACCGGTATTATGCACTTTTTCGCCGGTTTTATTATTCCGGTTATCGGCTTGGGCTTTATTGTTTCTAGAGAAGAAATCCGCAAAAACATCGGCTTTATCTATATTTCGGTGTTGTCCTGCACGCTGCCTTATGTTGCGCTGGCGATGGTGAATGAAGAATTTCCGTCTCTGGTGGCGGGCGCAATCGGCCTGATGGTGTCGGTATTTGCCGCCGATAAGGGCTGGGGTTTGAGTAAAGACTATGCGAAAGACCCGGAAGCGGAAAAAGTGCCGCTGCTGCAAGTTGCCAAAGCCTTGGCACCGCTGGGTATGCTGATCGGTATGCTGGTGGTAACCCGTATCAAACAGCTCGGTCTGAAAGGGCTACTGACCAGCAGCGAGCCTTGGTTTGGCTTTTCGCTGCCGGGTTTGAGCGATATTACGGTTACGCAGTCGCTGACGATTGTGTTCGGTCAGATTTTCGGCGAAGCGGTATCGGAAAAATACCAAACGCTGTATGTGCCGGCATGGATTCCGTTTGTGCTGACCGTGTGGATTTGTATTGTGCTGTACCGCACCAAGTTTAAAGACGCATGGTCGTTTTATGTGGCGACGGTTCATCAGACCAACAAACCGCTGCTGGCGCTGATGGGTGCGCTGATTATGGTAAAACTGATGATGGTCGGCGGCGATGATTCGATGGTGAAAATCATCGGCAAGGAATTTGCAGCGATGGCGGGCGATAATTGGGTGTATTTCTCGCCGTATCTGGGTGCAATCGGCGCATTCTTCTCCGGATCGAATACCGTGTCCAACCTGACTTTCGGCCCGATTCAGCAGCAGATTGCCACTGATACCGGCCTGTCGGCCACCCTGATTCTCGCCCTGCAGTCGGTCGGCGGCGCAATGGGCAATATGGTGTGTATCAACAACATCATCGCCGTGTGTACTGTATTGAACGTGCATAACGCCGAAGGAACAATTATCAAAAAAACCGTTATTCCAATGACGATTTACGGCGTGATTGCAGTGATTGTCGCGGCAATTTTCTTTATGTAACTATTGCAGCGATACGGCAAAGGCCGTCTGAAAATGGGGAAGCCTGTTTTCAGACGGCCTTTTGTTTTATATTATCAATAATTTGCCTCAATTCATAACTAAAATAAATCAAAATCATAGTTTTAATAGCAAAAATAAAGTGATAAAGTTTACTCCATAGAAAACATTTATTGAAACACCTTTTATAGTAAATTCACTATAAAACACCTAAAGGAGTAAATTATGAACAAATGTCCTGTAACCCATCTAACCATGAACAATGGTGCCCCCGTTGTCGATAATCAAAACAGCCTGACCGCAGGCCCCCGCGGCCCGATTTTGGCGCAAGATTTGTGGCTGAACGAAAAACTTGCCAATTTTGTGCGGGAAGTGATTCCCGAACGCCGTATGCACGCCAAAGGTTCGGGCGCATTCGGTACGTTTACCGTTACCAACGACATTACCCGCTACACCCGTGCCAAAATTTTCAGCCAAGTCGGCAAACAAACCGAAATGTTTGCCCGCTTTACCACCGTTGCCGGTGAGCGGGGCGCAGCCGATGCCGAGCGGGATATCCGTGGTTTTGCCCTGAAATTCTATACCGAAGAGGGCAACTGGGATATGGTCGGCAACAACACGCCGGTATTTTTCCTGCGTGATCCGCTTAAATTCCCCGATTTGAACAAAGCGGTAAAACGTGATCCCCGCACCAATATGCGTTCCGCCACCAACAACTGGGATTTTTGGACCTTGTTGCCCGAAGCTCTGCACCAAGTAACCATCGTGATGAGCGACCGGGGTATTCCCGCTAGCTACCGCCATATGCACGGTTTCGGTTCGCATACCTACAGCTTTATCAACGAGCAAAACGAACGCTTCTGGGTGAAATTCCATTTCCGCACCCAACAAGGCATTAAAAATCTGACCAACGAGGAAGCCGCAGCCATCATCGCCGAAGACCGTGAAAGCCATCAGCGGGATTTGTACGAAAGCATCGAAAAAGGCGATTTTCCGAAATGGACGATGTATGTGCAAATCATGCCGGAAGCCGATGCCGAAAAAGTGCCGTATCACCCGTTTGACCTGACCAAAGTATGGCCGAAATCCGATTATCCGCTGATTGAAGTCGGCGTGGTCGAACTCAACCGCAATCCGGAAAACTTCTTCGCCGATGTCGAACAGTCCGCCTTTGCACCGAGCAATTTAGTACCCGGCATCAGCGTATCGCCCGACCGTATGCTGCAGGCCCGCCTGTTTAACTATGCCGACGCACAACGCTACCGCTTGGGCGTAAACCACCACCAAATTCCGGTAAACCGCCCACGCTGTCCCGTACACAGCAACCAGCGGGACGGACAAGGCCGATCCGACGGCAACTACGGTAGTTTGCCGCATTATGAGCCGAACAGCTTCAGCCAGTGGCAACAGCAATCGCAATTTGCCGAACCGCCTTTGAAAATCAACGGCGATGCCGCCCGTTGGAACTACCGTGAAGACGACAGCGACTATTTCAGCCAACCCCGTGCGCTGTTTAATCTGATGAACGAACAGGAAAAACAGGCCTTGTTCACTAACACCGCCGCCGCCATGGGCGATGCCTTGGATTTCATCAAATACCGCCATATCCGCAACTGCTACGCCTGCGATCCGGCCTACGGCGAAGGTGTCGCCCAAGCCTTGGGCATGACCGTTGCCGATGCCCAAGCCGCCCGAGACAGCGATCCGGCAAAAGGTCAGTATGGCTGGCTGTAAATCCGAAGCCGTCTCTATAGTGAATTAACCAAAAATACAACCTACGTGAACCACTCTTCCCCTAACCTTTTCCCTCTAGCGGGAAGAGGGTTAGGGTGTAGCGTGCTTGCCCAAGCATGCACGTGTTCGTTAAATTCCATGAACGTTGTCTGAAAATGCGTGCAACGGGTTTCTGCGAAGCTAAAATTGGGAAAAGGTGGTTTGTGTTGTAATACTTTGAAAGAGGATTCACTATATATAGTAAATCAACCGAAAAAATATGACGCTACAACGAACCACCCTTCCCCTAGCCCCTTCCCGCCAGCGGGACGGGGAACAAAGTGCCGGTGGACCAACTTAGCTTGCCGATTTGTACAGAAAATTCGGTGTTTTAACTATACTTTGAAAGTGGATTTACTATAGGCCGTCTGAAAATGCGTGTTTTCAGACGGCCTCCATCATTTTCTATCGTTATCAAGATAAAAAACGCCTGAAATCTTCAGGCGTTTTGTTTGGGTGTTTCGGGTTACGACCAAATCAGCAGGGCGTGGTTGCGTTTGCCGCGGCGGACGATGGTGTATTTGCCGAAGCGTTTGTGTTCGTCTGTCAGCAGATAAGCGTCGTCGGGTTTTTCGGCGGCAAAGTCGGCATTGTTCTGCTCGGCGGTTTTGCCGTTTAAAACCACGGCTTTGCTGTTCACAAAGCCCCGTGCTTCCTTATTGGAGGCGGCGAGTTTGGCGTTTACCAAGGCTTCGACCACATTCAGACGGCCTGAAACTTCAAAAGCAGGCAGGCCGTCGAGGGCGAGTTGTTCGAAGTCGGCTTCGGTCAGGTTGCTTTGGTCTTCGGCAAACAGGCTGGCGGAAATGCGTTGCGCCGCTTCCAAAGCTGCTTCGCCGTGAATCAGGCGGGTCATTTCTTCGGCAAGAATGCGTTGTGCTTCGGGTTTGGTGCCGCTGGCTTGGTCTTTGGCTTCGATAGTGTCGATTTCTTCTACGGATAGGAATGTGAAATATTTCAGGAATTTATACACATCGGCATCCGCTACTTTCAGCCAGAATTGGTAGAATTGGTACGGCGAGGTTTTTTTAGCGTTCAGCCACACAGCGCCGCCTTCGGTTTTGCCGAATTTGGTACCGTCTGATTTGGTTACCAGCGGCAGGGTCAGGCCGTACACGGTTTTGCGGTGCAGGCGGCGGGTCAGGTCGATACCGGCGGTGATGTTGCCCCATTGGTCGGAACCGCCGATTTCCAACACCGCCTGATGGCGGCGGTTGAGTTCGGCAAAGTCGTAGCCTTGCAGCAGGGCGTAGGCGAACTCGGTAAACGAAATGCCCACGTCGTCCCGTTCCAAACGCTGTTTGACCGATTCACGGGCGAGCATGGAATTAACCGAAAAATGTTTGCCGATGTCGCGCAGGAAATCCAAACAGTTCATTTCGCCGAACCAGTCGGCATTATTCGCCATGACGGCGGCGTTGTCGCCCTCGAAACTCAAAAACGGTTTGAGCTGGTTGCGGATGCTTTCCACCCAACCGGCAACGGTTTCGGCAGAATTCAGGCTGCGTTCCACCGCTTTGAAACTCGGATCGCCGATCATGCCGGTTGCACCGCCCACCAAGGCAATCGGCGTATGCCCCGCCTGTTGGAAACGGCGCAATGCCAAGACCGGCAACAGATGGCCGATATGCAGACTGTCGGCAGTCGGGTCAAAGCCGCAGTAGAGAGCGATTTTCTGTTCGTTCAATAAAGTTTCTAAGGCCGAAAAATCGGTGGTTTGGGCGATTAAGCCACGGGCTTGGAGGTCTTGCAGAACATTCATTCGTTTGAATCCAGTGAGAAACGGCTGTTTTCAGACGGCATCATAGTGGTGTGAGGCCGTCTGAAAATCGGGTTTGGGGTTATACATTAAACAAAAAGTGCATTACATCGCCGTCTTGCACGACATAGTCTTTGCCTTCGACACGCATTTTGCCGGCTTCTTTGGCTTTGGCTTCGCCGCCCAAAGCGACAAAGTCTTCGTAGGCAATCACTTGGGCACGGATGAAGCCCCGTTCGAAGTCGGTATGAATTACACCTGCGGCCTGCGGAGCGGTATCGCCTTTGTGAATGGTCCACGCACGCACTTCTTTGACACCGGCGGTGAAATAGGTTTGCAGACCCAAGAGGTCGTAACCGGCACGGATTAAGCGGTTCAAGCCCGGTTCTTCCAAGCCCATTTCGGCGAGGAACTCGGCTTTTTCGTCTTCTTCCAACTCGGCGATTTCGCTTTCCATGGCGGCGCAAACGGCTACCACAGGGGCGTTTTCTTTGGCGGCGAGTTCTTTGAGGCGGTCGAGGTGGGGGTTGTTTTCAAAACCGTCTTCGGCAACGTTGCCGACATACATGGCGGGTTTGGCGGTCAGCAGAAACAGTGGTTTGAGCATGGCGAGTTCTTCGGCATCCAAGCCCAGAGAGCGAACCGGTTTGCCTTCGTCCAAATGCGGCAGGAGTTTTTTGCACAATTCGACCAGTTTTTGCGCATCTTTGTCGCCGGAGCGGGCGCGTTTTTCTTCGCGGACAATGGCTTTTTCCACGCTGGCAAGGTCGGCAAGCGCCAATTCTGTGCCGATGGTTTCAATGTCGGCAATCGGATCGACTTTACCGGCAACGTGGACGATGTTGTCGTTGTCGAAACAGCGCACAACGTTCACAATCGCATCGGTTTCACGGATATTGGCGAGAAACTGGTTGCCCAAACCTTCGCCTTTGCTGGCACCGGCCACCAAGCCTGCGATATCGACAAATTCAACGATGGCGGGCTGCATTTTCTGCGGATTGACGATTTTCGCCAGTTCCGCCATGCGGGGATCGGGTACTTCGACGATGCCGACATTCGGCTCGATGGTGCAGAAGGGATAATTGGCCGCTTCGATACCGGATTGGGTCAGGGCGTTAAAGAGGGTGGATTTACCAACGTTGGGCAAACCGACAATGCCGCATTTCAAGCTCATGTTTTTTCCTGAAAATAAAAGAAATTTAATTGCGGATTATAGCATAGTGTGAAATTGCCCGAAAAGTGAAGATAGAGGGCGAGGGAGATGGGTGAGGCCGTCTGAAAATGAGCAAAGCGGATTTTCAGACGGCCTTCTATGCCCTATGGCTTATTTAAACAGCAAAATCAGCAGCAGGGCAATGGCAATGATGGCGAGCCACAGGCTTTGGCGTTGCTGGACTTTGACCAGATGCAGATAGGCATCGCGCATTTCCTGCTGGCGGGTTTCATCCACCAGCGCATTGAGTTTTCTCGGCAGGCCGGGCAGAATCTGCGCCCAGTCGGGGGCTTCGTTTTTCAGGTTGTTGAAAAAGGCTTTCGGGCCGATTTGCTCTTTCATCCAGCGCACCAAAAACGGTTTGGCGGTTTTCCATAAATCCAAATCGGGGTTGAGCTGGCGGCCCAAACCTTCGATATTGAGCAGGGTTTTTTGCAGGAGAACCAGTTGCGGCTGGATTTCGACATTGAAGCGGCGGCTGACGGCAAACAGCTGCATCAGCACCAAACCGAAAGAAATTTCGGAAATCGGTTTGTTGAAAATCGGTTCGCACACGGCTCGCACGGCGGCTTCGAGTTCTTCCGCCCGAGTGTCGGCAGGCACCCAGCCCGATTCGATGTGGGCGGTGGCGACACGGTGGTAATCCCGGTTGAAAAAGGCGAGAAAGTTGATGGCGAGATAGCGTTTGTCGTAATCGGTGAGCGTGCCGACAATGCCGAAATCGAGGGCGATGTAGCGGTTGTCGTCGGCAACCAGAATATTGCCGGGGTGCATATCGGCGTGGAAAAAACCGTCTCTGAAGACTTGGGTAAAGAAAATTTCTACGCCGTAATCCGCCAGTTTTTCCAAGTCGATGTTTTTATTTCGTAATTCAGATAAATGATTGACCGGCGTGCCGTCCATCCATTCGATGGTCAAGACATCGCCGGAGCAGTAATCGTAAAACACTTTCGGCACAATCAGCATATCGCTGTTGCGGAAATTGCGCCCGAGCTGGCTGGCGTTGGCAGCTTCCCGCATTAAATCCAGCTCATCGTGCAGGTATCTGTCGAATTCGGCTACCACTTCGCGGGGGCGCAGGCGTTTGCCGTCGGCAAAGAAACGCTCGACCAAATAAGCCCCCAGCCGCATCAGCGACAAATCCTGCTCGATAACGGGCAGCAGATTGGGACGCAAAACTTTCACGGCCACTGCTTCGCCGCTGTGCAGCCGTGCTTTGTGGACTTGGGCGATGGAAGCGCTGGCCACCGGCACGGTTTCAAATTCGGCATACAGTGTTTCAATGCTTGCGCCCAAGGATTGCTCGATTTGGCGGCGGGAAAGTTCAGCATCAAACGGCGGCACTTTATCTTGCAGTTTCGCCAGTTCGACAGCGTATTCGTGCGGAATCAAATCGGGGCGGGTAGAGAGGACTTGGCCGAATTTGATAAAAATCGGCCCGAGGCTTTCCAGCGCCAGCCGCAGGCGGACGGGCAACGCTTGGCCGGCATAACGTCGGGAACGGGGCAACCTTGCCGCAATGCTGCTGTGGCGGGTGTGGGCGAACAGGTCGGCAAGCCCGTAGAGATAAACGGTGCGGACGATGGTTTTAATGCGGGAGAACCATTTCATTTGGATAGCTGCTCGGGCGTGGTAAAGCCGATATTATAAATCAATCGGGGAGGGCGGTGTAATTTTGCGGGATATAGCGGATTGACTTTAAAAAGAAGCAAGGCGGTTCGCTGCGTGATCGTGTTTTCCGGAGACTTCACTTTGGTAAATCCACGCTGCAACAAAACCATGCCGTCTGAAAATGCAAATGCGTTTTTCAGACGGCATGGTTTGTAAGCCGGACGCTAAACCGAGAAGGAAGAGCCGCAGCCGCAGGTGGTTTCCGCATTCGGATTACGGATAACGAATTGCGAACCCTGCAGGCTTTCGGTGTAGTCGATTTCAGCGCCGACCAGATATTGATAGCTCATCGGATCGACCAAAAAAGTCAGCCCGTTTTTGACGATTTCAAAATCATCATCATTTTTGATTTCGTCAAAAGTAAAACCGTATTGGAAGCCGGAGCAGCCGCCACCATTGACGAATACACGCAGTTTCAAATCGGGATTGTTTTCTTCGGCAATCAAATCAGCCACTTTGGTGCAGCAGCTGTCGGTAAAGATAATCGGATTTTCGTCTGACATGATGTGATTCCTTTTATATGAATATTATTACGGTATTGTCGCTCAAACCGGCGGCTAAGGCAAGTTCAGCCGCATTTTGCCGCAGGACGTGATTACAGGACGGGCTTAAATGGTACGTCCGAACCATTCTACACGGCCGATGATGGCGACATCGTCGGTCTGGTTTTTCAAATCGATTTCAAAAGTCGGATAGGCTTCGTTGGCGGAAATCACGTTGATGATGCCGCCGGGCATAACCTGCAGCCGCTTCACCAAGAGATTGTCGTTAATCCGTAAAACATACAGCCCGTCGCGCGGCGCAGTTTCGCCGTGATTGACGAGAATCGAATCGCCGTCGTTCAACACGCCTTCCATTGAATCGCCTTTAACGGAAATCACCGACAGGTTTTTGGTGTCTCGGGTAACGTAGTGTTCGATCCAGTTGCGGCGGAACGGAATGGTGAAAATCGGGGTTTCGTCGCCGACAAAACTACCGTGTCCCGCCGCCGCCTGAATGTCGTAACGCGGTACAAAGACGAATTCTTCCACATCGACCGGATTGCCCAAAGTATCGTAGGCGGTGGTATTTTGCTGGGTGCTTCCGGGGAAAGGCTCGCCCTCGCCGGTGAGCAGCCAGTCTATGCTGCAGCCTTTGAGCTGTTTGATTTTCTTTAAGGTTTCCGATTTCGGCAAGCCGCCCTCGTTCCAAATACGGCTGAAACCGGCAATCGTCATATCGATGTCGGCGGCAATTTTGGCCTGTCGGGCTTCGTCTTTCCATAAAAAGGCCAAGCGGTCTTTAAAAGTATTCATATCTTTCCTTATTCGATACACAGATTTTGTGTATTGCGCTGAATTTTTGCATAGTTTACTTTATTTTTTGAAAAAATGTAAGAAAAAAATTAGCAAAAATAAGAAAAAGTATTGCACTTTAAATTTTTTCTGAGTATTATTCGATTTATGGAAGGTTTTGTAATGATTTTCGCAGCGACGTTACGATTATTTTTTTAATTTTCGATTTAAGTGAGTAAAACTGTAGTTGAAGTATGATTTTTTAGATAAAAATCGGCAAAAGGAAAAAAAGATGAACATTTACCGTAAAAATACAGGCTTGGTGCTGATGGCATTTGTTTTGGGCTTGGCGGCGTTTCCGATCAGCTATTCGGAAGCGCAATCGGCAAACGTTTCCTTTTCGCCGCTGGAATGCGAAGTGTTGGGCGGTATGCCTTTGGAGGGTATGAACGTGCGCCAACTTGAGCTTTCCAAAGAATGCGATATGTTTGAAGCCTCGCATGATTGGGAACAGATGTACGGCAATTTCAACGAACAGGAATTGGTGATGGGCGTGGTGTACGAATAAAACAGAGCCAAGGCCGTCTGAAAAACGGGTTTGCGGTTTTCAGACGGCCTTGGCGGATTTAATTGGGAAATGCTAGCTTTAAAGTGAAGCGACAAGCGTTACGCAGCGTTTGCAGATGATTCAAACCGGTTTTAGCGTTTGAATGCCAGCAGCAACACGCCGGCGGTAACCAAACCCAAGCCCGCCCATTCTTGGGTTGAAGGGCGTTCTTTTAAAAAGACAACGGCCAGCAGCGCCACCAACACCAAGCTCAACTTGTCCACCGGCGCAACCTGCGAAGCATTGCCCAACTGTAGCGCTTTGAAATAGGCCAGCCACGAAGCGCCTGTCGCCAAGCCGGACAATACGAGAAACAGCCAGTTTTTACCGCTAAAACCCTCAACCCCCTGCCATTTTCCCGTATAAGTCAAAAACAGTATCAACGCCGCCAAAATCACCAAGGTGCGGATAAAAGTCGCAAAATCCGAATCGATGCCCTGCAAACCGATTTTGGCGAAAATCGCCGTCAGTGCGGCAAAAGCGGCGGAGGCAAGCGCCCAATAAAGCCATGCAGATGATTCCATTTTTTGTTCCTGATAAACGGTGTGCGGCGGACAAAAGGCCGTCTGAAAACGGGTTGTAAGAGCAGAAAAGCAGTTGAATATCGTGAAACGTCCAAGCAGGGATAAAAATGTTCAGCAGCATTGTTTGTGGTACGTTGCTCGGGTATTTTGCACCATCTGCGGTTTCAGAAAAAATTACTGCGATTCATTCTCGAAAACCGTATAATAGACCTGATTATGCTGAAAATCCAGCCGTTTGCAGGCACAGCCGGTATAACGGACATTTTCCATCGTTTTGCCGTTTTTCATTTAGGGGACAAACATGAGCTTTAAAACCGATGCCGAAATCGCCCAATCTTCAACCATGCGCCCGATTGGCGAAATTGCCGCCAAATTGGGGCTGACTGCGGAGAATATCGAGCCTTACGGCCACTATAAAGCCAAAATCGATCCGGCGGCGGCGTTTAAGCTGCCGCAAAAACAGGGGCGGTTGATTTTGGTAACTGCTATCAATCCGACACCTGCGGGCGAAGGTAAAACCACTGTAACCATCGGTTTGGCGGACGCTTTGCGCCATATCGGCAAAGATTCGGTGATAGCCTTGCGCGAACCTTCTTTGGGACCGGTATTCGGTATCAAAGGCGGCGCAGCGGGCGGCGGTTATGCCCAAGTGCTGCCGATGGAAGATATCAATCTGCACTTTACCGGCGATTTTCACGCCATCGGCGCTGCCAACAACCTGTTGGCGGCGATGTTGGACAACCATATTTACCACGGCAATGCCCTGAATATCGACAGCAAACGGGTGCTGTGGCGGCGTGTGGTGGATATGAACGACCGCCAGTTGCGCAATATTATCAACGGCATGGGCAAACCGACCGACGGCGTGATGCGGCCGGACGGCTTTGATATTACCGTGGCTTCCGAAGTGATGGCGGTATTCTGTCTGGCAAAAGATTTGACCGACCTGAAAACCCGTTTGGGTAATATTTTGGTGGCGTATGCCAAAGACGGAAGCCCGGTTTATGCCAAAGATTTGAATGCACACGGCGCTATGGCGGCGCTCTTGAAAGATGCCATCAAGCCGAATCTGGTGCAAACCATCGAAGGCACGCCGGCATTTGTTCACGGCGGTCCGTTTGCCAACATTGCCCACGGCTGCAACTCGGTAACGGCAACCCGTTTGGCGAAACATCTGGCCGATTATGCCGTTACCGAAGCCGGTTTCGGCGCAGATTTGGGTGCGGAAAAATTCTGCGACATCAAATGCCGACTGGCGGATTTGAAACCCGATGCCGCCGTGGTGGTGGCAACCGTGCGTGCCTTGAAATACAACGGCGGTGTCGAACGCGAACGTTTGGGCGAAGAAAATCTTGAAGCACTCGCCCAAGGTCTGCCGAACCTGCTCAAACACATCTCGAATATGAAAAACATCTTCGGCCTGCCGGTGGTGGTGGCACTGAACCGCTTTGTTTCCGATACCGAAGCCGAGCTGGCCATGATTCAGACGGCCTGCGCCGAACACGGCGTGGAGGTTTCGCTGACCGAAGTGTGGGGCAAAGGCGGCGCAGGCGGTGCGGATTTGGCGCAAAAAGTGGTGAACGCCATCGAAACCCAGCCCAACCGTTTCCAATTCGCCTACGATTTGGATTTGAGCATTCCCGAAAAAATCCGTACCGTTGCCCGCAAAGTGTACGGCGCAGACGATGTCGCATTCAGCGCCGAAGCCTTGGCGGAAATCGCTTCTTTGGAAAAACTGGGCTTGGACAAGCTGCCGGTCTGCATGGCGAAAACCCAATATTCCTTGAGCGACAACGCCAAATTATTGGGCAAACCGGAAGGTTTCACCATTCAGGTGCGGGGCATTACCGTTTCCGCCGGTGCAGGCTTTATCGTGGTCTTGTGCGGCAATATGATGAAAATGCCGGGGCTGCCGAAAGTGCCGGCTGCCGAACGCATTGATGTGGACGAACAAGGCGTGATTCACGGCCTGTTCTAAGCCTGTTGCCGATCAGGCCGTCTGAAAACCGGATTCTGCATGGCGGAAATGCGGTTTTCAGACGGCCTTTTAACCGACAATCCTTTATAATTGAGATTTTTGAATACGAGAGGCCGTCTGAAAATGGCAATAAGTGCAAATAATCTGTGTTGGCTGGATATGGAAATGACCGGCCTGAATCCGGAAACCGACCGTATTATCGAAGTGGCGATGATTATTACCGATTCTGAGTTAAACGTGTTGGCACAGTCGGAAGTGTTTGCCGTCCACCAAAGCGATGAAGTGTTGGACGCAATGGACGAATGGTGTACCGCCACCCACGGCCGCAGTGGTCTGACGCAGCGGGTGCGGGAGTCGGCATACAGCGAGGCGGAAGTGGAACAGAAACTGCTAGACTTTATGGCGCAATGGATTCCTGAAAAAGCCACCCCGATGTGCGGCAACACCATTCACCAAGACCGCCGCTTTATGGTGAAATACATGCCCCGTTTGGAGGCGTATTTCCATTACCGCAATTTAGACGTTTCTACTTTGAAAGAACTGGCGAAACGCTGGAATCCCGAAGTCGCCAAAGGCGTGGTGAAACGGGGCAAACATTTGGCATTGGACGATATTTTGGAAAGCATTGAGGAAATGCGCCATTATCGGGAACAGTTTTTGAAGTTGCCGCAGGTGTGAGGCAGATAAATTAAGGAATAAAATCATGAAAACAAAATACGGGGTAACGCTCAAAGAATCTTAAGTATTCATTACTTAGGATTATATACAATGAGCAGAAGTTACAAGAAAACGCCTATGATTGGCCATACCGGCGCCCGCAGTGAAAAGCAAGATAAACGTCTGGCAAACCGAAAATTCAGACGGCTGGTGCGGGAACATTTGGCAGCCGAAACAGAACCGCCATTTTGCTTGAGACAGGTAAGCAATGTTTATGGTTTTGCCAAAGACGGGAAAAGCCGCTTTTCAGCGGAGAAATATCCGCATTGGTTGCGGAAATGAAGAAAACGGGCGGCGTAGTTTCGCCCGTTTTTAGTATCTATGGTGCATCAACCGAATTTCCAGTACATTCCAACTTCAACACGCCTATCATTCCGACGAAAGTCGGAATCCATGTTGGCGGCTTAGGTAACTGTTTCTTTACAGTTTCTGAATCTGACAGATGGATTCCGACTTTCTTCGGAATGACGAGTGTATTTAAAAATTGTATGGATTATTGGGTGTATTCACGATAGCAATCCAAACAAAGGCCGTCTGAAAATAGGGTTTCTTATTTTCAGACGGCCTTTTCATATTTCATTCGGACTGTCCGTTACCAGTTTTTCACTTTATCCAAATCCAGTTGCGCCAATGTGTCGGCGTGTTCCCGGCGGGTTTGGTAGTCGGCGGCATCGCGCACGCTTTGGGAGACGAAGTTTAAATGTTCCCGGGCGATGCGTGCGGCTTGTTCGGGTCGGCGGGCTTTGATGGCTTCAAACAGTGTGCGGTGGTGGTCAATCAAAGTAGGGCGGGGGTCGTCCGAATAATGGGTGCGGATAATTGTGCTTCGGGTTTGTTGGTAGAGCATTTTCAGCAGGCTGCCGGATAAGTGGCTGAACAGCAGGTTGTGGGCGGCATCGGCGATGGCGTGGTGGAAGCTGGAATCGGCCTCGATTTGGTGTTCGAGATTGCCTTCTGCGCAGGCGGCTTCAAATTTTTCCAGCCAAAAAGTAATCCGTTTTAAATCGGCATCGGTGTGCCGCTGCGCCGCCAGTGATGCCATGCAGCCTTCGATGTGGCAACTGAAATCGTAAACATCGTGTTCCCAGTTGGGGTGTTTGCCCAAAATTTCCTGCCAGCTTTGCAGGAAATCCTGCTGCGGTTTGACGGAAACGTAATAGCCGTCGCCTTGTCGGGCTTCTAAAATATTTTTGGAAACTAAAATGTTTAAGGCGGCCCGAACCGATGGGCGGGAGACTTCGAATTCTGCTGCCAGTGTGCGTTCGGGCGGAATTTTGCCGCCTTCGGCATATTCTCCGGAGGCGATGCGTTCTTCTAAGACGGCTAAAATCTGGTCGCTGATTTTTTGCGGGCGGACGAGTTTGCTCATGGGGTTGCGGTTTCTGATAGCGGGGTTGGGTCGGAAATTGTTGGTATGTATAGTGGGTTTACTTTAGATGAAAACAAGTCAAACCAATGCTGTATTGTTTTAAAGTGAATACACTATATTTTGTCGGGCGGCTATTTTAATAATTAAATATTGTTACCGTCAATTCGCTTCTTTACATTTTCAGACGGCCTGTTTTTCAAAAAATTATACCATATCATTTTGAAATTAAATAAAAAATGAGAATTTTAAAAAATAATTGACAATCATTTTGAATTGACGTAAATTAACGCATCTTGGCGAAAATTGGTTAAACCAATTTTTGTTTTTCAGAAAAAAGACTGTATCGCTGAAGCGTTTTATGGATGTTCCGTGCAGGCTGTGTGCCGGGTGCGGTAGGGAAAGAAAGTGTTTTCGGCGGTATCCTCTGAGAAAACGGAGATTTAATTTCTATGGAAACTTGGGTTCAAAACTATACTGCAGTGGGCGGAAGCCTGCTGCTGACGGCAATCGCTGCGCTGTTGCCGATTGTTTTCTTTTTTGTGGCACTGACCGTGTTGAAACTGAAAGGCTATAAAGCCGGTCTGTTTACCCTGCTGATTGCTTTGGCGGTGGCCATTGTCGGCTTCGGTATGCCGGTGGGCATGGCGGTTTCTTCTGCGCTTTACGGCTTTGCCTACGGTTTGTGGCCGATTGCGTGGATTATTATTACGGCGGTGTTCCTGTATAAAATTACCGTGAAAACCGGCCAGTTCGACATTATCCGTGCTTCCGTGATTTCCATTACCGAAGACCAACGTCTGCAAATGCTGCTGGTCGGCTTCTCGTTCGGCGCTTTCTTGGAAGGCGCAGCGGGCTTCGGTGCGCCGGTGGCGATTACCGCTGCGCTGTTGGTGGGCTTGGGCTTCAATCCGCTGTATGCCGCCGGTTTGTGTCTGATTGCCAATACTGCGCCGGTGGCTTTCGGTGCGATGGGTATTCCGATTTTGGTGGCTGGTCAAGTATCCAACCTTGATCCTTACCACATCGGCCAAGTTGCCGGCCGTCAGTTGCCGATTCTGTCGATTATCGTACCGTTCTGGTTGGTAGCGATGATGGACGGTATGCGCGGTATCCGTCAAACTTGGCCTGCGGTTTTGGTTGCCGGCGTATCGTTTGCCGTAACCCAATTCATTACCGCTAACTTTATCGGCCCGGAATTGCCGGACGTAACTTCCGCTCTGGTGAGCCTGATGTGTCTGTCTGCTTTCCTGAAAAAATGGCAGCCTAAAGAAATCTTCACTTTCGACGGTATGAAAAAACCGGCCAAACGTCAAAGCAGCGAATACACCGGCGCACAAATCATTAAAGCCTGGTCTCCATTTGCCATTCTGACCGTATTCGTGAGCGTGTGGAGTCTGAAGAGCGTGAAAACCGCTTTGAGCGCCGCTACCGTGCAATTTGAATGGCCGGGTCTGCACAATCTGGTGCAAAAAGCCGCACCGATTGTCAGCGAACCGACTCCGTATGCCGCCATGTTCAAAGTTGATTTCTTGGGCGCAGTCGGCACAGCGATTCTGCTCGCCGCCATCGTTTCCGCAGCCTTGCTGAAAATGAGACCGGGTCAGGCAGTGGCGACTTTTGTCGAAACCCTGAACGAATTGAAACTGTCTATCCTGTCCATCGGTTTGGTATTGGGCTTTGCCTTCGTTGCCAACTATTCAGGCCTGTCATCAACGCTGGCACTGGTTTTGGCAGGCACCGGCGCTGTGTTCCCGTTCTTCTCGCCATTCTTGGGCTGGTTGGGCGTGTTCCTGACCGGTTCGGATACTTCCGCCAACGCACTCTTCGGCTCGCTGCAAGCCAGCACTGCACACCAAATCAACGTTGTGCCTGAACTGACCGTAGCCGCCAATACCACCGGCGGTGTAACCGGTAAGATGATTTCTCCGCAATCCATCGCCATCGCCTGTGCGGCAGTGGGCTTGGAAGGCAAAGAATCCAACCTGTTCCGCTTCACTGTGAAACACAGCCTGATTTTCTGCTGCTTTGTCGGCTTGATGACTCTGCTGCAAGCATACGTATTGCCTTGGACCTTAATCTTCTTCAACAAATAAGACAACGGCAATGCAGCCCGAACCGTAAGGTTCGGGCTGTTTTTATGGCATGTTATAGTGAAATAACTTCAAAGCACTACAGCGTTGGCTTCGCCTTGCCGTACTATCGTGAATTCACTTTAAAGGTATTACAGCGTTGGCTCGCCCGGCTCAAAGAGAACGGTTTTTGTAACCGGATTAAACAACAATCCGGACAAAACCTGTCCCGTACTACCTGTACTGTCTTCGGCTCGCCGCCTTGTACTACTTTGGCGTTGTTTCACTATAGTTTCGGCAACATCCGCAACACATTTTCAGACGGCCTTGGTTTGCCAAACGAACCCACGATAGACGTAAACAAGATGCGAGGCAGGCCGCTTTTATGGCATAATTGCCGTTTGAAATCTCGATGACGCACATTGAGTGCCACCCTTATTTTTCAGACGGCCTATCCGTGATTGATGCCGTCTGAAACAGAAAGTATCACCATGACGACATTTGCATCACTCGGTCTGGGCAGCGAAATCGTTGCCGCACTCACCGAACAAGGCTATCAAACCCCGACCCCGATTCAGGCAGCCGCCATTCCCAAAGCCTTGGCAGGACACGACTTATTGGCAGCGGCGCAAACCGGTACCGGCAAAACCGCCGCCTTTATGTTGCCCAGCCTCGAACGCCTGAAACGCTACGCCACCCCGTCCACCTCGCCCGCCATGCACCCTGTGCGTATGCTGGTGCTGACCCCGACCCGCGAACTGGCCGACCAAATCGACCAAAACGTGCAGGCCTATATCAAAAACCTACCGCTGCGGCATACCGTCTTATTCGGCGGCGTGAATATGGACAAACAGACCGCCGATTTGCGCGCCGGATGCGAAATCGTCGTCGCCACCGTCGGCCGCCTGCTTGACCACGTCAAACAGAAAAACATCCATTTCAACAAAGTCGAAATCGTTGTATTGGACGAAGCCGACCGTATGCTCGACATGGGCTTTATCGACGATATCCGCAAAATCATGCAGATGTTGCCCAAACAGCGCCAAACCCTGCTGTTTTCCGCCACTTTTTCTCCGCCAATCCGCAAACTGGCGCAGGAATTCATGAACGCTCCCGAATTGGTCGAAGTGGCCGCCCAAAACACCACCAACGCCAATGTCGAGCAGCACATCATCGCCGTAGATGCCATGAGCAAACGCTCTTTGCTTGAACGCCTGATTGTCGATTTGCACATGAATCAAGTCATTGTATTCTGCAAAACCAAACAAAGCGTCGATCAAGTAACCCGGGATTTAGTGCGCCGCAACATCAAAGCCCAAGCCATTCACGGCGACAAATCCCAACAAAGCCGTTTGGAAACCCTGTCCGCCTTCAAACAGGGCGAACTGCGGGTATTGGTCGCCACAGACGTTGCCGCCCGAGGCTTAGACATTGCCGAATTACCGTTTGTCATCAACTACGAATTACCGTCCCAACCTGAAGACTACGTCCACCGAATCGGCCGCACCGGACGGGCCGGCGCAGACGGCGTTGCCATTTCCCTGATGGATAAAACCGAACAGAAAATGTTTGAATCCATCAAAGAACTGATCGGCAGCGACTTACCCGTAGAACGCATCGAAGGCTTCGAACCGCACTGGTGGGGCAGCGAAACCGAGCATAGCGAACCTGTCGAACACAACCGCACGCCTTCAGGCAGAAATCGGGACACCGACAACCGCCGCCGTACCGGCGACAAACCCGAACGCAACAGCTACGAACCTCGCCAAACCGACAAAACCGATGCCGGCAGCGAATGCAAAAAAATCGCCGGCCGCAGCCGACGCCGCCACGAACGCCAACCCTGCGCCCTGCTGCAACCGAATTACGGGGCATAACCCCAACCTGTTGTATAAGATTGAAGCCGTCTGAAAATTGATTTTCAGACGGCTTTGTATTTGTTTGGCAGTTGTTAAAAATGCCAAAACTTGTGTTCTTGTGTTAATGTGTGAAAAGATTATAATGCCTATTATTTGTGATGGTTGAAACTGAGGAAATTATGAAACAGATTACACCGAAAACTTCTCTGAGTCTGATTGCCGCAGCTGTGGCTGCTTTATCCAATTCGGCATGGGCGGTGGATTTGACCTGCCAACATCGGAATGGATGTCGGCTTTTGAATACTCTAGAGAAGCCAAATGAATGGTCATTGTACCAAGGTGGGCGGATTGAACGAAAAGGGAGTGATTCATCTCTTTCTCTGATCATACCTGCCGGAAAATATGAAAATCAGAAAGTTATCAGTTTGTCAGATGGAAATGAGTCACCTGATTGGACTTGGAGCAATAGTATATTTTATGTCAATAGGAAGAATACCAATGTAACTCTTCAATCCGGTGTTTCGGCAACACTAGAAGATCAAAGAGATGATGAAGGGCGAGGCGATCCGGTCATTATCGAGACCAATGCAGCTTATAATAAAATCGAACAAGGGGTAACGTTGTCAGTTAACAAAAGTTATTTTGAAAAGAAAAATCTGCCTGCTGATGAGGGGGGGCATGATTCAGGTCATGCCATCACTATTAATGGTGACAACGGTAACGGAAAAATTATCACATTGGAAAATTCGGCAGATTTGATTTTAAATGGTTCTAGTGCAGTAGGTATCGATGAAAATGGCGGTGGTGTTCAAATTCACAGCAGCAATCATAAAATCGAATTAAACGGTAACGATACTTACGGTATTGAGTTGTCAGGCACCTCCAGTTTAATGATGGAAAATGTACATATCAGCGGGGGAGGTAAAAAAACCGCTGCTGTAGCTATGTATTCTAATGGAGGACAAGCGCCAACTGTTGCTGTCAATAACAGTACAATTCGGCTGGACGGAATCAACAGTACCCTCTTTGTCGTCGCAGATGGCGGTAATTTAACGGCAAATAATATCAAGGCGGAGGTTTCGGTAGGTGTTTATTATACGATTTCGGGTGAGGATGAATATTCTGCAACGCAAAATATCCATTTGAAAGACAGCAGTATCCGTGGCAGAGATGCACTGTTATTTATTAAACATGATAGCGATAGTTCTAAACCTAGAGTTAATCTGACGGCAGATAACAGTACATTGTACGGTATCAGTCGGATAGATGAAAAACGCCCAGAAAACAATGGAAAAATCAGCTTTACTTTAAATAATCAAAGCCAGTGGATTTATAACGGAAATAGCGAAATTGATGAGTTGATATTGAATCAATCGTCCGTAACTTCCACAGTTTCAGAGCAGTCGAATCAGTTCAACACCCTGACCATCAACGGTAATCTGAGCGGCAGCGGCCATTTTACGCTGAATACCGATTTGGCTTCCCAGCAGGGCGATAAAATTGCGGTCAAAGGGCAGGCGGAAGGTCGGCACACGATTACCGTCAACAATACTAAAAATGAGCCGAAAGCTGCTAATGGCAAGCTGACTTTGGTAGAAACCGGCGGTGGCAATGGGGTGTTTTCATTGACCAACAACAATGGTGGAAATTATGTCGATGCGGGTGCGTTCCGCTACAGTTTTAAAAAAGAAGGCACAAACTGGGTACTGGCACATCAGGGTATGCCGTCTGAAAAACCAGCAGAGCCAGTGAAACCGGCAGAGCCAGTGAAACCGGCAGAGCCAGTGAAACCGGCAGAGCCAGTGAAACCGGTAGAGCCAGTGAAACCGGTAGAGCCAGTGAAACCGGTAGAGCCAGTGAAACCGGTAGAGCCAGTGAAACCGGTAGAGCCAGTGAAACCGGTAGAGCCAGTGAAACCGGCAGAGCCAGTGAAACCGACAGAGCCAGTGAAACCGACAGAGCCAGTGAAACCAGCAGAGCCAGTGAAACCGGCAGAGCCAGTGAAACCGGCAGAGCCAGTGAAACCGACAGAGCCGGTACAACCAAATATGGCTAGTAAGGTGTTGAGCAATTATGCTAATGCGCCATTGGGTTATTTACAGGCTGCTTCGTTCTTGATTCAACAGCAGCAAAACATTGTCGGTCAACGCCAAACCGATTTACACCGTCAAGGCCGTCTGAGCGGTTTGTGGCTGCAAAGCGATTACGGACGTAGCCGTCATGATGCCCAAAATGTTGGCAATAATGCCCGCCGTAACGGTTTTAAAATGAATAGCCGTGGTTTTCAAATCGGCTATGATTACGGTTTCGGTGCAGGCTATATCGGCGTATTGGCAGGCCGAAGTAACAGTGATTTGCAATATGGCGGAGATTATTACAATACCGATCTGACTGCCGACAGTATCGGTTTGTATGGCGGTGGACACAGTGAAAACGGCTGGTTTGCTGATTCTACTTATCGTTATACCCGCTTCAAAGCCAAAACCAATGGCGAACAGACACGTTTGCACACGAACAGCCTGAATGTTCAAATTGGCAAAATCATTGCATTAAATCCAACTTGGCAGCTTGTGCCGAATGCAGGATTGACGGTCAGCCGTTTATCGGCAACTGAAAATGTCCCTGCCGTTACGCTGCTGCATAGTCGGGCCGGTGCAGACCTGCAGACTGAATATAATGTCGGTAGCGTGAAATTGCAGCCGCAAATCGGTGTTTATTATCTCGGAGAGCATAAACGCAGCCATGTTAATATCAATGGCTACCGATTTGATACGCCAAGCAATGGTAACCGTGCTGCAATCAAAGTCGGTATGAATGCTGATTTTGGTGCAAACGGCCGCTTGAATGTTAATGTTCAAAGAGAACACGGAAGCCGAACCCGCCGTCATTTGGCAACCGAAATCGGCTACCGCTTTACGTGGTAAACATCTATATTGAAATAAAACAAGCCGTCTGAAAATTGATTTTCAGACGGCTTTATTGTGCTGTTTTTTCTCTATAAAACAAAAATCTAGTTTCTTTGCCGCCAGACTAAGTCGCAGATGTCGTCTGTCGGGGTGAAGGCGGTGGGGGCTTCTTGCAGCAGGCGGCGGATTTGGGGTTGGTCGGCTTGGCGGCAGGCTTGGTCGAGGTGGTGGAGCAGTTGGTTAAGCTGCGGCCACGGCAGCATGATTTCGTTGGCGGTCATGATGCGGGGGTGGAAGGTGGTTTGTACGTTGTCGCCGATTAATAGTTCTTCGTAGAGTTTTTCGCCGGGGCGCAGGCCGGTGATGCGGATTTCGATGTCGCCGTCGTTGCGGGCGGGGTCTTTCAGTTTGAGGCCGCTCAGGCGGATCATTTGTTTGGCCAAGTCGATGATTTTGACGGATTCGCCCATGTCGAGTACGAATACGTCGCCGCCGCGCCCCATTGCGCCGGCCTGAATCACGAGTTGGGCGGCTTCGGGTATGGTCATGAAGTAGCGGGTGATGTCGGGGTGGGTGAGGGTAATCGGGCCGCCGGCGGCGATTTGTTGTTCGAATACGGGGACGACCGAGCCGGACGAGCCTAAGACGTTGCCGAAGCGCACCATGCAGAAGCGGGTGGCGGGGGATTCGGCGGCGAGGGCTTGCAGGCAGAGTTCGGCCATGCGTTTGCTGGCGCCCATGGTGTTGGTGGGGCGAACGGCTTTGTCGGTGGAGATTAAGACAAAGGTTGCGACCTTGCATTCGATGGCGGCTTGGGCGCAGGCAAGGGTGCCGAAGATGTTGTTGCGTATGCCTTCGATGGTGTTGAATTCGACCATGGGGACGTGTTTGTAGGCGGCGGCGTGATAAACGGTTTCGACACGGTAGGCATTCATCACGCTTGCCAGATGGTCTTGGTTTTGCACTGAGCCGAGCAGGGGGACGATTTCGGCGGTAATGTCGGGGTTTTCGCTTAATTCTTTATGGATATTGTAGAGGGCGAATTCGGACAGTTCGAATAAAATCAGTTTGTCGGGGCGGTAGGCGGCGATTTGGCGGCACAATTCCGAGCCGATGGAGCCGCCGGCACCGGTAACCATGACGGTTTTGTTTTGGATGTTGGCGCTCATTAGGAGATTGTCGGGTGCAACCGGTTCTCTGCCGAGTAAATCGACAACGGAGATTTTTTTCAGGGAACTGATGTTGATTTTGCCGTCCACCAAGTCTTTCATGCCCGGAATTGCCAATACTTCGCAGGAATATTGTTCCAGATTGCGGATAATGGTTTTGCGTTCTTCGGCGGTGGCGCTGGGAATGGCGAGCAGGATTTTTTTGACCCCGTAGCGTTTGATCAGTTGCGGGATTTCGTTTGGGGCATAGACTGCCAAATCGTAAATCACGGTATGTTGCAGCGTCGGATTGTCGTCGGCAAAGGCAACGGCGCTGTATTCTTTAACCTGTTTGATGGCTTCCAAAAGCTGCCGCCCCGAGCGGCCGGCACCGTAGATGATGACGGGCGACATATTGCGGTGGTGGCGTTCGGACAAAACGGTACGCAGCATCATGCGGGAGCCGGTTACCAATACGACCAGCAGCAGGAAATAGACCACCGGCAATGCCAGCCGCAGGCGTTGTTCGAATACAAAAACCGACAGGAAAAAAATCAGGGTAGAGAGTACGCTGCCGAAAAAAGCGGTGGTCAGTACCCGCACGCTGACAAAGCGGGTAACGGCCCGATACAGCCCCAGCCGCACGAATATCCAGATGGTGAAAAAGGTGGTGCTGGCAAATGCCGCCCAGTTGGCGGTTTGCAGCCATTCGTCGGAATAATCTGCTTTTAAACTCTGGGTGAACCAGAAGGCGGCAAAAATCATCACCGTATCGTGAATCACGAAAAAGGTTTTTTTGACGCTGCGGGGAAGTGATAACAGGGTGTCCAAGTTCATCGGGTTTGGGCTTGCTTTAATCTGCGGTGGACGGTGGCATTTTCAGACGGCCTAGGCCGTCTGAAAATTGGGTTTTGTCAACAATATTATATAGCGGAAAGATGTTTCTCTATAGTGGATTCACTTTAAAAGTAGTACAAGGCGGCGAGCCGAAGACAGTACAGGTAGTACGGCAAGGCGAGCCAACACAGTAATACTTTTAAAGTGATTCACGATATACCAAGAAATCAGCTGTCTGCTTCTTCTAACACGTTTTCAATGTGTCGGCGGCAAAAGGTGATTTCGTCGTCGCTCAAGGTCGGGTGAACCAAAAACATCAGCGAGGTTTCGCCTAATTCGACAGCATTTTTCAGACGGCTTTGCGGCCGCCACGGGGTGTGGTCGAAGGCTTTTTCCAGATAGACTTCCGAGCAGCTTCCTTGATAAACGGGTACGCCCCGTTCGGTCAGCGCTGCGATGATTTTGTCTCTGCTCCAGCCGGTTTTCAGTTTTTCGGGGCGGACGAAGGCGTAAAATTTGTATTGGGCGTGTTCGATATAGTCGGGAACTCGGATGAGGCGGATACAGGAAAAACGGCTCAAGGTTTCGGCAAGGGCGGCGGCATGGCGGCGGCGGGTTGCCGACCATTCGGGTAGGCGGCGCAGTTGGATGCGGCCGATTGCCGCCTGCATTTCCGTCATGCGCCAGTTGGTGCCGAAACTTTCGTGCAGCCAGCGGAAGCCGGGGGCGTGGCTGCGGCGGTACACGGCATCGTAGCTTTTGCCGTGGTCTTTATACGCCCACATTTTCTTCCACAGGGTGTCGTCGTTGGTGGTAACCATGCCGCCTTCGCCGCCGGTGCTGATGATTTTGTCCTGACAAAACGACCATGCGCCGATATGGCCGATTGAGCCGACCGAGCGGCCTTTGTAACGTGCGCCGTGGGCTTGGGCGCAGTCTTCGATAATCCACAAATTGTGTTGTTCCGCCAGTGTCATGATGTCGTCCATTTCCGCAGGCATTCCCGCCAAATGCACCACAATCACGGCTTTGGTATTCGGGGTCAAGACCGCACGTATGCTCTCGGCGGTAATGTTTTGGCTGTTTAAATCGACATCGGCAAATACGGGGTTGGCGCCGACGGTTACAATGCAGGAAGCGGAGGCGAGAAAGGTGCGGGAGGTAACAACCACATCGTCGCCTGCGCCGATATTCAGGGCTTTGAGGGCGACATCTAATGCCAGCGTGCCGTTGGCGAGGGCGACGGCGTGGCGGGTGCCGGTGTAGGCGGCAAATTCCCGCTCGAATTCGCGGCATTCCTGTCCCGTCCAATAATTGACTTTGTTTGACAGCAGCACACGGGATACGGCATCGGCTTCTTCCTGTGTGAAGCTCGGCCACGGCGACAATGAAGTGTTCAACATAAAGCGTTTTCCTTAAATCTGTTTTTCCACCAACGGTTTGGCCGGATTGCCGACCACCGTGAGGCCGTCTGAAAAATCGTTAATCACCACAGCACCTGCGCCGACAGTAACCGCTTGCCCGATACTCACGGCTTGGCGGCTGCACGAGCCGATGCCGAACCAGCTCAAATTGCCGACTTCGGTTTGCCCCGCCAAATGTGCGCCGGGGCTGATGTGGACAAAATCGCCCAAACGGCAGTCGTGATCAATGCTGGCAGCGGTGTTGATAATGCAGCCGCAGCCTGTGGCGGCACCGGCATTGACGGCGGCTTGGGCGAAAACAACTGTTCCCGCACCGATGCGGCTCAAGGGGCTGACAAACGCAGCGGGGTGGATAATTGCCGGTAATGCAAAGCCCAGCGAGTGCAGTTTTTGATATACCGCTGCACGGGCGGCATTGTCGCCGACGGCAACGGCGGCATCAAATTCCTGCGGCAGGATTTCGTTGCCCAAGAGACTGCTGTCGCCCAATACCGGAAAACCGAGGATTTCAGACGGCCTGTCGGCACGGTCGTCCACAAAATACACGCCTTGCCACTGTCCGCTCAAACGGGCGGTATCGGCAACCACTTTGCCGTGGCCGCCTGCGCCGACAATCACCAGCTTGCGTTTGTTGCCGGTAAACACGGGCATGGTGGCTTCGCCTGCGGCGGAAATACCTTCTTTCACGAATACTTTTTTCACGGTTTTCAACAGGATTTTCATGTCCAGCCAAAAACTTTGGTGATCGACATACCACACATCAAGGGCAAATTTTTCCGGCCACGAAATCGCATTGCGGCCGTTTACCTGCGCCCAGCCGGTAATGCCGGGGCGTACTTCGTGGCGGCGTGCCTGAAAGTCGTTATACAGCGGCAGATACGCCGTCAGCAGCGGGCGGGGGCCGACCAGACTCATCTCACCTTTCAACACATTCCACAATTCGGGCAATTCGTCCAAACTGGCGGCACGCAGGCGGCGGCCGAAAGGCGTGAGCCGCTCGCTGTCGGGCAGCGGATTGCCGTTGGCATCCGTTGCATCGCGCATGGTGCGGAATTTAATCATTTTAAACAGTTTGCCGTCTTTACCGGGGCGTTCCTGCACAAAAAACACCGGCGAACCGAGGTTTTTGCGGACGGCGTACACCAGCCAAAGCAGCAACGGCGACAATGCCAGCAGCGCTGCGGCGGATACGGCAATGTCGAACAGGCGTTTGCAGCAGTTATTCATGGGTGAGTCTTTCAATCATTTGCTCGAACGTGCGGTAGGCAGTTTCACGGTCGAAGCGTTCCCGAACAGCTTGGCTCTGCACATGGCCGCCGTCGGAAGCCAGCAGGGTTTTTGCCGCCGCCATAAAACCGGCAACATCGCCCGAACGGTATTGCGCATGGGGCAGCAGTGTCAGCAGCGAGCGTACTTCCGGGTCGGTTTGGCTGCTGATAACCGGTTTTTGCAGCGCCATATAGTCGGAAAATTTATTGGTAACCGACTGCATGGCGTGGCTGTGAATCGGATTGACGGCAATATCGCAGCCTTTTGCCAGCGACATCATCTCATCGTAGGGCAGATAGCCGTGAAAATGCAGGGCAGGGTGGGCGAAGCGTCTGAGTTCCGCCTCGTTCGGCCCGCCGCCCATAATGTGCAGCGCCACCGGATAACCCTCGTCGGCAAGCTGCGCCACGCCTTGGCAGACAGTGGCAACATCATAGCTGAAACTGAGCGTGCCGAGATAGAAAAAACGCACGGTATTATCGCCGAAATCATGCGGCGGCACCGCCTGAAGCCGTCTGAAATCCGCACCGATATACACGGTTTCGGCAGGAACGTCGGGATTGGCCCGCTGCGCCCGCTGCAGATAGGTTTGCGACACGGCAAGCAACGCATCGGCACAGCGGTAGGCACGGTCGGCACGGCGGGCAAACGGCAGCAGCTGCGGCGGGATTTTTTTCAGCACGGGCAGCACGGCGGAAAAAGACTCCGGCCACACGTCCTGCACGTCGATAATCAGTTTGTAGCCCAAACGTCGCTTGTATTTGCCCAGCAGCAGATTGGTCGCCATCAGCGGATAGGCGGAAACCACCACGTCCCATTCGTGCGGACGGCATTGCTGCAGGCGGCGTTCGAGACTTTGTGCCAAACGGTGGTGGCTGATCAGCCGTTGCAGCGAAACGTTTTTTGCGTAGCCGCTTTCGGCCAGCAGCTCGATTTTGGCTTCTTTCAGACGGCCTTGCGCAGCCGCCTGCACAGGCGGGCGGAAGGTTTTGTCGAAATGGCGGAAATTGCTGGTCAGCAGCAACACATTGTGCCGCTGCGCCAGCCGCTGCGCCAGATATTGGAAGCGGTTGAAATACGGCTCGTCCGGCAGCGAGCAGAAAGGGGCGACAATGGTAATGTTCATAGGTTTAGGCGGGCGGTTGGCGTTTTCAGACGGCCTTTACATACGGTAGGCATCCATTGTGGTGCGGTAGATTTCATCGTCCGAACACAAAGCCGTAACGTGGCGGTTGAGGGCGTTGCCGAGCTGTTTGCGCAGTTTCGGGTCGGCGCTCAAGCGGACGACGGCATCGATAAACGCTTCCTGATTGCCGAACGGAATGCAGAAACCGGTTTGGCCGTTGATTACGATTTCGGAAATGCCCGCCATATCGTAGGTTACGACAGGCGTGTGATACAGACCGGCTTCGAGGATATTGTTGCCGACACCTGCGCCGTGGTCGCCGATACAGTGCGGCGTATTGACGAGAATATCGGTCTCACCGAAAAAAGCGGTCAAATCACGCACGCCGCCTAAAAAATTGACCTTGTCGGCAATGCCCAAGCGTTCGGCCTGATGTTTCAGATTTTCCATTTCTTCGCCGATACCGGCAATCTGCAGCCGCACCGGCAAGCCTTTATCGAGCAACTGTTTGAATATGTCGATCATCAAATGCACCGCCCGCACTTTGTCGAGGCGGGAGAGCGTGCCGAGCATGATGAAATCCCGTCGGCTTTTTTCGGGAACACGGTCGATTTGGTGCAGAGCGTTGTAGGTATAGCGGATGCGTTCGGCAGGGAAACCGTGGCGGATCAGCTTTTCCTGCTCGTGGCGGCAGTTGCCGATGATGTACACGCCCAAACGGTCGAACATTTTGGCGATTTTCGGATAAGTTTCCGGATTCAGCCCCCGGGCGTGGTAAAACACTTTGGTTTTCGGCGAAGCCAAACGCACAGCGGCGACGCAGCCGGGGACGATTCTCGCCATTTGGCAGTGGACGATGTCGGGCTGTTCCTGTTTGAGCATTTTCATCAGCGCAAACACCGCTTTGATATAGCCGAACACGCCGCCCCGATAAAAATCGACCGGTTGCCACATCATGCCCGCCGCCTGAGCATCGGGCAGCAGCGGCCCGTCTGACGATGCCAAAATAACACGGTGGCCGCGTTCGGTCAGCAGACGGCCGAGCCGGAAAGTGGCGTTTTCCGTGCCGCCTAAGCCCGCCATGGAAGTGGTAAGAACGATTTTCATGATGTTTGCCGGATAAAAAAATATGCGTTGTGGAAGAATGGGATTTTAGCTGAGGCGGCGGCATTTGACCATTCGCCGCCGCTATTTTTGTTTGCGGTAAAACCTGATGTTCAGACGGCCTAGGCCGTCTGAAAACCGTCAAAACCGTCGGACGAAGTGCAAAAAACGGTTCCGGTTGCGGTATGCCAGCCACAGCAGGGCAGCGAGCCAAACGGCGGCGAACAGGGGATAGTTTTCACGGTTGCCGAACAGCGTATAGCAGAGGCACACGCTCAGGCAGGCGGTAGCGGCGGCGTAGAGCGTGCGGCGGGGCAGCGGTTGCCACAGTCGGGCAGAAAGCTCGGTTTTCAAAATAAAAAACAGCCAAAACGCCGCCGCCGTTGCCGCCGCCGCACCTTTTGCACCCAAGGGCGGAACCAGCTGATAGAGCAGCAGCAGGTTGGCGGCAAGGGCGGCAAGATTGACGGCGGCAATCAGACCGGTTTTTTTTACCACGTTCAAACCGATGCCGCCGACTTCCGTCCACGTATAAAACAGCGGCACCAGCAAGGCGGCGGGCAGGATAAACGGCACATCGGCGTAGGCTTCGGGCAGCAGCCGTGCGGCGGCGGGCGAGGCAATGCCGACCAGACAAATCAGTGCCGCCGTGGCTTGGGCGACCAGCAGCGCAATGCCGCCGATTTTGTCGCAGTGTTCATGATCGTTTACCCATTTGAACACCATCGGGGCCCAAATGGTGGAAAAAATACTCTGCACAATCAGAGCGACGGCGCTGAAATTGAGTGCCATCGCATACACGCCCAACTGTTCCAGCCCCGCCCACTGTTTGAGCAAAAAGCGGTCGAGCGAGGCAAACGCCCAATAGGTCAGATTGGCAGCGGCCAGCGGCAGCCCGTATTTCAGGGCGGCACGGTGGGTGTCGGCGCACCAAGGGGCTTTTGCGGCGGCAGCGAGCGTGCGGCGGCTTTGCCACAACAGCAAGGCAACGGCGGCGGTTTGGGCGGCGGCGTAAATGCCGAACAAAACGGCGGTATGGTTGGGCAGGGAAAACAGAATACAGCCGGTAATCAGCAGGCAGACCAAGATTTTGGGCAGCAGCTGGCTGAACGAAAACGCCCATGCCCGCTCCTGCATCCGCAGTGTCAGCGACAAAAAACGGGTCAGCAAAAACGCCCCGATAAACAGCCCACCCGCCGCCAAACCGCGGCTGCTTGAGGAAAACAGGATTTCAGACGGCCAGCGGTTGCCGGACATCAGAAAAAACGCCGCCAAAACCAGCGGCAGCGGCAACACCGTTTTCAGCAATGCGGCTTTGTCGGCAGCGGCGTGGTATTCCCGGATATACGCCTGATCCAAACCCAGCCCGAACAGCAAAATCCCCAGTCCGGCAACGGTTTGCAGCAAGGCCACACTACCGATGTCGGCGGCGGAAAAATGCCACGACATCAGC